>JBHJMN010000034.1:0-67159 GCA_042219835.1 Paenibacillus elgii
TTTTTCACTTAGATTCATGTATAAATTAAGAAATACATCAGTTGAAAAACGAAAAAAAGTGCTCAACTCTGTGGGGAGTTGAGCACATATATTTAGAAGGTTTCTGCCGCTTTAGCTGCTCTTTCAATTCCATTTTGAATAATATCTACCGCTTTATCCTGGAACTGATTGTGACCTTCTACGATAACTGTTGTAAGGTCTTTTATACCGAAAAAATTCATCATGTTCGTTACATAGTTTACGGCCATTTCCTTAGAGGCTAAAGGTCCTTCAGAATAGACACCACCTCTTGCATTTAAGAGAGCTACTTTCTTGTCAGGAAGTAGACCAATTGAACCTTCTGAAGTATATCGGAAAGTTTTACCCGCTTGACATAAATAATCAAAATAGGTATGTAACACAGCAGGTACAGTAAAGTTCCATAGAGGAAACGCAAATACAACCTTATCAGCTTCGAGAAATTGTGTAAGATACTTATTCATAGTATCTGTCGCTTCTTTTTCTTCTGAATTTAATTCCACACCTGTCGCCAATTTAAAAATACCGTTAAGTGTATCTGCATGATAATAAGGTAGATTTTCTGAGAACAGATCCAGCTCGATAATCAGATCTTCAGGATGGGACTTTTTATAACTATCGAGAAAAGCCTTATAAAGTTTTACACTAACAGCCTGTTCGATTGGACGGAAATTTGCTTTTACAAATAAAACTGTAGACATTAGAATCCTCCTCAGTTAATGAATCCATTTTAAAGATATCAAAGGTTTCGTATGCTTGATATGTTCAAATTATAGTGAAAATCTTCTTTGAAAAATATATTCAATACATCTATTTTGGGCAGTTAGGAGACAGAATCAGATAAATGTCTGAGAAATGAAGAGGAATAAAGGTCCTCCCTCCATCCGAAAACACCGCGAATTCGAGAATGATGCATGTTTTTAACAAGTTTTTGGGAAAATACGATTGATCAACCTATTTCGATAAGGCAGGCTAAAAATTTGCTGTGGATTATGATTGGACTACTACTTTTCATCGTTCAGATTGCACTGATTGTCATCATTGAACACCATCGTCCTCATAAAGCTGTTGCATGGATTATCATTCAGTTTATTTTCCCGCTCATCGGAATCCTGTTGTATTTTTTTATTGCGAAAAAATACGCTTCTCGACCGCAATATACAAGCACAAATTTAGAACAAATCAAGACGGATTTGTTGGCTCATTGCAGGAAGCGGGCAGCAGAAGAATTGCCCCATGAATCCATTTGGCATCAAAAACGTCTGCTTGCGTTACTCCAAAACATACCGTCCGCCCCAATCACCGTTCACAACGAGACAACCGTTTTTCCTGATGGGGCTCATGCCTTTGAAGCCATGTTGGAAGCGATGACCGCGGCTGAGGACCATATCCATATTGAGTTTTACATTGTCCGCGATGACAATATCGGCACTCGCTTCCAGCAATTGATGATTCAAAAAGCAAACCAAGGGGTGAAGGTACGCCTTCTTTATGACGGGATCGGCAGTCATCAACTGAATGAGAAATATTTGAAACAACTGCATGACGCCGGCGTCGAGACGGGATGCTTTTCCCCCCTATGGAGCGCATTCATCGACAAGCGGCTCAATTACCGCAATCACAGAAAAATATTGGTTATCGATGGCAAAATCTGCTTTTTCGGCGGTTTGAATATCGGGGACGAATATTTGGGGAAAGATTCGAAGCTTGGGTTTTGGCGTGACACTCATCTGAGCGTGAAAGGCGATGCCGTTTTATGGCTTCAGTATACATTTGTAACCGATTGGTTTTTTGTCAAAGGAGTATCATTAACCGGATCTAATTATTTTCCAATGGTTGGTTCACCGGGGAACGAAATTGTGCAAATAATTAAAAGCGGTCCGGACGGGCATAGAGACACAATACTGGAGATGTTTTTCTCTTGTATTGCTTCGGCAAAGGAACGGATCTATATTGAGACGCCTTATTTTATTCCGGACCCGAGCATCTTGATGGCTTTAAAAACGGCTGCCGCGAGCGGAATTGACGTTCGCATTATTATCCCGAAGGTTTCCGACTCCAAGCTTGTGCAATGGGCTACTTTATCCTTTGTCCAGGAGCTGCTTGAGGCGGGAGTTCATATTTTTCAGTATGACAAAGGGTTCATTCATGCCAAAGTGATGATTGTCGATGACTTGGCTTGCTGCGGCACGGCCAATATGGATATGCGCAGCTTTTATGACCAGTTCGAAGTCCATGCTATTTTTTTTGAGCGCCAGGTCGTTGATCGCTTCGAGGAAGATTTCAAGCGGGATTTGCATGCAAGTTCGGAGATATTGCTTGTGGAATTCCGTAAACGGCATGTAATCCAGAAAATAAAAGAGTCCCTTGCCCGGGCACTCTCGCCGTTATTTTGAAGCACAAATGAGGCCTGCTCCTGCCTTCCTCCTTCGCGGGCCTCTAAAACAAGGGGGAAAGCAGACGGGCAAACGTCTCCTTGCATTTCTGGAATTTCGACCGGCTTTCAAACTGCGGCAGCAGGACTTCCTTGCTCACGCTCAGATCTCTGACAAAATCGCGAACCAAACGGTCCACGACTCTCCCGTCAAAAAAAACAGCTCCCAGTTCAAATTGACTGCAAAAGCTGCGAATGTCCATGTTTGCAGAGCCGGAGCATGCCAAATCATCGGCTATAATGACCTTCGCATGGATGAACCCTTTCTCATAGAAATAAAAGCGGACCCCCGACTGCAACAATTCTTTTACGTAGGACAACGATGCCCAATAAACAATTTGGTGATCAGGGACGGCAGGCAAGATAATACGGACGTCAACTCTGCTGGTAGCGGCTGTTTTCAGTGCCAACAATAGGCCGGGGTCCGGTACGAAGTACGGCGTTTCGATGTAAATTCTTTTCTTGGCCGAAACGGTGCAGGAAAAAATAAGTTCAAGCATGCTTGTTTCGTCCGGTCCGCTTTTGACGATCTGCACCCGATCGTTCCCTTTCTTTTCCTGAACCGGATAGTAGTCCGGATCGGTCAAGAGCTCCCCTTTAATAAGAAACCAATCGATCAAAAACGTATACTGGATCCATAATACGGCATCGCCCTCGATGCGAAAATGCGTATCCCTCCAATAACCCACTTTTGAATCTTTTCCAATATATTCATCCCCTATGTTTAAACCGCCGAAATACCCGATTTTCCCGTCTAGGACGATGATTTTCCTGTGATTGCGGAAGTTGATATGCCGATTGACTAAAGAAAGCAAGAGAGGAAAAAAACATTCGACCTCCACACCGGCCTCCTTAAGCTGGTTGATAAAAGACTTTCGCAACCGGTGGCAGCCGATTCCGTCATACAGCAGCCGCACTTTCACCCCTTCCTGCGCCTTTCGGATCAGCAACTGCTGAAACCGAATCCCGAGTTGGTCGTTACGAATGATGTAAGATTCGATATGGATATGGCGCTTGGCCATCGCAATATCTTTCAACATGTCGTTAAAGGCCTGTGTGCCTTCCGCGTACACGGTCGTTGCGTTGCCGTCAGTAACGGGGATAGCGGCAGCGTTTTCCAGCATCGTATGCACCCTGTCATTAGGCTTGACACTAAGCCGCCTTCCCTGCTTCGTTTCACCCCTGCCGCGGTCGGAAAGTTCTTCTTTAATTTGCTCCAGCAGCATCCGCTCTTCCCGGTTCATGAGAAGCTTGCACGCGTATTCTTTCCCGACAAAAAAATAGAGCAAGTACCCCAGCGGCGGACACAGAAACAGAATAACCATCCAGGTGAGTGCTTTATACGGTCGCGAAAATTCAAAGACGATGACCGCTGCGATTTGCATAATGAACAGGATGAGTGCCACAATGATCCAGACCAATGAATGGTTCACCTCCCTTTGTAAAAGGTGTCGCAAGTTTGCCCATGTTATTCGTTGCAGAACGAACAACCGGAAAAGGCCCCTGACCCAAGCCAGGAGCCTGTAAGAGCTGGCGAACTATACCTTTTGAATTTCCTGTTTGTAACGGCGGAAAGAAAATCCGCTGCCCCCGCCGCGCATACCGTAAATGAAATTGGCCGCTGTACAAGCGACGACATGAGGGTTGGTCCGCAGAGGACGGTTCCCTTTCCGGCAATGCTTGATTTGCTGAAGACGTTCGTCGGCGATGCCTTTATTCAATAATGCTTCGTCAAACTCTTTCTGCGCCGCCTGCTTGGCTTTGAACAGCATCATCTGGATGCGGCTGTACACGTTGACTGCGCCGTCTCCTGTCGTCTCGATCGGCAGAAAGATCGCATCGGGGTATTTTTCGGTGATAAGCGACTGAACCCCATCGGAAACGCCGGAGGACGGCATGCACCCGAACGGCTTGACGGAAATCGTCATGTTGACTTTCCGCTTCGCGACGTTCAGAATCAGCTTGCCTACTTCCATATGGCCCTCCCCGCCCCGCAGATGGTTGTTATAGTGTTCGTGAGCAACGCTGGCAATTTCCTCCATGTTGGGCAGGTGATAATCGTACAGCCCGAGCGCTCTTGCATAGGATTGGAACATCACGCGGAGGACGCGGTCCGCCAGCCCAAACATGCGCAAGCGCAAGAACGGATTTTTCCCTTGCAAACCGTATTTGCCGGAATCGGCCTCGCGCAGATGCTTACGCCTGATGGTATCGTAGCGTCCCTCCCAAATCAGGTACAGGATCCAAGCCGTCATCGACTGCACTTCCACCTCGGCTCCCTCGCTTTCCAAAAAGCGCTGCAGCTGGTAGTTACCGTCCCCCTCCGTGGTCATTGCCCAAAATTCCCCGATAATACTCACTTTCGGTTTGACCCGGGTACGGTCCACCCGGATCGTTTCCAGCACCCGTCGGCTTGTGACGAGCGCTGGCCTCAGCCGTTTGCGTCCGCTCAAAGCTTCGTAAATAAGCCGCTTGCACCGTTCCAGGGCGGCATCGGTCGAACCGGGCTCCACTTCGTAGGGACGAATGCGGTAGGCGAGCGCGTTTAAGATGTCTCCCAGCAGCACGGCTTTCAAAAAGCTGAGAAAAAACGACGTATCCAGCTTCAGCGCCGACTCCCCGCCTGTCGCCTGCTTCAGCCCGTCCGTCTGCTGGAACAGGAGAACCCGAAAGCCATCAAACCCGGCATCGCGCAAAGCTTTCCGGTACTCCGTCACGTAGGTGCCGAACCGGCACGGGCCGCAAGAACCGCTTGTAATGAACAGGTAGTTGCGAACGATGTCTTCCTTCGACTTTCCTTCTACATCGCGCAGGTGGTGCAAATATTTGATCAGATTGCCGACCGTAAAGTACGTCGGATTACACTGGCCGCGGTTGCCAAATTCTTTTCCGAAGCGCAAGGACTCGTTATCCGGACATTCCATATGCTTGACGGTATACCCGAGCCCCTTGAGCGCCCCTTCCACCAAATAATCGTGCGCCATCGTCAGTCCGCCGAACAGCAGCGTCGTCGTTGATTTGTCTTTGGCTAAAAACTGGCGCGGAACGGGATCGAACCATTGGTGCCGGTTTGCCTGATCCAACCCCAACGCTTTCTCCTGTTCCTTTTGAAATTGCAGCAGTCGCTCCTCAATGGACAATGGATCTTCGGTCCTTTTCTTTTTGCCTGCGTTCGCCATGATCGGATTCACTCCTTTATTTTAGTAATTGTGTCAAATAACCTCTGCCTGTCCGTCTTGCTTCGTACCCAACAGCTCGGCGCGTTTTTGCTCCAATCGCGCAACCAGTTCCGCTTTTTTATGGGCCAAGTCCTGCAGCCGCTCCTCATGAAGTCCCAGACTATGGGCGTAAGTCTTGACGCGGATTTTGATCGAGCCGCTCGGTTTGTTGGCGTCGATATCGTGCAAGGCGGAAAACGGTGTGCCTACCGCCGAAATAATCGAGTCGATCAGCCCGTAGGTCGGCGCATCATGCCCGCATTTGAAACTGGACAGATCGAGCACAGCTACATTCGGATGACGCGCGGCGAATTTAGCTGCCCACACCTTTTGAACGCTGTTGGAACTGAAATTTTCCGGCCAGACATCCGTTACCTCAAGCGCGTAGTTCACTCTTCCGCTTTGCAAATCGTCCTTGAAAAACCGATTCAGCCAAGTTTCGTCTTTCGGAATCGACCGCATGGACAGAATGGGATACCCGAGCACCTGAAATTCCTCCAGCACGCCATGATTCAGACCGGGATCGGAATGGTACGGCCGGCCGATCATCAGAATGGCGAGACGGTTTTCCCGTTCGACCTGCTCCAGAATCGATTTACCTTTTTCCTGCATTTCCTCGTCGAACAGCTCCATCGCTCTCCAGCCTTGTTCGGTGGCAAAGTCGCTTTCATCCTCGGTCATCTGTAGATGCTCCGCAAACGCCTCATAAAGCTGCTTCTTCATCATGTTCGGTTCGGTGAAGGTTACGGCCGGGTCCAGATAGACGACCCCTCTCGTTTCAAAAAAATTCACCTCTTTGGTAAACGCAGCCTTGATGACATTCGGGGCTCCGGCTACGATCGGGCAGCTGGCGGAGTCCATTACATTTTGCATGTGAGTCGGAATATGAGTGATGCACGGAAACACAATGTAGTCGAGCGGCGCTTTCGCATGGTGCTTGAACAGCAGGTTGTGCACATGAGCCTGGGCCACTTTGGAAGGGTAGCATGGATCGATTGATCCGTATTTGCCGCCTTCCTGCCACATTTCCTCACTCGTATTGTCGCTGAATACGATGTTCCGCTGGGGGACACCGAGCGTTTCGAAATAAGTCCGCCAAAACGGCGCGGTCGACCAAATGTTCAGCACCTTCGGAATGCCGATGCGGATTTGGCTTCGCCTTTCCGCAGCTTCGGCGGAAGAACGGTTAAGCGGCCTCCGGTAAGAGATTCTGCGCATGCCGCCAAGCCCGAGCAAGCTACGTTTCAGACGGATGTCTTCCACCTGTGTCCCGGCTTCGGGCAGCGGCTCCGCATCGTAGAAATGCTGGAACATGCGGCGCGCTTCATAGTCCACCAGATTGGGGTAATGCTTTTTCAGTTCTTGCCGATCCCGGGTCAGCTTAACGACAGCTTCTTTATCCTCCACCGTTCCTTTTTCGCAGCTGAAACCGGAAATATAGCGGGCGGTTTTTCCGTCCGGCGTCTCGGAGTCAATAAAGGTACGGCTGCATTGGTTGGGACAAAAATGGCACCGGGTGGATTCGTCGTTTCGCGATACGTAGCGCAGGTTAATAGCGGCATCGAGGCCGAGGAAAGTAGAGTACCCCCGCCGTTTCACGACGCGCAGCGTCTCCATGGCCGCCCCGATTGCACCTGCTTCTCCTGGATGGGGATGCACGTACACTTCGGCATCGGGAACCCGCTGCTTAATATAGTCGACTTGCGCCTTGACGGCGGCCAAGTTGTACTGCGTTCCTCCCTGCAGGACGAATTTCCGCCCCAATTCGGACATGCGCGGAACCTGCACGACGTACTGCCACACGTTTTTCGGCAAAACCATAGCCAAACCGGCCAGCAATTCTTCCTTGGAATATCCCTCTTTCTGGAAGTTGACCCGGTCCGCATCCAAAAATACCGCGCAACCATACGAAAATTTCGGGCTCAGATCCGCGCTGAAAGCCGTGTCGGCATATTCCTGGACCGGAATGCCGAACTGATCCGCCATCGCTTGCAGCAGCATCCCGTTTCCGGCGGAGCATTGGTTGGACAGCTTGAAGTTGCGGATATCCCCGTTTTTGAGAAACAGCACTTTGATGTCCTGGCCACCGATATCGCAGATAACGTCGATGTCCCCGAACTGATGAACGGCGCTCATCATATGGGCTACCGTTTCCACGATATTGACATCCGCTTGCAGCGTTTTTTCCAATACGTCCGCGGCGTAACCGGTCGCGCCGAACCCGATAATCTCAAGCTCGGCCCCCTGAGCCCGCACTTTGTCGCGGATGCGCATCAACATTTCTTTAGTATCTTCCAGTGGGTTGCCTTTGGAGAGCTGGTATTCCTTCAGTAAAATGGCGCCCTCTTCATCGACAAGGACCGCTTTGGACGACGTGGACCCGCCGTCAAGACCGATGGCGGCACGAACTTTCTGCTTCGGGCTAAATGCAGTCGGGGTGAATTGAGGAATCCGATAATGCTCACGGAATTGTTCCAATTCACCCCGGCCCGCTGCGAGCGGAGGACCGGCTTTTTCGCCGAGCTTAGCTTTCCGGCCGTGGGCGATAAACTCCTTTAGCCCTTCCAGCCCTGTATACAGTCCCGCTTCTGCCGGCTCGTGCATGCCGTACAGCACAGCGCCATAGGCCGCATAATACTGGGAATTGTCGGGAACGAAAATCAATTCCTCGACAGGCATGTCTTGCGGATAATCGTACCCCCGCTCCCGCCAGGTTTGCGGAATCCGGAGCCTCCAACATTCCTGCAGGAAAGGCAAATACGTGTTCGGTCCCCCCAACAGCAGCACACGGTGCCGAAGCGTGTTCCCCCGAGTTAGCACGGAAAGATTCTGCATGACGATAGCATCCGCCAAAGAGCACATGATTTCCGGTGAAGGAATCCCGCTTTTAACGAGATTGACGATATCCGTTTCGGCGAATACGCCGCATTTGGCTGCGACATGATGCAGCTTGCTGTCGTCGAAGTGCAGCTTGCCTACTTCGTCCATCGGCATGCCGACCTTGATCATGCATTTATCGATGGTTGCGCCGGTACCGGACGCGCATTTGTCGTTCATCGACGTCAGCGCCTGTTTGTTGCCGGTCTCCGTATTCTCCTTGAAAATGATGATCTTGGCGTCTTGTCCCCCGAGTTCGATTACGCTTCCCACATCGGGGTGGAGATGCTCCACCGCCATCGTAACCGCGTTGACTTCCTGCACAAATTTGGCCCCGATATGAGGAGCGATGGGGCTGCTCCCGGAGCCCGTAGCAAAAACCCGGATATGTTCAGGCCTGACATCCGGAAACTCGTTTCCGATCGCCACCAGAAAGTCGAGCGCTTTTTCCGCTTGCTTCGTATGATGCCTCTGGTAATCTGCCCAAACGATCTCCTTCGTGTGTGGGTCAACCACGGTCGCTTTTACAGTAGTCGACCCCACGTCGAGCCCGATGATCATGGAATCCAACCTTGGGTTCATGCGATTCATGAATACAACTCCTCGCGTTCCAATTCAAACCACCCATAGCATTTGCGAAAATGTGATTTTTATCACACTTTCACGATTGTTCGCTCTAAAAAAAGCACGCAGCAGGTTATCCTGTGCGCGCTTGGACCGTTCCTATTTTGTCTCCAACTCATCCGGTACATCGTATTTATTGATATGCGAAGTGATCGCCTCGACGGCTTCGTTTACATCCGTCGTCGCAGGCACTTCGTTCACCACGTCGTCGGTACGGTCATAAAAATTCAACCGGTTCGCCTCGGCCGCTTTCTCTTTGTCACTTTGTTTCATCTTCATGTTGCCTCCTTCTTAGCCTATGTTCACCTATTACTATGCACGAAGTTAATATTTGTTATGCATAAAAAGAGACATCCCATAAACTAATAATGGCGCACGGTAATTTCCTGATCAATCAGCTCTATCAAAGCATATTCGATAAATTGTTGAAATTAAACGATCACCTTGAGATATATCCAGGTGAGCTTTCAAATCGCACGCCGCTGCCGTTTTCTACGCCACGCATACAACACCATAAAACCGAGAACACTCATTCCCGCGCCCAGCAGCCCCGTCCAATCAGAAAAATATTGAACACCGCCAAGGCCGATACGTTGTTATTTCCAGATGGAATAAAGCAAGAATTGTCGACAGACTCCCGAAATCCTGCTAAAATGCACTGTAGACTTCCCCCTATAAAAGAACAAAGGTGAAAAAATAATGCTATCCTTTTCCAGATTGACTAAATGCAAACCCCCTATCCCGTAATTTCTTTGCCAGCCCATTGAGATTTTTGAATTATAGGGGGAATTGGCTGTGCAAAGAAAAATCTCATCACCATCTTTACTGTTGTTAATTGTCCTTATGGCTTTCCCACAAATTAGCGAAACGATCTATACACCTTCATTACCGGATATCGCGAAGAGCCTGCATACAACCGGCAATGCAATCCAATTGACACTCAGTATATATTTCCTCGGTTTCGCCGTTGGCGTTTTTTGCTGGGGAAGGCTTTCGGATTCCATTGGGCGGCGTCCCTCTATGCTTTGGGGAATCTTGGTTTATGCCCTGGGCAGCTTGGGATGTTACCTGTCCGGTTCGGCGGAATGGTTGCTGGTAAGCCGGTTCATTCAGGCTTTTGGCGCCAGCACCGGCTCGGTAGTGACTCAAACCATACTTCGTGAGAGTATCGATGGAGCCAAGCGTCATGCTGTGTTTGCTCAGATCTCTGCGGCTCTTGCCTTTACACCGGCCATCGGGCCGTTAATTGGAGGATGGGTCGATCAAGCGTTCGGTTTTAGAGCTGTGTTCTTCACTCTGGTTGTCATGAGCGCCGCGATTTTTACGTACGCATTGGTTTCTCTGCCCGAGACAAGAGTTTCCACGAGCTCCGGCATTCGTACGTTTTCTGTAGCCAAGCGCTTGATTTCTGACAAAAGAGTATGGGCATTCGGTTTTCTTATAGGAACGACAAACGGCATTTTGTTTAGTTACTATGCCGAGGCCCCGTTCATTTTTATCGAGTTTTTTCACATGAGTCCAGGTGTGTTTGGTTTTTTAGGAATTTTCGTGGCGCTGTCTTCCATTATCGGTGCGATGCTGTCGAAAAAACTGCTAAACCGGATCCGGGCAGAAAAAATTATTTTTCTTGGTTCCCTCATCACGATGGCGGGGGCCGTATGTCTCACCGTTCTCGCACTTTATGGCATGAGCCCTTCCGCAGCAGGATTGGCATTCATGGTAGCTTCAATCTTTATCCTCCTGCTAGGAATCGGTATGGCCATTCCTAACTGCCTGAGTCTGGCGCTCGTCAATTACGGCGATGTCCTTGGTACCGCGGGAGCCATTTTCGGATTGGGCTATTACGTAGTGGTCAGCCTGATTACCAGCGGGATGAGTTATCTTCACGACGGTTCGTTATTAACCATGCCTATCTATTTTCTCGTATTGGCAATAGGTATGGCCTTTGTGAGCAAGAAGCTTTAATCATCGGGAAGCCGGTTCTCTCTAAGCAGAGAATCGGCTTCTCTTCATTCCCCCGCTAAGCGCTCTCGACTGATGGCCAAAAAAATAGGGCTCCCGAGCTGGAGCCTAAACTTAGTTTTCGACAACGATTTTGACGGCTTGGCCCATTGGCGGCAAGCTTTTGGTCAAGATCGGACCATAGAAGGCATACACTTTATCGCCTTTTTTAAGCTGATGTGCGGCAACCGGCTGATTATCCTTCGTTCCGATCACAGGTGTATCCTCTGCCACATTCAGGACTACCGTGTCATGCGATCCGTCGCTAAGCTTATTCCCTTTGATCGAAAGACGCGTTGTCCCATCCGCCGAAGAAGTAATCTCCTCGATCTCCCCTGCCGTGCCTAAAGTTTGCTGCGCGGCAGAGCTTTGTTTCACGATAATTTTTTTCGCATGGGTCATCGGCGGCATGCTCATGGCCATCGCCAGACCGTGTTCCGCTTCGATGGACATGCCGAGCTGCAAATCGGCGAGCGTCAGCTTCTGGTTATTGTCGGATACGATTTCCGTTTCGCCCGAAATGTTCAGTCGGACGCCGTGCCTATAGCCGTTAAGGCCGATCTCTCCGCCTTTATCGCGATAGGTGATGCTCGTGATCGTTCCTTGCTTGGTCGTGCTCACAACCTGTTCTTCGTTTTCTTGCTTCTTGGAATGGATAGTAATCGTACCCGTCGCGTTCACCTTTACTTGAAGCTTCATCACCTTTTCGAAATAGGACAGCGGAACATACGTTTTCTCATTCGTTAACTCCGGCGCCGCTTCGAGCGGAACAAGCATTTTGGCAAAGCCGTATTGGTCTTGTCCGATCTGAAGGGTTAACCATTGGTTGCCTTGAACCAGCTCCAGCGACTGGGTATCCTGCTTCCAGGTCAGCTTATAGCCAAGCGCTTCGGCTGCAGCGCGAATCGGTACCATAATTTGATTTTTAGCGCCTACGTATATCGGGTTCTCTTCGGGAGAAAATCCTTTTCCATCGATCACGAGAACAAACTTAAGACCGCCGTAGGAATCCTGCGGAGCAGGAGCGGAAATCGGCAGCGGTTTTACCGTCGCAGACTCGCCTGGAGCAGCGGATACGACGTTGGTTGCCAGCAGCGCGCCGGCCAGGACAGTCCCGAGTACTTTGAATGGTTTCATGATGTCACATACCTCCTGTAATAACCTATGTAAGAAAACAACCCCTGAAGCTAAGCCTCCATATTTGCTGTTTTCAATCTCCTAAACGCGATGTCCGGTTAAAATGTTGCACGGCAGGGAGTTCCAAGCAAAAAACACCTGCTCTAACGAAATGGAGGACAAGCGTCTTGAGGTTGTTCCTCGGATGTTCGACATATTCTCCAAAAGGATCGATATCGATAAATCCGAATTTCTTGTACAGCGCTATCGACTCGGGCTGCATAGGCCCGGTTTCGAGGAGTAAGGATCTAAATCCCGCCCGAGCCGCTTCCTGCTTCAAAAATGACAAGATACTTGACGCAATTCCTTTATTTCGGAACGAAGGACACCAACTTCCGATACGTAATTCAGCAGCTTACAGCTTTTTTACTGACGGCCAGCGTGTACTGACCGAGATCGTTCTTTCCGATGCTGAAGAAATTGACCTCGTGCGCAAAGCTGTCCGCCATAATCGCCGTGGACGGAACCTCGATCATGATGCCCAGCTCGACGTTTCGATCGAAATCGACGCCTTCGCAGCGCAGCTCCTCCATCGCCTAGTGCGCCGCCCCTCTCGCCTTTCTCTATTCGTCCATACAGGAGATCATCGGAAACATTATCTTGACGAGTCAGTATCGGAACAATGCGATTGATATTAGCATAGCGAAGCTGTATATTTTAGACAATATGAGTCCATAATCCGGAACTTTGCTATTTCAAAAGAGTGCCACCTCAAAATTTTTTTTACCGCTTTCTGGAGTTTCAAAACGACGAGATATGAAGGGAATATCCGTTTGATGTCGAATACTCCATTATTGAGTGCGGATTAAACTAACGGGCAGGATAATTACATAATGACCATAAACTGGAGTCTGTTACAATTGAATATGTTGCGCATTTGTAATATATTACGAACTAAAAATTAACTATATAGGAGGAGTATTATGGAGGATTCAGTCGTAAAGAGCAATTTATTATTAAATTCAAGAAAAAACACTCTTAATAATAAAGGGGTTTTAGAACAAAATAAAAAGTTTTGGGATAATACTGCTGACAAATGGTTCGGTGTAACTGCACTCCCAGAACTCGGATGCTTGATACCATCCGAAGAAGATTTACATTTGTTTGGTGATGTGTCTGGTAAAAAAGTTCTTGAAATTGGTTGTGGAAGTGGGCACTCTCTTAAATATCATGGTGACCATCATGCATCAGAACTTTGGGGACTTGATATATCCACACAGCAAATTGAAAATGCAACCCGTTATTTAAAAGATTGTGGATATGAAGCACGTTTATTCAACAGTCCCATGGAAGAAAATCCAGGCTTACCAAAGGATTATTTTGATATTGTTTATTCAATATATGCAATCGGCTGGACTACCGATTTACAAAAAACATTTAATTTAATCGCATCCTATTTAAAAAACAGTGGTACTTTTATATTTAGCTGGGATCACCCTGTTATGAGATGTATGGAAATTGAAGAAAATAATCTTGTAGTTAAAAGCTCTTATTACGATGAAAATCTATTTACATTTGAAAAATACGGCTTTGATATTTCACTCAGCAAAAGGAAAATTTCAACGTATATTAACGCTTTATCTAAAGCAGGTTTTTTTATTGAGGAAATGATAGAAGAAACTGATAAACAAACCCTTCAAAGTGAGAGTAAAGTTGAACAGAAATATCATTCTGCTTTCAATGCAAAAATGTTGCCCCTGTCCTTCGTTTTTAAAGCAAGAAAACTTTAATCGGTAATTAATGCATAATTTTTGCGGTTATATAAACCGCAATCTTTAATATTGATTTCGCATATTGCAAAAAAGAAGCGGATTGGCATCATGTCAACGTCAGACAGTGCATCTCCGATGAAGACTATTGTCGTCCGTCCCGTGCAAAAAATTGCACTATCGCTTCCCAGAAACTTTTCATACCTAATCTCGTATAACAGAATAACGAACCTAAAAGGAGGTTTTTCGGATGTATCTTCTAGCTATACTGCTCCCTCCTGTTGCCGTTCTATTTTGCGGAAAACCGATACAGGCTCTTCTCAACTTTATTCTGACGCTCTTCTTCTGGCTGCCGGGCGTCATTCACGCTTGTCTGGTCGTTCACGAACGCAAGCAGGATCAACGGATGGAAAGAATGGCCCGGAACACATACAGGTAATGGGGTATAGGAAGCGGGTCCCCGCAAAAAACACTTCTCTCATCGAAAGTGTTTTTTGCGGGGACCTTATTTGTTGTTGACTCTAACGTTACGTTATACGCTATAGTGATGCTTGAAAGGAGGTCGCGACGATTCCGGTGAAGGTGAAAGAGGTTGCGGATTTAGTCGGCATCAGTGTGCGCACGCTTCATCATTACGATGCAATTGGATTATTGACCCCGGACGGGACGACGGAAGCCGGGTATCGCTTGTACTCTGACGATAATCTTGAAATGCTGCAGCAGATTTTATTTTTCAGAGAACTTGACTTCCCTTTAACGAAAATCAAAGAAATGATTCACAGTCCTTCCTTTAACCGTCTGGAAGCACTGGAACTGCACCGGAACATGCTGCTTGAAAAACGCAACAGGCTCGATAACATGATAGCGACGATCGATAAAACGATGCGTCATGCGAGAGGAGAAATTCAAATGACGGCAAAAGAAAAATTCGAAGGCTTTGACTTCAGCCGTAATCCTTACGAGCAAGAAGCCCGCGAACGTTGGGGCAATGAAGCGGTCAATAAGGCCAACGCCAAGGTCGGCTCCATGTCGAAAGACGAACAGGAAGCAATGGGCAAAACGATGAATGGGATCTACGCCAAGCTGGCCGAACTTCGCGGCGGCTCGCCGGATTCTGCGGAGGCGCAGACGGCCATTAAAGAATGGTACGAGCTATTGAACCAAATGGGTTCTTACTCACTCGAAGCCTTCAAAGGCTTGGGTCAAATGTATGTGGATGACGAGCGCTTCACCCAAAGCATCGACCGCTTCGGCGACGGATTGGCGAAATTTATGCGCGATGCGATGGCCGTTTATGCGGATACAAACCGGAAATAGTACGATGGGCAGTCCCGCAAGTCATTCCCAGATGACTTCGGGGCTGCCCTTTTTCGTTGTTAAAGCCTCGAATAATCGCTTTTTGGATCGGTTAAGCTAAACTATGGAAAGGATGGGATTCGCAGATGGAGCATTTGGAATGTGACGTTTCCCCTTTAAAAAAGGAGCTCAAGGAACAATTAACGGACATCCTTCACAGCATCGGAAAGGTCGTTTCCAGCCTGGACGAGGTCAATACGTGCCTGCTTAACGAGATCGAGCATCTTTCCAAGCGGTTCTCCAAGACGGGAGCGCTTGCTTCGACCTATTATTTGAACTGTTTTCTGTCGCCCTATACGAGCAAGTATAAAGAGATTTCCCGTTCTGTGAACCACCTGGGTCTCAAACGTCAAGGCGCTCTCATTGTCATCCAGCGGGAGGATAGCATCGATTCCTGGATCACCCCGGGCATCCTCCTGTCCGCGGAAATTACCAGTTCCTTGCTGGAGTCCATCTTCGCTCCGGGCAGCCCGCTGCATGACGGGGCCGTATTTATACGCTCCGACCAGATCGTCTCGGCCGCCAACATCCTCCCTCTGACCGAACGAACCTTCCCCAATCAAAAGCTGGGAACCCGTCACCGCGCCGCCATCGGACTGTCGGAGCGGACCGATGCGTTAATCATCGTCGTATCCGAGGAAACCGGGAAAACCTCCTTTTGTCTGAACGGCCATCTTTATCCTTTCTCGATCCCCTCGGGATACGTTATCCCTTAGAACAGGATTTCAACTCTTTAATTTGCTCGATATGTCGTTGCTCGTGTAAATACAATAATTCAACCCATTGATCCAATGGCAAGTCGCCAAAAACAGGATGATTTACTGCTATTGCCTTCAAAATGGATTTGTCGTCTATCTTACCAAGAACATCCATCAATTTATTTCTTGATTCGCTTAATAGTTGAACGATTTGCAAAACTTGAAAAGGTTCGGAACTTGGTTCCGAAATCTGGGGCGCTTGAATCTTATTGGACCGATCTGACACAAAGTGAGCCGGTATGTGTTCTGATCCGCTTGGACTCTTTTGTTCAAGCCCAAACACAATTGCTTTTGCGAACAGCTTTTCCGTAATAAACAAATGATGACAAACCTGAGCTATGCTCCATTTACTCATCTCAAATCGTCGATTGAATTCATCAAAACTTAAAGAAGAAACCTCATTTAGCAACCGCTCTCTGGTTGTAAATAAATTCTCTTCAAATTTATCCATGCGATATCTCCCTTCGTTTCCAAATCAACATTTATTATAACAAAGTTCTATATACTTGGTACGATTTATTTTCACAAATATTACAGATAGTTTCTGCTTACCCCTCAAGCAAAAAATAAACCGTCATCTTGAAGGGATAAAGACTTGCAAGAAAGAACCGAAAAAACCGGACCCTTAGCCGGTTCTCTTGGAGTTGAAAATCCCCTATATCTTACAATGTTAATCTATACAGATCACACCGGCTTCGCGCAATTCATTTAGCATCGCATCGTCTTTGTCATCATCATGACCAATATCCTCTGGCAGATGAGCCAGTTCCCAATCAATCGTTTTTTTCAATCCTTCCTTAAAGGAGAAAATTTCTCGGTAGCCTAATTCTTCCCGAATTCGCTTGGATTCGACGATGATATTTTGTTCTGTGTGCAAGGGGATGCCTAGCTCATCTGGAAGGTGACCGGTAGGAACTTGGATGATTTTACCTTGCCAATTCAGCTGGTCGCCAATAGCCTGAATGAAATCTAACATCGTTCTCGTCTGAAGCTCTGCTATGTTGTAGAGGCGTCCTGCTGCTCGCTCGTTTGTTATCGCTAATGCAATGCCATAAGCGACATCCTCCACATATCCGTGAGACCAGAGCCAATTTGAATAACCTTCATCCAGCAAAATAACTGGTCTGTCATCATGCAATGGCTTCAATTTGAAATAATGAAATAGTCTATGCTGTGGATCATTTGGTCCGTAAACCGCGGGCAGGCGTACAACAGTTGCTGTTAAGTAAGGGTCGTTCATGACCATCTCTTCCAGAGGAATTTTGTCATAACGATTGCACCAATCATCGGGATTCTTGGCGGGGTCTTGGTAAGGGTAACGATTGTTTCTAACGGCAGAATCCTCCGAAATCGGCAATGGCTCTAACGGTCCGTTGTCAGCCCGTCGGACGACACCATAAGCACGATAAACATCCTGACTACTGATCATCACGAGTCGATTCGTAATGCCGCGGAATGTATGCAGTACGGGCACGATGTCTGTTTCTGTGTAAGCAATCATATCCACTACAACGTCGGGAGACAAGGATTGAAAGGCCGCCTTGTGTTGCTCCAATTGCATTTTGTCCCCGTATATGTGCTTTACGGTGGAAGGCAAGTCGATTTCAGTCTTGCCACGATGGAACAAGGTAATATCATGATAGCCCATGGCATCAAGATGGCGAATCACGTATGGTCCGATAAAGTTAGTTCCTCCAATGATGAGAATTTTCATTTTGGACACCTCGACTTTCCGTTGTTATTTCATGTTAATTATAGCAAAAAAACTCGAGTCCCTTCGTGTACAGGAAATCGAGTTTTTAATTGCGTCCAAGACCTAAAACTTATTCCAATGATTTTTTTATTAATTTGAATCGCTCGTTGATCATTTCATGGGGATTAATATGTTTAACTCCAGCGGCCTTCGCTGCAAAACTGGCGAAATTTAACCCTGCGCCAAATATTTGTAAAGCTCCGTCGGCGAGGTTTCCTTTTTTTAATTCTTCGATGCCGTCTCTAATAAAATTGTTACTTTCGTCCAGATGGCAATCAGCTATGTATTTATTTCCTTCGTGAAATAATTTAAGATTTTCCAATATTTGATTTGCTGTTTCTTCTGATATGCCCGCATCGATATCCATAAGCATTTCGTTTATAGGTTTTACTAATCTTCCATACAAGCTATCGTATTCTTCGCAGTAAGCCGCTATTTTTTCTCGTAATTCTTTTGCATTCATTGTTTTCGCTCCTTAAATTATTTTTTTCGTCTGCTTTTTCGCAACTCCAAATTCTAACATAATTTAGCATGACATCTTTTATATACTTTGTCAACAATAATGTATTATAAGTATAAAAAAATAGGGGCGACCGCCAACATATCTTTGAAAAACATGCGTACGTTTTTCGCGTTTTGTTGGCGGTACCCCTATTCACGGTGATGGTATCCTACAGCGGCGCACCATTCGTTTGACGATGTCCAACGTTTTCGCAGAACGCTGAGCTTACGGCATAGTGCGGCCCCGCGAGGCGACGTAGAGCGTGTACCACTCTTCCCTTGTAAGCATCACCCGCTCCGCTTCGCCGCAAGCCCGGATGCGATCGGGACGCACGGTGCCGATCACCGGCTGGATCTTTGCGGGATGACGCAGCAGAAACGCGAGCACGATCGCTTCCGGCGATACGTCCTTCTGCTCAGCCATACGGCTGACCAAGGCTGCGGTGGCCCGGACAGATTCCGGCTGCCCCGACAAGTCGCCGCCTGTGAACAGACCCCGCGCGAGCGGACTCCATGCCTGGATCTGGATATGTTCCATCTGGCAAAATTCCATCGTCCCTTCCGGGAACGAGACGCCAGTGCCCTGCGGCTGGTTTAAATGTACGCCTGCATCCAGCCAGTCCAGCTTGAGCAGACTCATTTCCAGCTGATTCGCGATGAGCGGCTGCCGGATCATGGACTGCAGGAAGCGGATTTGCGCCGCGTTCATGTTCGAGACGCCGAACGCTCTTACTTTCCCCGCTTCGTGCAGCAGCTGGAACGCTTCCGCCACTTCTTCCGGTTCCATCAGCGGATCGGGCCGGTGCAGAAGCAAAATATCCAGCGTCTCGATGCCGAGCCGGCTTAAAATCCCGTCGACACTCGCTTCAATATGCTCCTTCGAGAAATCGTACCGCCCCGGAACCCCCTCTTCCTCGAAGCGGATGCCGCATTTGGATTGAATGATGATCCGCTCCCGCAGATCGGGACGCTCCTTCAACACTTGACCGAACACTTGCTCGGCCTTGCCTTTGGTGTAAATATTCGCGTGATCGAACATATTGATGCCAGCGGAGAGCGCCGCTTCGACCGCTTCGTGCGCCTGCTTGACGTGTTCCGCCGTGTACGGCTCCCGGTCCCAGCCTCCGCCAAGCCCCATGCAGCCGAGCACAATCCGGCTGGCGCGAAATTCGTGTTTATGTAATGGAATTGGTGTGTTCATTGGTATGTACGCTCCTCTGTCTTGTTCTCGCGAGTCTGTCGCTTATTATATGTCATGCTCGTGAACCGCTGCAATGGTGCGCCGGACTTAGGGGGCAAGAAACCGTTCCAAGATGTCGTCGATGCGGCCGGCTTCAATCGTCTCTTTGGTTTTAGTCGGACCGTCGACTACGGTCAAGGAATGATCGAACAGCGTCATTCGGCCTTCCTCCGTCACTTTCATCAAGAAATAAACTTTGTTGAACGGCGATTCCGGGGCGTATTGCGTCACGTCGCACACCTCGGCAAAATCTTCGAGCTGCTTCGGTTCCAGATCAAACCTGTATAGGATGGTCCAGTCCCGCTCCTCCTTCTTCTCCAAAATATAACTGTTCCGCAGCTCAGGATACGGTCTGATCCGATAGAAACCGTCCGTGTCCTGAATCTCCTCCCCAGTCATGGGCACCGGACGGCGCGGGGAGTTGCCGCCAAAGCCGACGTCAACCAAATATGGACGCCCCTCCAAACGAACGAGATTGGTGGCATGCGAGCCTTCCGTCCCCCATTGCCCTTCTCCCCGATAGACCGTTGCAGCAATCATATGGGTCTCAAACCCGATCCGGCGCAGCAGCTCGCTGAACAATCCGTTTAACTCATAGCAGACGCCACCCCTGCGCCGGTTCACGAGTTTATCGAAGAGGTCGCCGGTCCGAAGCGCGATCGGAATGCCGCGCAGAATATCTAAATTTTCAAAAGGAACCCGGGTCACATGCTGCTTTTGCAGCTGCGTCAAGCCTTCCAAGGTCTGTTGAACAGGCTCTGCTGCTTCGATGCGCTGCAAGTAAAGACGCGTATCCATGTTCATTATCCCCTTTTTCTTATTTTTGGAATCCATGCTGCGTTAAAGCCACGACGCACGCAGGCAGTATCGTGTTGACCTATCGTTTCGATCTAGTATATGTCGAAGCGGCGATCGCTTCAACCACGAAAATGCGGCTCCAAACCGCGACGCATGAAAAAACAGCCGCCCGCAAGCAGCTGTTTTCCTTCACTTGGCTATATCCCTACTGGTTGACCCGATTCCACGCGCTTTAACAGCCGCTCCAGCAGCCCTGGCTCGCTTTCCTTAAACATCTCCAGCTTGGCGGGCATCTTCGCGAAAATCCGCTCATCACCCTTCGTTTCCGCGATAGCCAGCTGATCGCGCAGCAGCTTCGCCTTGTTCGCAAGCTCTTCGAACGATCGCAGCAGCTCCTCGTCCTGTTCGATGATGCCGTGCTGCGTGAAGTACCGGATTCGGTCCGCCATCACCTTTTTGTGCTCCCAGAGCAAATGCAGATGCCTTATGCCGTTGGGCGACACCAACGAAGGATGCCTCTCCGCTGCGGCTCTGAAGTACATTTGGAGATACTCGTATGTCGCCATACCAAACACTTCGCCGTCCGGGTTATAGTTGATCCGGTTCAAGTGAGTCTCGCTGTTCAAATAATCGCGCAGCTGATCCGCGACCGCCACCGGGTCGAACGCAAAGGGATGCTCCCCGTTGAACCGGTAAAAAAACGTATGGTGATCCGCCGTAAGCCCGCTTTCGATAAGCCGCTTCATTGATTCGCAGGCGCTTATGAATTCCTCAAACGGAATTTTGAGGGTCCGGTACACCAGATTGCCATCGAACATCGAGACATCGAACATTTGTTCCTTTAGATCGTATCCGGAGAGCATCAGATGATGGGGAAAGGCGTCGCCCCCATAGGCGGGGCCGATCGTAATTTTCGATTCGTCGATGAAGACGATCGCATAATAGCCTTGGCGAATACGCCCGATCATAAACTCGACAAGCTCGTCCGTCCGAAATCCAGACAGTAGTTCATAATTGACCGCACAGGTCAAAAGAAACGGATTGTTGAAATTCAGCTCGTTTGGCTTGCCCCGGAAAAAATCGAAAAAAAACTGCTGCCGTTTCTCGAGAAAATGCTTCGTACACGACATTTGGATGAAATTGGTATAGTACCACGGCAGCGTCTCCTCGTAATTATGCGTAATCGACAACGTGTACGCCCAACGCAAGAAGCCTTTGATCGGCGGCGGCTGCAGCGGCAATTGATACCGACTCATAACATAAACTCCCCCTTGTCTTCCTCAAGTAGATGCGGTTGTTTTCGCTTGCGGGGTTATCCGGTGGCTGCTTCTTTGCCGTACAGCTTGGCAATGCTTTCTTCAAGCGGGAGGTCCGCCACCGTGAAATCGACGACCGGAAACCGGTCAAGCAGCATCCGGGATACCGGCTTCAACTGCTCCTTCGGCAGCTCGATTACCGCGTGATACGAGTCGCGCTTCGTGACGCAGCCGAGCGTTCTCAGGCTTTCCTCCGGCACCGGCTCGGAAAACTGAACGCTTAGCACCTTGACTTCGTTGAACAGCTCGTTGATTTTCTTGAAATCGCCGTCGTACAAAATACGGCCTTCGTTAATAACAATCGTACGCTTGCAGACGTCCTCGATATCCTTCATATAATGGCTGGTCAAAATCAAGGTTGCCTTGAATTGCTCGTTGTAATAGGTCAGAAACTCCCGGATCTTCTTCTGTGAGATCAGATCGAGGCCGATCGTCGGCTCGTCCAGAAACAACAATTTGGGACTGTGAATGAGCGCAGCGATCAGCTCCATCTTCATCCGTTCGCCGAGCGACAGCCGCCGGACCTGCACGTGCAGCAAATGCTTCACATCCAGCATCTCCGACAGCTCGGCAAGCATTCGCTCGTAGGCCTCATCCGGAATTTGGTAAATGCATTTGTTCAGGTAAATCGACTCGATGGCGGGCAAATCGACCCACAGCTGATTTTTTTGCCCCATCACGAGCGAGAAGATACGCTTGAATTCTTTTCTGCGCTCCCATGGCGTATGCCCGAATACCGAGGCTTCCCCGCCGGTCGGATGAAGAATACCGGAAAGCATCTTCAGCGTCGTCGTCTTCCCGGCGCCGTTCGGCCCGATGAAGCCCACGCATTCCCCGGAAGCGATCTCGAACGAAATGGACTTGACCGCTTCCTTCGTCAACGTTTTGCGGGAAAACAAATTTTTCAAGGAATGCCGAAGCCCCGCTTCCTTCGTGTAATAATCGTAGGTTTTGCGCAGTCCGCTCACCCGGATCCGTTCCATGGCGTCCTCCTGATCGGTTAATGGTTTAGACGTAACGCTCGTTTGGAGCCGTATCCCATTCCCTTCCGTAATGACAGGCTGTATTGCGCTGCTTTCGCAGCCGTTCGTGGCAGGCCTGCAAAGACGCGGCCGGAAACCCGGCTTCCTCCCAATCGTCATAGCCGATACCGAATCCGCACCGCTTCCAAAAGGCGGCATTGCTTTCCTCGTGATATCCGAACGGCTCCAGCAGCAGCAGCGGCGTGGCGTACACCAGCGAATCGTTCAAAGTAGCGCCTCCCGGCTTGCTAATAATTGCCCGGCCCAAGCGAACGAGCTCCAAATAGGAAACGTAGTCCGGCAGCCTGCGCCGTTCAATCGTCCCCTGCCGCCTTACGAGCTCCAGCATCGGAGGATAGGTATATGCTCCCTCCGTATCCCTGATCCACGGACTCCACTCGGAATCCGCCATAAAATAGCGGGTTTCCCCGTCGTCCTCCTGCACTTCGCTCTCGTCATACGCAATGATATCCAGTCGGCAGCCGCCGCTCCGCAGCCGCTCGATTTTGTCCCGGTAGGTCCCGATCCCCCAGCCGCCGCCATGAATAAGAAAGCGGTCGTTCCGTTCCTCGAAGGACGCGGCCTCTGCGTCCGGCGGCGCGATCCAATAGCTGGGGCTTCCGAGCCCGGGATCGTAAAACTGCACATTGCGGTAAGCTTGGTAAGAAGACTTATAAACCTTATACGAAGGGGTGTCGCAAGCATCCATATGAATCCATTCGATATGGACGGGAAAGCCTGCAACCTCCTTGTAGGCTTCCAGAATAGGCAGCCAAAACCCCGTAAAAGCGATAAACGTCGCGCAGCCCGTTTGCCGCCAATGCGCGTGCAGCCGGCGGACCTCCGAATCATCGAGATTCGGACCGATGTCCTTGGCCATCCGATGCCCGGTCAAAGCGACGGAAAAATTGTTGTGAAACGCTTTTTTATACCCATTGATTTTGCTTCGGGTCTCCTCGCGATAGAGCGTTTCAAGCACCTGCACTTCCGCCCGGATATGTTGGCGCGCAAGGGTTTCTCGAAGATGTATCGCAGGAATATAGGCGCCGAGCGAATTGCCTGAGGCCAACAGCGTGATCGTGTCCTTAGTCATGGACAGCCCCCTGTCCTTCCGTTAATGGAATACTGTCACCGATAGGTCATGCAGCACTTGCTTCAGCCGTTCCAACGCCATTCCCCGGGTTTCCTCCGTCTGTCCGATCACCGATACATACAACCGGCCTTTCGGCTTCGCCGAAGACCGCCCGCCCGGGCCGCCGTTCACGGTTAACGTACCGGAGGATAGCGGCATGATGCCGCTTTGGCGCAGCGGGGTAAACAACAGCTGCTCATCCTCCAGCGCTTGAAGCATCCGTTCGAAGCGGAATCCATCCGGCAGAGCGACGGACAGATAGGTAAGCCAGCCCTTGAGGCTCCAGCCTGCAAGCAGCCGGTCCAGATGCGCATTGATGAGCCCCATCGACATCCGGGCGTTAACCTCGACGATGGGGACAAGCTCTCCGTCCTCCAGCACCATCGAGTCAAAGCAAACGTATCCGAAATAGCCGTCGAGATGCAGCTCACGCAGCGCCGCCTCAAGCATCCGGAAGTACCCTTTTTGTTCGAGGAAGTTCACAAAGGCGGTTTCCGCCGTGACGGAGCCGCCGTAATTTTGCTGGCGGTTTATCATCCGCTGCACGGAAATCAGTTCTCGGGAGCCGTCCGGCTCAAGCAGCCATTGACTGGAGAAGTCGGCTGCCTTGGGCAACAGCGGTTCGAGCAAAAAGAGCGTCTGGGAGCCGGCTTCCTCTTGCTTCCGCAAGTACGAAACGATCCGTTTCAGCAGCGACGGGCTTTCGATCAGCAAGTTGCCTTTGCCCGATACGCCGAACGGGTCCTTGATCAGAAAAGCGCCTTTACGCAGCAGCTCGGCGCCGTATTGGGCCACTTCCTCCGCACTCATGACCGGCGTACCGTAAACGTGCAGTCCCGTGTCCTCCAGCAGCCGATGGTGATACAGCTTGGAGTTCACACGCTTCACTACAGCCAAATCCGGTAGAGGGTTGGCGAAAACCACCTTTCTCGCATACTCTTGCGCCTCCTCCGTTACCGCGTACGGCGTAAGCACATACGGCTTGTCCGCATTGGAGCCGGGGATACCGTCCCGGGGAGCGAGCTTAAAGATGCACGACGCGAAATCCTGCGAGCGCAGCGCTTCTTCGGCTTCCGGCGAAGTCAAGTCTACGACGCTGCGGTGGTGAAACGAAACGCCCAGCTTGGCGAAATAATCCAGCAGCGCTTCGTCGATCCGGCAGCGGGTATACAATATATCGTTAGGCCCGCACAGCGGAAAAAGCAGTTCATCCATACAAAGAACGATCCGGTCCCTTTCCGGGTCGGGAATTCGGGGCAGCATCGACAATAGAGGATCTCTCCAGCGCGTTTCCGGGTCAAATGTGCCCATGACCGTTTTGCGAACAGCGACGGCAGATTTACTCGACAACATGATCAAGTGCCCGCCACCGGAGTACACCGGTTTAAGAAGTCGAAAAACATGCCGATGGAACGAAGACGAAAATCGTTGTTCAAATCCGTAAACACATCAATTCCCTCCTCTTGGCATATAAGGTACTCTAGGCTCATTCCTCTTCATTATGGCATATCGGTATGGTGATGGCGAGGGATAAATTTCCACCATTATGGGATACGATCCATTTCATTTTACGGGTTAGGAGGGAATAATTTGCACGAAGAACGTTGCAAGATGAAGGGCGCATAGGCCGAAAAACCCTCTTGATCTTCGTCCATCCTCCCAACGGGGACGGGGATCGTGCCCGGACCAGAGCGAACTGGGGGCAAAGCTTTTTTTGTCATGGTATACGCGGGTATGGTATAATTCGATCGAATAAAACGAATGCGACGAGGTGAATCCATTGTTTCGACGTGCAACGGTAATTCTGGCTTTAACCGCCCTTCTGCTAATCCTGAGCGCTTGCGGCGGCTCCAAGGCGGCGGAGGAGTCTCATGTTCCACATAAGACGCCAAGCGGCGATTTGCAAGAGAAAACGGCTTCGCTGACCGCGCTGCCCTCTTTCTTGGACAAGCAGCCGGAGCAGATGAAGAAAGCGTATTTGGTTGCGGCCCAGACGAAGGATCTGCTGCGCAATATCCCCTGTTATTGCGGTTGCGGCGAGAGCGCAGGGCATCAAAGCAACATGAACTGCTTCATTAAAGAAACCGCCTCCGACGGTTCGGTCGTGTGGGACGATCACGCCACCCGCTGCGGCGTATGTCTGGAAATTGCCGTCAAATCGGCGCAGTGGCAGCAGCAGGGCCATTCGGCCAAAGACATCCGCGAGCAGATCGACAAGCAGTATCAAAAAGGTTATGCCAAACCGACGCAGACCCCCCTGCCCGCCTAATTTGCACGCAAGTCAGAAAAACGCCGCTGCTTGAAATTCAAGCAGACGGCGTTTTTTGCATCAGTGATTGCCGGGAAGAAAAAACATCACGCTAAATTGACAGACCTGCTCCTGCTCTCCCATAATAAATTGAGAACCCGGGAAAGTTCAGGATATCGCTCAATAAGTTTACATAATTATTATTATGTAAACAAAATATGCAGTGCTGACAATTCCTTCGACAATTTCATTACATAACATTTATTATGTAAACTATTTTACATATGGAGGCGGTTCGCATGAATATTATCAAAATCAAAGACCGCAGCGAGCTGGAGAAAAAATTGCCCTCCATGCCATGGTATGTAGAGAAATTCATCAATTACAAGCTGCCCGACCTCTCCCCTTCCTCGCTGCTCGAATATGTGCGGGACTACGATACCTTCTTATCATGGCTGCTTGCGGAAGGCTTGTCGTCCGCGCCAACGGTGAAGGACGTACCGCTCATCGACCTGGAACGGCTGCATATGGACAGCATCGACAATTTCAAAATGTTCCTTGCCACGCGCAAAGAAAATTCGAACGGCAAGACGACGATCGCCCGCAAGCTCTCCTCGCTGCGGTCGCTGTTCCATTACTTGAGCCAAATTGCCGAGGACGAGGACTTCTATCCGCTGCTGAAGCGCAACGTAATGGCCAAAGTCGAGATCAAGCGCACGCACAAGCCGAAGGATACCGCGGCCAAGCTGGAGGGGAAGCTGCTGCAGGAGTCGGAAATCGCGGAATTTATCGAGTACGTACAAACCGGCTATCCGGTCGATGTCGCCAAAAACAAGCAAGCGCTATACTCTTACGAGCTCAACAAGGTCCGCGACGTCTGCATCATCAGCCTTATTCTTAATTCAGGCCTCCGCGTATCCGAGGTTTTTAATCTCAATGTCGAAGACATCGACTTGAAGAAAAAGCTGACGTATGTATACCGTAAAGGTAAAAACGACGATACGTTCAAAACGCCGGTTTATTTCCGGCAGGAAGCCGTCGATTCCTTGTCCGCCTATTTGGAGCAGCGCCAGCTGAGATACAAAGCGCCCAAACGGGAAAAAGCCCTCTTCCTTGCCGTCGCCAACGGCAAAAAAGAAGGCGAACGCATGACCAAGCGCGCCATGCAAGAGATGGTGATCAAATACGCCAAGCGGTTCGGCAAGCCTTATTTGTCCGTGCATAAGCTGCGCCACTCGTTCGCGACCGACTATTATCTGCGCAACGATTTATACAAAACGCAAGAGCAATTGGGACATGCGTCGCCGGAAACGACGCAAATCTACGCCCACCTGACCGATAAAACGATGGCGGAGGCGATCGATAAGCCTTCGGAATAACGACTGTTAGCCGGTCCCCGTCTCGCTCGAGGCCGGCTTGTTTATTGCTGCTTTCCTTTGCTTACCCAATATTTGACCCGGGTACCTTTAGGAACTTTCGTTTGGGCAGCCGGCTCCTGCTTGAACACTGTGCCTTCCTCGCGTTCGTTGGCCACTATATCGAATCCGAAACGCAGTCCGGCCGCTATGGCCTGCTTGCCAGCCGTATCGTTTTGCAGCCCGATCAAATTAGGCACGATCACGATTTTGTCATCCGCTTGCTTTGGATCGGAATCATTCGTCTCGACAACTTCAGGCCCGGCCGGCTTGTCGTAGGTATGATGCGACGGCTGTACGGGAGCGCGATGCTCGGTTTGGGCTGGCGAGACGCCTTTGCCCGAAGGCTCCTCTTGATCCTTCCCCAACCACACAAAAGCCGCGGCCCCTCCCAAGCAGGCAATGGCCGTTCCTACCAGAAGCTTACGGCCTGCCTGCCCCAAGCTTCTCCTTGGCGGTGACTCCTCCTCTTCGGCCGGATTTTCCTCTTCATACGCTCTCTCCGGTTCTGTCTTTTCCCGGACTTGTCTATCCCCCATCGGCTCGGACAGTTCCTGCCTGACGGCCGTATCCTGCCGCAAGCTCTGCAGCACGAGCATCAACGAAGCTAGCGTTTCCTGATCGTTCCATACCCGGCGCAGCGTGGCAATCAGCAGCTCCTGTTCTACGCGAGGAATCGCCGCAAGCGCCTCGCGAAGCCGGTGCTCTATCGTATCGAACGAAGCCGGAATCGATTCGGAACGGGTCAGGATCTGGTACAGCAGGCAGCCGAGACCTTGAGCGCCGCGCTGCGCGTGTGTTCCTTTTTCCCAATAGTTAATGATCTTGAGCTGACCGTCATCGTTGAGCCACAGGTTCGCCGCGTGTACGGAACAGCCGGATATCCCTTCCTCAAGTGCATCCATCAGGCCTTTGCCAAGATCAAGCACTTTGGAGACCACTTCCTCCGGGGTAAAACGATGCCCCTTTAGCTCCTGGATAAACGGCTTGCCGTCGAACGTCTTCAGCACGGCAAAAATATAATTCGGCTCCATCCCTACATCAAGAATATGTAAAAAACGATTGTCGCTAAGCGGCGCAACCTCCCGCAGTTTGCGGATATACGCCTCTTTAGCGGCTTCGTCCGTGCTTTCCACGACGAAAAAAACGACGTCTCTTCGTAAAGGCAAATCTTTCCCACTGTATAGCATTCCGCTTAACATCGGAAGAATCGGCTCGGTTAGCACGTAACGTTGATTGATGGATTTCTCCATGGAAACCTCCTTCAAACGTCATCATTATAGTATTCGACAGCCGAATGATTTTTTCGAGGCATTTTTATGACAAAGAGCATAAACGTGTCGAAGCTTATTATAAATGCAACTAAATATTAATGACATTTATATTCAATCGGATTAATTGGTACCGCCGTCCTGCATTATCCAACAGCACTAGCGCCGGGATACCGACCGTCTGAATCGTATGCAGATCAACCCTCTTCTCATTCTTCCGCCGTGACGACAAACATGGCCTCAGCCCCCCACGGTTTTAAATTTCCTGCTATTATAACATATTTGACCAGCAACTTGCTTGCACGTTTAAAGTAAACATAATATTTATTATGTAGACTAAATCCACCCGAAAGTTAATGTCATTAAAAAATCGGCTGCAACCTGGTATTTCAACCAGAACGCGAAGCAGCACTAAAAGAAACGGCTTATGTCACCTCTTCTCTTGTCAATGTCAAAAGAAAAAGCATCCCCAACCACAATCGCGGTTAGAAATGCTCCTTCGCAAGCCTCAAAAGCCCGTAAACGCGGAATGTAAATTCCCTCGCTGTTCGTACAGCGAGGGAGTTCGTCTGTAATCTTAAAGGTTTCTTCCAAATTGGAAGGAACGTAAGTCAAGCTATTTTTCTACACATACGTCTCATTTTCTACCAGATTGCTGCGCATTTTCATATAGCTGATACATATCCATCTCCGCGTCCAGAGACTTGGCGGTTTGGAAAGCTTCCTTGACGCTTCGTTTGTTCTGAATGAGGTCGTAGAAAAGCCTTAGAACAAACATGAGCGCGTCATTTCCATCTGGATAATCATTTGGCCCGATATAGACTTCGCAGCCACTGTCGAGAAATGCTTGTGCCGTCTCCAGTTCACCCACTGAGCATCCGGTGCCGATTACTGTTTTCCCTGCCAGCTTGGCAAAGCGTCTGATCTCCTCCGGCCCAAAGTTGCCCTTGGGTTCTCCCGGTTCATAGATACTGTCCTCCAGCTCTGGCATGATGAATTGACCTTCATCGCCATGGAAGCTAAGAATGATCAGATCCGTATTCGGATACAGGTCCTTACCGGATAGGATATCAATTAGATCATTCGGTCTGCCAATCCAATAAGTAAAAACTCTTGCACCAAAATACTCCAGAGTGCTTCGGATTGCCTGGACTTCCATATCGCAATCAGGTCCGCATACCAATGCTGCGTTCATTACAGGTTTACTCATCTTCTAATCCTCCATATGATCTCAATTTTTGTACAAATAATAGAGTATAATCATATGGAGGTCCTCGGGCTTTGGGGCTAGAGGCTACACGTTACATATTAACTCGGATCATTTGAAAAAACTCCTTTTTTAAATTTTTTATATTTTACCATTTGACAAAAATGAATGCAAACGAGCTGCCGCCCTCTAGCGCGGACGGAGGACAAGCGTCCCTTTCGAACGAGCCGTGACATCCGCCTCATCAAAATACATCGTTTTGTAGCGGCCGGCGAGCCACATGGGGGTTTGATCCGCATAATGCGGGCTGCCGAGCTGACCGGAGGCTCCCATGATCATGATATCCTCTGAGGCTTTTAAATTGGAAAGATCGGCCGTGAAGCGCCACGGAGCCCCGGCAAGCACTTTATAGGGCCACTGCTTTTGCGAAAAAGAAGCGTCGCCAACGGTAACGTTGCTTCCGCCGTACGGGTAAGGACCGTTGTTAAACATCAAATTAAGCGGTTTTATGGCTCCAAGCGAATGCTCGAACGTCACCGTATGCATCGCCCCCCACAGCCATTTTTCCTGCCTGTCGCCAAACTGCTGCTTCAAGAGGCGAAGAGCTTCCTCGAAGCCGTCGAGCAGCGCCTGCTCCACCGTGCCGCTGGTGCCCTCCAGCCATTTCTTGTTTTTGCCCGTGAACAGTTCGTTTACCGAGATAAGGCTCAAGCCGGTTGTCAGGAAATCGGTATAGAGTGCCGGTCCAAGCTGCGGCTCAAACAGCTTCTGCATCGTCTTGTCCAGCGTCACGTGGAATATGGATGGACCGACCAAATCGGGGGCGTCGACCGGATGATCCCGCATCCATTCCTCCAGCGTGCGCAGCGCCTGCTGCTGAGCTGCGTTCCATGAACCGCGTTTCAAAATGGGCAGCCAAATATCCCGATATTGGACGGCCTGCAGATTTTTCCAATCCACTTGCATGCGCTGCATGTCTTGAAGCGTCAACTGCGCTTTCTCCCGCAGCATCTCCCGAATCCGGTCGGCGCGGTACGATTCCGACCAGTTGTAGGTGATAAAGTACGGGTAGTTGTCATCGACCACACGGTTGTTGGCGGTAGCAATGTAACCTTCCGGAGGATTCCAGGCGTTCGGGAGCTCCTCCCATGGAATATACGACTTCCACTCGTATTCGTCGGTCCAGCCGGGCACCGGCTGCATGCCGTTCCCCTTGCTGCGGATCGGAATCCGACCGTTCGCCCTCCAGCCAATGTTCCCCTGATCGTCCGCATAGACAATGTTCTGGGCAGGCGCGGTAAATTCACGCATCGCTTGTTCAAACTCGTCGCGGTTTTTGGCTTTGTTCATCATGAGCCAAGCGGTGATTTCGTTGCCGATTCCGGTGTCATAAGCGGTCCATCGGAGGGCCAAAGGCTGGTCTGACTGTTCCGACAAACCGATCTCCAGAACGATGTCCGTAATAATGGGGCCGTGCCGGGTAATTACCGTCTCGCCCCGAACGGGCTCAGCCCTTCCCTTAACGCGAAACGTTTCTTCAATGACGATGGCGTCCTCGTAACGGCCCGCATATTCGAACTGGCGCGGATTATTGGGGTTCGGCTTCTCCATGTACAGGTCCTGCACGTCAGGGTTCAAATTGGTAAAGCCCCAGGCGATATGCTCGTTATGTCCGGCTACGACACCCGGCAGTCCCGGGAAGATCACGCCGGTTACGCTGTACTGCCCGGAGACGCTCAGGTGGTTTTGGTAGAAAATCGAAGGCGCGCCTAGTTGCAAATGCATATCGTTGGCAAGTAGCGGCTTGCCGGTTTCGCTCTTGCTTCCTGCCACGACCCAGTTGTTGCTGCCGAGTCCTTCGCCGGGAATGCCGTATCGGCGCGACGCGTGCATCAGGTCGGCAAGCTTCCGCGCGTCCCCGTCCTTCAGTGAGACGGCTCCCCCTTCCGCCAGCTTGACCCCCGGGACGAGCGATTGCGTTTTTTCGACACCGAGCTTCTTCAAGGACGAAGCCATGAACAGCTCGGTGATCGCGTTATCGCCCAGATACCATGCCATGTTCTTGCCGATGGCGATCGAATCGTTGATCTGCCATGGCTCGAAAACAGCGCCGGTCAGCGTATACTCGATCGGCAGCGGACCCGTTTCCCGAAACGCATTGACACCGTCCGCATAAGCTTGCAGCGCTTCCTTGGTCCGTTCATCCAGCTTCGCAACCAATTGATCGGCCATTCGCTTGAAACCGATCGTACGGTTAAAACGGTCTTGCTGCAGCAAGGCTTCGCCGAACACTTCGGCCAGCGTTCCGCTGACGGAACGACGCGCCAGCTCCATTTGCCAGAGGCGGTCCTGAGCATGGACATACCCTTGCGCAAACATTAAATCGCGCTCGTTCGAAGCATAAATGTGCGGAATCCCATAATCGTCCCGCACGATGTACACCGGCTTGGAAACGCCCAAGATCAGTTCACCGTCGGTCTTTGCAAGCGAATGGCGGACAAACCAATAGCTGCCTCCGCTTGCGATGACTCCTAACGCCAAAACACCGGATAAAGAGAAGAGCAGTATTTTTTTTGCTTTGGACAAGGTAACCTCCCCCTTTAATGATGAATGATCAGTCCTCCAGATAGGCCGATACAAATACTATATATTCCCATTACATGTGTATATTTCCTCAATCCGTGCATTTTCTTTTTTGCTTTTCATCGCAAAACGCAACCTGAACATAAATACTTTGCCAACCCTCCGTTCATACTAAATTTCAAACGCTGGAAAAAAGAAGACGATTGGCATGGTTTCGATGCCTTAATAGCAAGGAGTTTTAGAACACAACGTCGAATAAAAAAGAATACGCCAGTCTCTTCATCCCTGTTTTCTATCAAAGGATACGAAAGTTCTTAACTGCCAGCTGATCGAAAAATTGAAGAGGAGTGTTTCTTGATGACAACTAGTAGATTGAATCCTAAAGTTGACGAATTTTTAAGTAAAGCCAAAACGTGGAAGGAAGAATATGAGAAGTTGAGGCAGATCGTTCTTGACTGCGAGCTGACCGAAGAATTTAAGTGGATGCATCCTTGTTACACATTTGAGAATAAAAACATCGTTTTAATCCATGGCTTTAAAGATTATTGTGCGCTTCTGTTTCATAAAGGAGCCTTGTTACAGGATGCCCATGGGATTCTAATCCAACAAACGGAGAATGTACAGGCGGCGCGCCAGATTCGGTTCACCCATGTTCAAGAAATCGTTGAAATGGAAACCATCTTGAAAGCCTATATTCATGAAGCCATTAAAGTTGAAAAAACCGGTTTGGAAGTGACTTTTAAAAAGAATACAGAATTCATCATTCCTGAAGAACTTCAAAATAAATTCGATGAAAACCCTGCATTGAAAACTGCTTTTGAAGCATTGACGCCGGGAAGGCAAAGAGCATACCTTCTTTATTTTTCTCAACCCAAACAATCCAAAACTAGAGAGTCAAGGGTTGAAAAATGTACGCAACAAATTCTCGATGGAAAGGGATTAAATGATTAATCTCATAAAGGTGAGCCGTTTTCGCGCACGCAAAAAAGCCGGGGATAAATCGTCCGTTAAGGACAGAGCCCCGGCTCCTCTTACGTTTTGCCCTCCCCCCGCAGATCGGCACGCCGTCGCAGGCTTAGACGCTTCCCTCGGTCTTACCGTCTGAGGAGCGCATACTTGGCGGGAGCCGCTTCTTCGACGCATTCCTCCGACTCCATAAGAGGGTTCGCTACCCGCAGAGAGACCGGGTACGCATGCATGCGCTCAGGCGCGTAAGGCCGGAGCAGCGATTGCAGCCTGTCCGCTTCTCCGTTCATGGCCGGATCGAGCCACGTCTCGACGTCCCGTTCGTCCAAAATCACCGGCATCCGTTCGTCGTAATCGAACACCAAACGGTTCGACCTCGTCGTCATGACTGTGCAGGTGCGGGTTTCTCCGCCCCGCGAATCCTTCCAAATCTCATACAGCCCGGCCATGGCGAAGACGCCCCGGTCCTTCATGACGATGCGAATCGGCCGTCTTGTTTTACCCTCCGTTTGCCAGACATAAAAGCCGTTGCCCGGGATAATGCAGCGCTGCTTGCCGAACAGCTTTCGATACGCCGGTTTTTCGTGCACAACTGCGCTGTCGGCATTCACGGCGTCCTTCCCCCAGAACGGGATAAGCCCCCACCGGTGCTCCTCCAGCATCCAGCTGTCCGCCCCCCGGACAATTACGGCCACCTGCTGTGTCGGCGCGATGTTATATCGCGGCTTGTAAGCGCAGGTCACCCGTCCGATTCGATAACGCTCCGACAGCTCCGGCAGCTCGGCCGTCAACGAAAAACGCTCGCACATGAAGAACACCTCTTGTTTTTAATTCCAGTATCTTCATGTGCAGAAATATTATGCATGCCTGGAATGGCGGTCCGCCGGTTATTTCGGATTTTCGTCATGTGCGCAAAGCGTCCTCGTAGAACAAACGTAGAACGTTATGGTAAAATATAGCGGAGACAAGAAAGGAGACGGACCATGAAACCATACGAAATCCGAACTTACCAAGATTCCTACGAGATTTACGAGTTGATCGAGCACAGCACCCGTTCGTGGTTCAAAATCGCCCCGGAACGCGGCGGAATTGTCATCAGCTTCGGGGCGAACGGTCAGGAGCTGCTTTATTTGGACAAAGCGACGTTCGACGATCCGAACGCCAATATCCGCGGCGGCATTCCGGTGCTGTTCCCGATATCCGGGCAGCTGGCGGAAGGCGCCTACGAATGGAACGGGCAGCGCTATAGCATGAAAAATCACGGCGTCGCCCGCGTACGCCCTTGGCGTGTCGAATCGACGGATACCAGCGACGGCGCCGCCATTACGCTTGCGCTCGCCAGCGACGCGGAAACGCGGGAATCGTACCCGTTCGACTTCGAGCTTCGCTTTACCTATCGGTTGAAGGACGGTCAATTGATCATTGAGCAGGAATACCGGAACGGCTCGGCAGAGCCGATGCCGATGTACCCTGGATTTCATCCGTATTTTGTCGCCGACCGCAAAGCGCTCGCATACGAAACCGACGCGACGAAATACTTCGACTACAACGACAGTACAGAAAAAAGCTATGACGGCCGGGTCATCGATCTCGATAAGCTGCCGGAATCGGTTGTTTTCCTGAACGCGCAGAGACGGGACATTACCTTCAGCCCAGCGGAGCGCTTGGTCGTGCGGATGACATACGGCGAGCCGTTCAAATATATCGTGCTGTGGTCCGTAAGCGGCAAAAGCTTCGTCTGCGTCGAGCCGTGGATGGCCAAGACCGACGAGCTGAACCGGAAACAAGAGCTGGTGGAAGTACCGGCGGGAGACGTGCATCGGACGTTCTTGACCATCAGCCGCGTGTCCGTATAACGCATAAAAAAGCGGGTATCCCCATCCATCCGACCTTTCCTGAGGAATGTCGATGATGACCGCGTTACCCGCTTTTCTTACAATGCAACTGTCGAAAAAGTCTGAAAAATCGTAAAACGAATCGAGTTGTGCGCTTACCCGGGAAATACGCCGCTCATTTCCCAGCTCTGCTTCATTTCCCAATGCTCTGTTATTGCCCTACTCTTGGTCATCCGAATGCGGATGAGCGCCTCCAGGATCAAAGAGCGGCTTGTCCTATCCGGTCTATCGCCTTCAGCATCAGCTCATAATAAGCCCCGGGATGCGGAACGAAATCCGCAGGTCCGACCGTCCGCTCGACCGGCGCCGGCACGCCGTTCTCATCCGGTGCGATGCCTTCGATCCGGATCGGCTCCGATAATGTGCCTTGAGCCAGCTTCCGTACTTGCTCAAGCGGAACCCGGTATAAGCCCGTGACCTCCTCCGGCTGTAAGCGATACCGGGAGAGCGGCTGCCGATTCACATGTACAAACACATGGCAGAACTCGCGGTCGATGCACGCTGCGGAGATGACGTCCTCCTCGGCAAACAAGCCGCAAGGAACCAACGTATCGAACGGAATGCTTAGTCCAAGCTCCTCTTCCAGTTCCCGCACACCGTCTTCGACTCCTTCGCCTGACAACAGATGACCGGCGCAGGACGTATCGAGCAATGACGGAAACGTATCTTTGCCCGGGTGCCGCTCTTGAAACAGCAGTACCGCGCCCCCTTCCGCAGGGTCCACAATCCAGCAATGAAACGTTTGGTGCCACAGGCCCCGGGCATGAACCTCGGAGCGGGAAGCCCGTCCCAACGGATTCATCCGTTCGTCAAAAATGTCAAAGATTTCTTCGCTTGGCATCATACGTTGTTCCTCCTCAGCTAGCTAAATCTCGTTGCATCCTTCCGTATCACGGCAACCGATTCATACCCACGTACCGGTCCACCCGATTCGCAAGCTCCCGTTCTTATTTTCAAATAACGTTTCTATCATAACCGCTCGACAAAAGTGCTGTAAATCGCTGTGCAGCTCCTATTTTTTCCACTCGCCTCCTCCGCCCTGTGAAGAGTGGCGCAAAAGCCGTTCCTCCCGTCTCTATTAAGCCTGCTTGCCGGATACGTGGAAGTATATCGTCATTTGTTTTTGCGGCATTGTCACGCCAAGCCCCTTATAGTATCATAAATTTTATCGAATTCCGGTCTGCTAAAGGAGCTGCTAATCTTAATGAATGTCCATGAAGCCATCACGAACCATACCCGTAAACAAAACGCGCACTTGGAACGTTTTCTTGAACTGGAAAACGAACGGGAAACTGCGATTGAAAAAGCGATCGCCTTGTGCATCGCAGGCGAACCGTTCAGCGTCGATGCCATTAACGTGGCGACGGACCACATCAACCGGCACGCCCGGAACGGCATTTCCCCGACCCGGGTCCATGTCACCCCCGACATGGTACGCGAAGCCGCCCGTAAACAGATGAAATAACATCAACAAGTCGCCTGCAAAGCCCGGAACCTTTCGATGAATCGATAGGGATCGGGCTTTTTGTGACCAGTTTTTTCCGTGTCTTGACATGAAACCTTTTGGTTTCATATAATACGGAAGTTCGCACCCACTCACATCGGAGGAATGAATCATATGGAAAACAATACGCAAAATACGCTGCCGGAAATTCGCAGAACCGCCCTGCTTAAAGCGCCGATTCAAAAAGTATGGGACGCCGTCGCCACGTCGGAAGGCATTGCCGCGTGGTTTATGCCCAACGATTTTCAGCCTGTTCTCGGCTATGAATTCCAATTGAACGCCGGCCCGTTCGGCATGTCCCCCTGCAAAGTAACGGAGCTCGATCCTCCGAACCGCCTTTCGTTCCGTTGGGGGAAAGATTGGACAATTGTGTTCGAGCTAACGGAGAAGGACGGACAGACAGAATTTACGCTCATTCACTCCGGCTGGGACGCCGACAAGGTTACCGAATTCGGGCAACCGCATCAAGCCGTTCGCGACACAATGGACAAAGGCTGGGGCGGCATTGTGCAGAAGCTCGTTACCTTCGTCGAGGGCTGATATGATTGCCCCTTCGCGCAAGCCTGATGTCTTTCAGGCGATAGCCGACCCGACGCGCCGCCAGCTGCTCAGCATGCTGGGAGAGCGGGAAATGCCCGTTACCGTGATCAGCGGCCACTTTCTGATGAGCCGGACGGCCGTATCCAAGCATTTGCGCATTCTGGCCGATGCCGGACTGGTCAAAGAAAGAAAAGTCGGGCGCGAAACGCGGTACCGGCTGGAGCCCGAGCCGCTGCTCGAATTGAAGCGGTGGCTGGCCTATTACGAAAGATACTGGGACAACAAGGTGCTGGCGCTGCAGCGTTTTGTCGAAGGCGACGAAACGGATGGCACGATCGCCCTCGTTGCTCCGGAAGAAGACGGAGCCCGCACGGCAGAATAAGGTTTCACGAGAAAGAGAGGCGCTTCCGCAGCCTTCTTTGCTTTTTCGCGATGCCGTGTAAACTAGACTTATGATGTTGCATGTTCATCAAAACGTTCAGAAACTTGCGGGTCATACAAAGGACAATCATATTTAAGTAAAATATCTATTAGTTTATTCATATCGTCGCCAGATACACCATAACAATCAACTCTCACAAATTGTTCTGTTGTAAATAGTTGAAATACACCTTTACCGTCTTTTTCAAAATCATGGTTAGTGATTGTCCAATCCCTAAACTCTTCTTGAATATCCTTAATAATTTGAGATATTGGCAAAATCTCTAATCCATCAACAAAGTCGCCAGCGCTTAATTTTTCGTATACTTGTTGATTATCAATTTGAACACTCCCACCACCTGCACTAATGGCGCTGAGGTGGGGGATTCTTGCGAACAGAGAAGCATCCTTCTCATCTTGAGCAAGCGATCCCTGCGGTTCCCGCAGTTCAGCCCATCTTCGCCAACAAACGCAGTCCTTCTTGCAAGATGTTCATGCTGGCATTGTGGTCACGGTCGTGGTGCGTCCCGCATCCTGAACAGGTCCACGCTCGCAAGTTTAGATTTTTCACTTCGGGATTGCGCGATTGGCATACATGACAAAGTTGACTGCTTGGATAGTTTTTCGCGACCATGCTGATCGTGCGACCATACCACGCTGCTTTATATTCCAGCATCGTGCGAAGGGTTGACCAGCTTGCTTCAGCAATGGACTTTGCTAACTTGTGATTTTTCATTAGATTTCGAACCTGCAAATCTTCCAGGCAGATCGTTTGGTTTTCACGGACCCACTTGGTTGAGAGCTGATGTAGAAAGTCTTGCCGGGCGTTAGCGATTCGCTCATGCATGCGAGCGACTTTTTGCTTCGCTTTTCGATAGCCCGATCCACCTTTCAGTCGACGAGACAAACGTCGCTGCCATAACGCAAGCTGCTTTTCGTAGGTGCGCAGGGGCCTCAGACTCGCAACGTTTTCTCCGCTGCTGCAAACGGTTCAGAAATGTCTGTAAAATCCATGCTGTGATTCCTCCTATTTCTCTGTTTCCCACCTTCCTAAATTAACATAAAACGTAAGCTCTCTTTTTTCGTTTGGAAAGTTGTCTATTTTTTGTCAACTGTACAAAACACAATCACAGCTTTTGTTCACTCATCAAACAGCATAGCATTCGCTGCCAATACAACATCTAGAAGTTTTCACTCTTTAGGTAATCCCAATAATCAAGTAATAAATAGATTTTACGCCACAAACTGCATTGTGCTTATTTTCGACCATTGATTGCCTCATCACATGCAATGCCTTGTTCAGCCAAATCAAATATAAATTCTTTAAAATTGCTTGCAATGATTTCTAAATCATCAATAGTCTCCACATAAGAATCATGTGGCAAAATAGCAATTTTACCTGTTTTTTTTATGATGCAAACTGTACTCCCGTCACCTAACCCGCCGATAGGAAAAACATTATCTTCTGAAATATTGGTTTCTTCTTCATCTGAATACTCTGCTATAAATCCAGGATATGCCCATGTTAATTCCTCTAAAGTGTACACCCAGGGGTCAACAAAATGACAGCCACCAAACTCCTTTAACAAATAGCGATAATCCGCAGGGATTACATTAAATTTATTTTCAAAATCAGTTAATTCCTTTTCAGGTTCAGGGTGATACTTATGGTGAGTGTCAATAATAGTTCCGTATGCTTTTTTTAATACATTTATCTCGTCTTTTGATAATTCCATTAGTACTACTCCTGTTCAAAATATAAATTTTCCCTAAATATAACATAGTTTTGCTTTTGCGGACAAAACAATTCTAATGAACAATTGCTTATTGGCTTAGGAAGCAGTAGCGACATGTGCTAAAATGTGGGAGTGTTTTCCCATATTCGAATCCATGGAGGCGTGCAATGACGAATCATTCCGTTACCGTAAGCATCGACGGCATATCATGCCAATTAAAAGAACCTCATTCCTTCGATTGGCTGCGGAAGCTCGGCCGGGTATTTTGCGTCTTCGATCAGCAGGATTCGGGAAACCTGTCCTTCGGCATCGAACGGCAGGACCGCAAGAAGTTCGTGAAGTATGCAGGAGCGCCGACCGTGGCCTACACCGGAACTCCTCAAGAGGCTATCATTCGATTAAAGCAGGCCCTACCGCTTTATGAAGTCTTGAATCATCCCCATCTCATCACGCTGGAAGAGCATTTTGAAGTTCAAAACGGGTATGCGGCCGTATTCGACTGGTTTGACGGCGAATGTCTGCATTCGCATTGGTCCTTTCCCCCGCCGCAAAAGTACACGCATCCGAATTCTCCGTTTTTTCGTTTCCGGCAGTTGTCTGTCCAAGAACGGCTACGTTCGCTGGATTGTATCTTTTCGTTCCACGTAGATGTGGAAGCGAGCGGTTATGTCGCTGTCGATTTTTACGACGGCAGCATCTTGTACGATTTCAAAAATAATCTGACGAAAATTTGCGATATCGATTATTACCAGAAAAATCCTTTTATCAATAAGATGGGCCGGCTATGGGGCTCCTCCCGCTTCATGTCGCCCGAAGAATTCGAGCTCGGCGCAGACATTGACGCACGAACCAATGTTTTTAACATGGGAGCCATCGCGTTCGGCCTGCTTGGAGGCGAACGCGATCGCTCCTACTCGAAGTGGGAAGCAGACGAGAAGCTGTATGAAACGGCTCTGCGCGCCGTTCGTCCGGACCGGAACGAACGCTACGCTTCGGTTGCCGAGTTTTACGCCGCTTGGAATGCTGCCCGGGTATAGGCGGAAAATGTTAAGGAAACCCTAACCGTGTTCAAGCAACCGGAGGTGATTCCCCATGACCAAACTGACGTTGGCTCCGCATGAAATGATGGAGGTTCACGAGTTGTTTAATTTTAAAACGATCTGTCTGGCCAAATCGAAAATGATGCAGGGACTCGTTTTTGACCAAGAGCTGAAAGCCTTAATGCAAAAGGACGTCGAGCATTCCGTCAAAGCGCTCCAGGATCTGCAAAGCCTTTATCCTGCAACCCCAATTCAATAAAACGGCGGTGAACGATAACATGAATAAAGACTACTTGGACCCGATCAATTCGGAAGGCATGCCGAATTTGGCCGACTCCGCGCTTGCGCTCGATTTCTTAATGTCGGCGAAGACCGGCGTTCGCAACTGCGCAATCGCCTTATCCGAAACGGCAACAGCCGAGGTAAGAACGCTGCTGCGCCGTCTTTTATCCGAAGCTCTGGATTTGCATGAAGAAATTTCGCAGCTGATGATCCGCAAAAAATGGCTGTACCCCAATCGGGTCAACGAACAGTTCAAGCTGGATCTGACATCGGCGAAGACGACGATGCAAATCGCGGAAATGCAGCTTTTCCCGAAAGATACTTCCCGCTTAGGCTTGTTCGCGACCCCGGAAAAATAATTCTTGGAGGAGCCCACACCATGAAAGCCGTTACGTATCAAGGCATCAAGAACGTGCAGGTCAAGCAGGTGCAAGACCCGAAGCTCCAAAAAGCGGACGACATTATCGTCAAGCTGACCACCACGGCCATCTGCGGATCGGACCTTCACCTCATCCATGGCATGATTCCCAATCTCCCCACAGATTATATCATCGGCCATGAGCCGATGGGCATTGTGGAAGAGGTCGGTCCCGAAGTGATTAAGGTAAAAAAAGGCGACCGGGTCGTCATCCCGTTTAATGTAAGCTGCGGCGAATGCTACTATTGTAAAAATCAACTGGAAAGCCAATGCGACAATTCGAATCCAAACGGGGACATGGGCGGCTTTTTCGGCTACTCCGAAACGACCGGCGGCTACCCCGGAGGGCAAGCCGAATATATGCGGGTTCCTTATGCCAACTTCGTCCCCTTCCGTCTTCCGGAAAACTGCGAAGTAGAAGACGAGAAGCTGTGTCTGATCGCCGATGTCATGCCGACGGCCTTTTGGAGCGTAGACAACGCCGGAGTGAAGAGCGGGGATACGGTCATCGTGCTGGGGTGCGGCCCGGTCGGGCTCCTGGCGCAAAAATTCGCTTGGCTCAAAGGAGCGAAACGCGTCATCGCCGTTGATTACGTGGATTACCGGCTGGAGCATGCGAAACGGCACAATCAAGCGGAAACCGTCAATTTCGAGCAGGAGGAACATATCGGCAGCCATTTGAAAGAAATGACCCACGGCGGAGCCGATGTCGTCATCGACTGCGTAGGGATGGACGGAAAGATGACCCCGCTGGAGTTTCTAGCATCTGGCCTCAAGCTTCAGGGCGGTTCGCTGGGAGCCGTCGTCATCGCCTCCCAAGCCGTTCGCAAAGGCGGAATGATCCAAATTACCGGCGTTTACGGAGCCCGCTATAACGCTTTCCCGCTGGGGGACATTTTCCAACGGAACGTAAACATTCGTTCGGGCCAAGCGCCGGTCATCCATTATATGCCGCATATGTACAATTTAATTGCGGAAGGCAAGGTCGATCCCGGGGACATTATTACTCACGTGCTGCCGCTGGATCAAGCGAAGGACGGCTACGAGGTATTCGACACGAAAACAGACGGCTGCATCAAAGTCGTTCTGAAGCCCTGAATCATACCGAACTGAACGTGGAGGGTAACCCATCATGAAAAAAACGTACGGCCTGCACGAAACGTTGGATCTGCACGAAATCGCGGCCTTTAAGACGATTTGCATGACCAAATCGGCGACAATGCGGGGTCTTGTTTCGGACGAAGACTTGAGGCAGCTTTTGGAGCAGGACGTCCAGCTGTCGACCCGGCAACTGCAAGAGCTGGACGCTTTGCTGGCCAATGTCAACGTATAGATAAGGAGTGGACGCATGAACACGCTGATCAAAAATTTAACCGGTATGGGCACGATGACCGACCGAGTCATTGCCATGGATTTTTTAATCGCAGCCAAAACAGGCATTCAAAATTACGCCGTCGCGCTGACGGAAACCGCCAGTCCGGACATCAAAACGGTCCTGCGCAGGCAGTTGGACGAAGCGATTTCGACCCACGAGCAGATCACGAACTATATGATGCGCAAAGGGTATTACCGCCCGTATCATATTCCAGAACAAATTGAGCTGGATCGGAACAACATTCAAACGGCGTTAAATTTGCCGACCTAATTCCCTTTAGCGCAAATAAAAAAGGATTCCCATGGGACTGCACAGGAATCCTCTTCCCTCTAGGAATCGTCAAGGATCGGCGTGCCAAACGCCGAAGACGCTCCGCGCTTTCAACACCTCGTATGCCTCAACGGCGTTGGCCATCGCGAATTCGTGCGTCACCATCGCCAAATCGTCCGCCTTCCACGTTCCGGATTATGCGACAGCGGCTACTTGTTTTCGAGCAGCTCCCGCAGCTCCGGCACAACATTTGGCGGGTGTCCGCCAGTCAGCGCGGCGACGAGGTTGCGCGCGGCGAGCATCGCCATATCGAGCCGCGTCTTGGCTGTGGCCGAGCCGATATGCGGCAGCGTGACCACGTTCGGCATATGCAGCAGCGGATTGTCCGGGCTCGGCGGCTCCGGATCGAACACGTCAAGTCCCGCGCCCCGGATGAGTCCGGTTTGCAGGGCTTGAATCAACGCCTGTTCGTCCACCGTCTGCCCGCGGGAAGCGTTGATGAAGAACGCCGTCGGCTTCATCATTTCGAAATGCTCCAGGCGGATCATGCGCCCCGTCTCCGGTGTGAGCGGCGTCATCATCACGACGAAGTCCGACTCCCGCAGCAGCTCGTCCAAGCTGCAATAGCGGGCGTCGAACCGCTCTTCCGCCTCCGGCTTCCGGCTGCGGTTATGATAAAGAAGGCTCATGCCGAAGCCGGTCACCGCACGCTGGGCAATCGCTTCGCCGATCCGGCCCATTCCGATGATGCCAAGCGTCTGATGGTGCACGTCCATGCCGAAGAAATATTCGTCGGTCAGCCCTTTGCCCCGCTGCCAGCGGCCCTGCTTTACGAACGCATCCAGTTCGGGAATACGCCGTGCCGCGGACAGCATAAGCGACAGCACCAGGTCCGCGACCGTCTCGTCCAGCACGTGCGGCGTATTCGTTCCGATGACCCGTCGGGCTTTCATCGCTTCCAGATCGAAGTGATTGTACCCGACCGAAATGCTGCTGACCACCCGCAGCTTAGGGGCATGGTCAAGCAGCTCCCTGTTGATCGGCCCCCCGGTCGTCAGCAGCCCCTCCACATCGTGAAGCTCTGCAAGAAGCCCTTGTCTGGATGCGGCGCCTTGTCCGTCCCACATCCGGCATTCGCAATGCTGCTCCAGATAAGCAAGCGCCTCCTCGGGAATCGCTTTGGAAATATAAATTTTCGGTTTGCTCATCGAATCGGCTCCTCTCCGAACTTACGCCTGCGCTGCCGCTTGAACCGACTGCTCCTGCGGCGCAAGCACTTCGTTCAAGCTGCCCGAACGGTACCCTTTCAAGTCCATCGTCACGTAGGCGTAGCCGATCTCCTTCAGCTTCGCGTGAACCGTCTCGGCGACGGCCAACACGTCGGCCAGCTCCGATGCGGGTACCTCGATCCGGGCCAGCGTATCGTGCTGCCGCACGCGCACCTGGCGGAAACCGAGCTGAATCAGGAAGTCTTCCGCCCGGTCGATCATAGACAGCTTTTCCGCCGTGATCGCTTCCCCATATGGAATACGCGAAGACAGACAGGCGAACGACGGCTTATCCCACGTGGCAAGCCCGAATTTGCGGGACAGATGGCGAATTTCCGATTTCTTGATACCTGCTTCCAACAGCGGCGCGCGAACACCCCGTTCATGAGCGGCTTGCAGTCCGGGGCGGTGCTCCCCGAGGTCGTCGGCGATGGCGCCGAACACGACATGCTCGAAGCCGCGCGCATGGGCGATCGGAATCAAATGATCGAACAGTGAGTTTTTGCAAAAATAGCACCGGTTCGTCGGATTTTCCGCATACCCGGGAATATCCAGCTCGCTTGTGTGAATGACCTCATGCGGTGCGCCCAAGCTTCCGGCAAGCGCGATCGCCTCCAACTTTTCCCGTTCGGGATACGTCTCCGAATCGGCCGTAATGGCAAGCACCCGGTCCTTGCCCATAAATTCAAGCGCCGCCTTGAGCAGAAAAGCGCTGTCCACCCCGCCGGAGAACGCGACGACGACTTTGTTCATCGACTGCAAAATTTCCCCAAGCTTGGCGTACTTGTGATCTATAACTTGCTCTATCGTTGCCATGGTCCAGCCTCCCTTTTGCGCAAGCCGCAGCGTCTATCTTTGTTGCACACGTTTGCAATCTACGGCTATGTACCGTTTGGTACCAGTCTATTATAGACCGTTTTCCCCTGCGGAAAAAGGGCTGAAAACCGATCAGTTCTTGACGAACCAAGCTGAGGCTAAAAAAATGGAACACATCTGCCAATCCTGTTTTGTTGTAAGTCCCACCTGCAAGACAGGGTTTGTTTGGGCGCAGAAGCCTAGAACTTCCCATAGATCATCTCCAGCAGATGCTTAATAGGAAGATGGATCTTAATGATCCACTCCAGTGGATTCGGAACTGGAAGATGGCGCGCCTGGGCTATGCTGAGGGTGATGCCTAATAGCAAAAATAGGAGAGAAACGGTTAATTCCTTCCACTCCTTACGTTTCCAGAAGCCGGGAAAATCAATTGCCATGACCGCGGCAGCCGCCGCTATGACCGTCAGTCCAAAAAGCATCGGAGGCAACCGCCTTTCCTAGGAATGATTGGGCTTCATCCGCTTTGATCGAAGCCAGCCGGCGAGCAGCAGGAAGACGGGAATGCCGATCCCGAAAGGAATGGAATAGGACATCCAATATTTCATGCTCCACTCGTCCATAAACGTTCTGTTCGGGTTGATGACCCGCCCCAGCAGGACCATCACGAAGCCAATCGGCAGCACAATCACCCTGTGGTCCCTGATACGACATAGCTTCGCAAAACCTTGGGTCGTTGCTGTCAAGAAGAGATAAGCTTTGAAATACAAGGTCGTGAGCCAGATGACTGTCACAACGATTTCAAAGCGCTCAAAGATGTTGACGATGCTGATTTTCTTGGCTAGCCTATAGGTCGGATAAGCATTCCTTAAGACCGTATCCGCGCCGAGCACGAGGATCGCGATCGTAGAGATCAGAATAATGGAGCCTCCTCCAATAAGCGTTCCTGCATACAAGGATCGTACGGCAGCTTTCGGCTTCTGCACAAGCGGGAAGAACAACAGCAGCACAAACGCATCAAGATAAAAAGATACCAGTACCCGGCTTGCTTTGACGACGGGAAAAAAACCGCGGGCCAGTACTGGCTGGACATGATCCAAGTCGATATTCGGACTAAGAGCAATCATCATAAGTAGAAACAACACGACGATGCCGGGAAAGACGATCTCCGATGTACGGGCGGTCGCCTCTACTCCCACACGCACGGCGATTGCCAGAATGAACATGAACAGCGCGAGGATCACGTACAGCGGAGTCCGGGGAAATACCTGACTGCTCATAAAATCACCGACCTCCATCAGCAGCAAGCATACATCGATAAAGGAAAAAGCTGCGAAATAAAGAAGCAGCGCCTTGCCAGCCCAGCGACCAGGCACACTTTCCATATAATCCAGAAATGGAACCCCTGGGTACCGGACAGCCAGCCTGGTGTATAGAAAAGCAACGGCTAGCATCTGGATGACCGATAAGATCGAGGCTATCCAGCCATCGCGCTCGGCATCCACGGTAAAATGAGCCGGCAGATACAAAATAGCGTCGCCCATCGTATACAAAGCGACAAGAATGGTAAACTGCCGGGGGGATATTTGTTCCTTCCTATGCATCGTCTCATCTCCATGTGACAACATGACTGTCGGCGTTCCTACTTATTCCAAACTCTCCAGGTAGCTCTTGTTCGTTTGGCCGCTGCTTCGGATCTTGACCTTGACGCTGACCTCTACCGGCATACGGGGGAATAACTCATCCCATTGCTTCTGAAGGGATACCCACTTTTTCGGAGCGGAGCGGTGGATTGCCTCACCGAATCCAAATATATCGGTGTTCAGATCTTTTTGGCTCTTCATCAGAGCGCTAGTCAAGTATTGCTTGATTTTCTGCCCGGTCGCTTCCTCCAGTGACGCCAAGACGTCAGACTTTGAGACGTCTTTTGGGCACGCCAGTTCCTCGATATTTCCTTCTGCTTTCAGGTCGATAGAACCGCGGGGCTTGCCGGCATCGAGCTGCCCTTGGATACTAGCTTTGGCATGCAGTATATTCACGGCCATCTCCCGCCTATTCCCGCAAGGCACATGGACCGCCGTATTCTGAAGCTCATTGATCGCGAAGGCAAAGCCGATGCTTTCCTTCTCATTCAGCCAGCCCCTCAGCTTGTCCTTCTTGAAAACCGCCATTCCATTCAGCTTGATTTGCGCGGGAGCCAGACTGCTCTGGATATTCACGAGGCTTCGACCGACTTCACCGTCTCCGGCCAACTGAAGGCCGGGCAGCACTGCCGCAGTCGTCTTGCTCTGCATTTTCGAAATCAATTGGTCAATGGAGATCTCCTGAAAAGCTCCCCAGTTCTTTGCCGCAGAGCGAATAGAGGAAAAGATATTGTTGCCGGGGATTTTCTCGATCTGTGTCAGGGTACTTAACAGATTTACAACATCGCTGTCACGCGAGACCAAGATATTGTAGTCCGTCCGGAACCCTGCTGAACGGGAAAAAAGCTCTAGCGCTTCGCCAATCCCCTCCCTCGCCAGCGACTCGCTCAGGACGATAAACCGCAGGTGGGAGATGTAAATTTCCCTCGGCGAGACGGCGGTCATTTTTTTGAGCGCTTCAAAAACTGTCTCGCCACTGGATTGGAAGACGGCAATCGGGGTGGTGGTACCGGTGGTGCTTTTTTTGCTTATTTCCCCTGCGTTCTCGATCTGTACGGTGATGACATACCGTCCATCCGACTTCACGATCCCAATACCGGAGGCAATCGCCAAATTATTCAGTTCCCTATGGTCCCAGCAACCTGTAAGCGGAAGCAGCAGGGCTGCTAGCAAAGGCAGCAGCAGCATGGCTTTGAGGTTCATCGTCTCACCCTTTTGGGTTGTTGTGTCGTGGATTGCCGCGACCATAGCGGGAGGCGGATCAGGCTATCCTTGATATCCTCTCGGTGAAGCGGAGCAATCGGCGACATATAAGGTACGCCGAAGGAGCGAAGACCGGACAAGTGAAGCAGCATCGCCATGACGGCCACATACAAGCCATACATGCCCATGAAAGCGGCAGCAAACATAAAGGCGTACCGCAGCAGCCGGATAGGCACCGCAGCCTCAATTGAAGGAATGATAAAGTTGGAGATCGCAGTGCTTGATACAATAATGACCATGGCAGCCGACACGAATCCGGCTTCGACCGCCGCCTGACCCAATACGATTGCGCCGACGATCGAGATGGCCGATCCAACAGCCCGTGGCATTCGTACGCCGGCCTCGTTCAACAGCTCGAAAGCTGCGATCATGATTAGCGCTTCGAAAAAAGCGGGAAACGGAACCCCTTCGCGCTGAGCCGACAAGCTGATCAGCAAGGGCGGGGGCAGCACTTCTTGATGAAAGGTCGTGATGGCAATATACAAAGCAGGAGCCAGCAAGGAATAGAAATAAGAAACAAAACGCATCGGCCTTGTCAATATATAAGTCCACCGCTTGTAATGATCCTCCGCCGAATGCAGGAACGTATCGAACAAGCACGGAACCAGCAGCACAAACGGACTGCCATCTACAAGAATGACGACCTTTCCTTCCAGCAGCCCGGCTACCGTCGTGTCAGGACGCTCCGTATTTAATACGGTAGGAAAAGGAGAATACTTGGAATCCTGTATAAACTCTTCAATATAGGACCCTTCCAGCACCCCGTCCAGATCAATCCGTCCGAGCCGCCGGAACACTTCTTGAACCACATCGCGGTCCGCCGTATCCTTGAGATAAACGACAGACACCTTTGTCTGGGTAACATGACCCAGCTCCTGCTTGGTGACGATCAAATCTGCACTTGACAACCGTTTCCGGATCAGGGCAAGATTCGTCTGCAACGTTTCAGTGAAGCCTTCCTGGGGGCCGCGGATCACCGTCTGACTGGTCGGCTTCTCAACCCCTCGGTCCTCAATATCCCCCGTATCTGCGGCGAAGGCGGTTTGCCAGCCGTCCAGCAATATGACCGCTTGACCTCTGAGAATTGAACCTGTCAGGGACTGGATATCTTGGACCAGCAGCAAAGAGGCTACAGGTAGCGGAAGCTGGGGGCAGTTGGATGAATCCGTCCAAGAGACCTTCTCGTAGTTGGTCATTCGGAACATAAGCGTATGTATAATACGTTCATTAATCTCAGCAATATTGACAAGTCCTTCAATAAAAAGGACGGCTACACGCTTTTTTTCTCCCATATCAGCATCAAATTCTCGGACGATCAAATCGGAGCTGTGATGAAGAGCGGCTAGAACAGCCTGCACATTTTCCTCTAAGTTTGGTGATAGAGGTTTTTGGGAGTGGTTCACCGCCAGTATACCTCCTTAGGTTGTTAGTACAAAGAGTGCCCCGCAGACTCATTCTTTACTCTTCTCCCCCGTATGAACGGCAAAAACAGCCTGTCCCGCTGCGGAACAGACTGCTCACTCTACGCTTTATTCACTTAACAGCTTTTGAATGTCTTCCTCAATGACCGCCGGTTCCGTGCGCGCAGAGTATTGCTTGATGACCTCGCCTTGGCGGTTGACCAGAAACTTCACGAAATTCCATTCGATGTCTCCGGTCCGGTAAGGCTCGGGCACGTTGGAAACCAAGTATTGGTAAAGCGGATGCGCGTGCTCTCCCTTGACGTCGATTTTGGCAAACAGCGGGAACGTCACGTTATAGCGCGTTTCGCAGAACTGTGCGATCTCGGCCTCCGTCCCGGGCTCCTGGCCCGCAAATTGGTTGCACGGAAAGCCGAGCACGACCAAACCTTGATCCTTATACGTTTCGTACAGCTTCTGAAGTCCTTCATAATGTGGCGTTAAGCCGCAGGCGCTCGCTGTGTTGACGATCAGCATCACGCTGCCCCGGTAGTCCGAAAGCGGCTTGTCCGCACCTTGAATCGTTGTGGCTGAAAAATCGTAAACCGACATGTCCCATCGCTCCTTTTTTTCCATAAATGCCCTTGATCTTTATTGTAGCATGGAGCGGTTGGAAATGAAAAATCCATGTGAATCATTAGAGAAAAGAGCCGCGGTCTGCTACAATATGAAAATGGATGCCGCAGGAAAAACATAATAATCGAGGGAGGAAGCGTCTCCGTCCTATTATCATACGAGCCTGACGGCTGCAACGCCCGGACGGGATGCGACGATGGATATGAACGAGCTGGAATCGATACGTCATAAACTGGAGCAAGCGATCGGGCATTTGGAAGACCGCTTTCTCGAACGCGAAGAATTGATCCGGGTGCTGCTGCTCGGTCTGATGGCCGGCGAGAACGCCCTGCTGATCGGCCCGCCCGGCACCGCCAAATCGCAGCTTGCCCGCGCCCTCTCCCAATTGTTCGGAAGCGGACGCTGGTTCGACTATTTGCTGACGCGCTTCACGACGCCGGACGAGATGTTCGGACCTGTATCGCTGCAGCGGCTCAAAGCCGATCAATACGTCCGGCTGACGGATGGCTATTTGCCTGCGGCGGACTTCGCTTTTCTGGACGAAATCTTCAAGGCGAACAGCGCCATCTTGAACGCGCTCCTATCCATCCTGAACGAACGGGTATTTTTCAACGGACAGGAGAAGCAAAGCGCGCCGCTGCTGTTTCTGATCGCCGCCTCCAACGAGCTGCCGGAGGAAAACGAACAGCTCGCCGCGCTGTACGACCGCTTCCTGATCCGCTACGAGGTCGGGTACTTGAAGCAAATGTCGAGCTACGAGAAAATGTTCCAGCTTCCGGGCGAGCCGCTCCCCGCTCTGCTCTCGCTGCGGGATATCGAGACCGTGCGGCGGGCAAGCGCGGATGTCGTCATCCCCGAACCTCTGATCTATATGCTATACCAGCTCAAAACCGAGCTGGAAGCGAAGGAATTCGCCTTGTCCGACCGCCGTTGGCGCAAAATCGGACAGGTATGGAAAACGTCGGCCGCGCTGAACGGCCGACGCGAGGTCAACGTGTGGGATACCGTCTACACCCCGCACATACTGTGGGATCTCCCGGAGGATTACGGCACGCTGATGGGGATTTTCCAGAAGGTGTTTCAGGAGGGGCTCAAGCAGGAGACGGAAAAGGAGCTCCCTCTCCGCCGCTACGACCGGATCGCCAAGCACTGGCTCGAAGAAGAAGACGCGCTTCACGCATTTCAGTTTAAAAAAGAAGTCGGCGGCCGGCTGAGTAAGGAAGAACAGGACAAGGCGAAAGCCAATCTGGAGGAATGCCGGCAGGAGCTGGAGGAAAAAGCGCGGGAGCTGCAAAGCAAGCTGGTCCAGTGGCTTCAGCGGGAAAAAGACTTGCCCGGTTACATCCGCAACCGCAACTTCCTTCTGCTGCAAACAGCGGAGTATGCGGCGAAATATACGCACCTGCGCATCCAGGGCGAGCGCATTCTGCAATCGATGCAAGGGCTGTACCGAACGCTGTTCGACCGCGAAATTCCGGGCGTTCAATACGACTACACACTCTGAAGCCCGATGAATGAACATGCCGCAGCGCAAGCGGATCATTCACCGGACTTCCTCGGCAGCGAGGTGATTCGGCATGATCATCCGGTCGGCAAAAATCGACCGCTACGTATTTGACGGGTACGTCCACTCCTCCCGCACCGCGCAGGAGTGGATTCGTGAAGCCAAGTCGCAAACGCCGTGGTTTTCAGTGGAGCTGTTTGCCGATTTTTTCATGTGCTTCTATTTGGCCCGCCCCGAACTTGACCGCAGTCAAGAGGCAGCGCCGTTTCATCGCTGGCTTGTGACGGAGCTGCAGAAGCAGTTCTTTTACCGCGCGATCCATCCGCGGACGACGGGTGAGGTCAACGCCTCGTTCAAAACGGCGTTGAAGGCGCTCATGTGGCTGACACAAACGTTCGAAGACGAAGTGAAACGGCGCAAGCAGGAGGAGCAGCAGCTTCGGTCGATCGGCCTAAGCGAGAGCCGTCAAGGGCAAGGCGACGACCAATCGCAGGTGCAGGAGCGATTGAACGAGAAGCAGATTGAGCAGCTGCGGCTGGTCGGCTACACGCTGCAGCGCGGCAAGTGCAACGTCGAAGAGAAGCAGGCGGCGCTGGATAGCCGACCGCTTGTTGAAGCTGAGATCGGCGTGCTGAAGGAACGCATCCGATCGCTGCAGGAAGAGATGCGGACCGACTTCGTCCGGCGCGACAAGCTTCGGCAGAAGCTCCAGAAGGCCGAAGCCGAGCTCAGCGAGCGCGAGAAGCGAATCGAGCGGCTGGAGCGCCGCGACCGGGAGACGCTGCGGGAGCTGGAAGCCCAGCTCGGCGGCTGGCTCAACCGGGCGATGCAGGAATCGCTCGGCCGCGAAGACAGCGAAAGCTTCAACCTGTTCGAGCTGCTGCAAGCGAGCCAACGGATCGCCAACCGGCGCTGGGGCAGCGATCTCGGACGGCTGCACCGGCAGCAGTTCGCCAATTACCTGCAATGGGTCGAGAAGCTGAAGCGCCACCCCGAGCTTATCGCCTTTTTGCAGGAAATTGGCCGGAATGTGCAGCATTTGAAGGCGCAGCGCCGGAAGATCCGGTCGCCGCGCATCCCGGAAAGCTATGACGACCTTCGGCAGTCCGGCGATATTACGCATGTGCTGCCGAGCGAAGCGAGTCTGCTGGCCGACGAAGACTACGAAACGTATTTTATGGTCAAATGGCTGGAGCGCAAGCTGCTCACCTACAACGTCGCGGGCTGGACACAAGAGCCTCTGAAAGGACCGGTCGTCTGCATGCTCGACACGTCCCATTCGATGCGCGGCAGCAAGCTGCGGCTCGCCCAGCTGTTTGTCGCCACGTTCGCCGCCTTCAGCCTGCTGGAGAAGCGCGACTTTCGGCTGCTGCTGTTCGGCGCCCGCGGCGAGCTGGTCGAGCATCCGCTCTACTGGCGCAAGCCCGACTGGCCGGCGTTCTACGCCTTGTCGCAGCTCGCCTTCGGCGGCGGCACGCACTTCGATGCCCCGCTGCGGCGTGGTATCGAGCTCGTGTCTGCCGAGCCGCGCTACCATGACGCCGATTTCGTCATGGTGACCGACGGCGTCGGCGCGGTGTCCCCACCCGTACGCGAAGCGCTGGCCGAGCTGGGCCGCTCGAAGCAGGTGCGCCTGCACTCGCTGATCGTCGGCACGGCGCGCCAGCATCTCGCCCAGCGCTACGAGATTTTAGGCGTGTCGCATCAAGTGCGCTTCGCCGCCACATGGGAAACGCAGCAAAGCGAAGAGCTGCTGCTGGACGTATTCAGCGCAAAGGGGTAGGGGGAAATTTCCCCCTACCCCTATTGCTTAACGAGCCGCTTCGGTAGCCTGCTTGGCCTTGCTTTGATCGATGGCGATATCCCCCTTCCAGCTCCCTTTGGCTTTGCCGATGCGGTCGATATCCACATTAAGCTTAATCGTTTGCGGTAATGAAGCGCCGCTCGTCACGAAGGCAATCACCCCTTCCGGCTGATCCTTGTCCGCAATGCCCGTCTCGATTTCTTTGCCCGCAGCATCGGTCAGGCGAAACGGAAGATGGTCTTTCCGTCCCGTACCGATAAAGCTCAGCTGGCTGAAACCTTCCACACCCGGTTCCTGGTAGGTCGGATTGTCCACCTGCTTGCCGTCTTTCTTCCCGTCGGAAATGATCTTCAGCCCGGTCGTATCAAATTCCCAAGGGACGAGCGTGCCATCCTGCTTCTCGATCCGGTAGTGAACCAGAACCTTGGTATCCTCGACATATACTTCTTTAAAATGAATCGTGATGCCTTGATCCGTGATTTTGTGGTCGATCGGTACCGACAACCCTTCGGACAGCGCGTGTTTTACCCCGCTGTCGACCACTCCGTTGATGTTCGCCTGGTCCTTGACAAAATAAGAGCTGCTGAGCGAATAAGCTCCTGTCGGGATCAATACGGCCGCCGCAATGCTGAGAGCGATGATCGTTTTTTTCATTTTCTTGTTCTCCTTTTTCTCATGAAATTGTACGAAAGATTGTCTTACCCGACGATCGACGTCTTCCGGAACTTGCGTCTTGTCAAACTGCTCCGTCAGCGATTGTTTAATTTCGTCCGAGATTGACATGTTCGGAACCAGCCTCCTCATTTGCTTGAGTATCCAACCGTTGGCGCAGCTGCTTCAAGGCCAGATGATTTCTGGATTTGACCGTGCCGAGCGGAATTTTCAGCAGCTCCGCTACCTGCTCGTGCGAAAAATCATAGTAAAAGCGGTATATAATCACGATGCGCAGCTTGAACGGCAGTTGATTGATCAGGCGCTGCATTTCTCTTTGCGCTTCGTTCTCCAGCAATGGTTCCTCCGGCCGTTCCACATGCGGCTCCACGCTCAAACGGTTTTTTTTCTCAAGCAAACGAAATCTTCTCCAAAGCTGCCGCCGCCAGCTGCGGATTTGCCGAAGGACGATCCCGTTTAACCAGAACAGAAAAGGACGCGTACGGTCGTAGCCTGGCAAGGCCCGCCATAGCTGATAATAAATCTCGCTCACAATGTCGTTGACATCGGCGGGATGAGCCACGAATGCAGCCACCGTCGCATACACTTTGTTCTTGGTCATGCCGTAAATCACTTCAAAAGCGTCCGGATCGCCGTCGATCAGCCGGTCAAGCCAGACGTTCAGTTGTTCGTTATCCATTGGAGGCCTCCCGAAATTGTATACACGATGTATTGGCTCCGTCGCCTCATAAGGTTCACTGGAAATGATAAAAAATTTTTTCGCTTTAAAAAGTTTATTATACCGCAAATAGCTGGTATTGGAGGTCTGGGGTTACATTTGGAAAGCTGGGGTCATCAGAAGGGCTTTTCTGTCCAAGAACGCACATTCGCCTGCAAATCCACACACAGCTCCAAGAGCTGCGAACGGATCGCAGGCGAAGGGCACTCCCAATATTTAACAAATTTACTAAATTAGTAATCCAAATTAGCCAGCTCGTAAATCGCTCTGGCATAAATGACGACCGCTTTGAGCAAATCCTCGATCTCGATATATTCGTCCGTCTGATGGGCGACGTTTTCTTTTCCCGGAAACAACGCGCCGAACGCGACGCCGTTATCCAAGAAGCTGGCATACGTGCCTCCGCCCGTCGTGAGCAGTTCGGGCTCCAGCGAGGTTTCTTCATGGTAGATGGCCTGAAGCATCGCAATCATCGGATGATCTTTTGCCACATGATGCGGCTTTTTCAGAATCGGCGGTTCCACGGCAAAACGGTACTTCCCGACCTTGTCGCGAATGGTCTCGACGTGCCGCAGCTCTTCCGCCACAAGCGGAAACCTGATATTAAGATACGCAAACGAAGGTTCCGACGAAGCCTCATACCGCATAATCCCCACATTCACTGTCAGAGGCCCCATAATCTCGTCTTCACACTCGATCCCGATGCGCCGCCCCGCAGGATCGTCGTAAAAATATTCGTCCAGACAGGCGATAAAATGCTGCGCATCGGGCTGAAAATCGTACTCCCTCAGAAAATGAACGAGCTTGAGCCCGGCGTTTACGCCCAATTGTGGCTCCATGCCGTGCGCCGCCTTCCCTTGCAAAGTCAAGACGAGCGTCCCATCTTGAACGGCTGCCGTCCCTTTCAGACGATTTCCACTGCAATAATCGTTAAACTGATCGGCCATGGCCGTGAGAAGCGAAAGCTCTCCGGTCATCGCAGCTTCCGCCGATTCGGGAACCATATTCGCCGCACTCCCGGAATGGAAGGAAACCAATTCCATCCCTTGTCTTGTCCCCTCTTGCCCGCCGGTATCGCAGCTCTTTTGCAGGACGATTCTCGTATTGATCTGCCCCTTTTCCGCGTGAATGATCGGAAAATCCGCATCCGGCGCAAACCCGGCTACCGGCATCTTCTCGACGCGACGGTAATATTCCATGCAGCTCATCGTATGCTCCTCGTCCGTGCCGAAGATGATCCGTACCCGATGCTTCAGCGGAAGGCCCAGCTCCTTGACGATTTTCATCGCATAAAATGCCGCCATCGTCGGCCCTTTGTCGTCGATCGCTCCGCGCGCGTACAATTTTCCGTCGCGGACCTCCGGTTCAAAGGGCGGAGAGGTCCATGGTCCAGGCGCCGGGACCACATCCAGATGACACAGCACGCCGATATAATCGGCGCTCTCGGCCGGACCGTACTCCGCATAGCCTGCATAGCCGTCCAAATTGCATGTTCGCCACTGTTCGCGCTCGGCAAGCCCCAGCATCAACTCCAACGCCCGGGCGATCTCCCGCCCCATCGGCTTACCCGCTTCACTTGTGCTCAAATCTTTGACGCTCGGGATTTTGAGCAGCTCCGCAAGGTCGCTCAGCAGCGCTTCTTTCCTTGCCCACACTTCCTCGGTCCAGTTGATGGCTTTCATCTTTTACCTATTCCCCTTTCATGGACTTACGCCTTGCAAACCATTCATCACGCAGCACTTCCCGCCACACCTTGCGGCGGCTGAATACGCGGGGCTCGCTCGTCCAACAGCCAGCAAGCGGCCTGATGGGTTCCCGTAATTGCCGTCGTTCTCGGCGGCAGGGCCCGGCACACTTCCATAACATAAGGACACCGGGCAGCAAAAGCGCACCCGGCCGGCATATGGATCAGATCGGGTGGCGTTCCAGGGATGCTTAGCAGCGCTTCGGTATGCTCGTGGATTTTCGGCATGGAGGAGAGCAGACCCCAAGTATACGGATGCTTCGGGTCAACAAAGATTTCGTCCGCCGTTCCGGTCTCGACAATTTGCCCGGCATACATGACGGCCACCCGGTGGGCGATGTTGGCGACGACTCCCAAATCATGCGTAATCAGAATGATGGACGTCCCCTTTTCCCGCTGCAGCTCCTTCAATAAGTCCAAAATTTGCGCTTGAATCGTAACATCCAGCGCCGTGGTAGGCTCATCCGCGATCAGCACCTTCGGATTGCAGGCAAGCGCGATGGCAATCACCACACGCTGCCGCATGCCCCCGGAAAATTGGTGCGGGTATTGCTTCATCCGCACTTGCGGGTTGGGGACGCCAACCTGCCTTAGCAGCTCCAGCGCGATCTCCGCCGCTTCTGATTTGCCGAGCTTCCGGTGCTGCATTAAGCCTTCCATGAGTTGACTTCCTACCGTCATCGTCGGATTGAGAGACGTCATCGGGTCTTGGAAGATCATCGAAATTTCGGCTCCGCGAATGTCCCTCATCTGCTTATCCGAGCGCTTCATCAAGTCTTCGCCTTCTAACAAAAGCTTCCCGTTCTTAATCTTCCCGAACGGATGCGGCAGCAACCGCATGATACCTTTGGACGTGACCGACTTCCCCGAGCCCGATTCCCCGACGATGGCCAAAGTCTCCCCTTTTGCCAAGTCGAAGCTGACCCCGCGGACGGCTTGAATTTCCCCCTTGTAGGTTTGGAACGAAATTTCCAGGTCCTTGACTTCCAGAATTTTCTCCATCCTCGTATCGCTCCTTGTTCTCTCGTTCACAGGTCCATGACATGACGCTTCAGGCTATTTGCGCATTCTGGGGTCCAGCGCATCCCGCAATCCGTCGGCCAATATATTGAAGCCCACCATAATCGCAATAATGATCAAATCCGGAAACAAAAGCAAATAGTAGTTTGTGTTCAGCGATTGATACCCCGTATTGATGAGTACGCCGAGCGAAGCCATAGGCTCCTGCAGCCCCAGACCGATAAAGCTGAGGAACGCCTCCGTAAAAATTGCCGAAGGAATCGTAAACATCGTATTGATGACAATGACTCCGATCGTATTCGGAACCAGATGCGTCAAGATCAGGCGCGAGTTGCTTGCCCCCAACGTACGGGCGGCGAGCACGAATTCCTGCTCTTTCAGCTTCAAAATTTGCGCCCGCACCAAGCGGGCCATGTTGACCCAGCCGGTAATGACCATCGCCACAATGATTGTGAAAATGCCCGGCTTCATCGCCATCATCAGCAGAATGACGACAATCAGGCTCGGCACGCTGACCAAAATCTCGATGATCCGCTGCATGATCGTATCCGTTCTGCCGCCGAGCAGCGCTGAAACGGCCCCATACGCGACGCCGATGCACAGATCCAGCGTCGCTGCCAGCAGAGCGATAAGCAGCGAGATGCGCGTGCCCTGCCAAATTCTGACCCACTGGTCACGTCCGAATTTATCCGTACCGAGCCAATGATCGGCGCTCGGCCCTTGGTAAGCGGCGCTGTAATTCGTATCGAAGTACGTATAATGGCTCATCCAAGGGCCAATCACCGCCAAGAGACCGAGCAGAAGAAGAAGGTACAGACTGACGAGCGCCCCACGGTTTTGGCGCAGCCGCCGCCAGCTTTCCTGAAACGCATTTAAGGGAGGACCGGATACACTCTCGCTTTCGTGGGCATCGACGGTGGTCGGGACGAACAAACGGTCCAGCTCCCGCGATTCGTAATTCAGCATAATCACTTCTCCCCTCCCGCCAGACGGATTCTCGGGTCAATGACCCGGTACAGCAGATCGACGACCAGCATAATCAGCACAAAAAACGCGCTGTAAAAAATCGTCACGCCCATAATCGTGGTGTAATCGTTCATTTTGATGGCATCGACAAACAGACTGCCGATCCCCGGCACACTAAATATGCTTTCAATGACCAGCGAACCGGTCAGAATGTTCACGGTAATGGGACCCAAAATCGTAATGACGGGAATCAGCGCATTGCGGATCGCATGCTTCCATACGATGGCGAACGGGCTGAGCCCTTTGGCTTTTGCCAGCACGATATAGTCCTGCTGCAGCACTTCCAGCATTTCGTTGCGGACAAACCGGGCGATCAGCGCGATGACAATCAGCGATAACGCAATGGAGGGCATGACGGAGCTGGAGTAGCTTTTCCAAAAAGCGACCGGCAGCAGTCCCCACTTCATCCCGACATAATATTGCAGCAATGCGGCGAAGACGAAGTTGGGAATCGATACGCCGATCACCGCAATGAACATCGCGAACGCATCCCACACTGTATTATGGCGGAGCGCTGCGATCACTCCGAGGATCAGACCGAGCGCAACGCCGAGTACAATCGCCTGGACGCCGATAAGCGCGGATGGAACTAGGCGATTCAAGATAATGTCCAGCACCGGCCGGCCTTTATAAAAAAAGGAAGTGCCCAAGTCGGCCCGCGCCAAATTGCCCATATAATGCACATATTGCTTCCATATCGGCTGATCCAGGCTGTATTTGGCATAGATCTCCGCTTTCGCCGCAGCCGGCAGCAAAGCTAATTTTTCTTCGTCAAACGGCGATCCCGGCAGCTGCTTCATGAGAAAAAACGTCAGCGTCGCAATGATCCACAGCGTGATCAAGATGTAGACAGCCCGAATGGCGATATATTTTTTCATTCCTGCACCTCTTTGTACCGTTCTTCGCACCTTTACGCCACGTCGGCCTACAGGAAAGGAGAGAAAGAACCCGCTTCCTCTCCCGATCCTCATGATTCTACGTTATTTTTTGGCCGCGTATTTGAAATCCCACGACGCGCCGTAGGGATGATAAACAAGTCCCTCGATATTTTTTTTCTGGAGGAAGGCGTAGCCCTTATAAAATAACGGCGCCACGACGGCGTCCTCGCCGACCAGCATTTTTTCCGCCTGCAGCAGCATTTCCGCGCGCTTCGCTTCGTCGGCTTCCTTCTTCGCTTCCGCAATCAGACGGTCGTACTTCGGATTGTTGTAATTCCCACGGTAAGGCGTGTGGTTGATCCAGAGATCCAGATACGTCATGGCGTCGTCGTAATCGGCTCCCCAAGCGGTGACGGCCATCTGATAGCTGCTGTCGTCCATCAGCTTGTTACGTGCCTTCTTCGGCATCGACTCGATCTCGATCTCCGCTCCGAGATTTTTCTTGAACTCACTTTGCAGGAACGTGCCGACATCTTTATTCACCGTGTCATCCAAGACGAGCAGCTTGATTTTCGGCGCGTGACCGAGCTCCTTCATCCCTTGAGCCCACAGCTCCTTGGCTTTGGCGACGTCCGGAGCAGTCACCTTTCCCTGCATGTCGCGGAACGACTTGCCGCCCGCGCCGTTCATGAGATCGGGAATCAATCCCACGGCTCCCTTTGACCCGTTATTCAAAAGCTGCTCCAGCACCTTGCTGTCATAAGCCAATTGAAGCGCTTTCCGGATGTTCGGATTGGATACGTCGCCCGCCTTCAAATTAAATTGCAGGTAGGTCGTCGCAAATTCGATGTCGGAGCCGAATTCGGGACTCGTTTTGTTAGCGCTCACATCGGCGGACGACAGATTCACCCGATCCAGCTCCCCGACCTTAAACAAATTTAAGGCGGTGTTCATTTCTTTCACCACTTTAATATTGACTTTATCCAGCTTCACCGAGCCATTGTCCCAGTAGTTCAGGTTTTTCTCCAATACCGCGCCGCCGGCCGGGTCGAACTGGGTAAGCACGAAAGGCCCGTTGTACAGCATATTTTCCGGTTTCAGCGCGAAGTCTTTTCCTTTTTCCTTCACGAATTTTTCATTCAACGGATAATACGGAATAAAGGATACAAGACGGAGGAAAAAGGGCGTCGGATTTTTCAGCTTGACCGCGAGCGTCTTGTCATCCTTTGCCACAATGCCGGAAACATCGGCCGCTTTTCCTTCGGCGTACTCCGCCCCGCCTTCAATATAATCTGTCAAAATAAAGGCGTACCCGCTAAGCGACGTTTCCGGCTTCATCGAGCCGAGCCACGAAAATTTGAAATCCGCCGCCGTCACCGGGCTGCCGTTACTCCATTTCACGCCATCGCGCAGGGTAAAGGTATACGTTAATCCGTCTTTGGAAATGTCGACCCCTTTGGCCATCGCCGGCTGCGGTACGTTTTTCTGGTCCAGACGGTACAGCCCTTCGTTAACATTGTTCAGGATGGTGAAGGAAACATTGTCGGATGCGGAAAACTGGTTCAAATCCGTAATTTCCGTTTCCACGGATAAGGTGATTGCTTTTCCGCCGGCCGTTTGATCCCCATCCTTCGAGGCGGCTTGGCCGCTTGGTGATTCCGCGCCTCGTGGAACATCGCCGGTAAAATTACAGCCGGACAAAATCATACTGAACATTAACAATAAGCTAACGAAACAAAAAGTCCATTTTTTCATGCAATACGCCTCCGGATTGATTCTTTGAACATTTTTCCTGTTCGCGCTTCCAAACTAAAATTGACCTATGTCTGCTCCTTTCTCTTTATTTTCTCCACTGTCGTTAATAAAAGAATAGGAAAACCGCATTTCTAAATAAGTAAACCTCATAAAACGATTAGTTAAGCGATTACATTTCGTTCTTTTATTACCTCCGTGTTAGTAATGAAGATATTACCATCGATTCCCGCTTGAAGTCAATCGTTTTTCTATAGTTGCGGACCACTTGCTGTGAAGCGCGGCACATTACCATGTGATCAAGCTCGTTAAAAAAAGCTGACGCCGGTTCGTGACCGCGTCAGCTCTGGTTCATGCTTCCTTCTACCCTTTGGTCCAAGCTTATCTTGCCACGGAACGGCCTGCGTAAAGCTCTTTCGTTTACACATACAACCCTTCGCGCTCTTCCTCCGCCACTTTCCGTTTGAGCCGTTCCATCAGCGATTCCAGCGGTTCCGGAGCCAGCAGCTCCACCGGCGAAATCCCCCGGTCGAATTGCAAATCGCCCTCCAGCACAACGACGTACCGCTCGCCAAGCTTGGCGATATGCAGCCGGTCGCCGAAATCGGCCAGCAAGGCGCGAACGGACATGTTGCCGAGCTTGAGCTTCATTTCGAGGTCGGGCTTTTGCTCGACCATGACGGACGTCGCTTCCATCACCTGCGACTGCTCCCACTTCTCTTGCAATTCGCGCTGTTCGCTGCATGCCCACAGCTCCATCGCCTCAAGCTCCCGCTCCTTGGCCTCCGGCTGGTCTTCGAATACCTCCTCGACGTACTGCTGCACGAAGCCGAATACCTGCTCGTTCATGAGCTCGGGCACGGACTTTTCATATTCGACGTATTTCAAAAAATCCTCGAAATACCGGGCATGCGACGACTGATGGATTTTCAGCTCCCACAGCTCCGTCATTCCCGGCTCCGGCATATAGGGATACATGATCGACTTCATATTTTTGGCGTTGATCGCCATCTCGACTTTATTGAGCAGACTCCGCTCGTCCGTAATACGCGCGATCTTTTGCTCGAAGTCGCATTTGAACACGAACAAGAACGGCTCATCGGAGTATTGACTGAGCCTTGCGCGCACGATAAACATGGCCCCGCCGCGAATCGCGCTGGCATCCATGTAGGTCGTGACGAGCTCGTCCGCATGGCCCTTGAAATGCTCAAGCGTCTCGGCGGCGCGCAATCGGGCAAACAAGTTGTAATTCGGGTTGCTGTCCAAGTCGTATCCGGGCTCGACTGCAAAACGGCCGATTTTGGTCGGCACCTGCTCGGCTTTGGCATGACGCTCGGCCTTGCGCTTCGCCGTCTTGGCGAACTCGCCGTCCAGAAATCCGCTCAGCTCGCATGCCGCGTAATCGTCACCGTCCATGGTGACGTAGTGCTTGCTGCGCTTGCCCGGCGTTCCGTCTTCCCCGTCCACTTGAATGACAAAAAACGAAATATAGTCAACGTCAAATCTCATCTTGAGCGTCCTTTCTATCGTATGTGGATCAAGCCGTAAAAAGGCCGAATTTTAGTATACTACAAGCCCGCCCCCTGTCATAGAGGCAAAAAGTTCGAACCTGGTTCCCGACGCCAGCCGAGTCCCCTTGTTATGATCATACTTTCAGAAATCGTTCCAAATTGTATTTTGCTTGGAAAATCTACTATGATAAAAGGAGTACAGAGATAAGGGGAGATAGAGATGAACCTGTTGCATGTCGTCCAACAATTGTTTGAGCAATACGGATATTTCGTATTACTGATCGGTCTGCCGTTGGATTTTATTGCGCTGCCGATTCCTCCGGGAAACAGCACCTTGGCCTATACCGGTTATTTGTCGTTCAAAGGCGTGCTCTCTTCGCTCCCAGCCTTTGCTGCTGCGCTGACCGGAGCGCTCATTGGCGTGACCGTGACTTATTGGATCGGGTACAAGGTCGGCATGCCGCTGGTCGAACGGTTCGGCAAATGGCTGTCCCTAAAACCGACCATAATCGAGAAGACGCGCCGTTACTACGACAAGTATGGGGACAAGCTGCTGCTTATCGCCTTTTTTATTCCCGGCATCCGGCAGTTCCTCGGGTATTTTATCGGCATCATCCGCGTCCCTTATCGTAAGGTTATCATCTATGCGTATACCGGCGCCACGTTATGGGTCACGTCGTTTTTTTTGGTAGGATATGTTTTCGGAGAGCAGTGGGAGCAAATATTTATGCTTATCGAACGAAATTTGAAGGTGTTCTTTATCGTATTGGGCTGCGCCGCGGTAGTCTTTCTCTTGTTTCGGTGGTTTAAACGCGCACGTAATAAAGCATGAATGCGAAAAAACGAATCGACAGAACGCTTTGCCGCCGATTCGCCGCTTGGTTACTGGATCACGCCGCAGCCGATGCGCCCGCCCGCATTGCCGGCAGGGTCCGTCCTAAGATCGTCCGCCTTCTCGTGAATGACGAACGCCATACCGCCGGGCTTGCGGAGCGAGTTCGGCTGCCCCGGCTCCAGCGTCAGCTGTTTGGCGACGAAATCCGCCTTGACCTTGCCTTGTTGATCCGCTTCTAGATTCGGAAGGTCGCCCGTATGCGGTCCTTCCGGATTGTTCAAGCCGTGCTTCCGGGCCTCGGGATTGAAGTGCGCCCCGGCCGAAGTAAAGTCAGGCGCTTCGCATTTGCCGGTCTCATGTACGTGGAAGCCGTGCGGTCCCGGCGACAAGGAAGCGGCTTCCAGTTCGATCCGCACGCCGCCTCCCGACCCGGCCGGAGTCAGCTTGGCCGTTCCGATCGTCGTTCCCTTCTTGCCCAGGATGTTCACCTGTACGACTTCCTTCGCTTCATTCGCCATCACGGCGGCGCTGTCTTCCGACTGCTTCGGCTTCTCCGTTTGTCCGAACCAAGCCCGCAGGTCGTGCTGACAGCCGCTAAGCATAAGCAGCGACACCGTGGAAATCGCCGCCGTTTTCCATCGCGTTCCCAAAGATTGCTCCCTCCTTAACGTTCCACAAGCTACATTAGACCATTGTTTACCAAAACCGGAGGCCATAAACGTCCTGAGCTTGTTCAGTTCGAGGAACGACTTGACTCATACGGAATGAAAGCGACGGAGTAGCTTATCGGACGGATGGGAGCGAAGCATTATCCCTTCAGACCGTTTCTTGCCGCTTCGCGGTAAAAAATGGATTACGCCACTCCATCAGCATCGCGTAATTCAGGGATTCTTTATCTTCCAAATAATTGGAAACCAATTTCACCGGCGTTCGGCCGCAACGCAGAAGGAACGTCAGCACCGGGTCTTTCCGCTCTCCATCCAGCACGCTGCACACATAGTCTTCGGCAGTCATCTCCCCGGCTACCCGGTGATACCCGGGCAGTCGGCCGCCGCCGAGCAGCCGCTCCAGCTTCAGTTCGACGACCACCTCGTACATGGAGAGCATCAGCCATTTGCCGAGGCCTAGCTTCCGGTAAGCCGGACGTGCGCATATGTCCACAATGTACAACGTGTTGCCGGACGGGTTATGGTTGCGGATATACCCTCCGTCGGTAATCTCCTCCCATGTATGATCAGCATGCGCGGGATCGAAATCGACCCGCAGACCCGTCACCGATGCGGCCAGTTCGCCGCCGATCTCCACGCAGAGCGCGCCTTCCGGAAACCGTTCGACGTGATTCCTGAGCTGCTCCTCGTTCCACCACAGCTCCGAAGGAAACGGCGGCGGAAAGCTTTCCTGCTGAATCCGAATCAAGCCCGCAAAGTCCCGTTCGGTGTAAGAGCGGATCGTCGCCATAACGGGACGGTCTCCGTCGAATATGTACATGTCTTTCCGGTACGAGCTCACAGCCGTTCCTCCCTTACTTCCAATCCGGATACAGATCGGTGCGCCGGTCTCTCCAGGTCGTAACGGAGCCCTTTTCCCGCACCTCGTACAGCAGCGCAAGGTCCAAATCCCCGGTAATGATCATATCGTCGTTGACTTCCCCGGCCGTCATCAAACCGCCCGGCGGGAACGGCACATCGTTCGGCGTAATGATCGCAGCCTGCCCGAAATTGCCCCGCATAAAATCGACCGTCGGCAGCGAACCGACCGTACCGGTAGCCACCACGTAAATTTGATTCTCGATCGTCCGGGCATGGCATGTATAGCGTACCCGGTGGAAAGCGTGCCGATCATCCGTACACGACGGGCAGAAAATAACGTCCGCCCCGCGTGCCCTGGCCATCCGGACGATCTCCGGAAACTCCATATCATAGCAAACGAGGATCGCGATCCGTCCTTTATCCGTGTCGAATATTTGAAGTGCATCGCCCGCCGCCATGTTCCATCCTTTTACTTCCCACGGGGTAATGTGCAGTTTACGCTGCTCGGCGACCCGGCCGTCCGGATAGAACAAAAACGCCGTATTGTACAACCGGCCGTTTTCTTCAATAATGTGCGTTCCTCCGATCAGGTGCATGCCGGTTTCACGGGCCAAGCCCTGGAACAGCTCCTTATACTGCCGCGTATATTGCGGCAGCTCCCCGATCTGGAGCGCTTCGCCGCTCCCGTCTCCCCGGCCTATGGACATCAGCTGGGTCGTGAACAGCTCCGGGAACAGCACGAAGTCCGATTCGAACTCCTCCGCCGTCCTGACATAACTCGTCACCTGCGCAGCAAATTGTTCAAAGCTGCCAATCGTATGCAAATGGTATTGTACCGCCGAAACTCTCAGCTTCATTGAAATCATCCTCCCGTTCCTGTTTCGTCCGTTTCGCCGGTTCCCTCCGGCAATCGTTCTTCCGACCGTTCTTCGATCGGATCGAAAAATAAAATATGCGGCTTCTTCAAGCACCAGGTCGTCATGCACCGCAGGTTCTCCACGTTCACCGTCTTCAACGGCTCCACCTGTAAAGCATGATGCTTTTCCGCCGTGCGCTCCAGCAGCCCGGAGTCGGCAAGAAACCGCTCGCTGCCGTCCGGCAGCACGTACCGGCCGCCGCCCAGCGGACGGATGCGGTCCTCCAGGCCTTCGCTCGAAGCGAGACGCGCAAACAACAGCCCCCCCGGCTTCAGCACCCGCCAAAGCTCCGATACCATCTGCTGAAAATGAGTTTCGCTTTCGGCAAAATGAAGCACCGCACAAGAGATGACGACGTCAAACGTATCGTTGGCGAAGCTCATTTTCTCCACCGGCTCCACGCGAAAACGTTCTTCCGGCGAAATGCGCTCTCCGTCCGGCGCAAGCTCGCGAGCCAAAGCGCGGACCGCTTTCACCGCTTCGGCCGACCGGTCCACGGCCCACAGGTCATAGCCTTCGCGCAGAAAATGGACCAGATTGCGTCCATTCCCGCAGCCTGCATCGAGCAACCGCATCCCGGGAGCGATTCTCCCTTTCAGCAGTTGGTCGAACAAATAAATTTCGATATTTCCGAACTGCTCCCGCACGTTCATGCTTTGCGCTTCACTCGCTTCCAAATGGTGGCGTTTATCCGATCATTATATCACAATCTCACACCGGACGGCATCCGGTCATGAGGGCCAACGAATCTGCTGCGGTGTAATCCGGTAAATAAAGCAAACCGGAACGTTTTACCGTTCCGGCGGAAGAAAAAAATGAAGTCTTACCACGCGATTTTATCCGCCACGAACTGCACGTCCGTGCGGTCGATCACGCCGTCATTGTTCAAATCGTACGGCCTGTCGTACTCCGGCTGTCCGACATGCGTTGCGAAGCGCTTTATTTCCCAAGAGGTCCTAGGCTAAATTCCTTTGCATTTTCCGCAGGTGTCCAAGTTATATAAGTTGAACTAATGAATTGGCTATAATCTGATACAAAGACGATCTATGAACGACAATGGGGATTTCATGATCTCGTCCATGAACTGCTGAACATTATTACGAATTTCTGCCACGGTATGATA
>JBHJMN010000035.1:0-62149 GCA_042219835.1 Paenibacillus elgii
AAATACGATTCACTTTACGCTATGTTTCGATCCAGTTTTCAGGGAATAATTAGACCCTTGCGATCCAACTTTGGAGATGCAAGGGTCTTTCGTATTTATACGAGATTATGCAAAAATCTCGCCCTACTGTGCATAACAGGACGAGTCGTTCTCGTTTATTTTTAAATAGCCGGATGAAGTATGTTTGCGAAGAAGGAATATGATAACTAGGCGCGGAAGCAAAATCCAGAAATGAACGAATACCAGAAAGCCGAGAAGCGATGGCGGGAGCCACGGATAGAGGCATCCCAGCAAGACCAAGACGATCCACAGCACATGGAAATGGAGCCGGCGTACTTTGGTCATAGCGATATACGCGTCCGTACCCGGCGCATAACCGAACCAAGGCAGCCGATAAGACCAGATCCAAGCTTGAGGGGCATGCTTTACTTTCGTTCGGAGCAGGAGGCGAAGCAGAAGCGTTTGGGTGAGCGGTATACCGATCACCCCGGCCGGGACACCGACTAACCCGGTCGGCACTGACCAAAAAGAGATCGCAATAGCGGCCCCAATAAAAGCGCAAACGGTCAAAATCCAATATACTTGAAAGAAGATCGGCTTGTAATGTACCCGTTTGAGCAGACGGTAAGTATAGATGGTCGATTCTTTAGACAACGTTCGGTCTCTTGGCATAATAAGTCCCAATCCTCACTTGATGAACAAAATGAAAATTCACTACATATATCGGTAGGGTACAGGAAAATGTTGAATTTGTCACGGGCTAACATGGATTTTCCACAAAAATATCGCGGAAAGGTTTGAGTTTTAAGAGAATTGGGCATACTGCTAGAAAAGAAGAGTTGAGGTGAATCGAACATGAGCGGCGAGCTGCAGCACGATTTCACGCCATCCTGCATCATTTGCGGGCAAACCAAAGAAAACGGCATCCTTATCATATCCGAATTCATATGCGAGGATTGCGAGAATGAAATGGTCCATACAGAAGTCAACGACGCCAAGTACCCTTTTTTTATACACCAGATGAAGCAAATTTTATATAAGAAGAATGCCTGAACGGCAAGCAAAGGGAAGCAAGCTCCGTTTTATCTCGAACAGGGATGGAAGCGGGCTTTTTTGTTTGGTACAATACTGCTAAAATTGTTTTTGAAATGAGGAAACAAGGTGTCACAGCATAGAGCGCCGCTGTACGAAGCATTAGCGGCCCATCGGGAATCGGGCGCGCTCAGCTTTCATGTGCCCGGTCATAAGTCGGAAGCGCAAGGGTATGCCGAAGCGGAGCCAGACTTCCGGCAGATCTTACTACTCGATAGGACGGAGATCACGGGACTGGACGATCTTCATCATCCGGAAGAAGCGATTAAAGAAGCCCAAACCCTGGCTGCGGCGTGTTTTGGAGCGGATGAAACTTTTTTTCTGGTGAACGGGAGTACGGCGGGAAATCTGGCGATGATTCTGGCAACCTGCCGCCGCGGGGACCTGCTGCTAGTGCAGCGGGATGCACACAAATCCGTCATCCACGGACTAATGCTCGCCGGTGCGCAGGCGGTGTTTATCTCCCCGCTGTGGGAACCGGAGAGCGGACTGAGCATGGGAGTGGCTGTAGAGGATGTCGAGCAGGCGCTGAATCGCTATCCTGAGGCTAAGGGGCTGCTTGTAACCAATCCGAGCTACTATGGAATTACAAGCGATCTGAAGGTATTATCCGGCCTCCTGGATAACCGGGGGAAGGTGCTGCTAGTGGATGAGGCGCACGGGGCTCATTTCGGCTTCCATCCTGATGTACCTGCCTCAGCCTTAAGCTGTGGGGCGGATGCGGTCGTGCAGTCGACCCACAAAATGTTGACGGCCATGACGATGGGCGCGATGCTGCACGTGCAGGGTTCGCGAATTCACCGCGGCGCCGTCCGAAAGGCGCTCGCTATGGTGCAAAGCTCAAGCCCTTCTTATCCGATTATGGCCAGCCTGGACCTCAGCCGGCGGATGCTGCAGGAAGACGGCGGGGAGCGGATAGAGCGAGGCTTATCGGCTGTTCGGAGTGCGATAGCCCATCTGAGCGTACATAGCCGGTGGCATGCAAGAAATCTTACGGAACGCATGCTTCAGATCGGGTGTCGTCAGGACCCTTTTAAGATAGCGCTGTACGACGCGTCAGGCCGTCTCGACGGTTTTGCGTTGAAGGAGCGGCTGGAGCAGCAAGGTTGCTTCCCGGAGCTGGCAGACCCGATGCATGTTCTGCTTGCATTCAGCTTGGCAAGTACCGAAGCCGCGGCGCAGCGACTTATTGAGGCGCTGGAGCAGATAGACGAAGAAACATGGGACAAAGAAAGCGAGACGAAGCCGGGATTATGGGAGACCGAGGCCGCGGCGCAGCGGATATCTGAGCCGGTAACGTTCGATTGGGAAGCTATCCACGAGGAGACGGAGAAGAAGGTGACGGTCCCCGTAGCCGAATGCTCCGGCCGCATCGCTGCGGAGATGATCGTGCCATACCCTCCGGGTATTCCGGTCCTCTATCCAGGGGAGCGGATTACCGAACGGACGGCAGCGCATTTAATGCGGCTGGCCGTCTTGGGGTCACGTTTTCACGGGCATGATGTGACTGCCAGCGGCACCGTCCCGGTACTGGAAATGCGGTAATCGCTTAGCGGCACAGGCGCTTGCACGAATTGTTTTGAATAGGCGGCGGTTTGTTCGCATGGTATCAAGAGAAGAAGCTAGTAATAGAGCGGAGAAACGGATTGCAACCGCTATTCGAGTCACTACAGGACGGGAGACATGCATGTGAAACGGGGCTTTTTTATAACGGTAGAGGGTGGAGAGGGCGCAGGCAAAACGTCTGCGATCGATGCGATCCTAGAGCAAGTCAAGACGCGGGGGTATGACGTGTTATCCACACGGGAGCCTGGGGGCATTCCGATTGCCGAGCAGATTCGCTCGGTCGTTCTCGACCGGAACAATACGGCGATGGACCCGCGTACGGAAGCGTTATTGTATACGGCCGCGAGACGGCAGCATTTGGCGGAGAAAGTCATTCCTGCGTTGGAAGCCGGTAAGGTCGTCGTATGCGATCGTTTTATCGACAGCAGCTTGGCATATCAAGGGTATGCGCGTGGGCTTGGCATGGACGAGGTGTTTGCTATTAACCGGTTTGCGATCGGCGATTGGATGCCGGATTTGACGGTGTTCATGGACGTTCGTCCGGAAATCGGGCTGGCCCGGATTCGCGTTGATCAGGGGCGGGAAGTGAACCGCTTGGATCTGGAGTCGATAACGTTTCATAACAAAGTGCGGGAAGGTTACTTGCAAATTCTCCGTCAGTTTCCGGAACGTATCGTGCGGGTGGATGCGGAGCGGGAGCTGGACAAGGTGCTCGAAGATATTGGGCAATTGCTGAACCAAAAGCTACCTAGGCGAGTATGATATAATGGATACATTCCTTATACAGATGTTTATATAAATGAAGGAATTTTTCAATCGCTTGTCTAATTATTTAAGGTAGGAAGACGGATAACATTCCTTTGGCAAAGGAGGCTGGATGCATGAAGTTGGTTATCGCCGTTGTGCAGGATAAGGACAGCAACCGTTTGTCGAACGCACTGATCAAAGAGGGCTTTCGCGCAACCAAGCTGGCGAGCACGGGAGGATTCCTACGCGCCGGGAACACGACCTTTATGATCGGTACGGAAGATGAGCGTGTCAACGAAGCGCTGCAAGTCATTAAAGCGAACTGCAAAATTAGAGAGCAAATGGTCACCCCGGTATCCCCGATGGGGGGAACGACGGATTCGTATATTCCTTTCCCTGTCGAAGTTCAGGTTGGCGGGGCGGCGGTATTCGTGCTTCCGGTCGAGCGGTTCGAACATTTCTAGAAACGAGGTCGAGCCGAGTGAAAATCAACCCGGGTTGGCGCCCTTTCGGTAATGAGGTCGTCCGCAGTGAGAATACGTCATCCCAGCAGCTCCAAAAAATGTCGTTCTCCGATACGATGCAGCACCAGGAAGAAAAAGCAACCCGGGAGCAGCTTCAGCGCATCCTGCAGCAAATTGACCTGCAAGGTCAACGTCTGGCCAAGTCGATGACGGTACGCGAGCTTCGACAGTATAAGCTGCTTGTGAAGCAGTTTCTGGAGGAGACGGCACGGCGGGGAGTTCAGCTTCGCGATACGCGGGGGTGGGATCGAAGAGGCCGGACGAAGCGGTACAAGCTGCTGGAGGAAATCGATGCCGAGCTGCTCGGCCTGGCGGACGAGCTGGTGGAAAGCGAACAGGGACGCATCGAGCTGCTGCAAAAAATCGGTGAAATTCGCGGAATGCTGATTAATTTATTTTTTTAAGCGAAGCAGCCGATCTGGAAAGGAAATGCAGACCGTCATGTCTTTTCAATCGATTACAGGGCAGGAGCGAGTCAAACGAATGCTGCAAAACAGCCTTCGGACCGACAAAGTTTCGCACGCGTATATATTTACGGGGGCGCCCGGGACCGGGCGGAGAGCAATGGCCCGGGCGTTCGCCCAAGCTATCTATTGCAAGGTGCTGCCCGACGATGCTTGTGGGGAGTGCCTGGATTGCCGCAAGGTAGAGCATGGAAACCACCCTGATCTGCATTGGATCGTACCGGACGGCGCCTCCATCAAAATCGACCAGATTCGCGAGCTGCAAAAGCAGTTTGCTTATCGGGCCGCGGCCTCTAACATTAAAATGTATATATTGGAGGATGCCGATAAGCTGACCGTGCAGGCGGCGAATAGTCTGCTGAAATTTTTGGAGGAACCGACCTCGCAGGTTGTGGCCGTTCTGATTACGGATAACGGACAAGCCCTGTTGCCCACCATCCGGTCGCGATCCCAGTGGATTCCTTTTTTGCCAATGGGGCGAGGCGGCATGAAGGAGCTGCTTTTGCAGGAAGGACATTCGCCCGTACTCGTTCAAGCGGCGGTGAATTTGGCCGCAGGATCGGAGGCGGCGCGTGAGTTGATTCAAGGAAATGGGTTTGCAGAACTCCGAAATTTGGTGATACAATTAGCTAGGGAGAGTTTGTCCCGATTGCCGTCTGCGATGCTGACCGCTCAGCAGAAGCTGGCCAAGGGCGAGTTTTCCGAACAATTGCCGCGCTTTATGGATATGCTGATTTTGTGGCTCAAGGATATGGTGCAGCTCAAGCTCGGCAGCCGCGAAGAATTGGTCTACACGGATCAACTGGACTGGATGTCGCAGCAAGCGTTGTCTTATTCGATGGAGCACTGGATCGCCTGCCTCGAGCAGGCGGTGGAGACGCAAAAACGTTTGCGGTCCCATGCTAATCCCCAGCTCGCGCTGGAACATATATTAATGCGGCTCAAGGGGGTGTAAGATTGTTCTCCGTAGTAGGTGTCCGCTTCAAGAAGGCGGGCAAAGTGTATTACTTCGATCCGAGCGATCTGCCGATTGATCAAGACAGTGCCGTCATTGTCGAAACGGCGCGCGGAGTCGAGTACGGCCGGGTAGTTATTGGCCGAAGGACGGTAGGCGAATCGGATGTTGTGTTACCGCTGAAAAAGGTCATCCGCATCGCGGACCAGCAGGATGCACAGCTTGTTGAGGATAACAAGCAAGCGGCCAAAAATGCGTTTGCTATTTGTCAGGATAAGATTAAGGATCACCAGCTGCGCATGAAGCTGGTCGACGTTGAGTATACATTTGACCGGAACAAAATCATTTTTTACTTTACGGCCGAAGGCCGGGTCGATTTCCGGGAATTGGTCAAGGATTTGGCCAGCATTTTCCGTACGCGGATCGAGCTTCGTCAAATCGGCGTACGGGACGAAGCCAAGATGCTTGGGGGCATCGGACCTTGTGGACGTATCCTGTGCTGCTCTTCCTTTCTGGGGGATTTCGAGCCGGTTTCGATCAAGATGGCCAAGGACCAGAACCTGTCGCTCAATCCGACGAAAATTTCCGGATTGTGCGGACGATTAATGTGCTGCCTCAAATATGAGCATGATAATTACGAAAGCGCCAAGGACGATCTTCCCCGCGTAGGCAGCGAGGTCATTACGCCATTCGGCAACGGGCGTGTGGTATCGCTGAATGTTGGGGAACGTACGGCGAAGGTGCAAATTTTCGATTTGAAAAAAGTGATGGATCTTCCTTTGGATGATGTAGTGGAGCAGCATTAAAAGCCAGTCGCTGCTTCTGCAGCTTGAGGTGAGAGAGAAGCGTGGATAAAAGAGATGTATTCGTACAAATCGATCAAATGGAAAAACAGATGGGCGCGCTGCATGCCGAGCTCGGCGAAATCAAACGGCAGATTATCGAGCTGCTGGAGGAGAACAAGCGGCTGGGCATCGAAAATCAGCAGCTGCGCAAGCTGCTAAAGAAAGATGCCGAACCGATGCTGCCTTTGCTTCAAGCAGCCGGGGCGACCGTTCCTGTTTCAATGAAAGAAACGACCGGTGAAGGCTACGACAATTTGGCACGCATCTATCACGAAGGCTTTCACATTTGCAACGTCTATTATGGACATTTGCGTACGGAAGGCGACTGCTTGTTCTGTATGTCATTTTTGAATAAATAACGATGCGCCGTAGAGGAGAACGACTCTTCTACGGTTTTTTTTGAAGAGCAAGGAAAGTTTAACTTACTTTACACGATGAAGTACATAATAACCGGCAGAAAGAGGTATACGCTTGGAACGAGTCCCGATCTATGAGCGGGAGCGAATCGACGATTTGCTTACGCACGATTTGAAAATCATTCAGAGTGACGAAGTTTTCAGTTTTTCGATGGATGCGGTGCTGATTGCGCGCTTTTGCTCGGTGCCGCCGAGAGGGCGCATTGTCGATCTATGTTCCGGCAACGGCGTCATTCCGCTGCTGTTGACCACCCGGACAAAAGCACACATTACGGGTGTAGAAATTCAAGCCAGATTGGCGGATATGGCCCAGCGGAACGTGCAGTTGAATGGACTGGAGGAACGAATTAACATTCAGCACGGCGATTTGCGTCAATCGCCCGCAGAGTTGGGGAACGGCGCTTTCGATTTGGTGACGGTCAATCCTCCGTATTTGCCTGTTCCGAATGGGGATCAGAACGTGAATGAGCACGTAGCTGCCGCCCGTCACGAGCTGTTTTGCACTTTGGAGGATGTGGTTCGGGTGAGCAGCCGGCTGGTGCGCAGCGGCGGCAAAGTCGCCATGGTGCACCGGCCAAGCCGCTTGGTCGATATTTGCTGCACGCTGCGGCAGTATCGGCTGGAGCCCAAACGTATCCGATTCGTTCATCCCCGGGCCGATGCCGAAGCGAATATGGTGCTCATCGAAGCGCTTCGCGACGGGAAACCGGAGGTTCGCATGCTTCCGCCGCTGATTGTTTATAAGAATGAGACGGAATACACAGATGAGTTGAAGGAGGTTTATTATGGCCGCCGCGCTGCGCTCGCCGATCTGTCCAATACTTCACTATAGAAGGAATCGATGTCAGTGAACGTTCAAAAAAGCTACGCTAACGATAGCCGCCGTCAAGGCAGCCTTTATCTGGTAGGCACTCCGATCGGCAATCTGGAGGACATGACCTACCGTGCCGTTCGTGTGCTGGGCGAAGTACAGTGGATTGCTGCCGAGGATACCCGGCAAACGCGCAAGCTGCTCACGCATTTCGACATTTCGACCCGGCTCGTCAGTTATCACGAGCATAACAAGCAAGCCAGCGGCCCGGAGCTGATCCGGCTCATGCAGGAAGGCGATTCTATTGCGCTCGTCAGCGACGCTGGGTTACCTGCAATCTGCGATCCGGGCGCGGATCTGGTCCGCCTCGCCATCGAAGCGGATATCCCGGTCATCCCCATCCCCGGGGCAAACGCCGCGCTGTCCGGGCTGATCATGTCGGGGTTACCTACTGAGCGGTTTATCTTCGTTGGCTTCCTGCCGCGCGACAAAAAGCCCCTTGAGCGGGACCTTGCCGCCTTAAAGCGGGAGCCTGGCACGGTCATCTGCTACGAATCCCCGCATCGCTTGGTGAAGACCCTGACGGCGATGGCCGAAACGATCGGCGAGACCCGGGAAATCTGCTTGGTCCGCGAGCTGACCAAAAAATACGAGGAAGCCGCCCGCGGCACGATCCGCGAATGCTTGGACCATCTGAACGAGCACCCGCCTCAAGGCGAGTATGTGCTCATTCTCCGCGGCGTCAGCCCGGAAGAAGCCGAGGCATCCGGTGAAGCCCTGTGGTGGGCCTCTTTATCCCCTGCGGAGCATGTCGCCCGCTACGAGGCCGACGGCCTCGACCATAAAGAGGCTTTGCGCCGCGCCGCTCAAGACCGCGGCGTTCCGAAGCGGGAGCTGTATAACCTGCTTCATCAGGGAAACTAGCAGGAAATAGTTTACAACGACCGCGCCTGCTATATAATAGAAAAAGACAAGATGTCAGACCCAAGGCCCAGTCGGGTAATAAGAATTATATGTGTGTTGCGCGAATCGATGAGAAGGGTATGTAGGCGTCCTAAGAGCAACATAATTATGATCGTGCACGCTATAACGAACGATGAAAATTTAAAGGTTTGCGTTCATGTTAGCTGACGGACGGTACTTGTGCAGGTTATGGCAATAGCGTTGGCGTTCTCTTCAAGTAACCAGCGCCTTTGTGCGATGCTGCTTCGCAGCGAGCCTCTCCGACGCACGAGCTGTCGAGTGTGTCCCGGCTTTGCTCGAACGAAAGCTGTCGAGGCTTGCCTCGATGCGGGCCTTAGCTGGGCACAACGAATCAAGCGCCGTCGTATGCGCATGCACCGCTTCGTAAGAGCGCTGACGTAAAGCGTGTCTTCATGCCGAGCCCGCAGGGTTCGCATGGAGACAGACGCGCTCCCTGCACCCAAGCTGCGTCGAAGCGCCTGCGGGGTCCAGGGGCGGCGGCCCCTGGGGTCCCCCTTAGGAAGGGGGATTTAGGGGGATGGGAGCTCCTGTACGAAAAAAATCCCCGATTCGGATAACCACGAATCAGGGATATAGAGGAGATATGAAAAAGGTTAGAATTACCAAAGTTAAATGTGCTATCTCTATTATAACCTATTTTTTTTATTTTGTCACAGGTATTGGCATTTCAGATAAGCATTCATGGCAAACAATTTTTCCTTTGAAGTAGGAAACGTTCTCGGCGTTGCCGCAGAAGATACAGGCAGGCTCATATTTCTTCAACATGATGCGCTCGCCGTCAACATAAATTTCTAAAGCGTCTTTTTCACCAATGCCTAAAGTACGGCGCAATTCGATCGGAATAACGACACGACCTAATTCATCTACTTTTCTAACAATACCGGTGGATTTCATCATAAAAAATTCCCCTCTCTAAGAAGTTAAATAATGATAAGTTAGTGTCTCAAAAGATTAATCGTCATGTTTCGACATTTCTTTACACATATGATACCAACCATTCCCAAAATAGTCAACCAAAAAATATGAATTTTCTTTGTTATTTTATGGTATACGAGGGGTGTTATGCAAAATTCATTAAAAACGAACGTTCAAAAACGAGAAAATCGTTGTTTTTTATAAGACACACCTCACTAAGAAAGGGTTTGTCACCAGATCATTGAAGTATAGATAAAAAAAGAAAAAGTAATAATGGAAGTTTATATTCGACATTTTTCGACAAAATCCTTCTTGTATTTAAGAAAGAATTGTCGAAAAAATAGCCGGAGCCGATAGGAGGATGTTCATGATCACTCCCCTTCAAGAAGAGAAAGTATTTAAGGATCCCGTGCACAAATACATCTACGTCCAAGACCAGACGATTTGGGACCTGATCAACACTAAGGAGTTTCAACGCCTCAGACGAATTCGCCAGCTCGGCACCTGCTTTCTGACGTTCCACGGCGCGGAGCACAGCCGGTTTTCACATTCGCTCGGCGTTTACGAGGTTACCCGCAAAATCATTTCGCAGTTCGAACGCAACAAGTACGAGGACTGGCCGCGAGAGGAGCGGCTTCTGTGCCTCTGCGCCTCGCTGCTGCATGATGTCGGGCACGGGCCGTTCTCCCACTCGATTGAGAAAACGTTCGGGACGCACCACGAGGAATGGTCATGCCGCATCGTTCTCGGAGATACGGAAGTGAACCGCATCCTGCGGCGCGTATCGCCTACGTTTCCACAGCAGGTGGCCGGCGTGATCGCTAAGACATACAATCAGGAAATCGTCGTCAGCCTCGTCTCGAGTCAGCTTGATGCCGATCGGATGGATTACCTGCTGCGGGATGCCTATTTCACCGGCGTAAATTACGGCACATTCGATTTGGAACGCATCTTGCGCGTCATGCGCCCGTATCAGGGTCATATCGTTGTAAAGGAAAGCGGCATGCATGCGGTGGAGGATTACTTGATGTCCCGGTATCAAATGTATTGGCAGGTCTACTTTCATCCGGTGACCCGCAGCGCCGATGTATTGCTACACAACATTTTTCAAAGAGCGAAGCACCTTCACGAGGAAGGCTTTGCCTTCCGCTTCTTATTACATCCGCTACCGAACCTGTTCCGGCAAAAAATGACGGTACACGACCATTTTTTAATGGACGAGGCGTTCTTGCAGACGGTATTGATGCAATGGTCCTTTGAAGAGGACCCGGTGCTTTCCGACTTATGTACCCGGTTCCTGCAGCGGCAGCTGCTCAAATATGTGACGATCGAGAAAATCGACGCCTGGCAGATCGAGCGGCTGCGGGATCAAATGCGCAGCTTCGGCATCGATCCGGACTACTACCTTGACATCGATTTTCCTTCCGATCTATCGTATGATGTGTACAGGCCCGGCGAACAGGATGAGAAGCTGCCTATTCTGCTGCTTGACTCGCAGGATACCCTGACGGAAATATCGCGGAAATCGGAAATTGTCCGATCCATCAGCGGCATTCATATGGGGAAATACCATTTGTATTACCCGCGGGAGCTGCTATTGAATCATGCCGACAAGTTGGATAAAAGCCTTCGAAAACTGCTCGATCTTTAACTGTCATGACCTGCTCTTGCAACCAGATCACTATAAAAGGAGAACACGATGATAATCGATACTCATGCACACTTGAACGCGCCGCAGTTTGATGAAGATCGACAGGAGGTCATCGAGCGCGCACGCGCAAGCGGAATAAGTCGAATCGTTAATGTCGGATTTAACCGGGAGACGATTCCGAGCTCCATCGCTTTGGCGGAACAGTACGATTTTATTTATTCGACCGTAGGCTGGCATCCGACCGATGCGAAGGACATGACGCCGGAGGATCTCGAATGGATCGAGTCGCTGTGCGGACACGAGAAAGTTGTCGCCATCGGGGAAATCGGTTTGGATTATTATTGGGATACGTCTCCCAAAGACGTGCAGGACCGCGTGTTTCGTCAGCAAATTCAGCTTGCGAGGAAGGTTGGCCTGCCAATCGTTATCCATAACCGTGACGCGCATCATGATGTCGTGCAAGCGCTTCGCGAAGAGAAAGCGGCGGAGGTCGGAGGGGTTATGCATTGCTACTCCGGCAGCTGGGAGACGGCAAAAATGTGCCTGGATATGAACTTCTATATTTCGTTCGGCGGTCCCGTCACGTTCAAGAATGCAAAACAGCCGAAGGAAGTGCTCGAGAAGGTGCCGCTCGACCGTTTATTGATCGAAACCGATGCGCCTTATCTGGCTCCTCACCCGTATCGGGGCAAGCGAAACGAGTCTTCCTATGTGCGCTTGATCGCTGAGACAGCTGCTGAAATTAAAGGGGTTTCATTGGAAGAATTGAGTGAAATCACCACGGCAAATGCCGTCCGACTTTTCAAGCTAACGTGAATAAATACACGGATTCGGACAAGCTTATTTTCTTTCGAATCGAGATAATCGAAGAAAAATATATAAAAGCATACGACTTACGAAGAGAAAGATGGTTCTTGTGGGAGATTTAGCTTGAATCGGCTGGAATCGATCCAAAACCATCCTTTTTTTCGAAGTTTGTATACTTTACAACTTTGGTCCTCCCATCGTAAACTCAATAATAACTTCATAACGATTACCAAAATCCAACATCGCTGAGTTTCCGAAAGGGAAACGGGGGAACCGCATCGCGGCAGTTAAGGCGCAGCTTTGACCGTTGTGGTGTTTTTTTAGGGGTGAATCCTCATCGTGCATATGAAACATGCACTGGGGTAGGGCGACTCTCAAGTCCGAATCCGTCAGCTAACCTCGTAAGCGTCCAGAGAGAGGTAACGATTGTCGTGAGCTTTTATTTCATTTTGGCCAAAATGAAAAAGTCACGGGAAGGTTCCTCTTCTCCGCTGACTTTTTTTGTGTTCTCCCGTTCATTTGGGATATTAACCGGAGCCGGTTTAACCAAACACAAGTTGAAGGAGGTGGCCGCCGCAGGCAAGTAAGTTCTGATGGCAGCAGATACAATTGTTGGAATGGCAATCAAACCATTTTACCATAGTCGCGTCAGATTAAATCATGCATAACACTCGGATGGCGGGGCTTTAAGGAGGACCGAACAAGTGGGCGCTGTGAACCATGAGCAACCCCATGTAAGACGATCATCCAGCATGTCCTTCGCATTGCGATGGAAGCATGAAAACTTGCGTATGATATCGATTATTGCCCTCATTTCATTCGCTATGACTTTCATGTTCTTACTGATGTATCACGGTACGGCCACCAAGCGCGTATCAGTCGTTGTAGACGGACAGGAACGTACGTTCCAGACCCGGCAAGGGGTTCTGCAGCGCATACTGGATGAGCAAGGCATCGCTGTAGGAGAATACGACCGGGTGTCGCATTCCCTTCAAGCTTCGGTAAAGTCTGGAGATCGTATTATGATCGATAAGGCAAAGCCGGTGCAGCTGACAGCAGATGGAGAGACGAAGACCGTTCATACGACAGGGAAGACGGTGGAGACCGTACTGGCGGATTTGAAAATCACGCTCGGTGACCTCGATAAGGTAACTCCCGCTTTGACGACGGAAGTCGCGGACAACGCGCCGATCAAAGTGGTTCGTGTGAAGAAAGAAACCGAAGAAGTAAAAGAACGGATCCCGTTCGAGACGGTGAAGAAGAACGAGCCTCAGCTGCTCAAAGGCAAGGAACAGGTTGTTCAAGAAGGGCAAGAGGGCATTCTGCTCAAGAAAAAGGAAAAGCTGTTCGAGGACGGGGCGCTCGTCGCCGAGAACGTCGTCGATCAACAGGTGCAAACGCAAAGCATTAAGAAAATCGTGGCCGTCGGAACAAAAAATCCGGTCGTCATTTTATCCTCTTCTTCTCCGAACGTCGACGAATTGACCAAAAACGGGGTTAAGTTCGCATACAAGCAAGTGATTAACAATGTGAAGCTTACAGCGTACTCGGCCGATGCCGACTCGACAGGAAAGAGCAGCGGACATCCGCAGTACGGGGTAACTTCTTCAGGCACGAAAGTAATGGAAGGTCGCACAATTGCCGTAGACCCCAAAGTAATCCCGATGGGCTGGTGGGTGTATATCGAAGGAATCGGCTTCCGCCGAGCGGAAGATACCGGCAGCGCGGTAAAAGGGAATGTGATCGACGTGTATTTCGACAGCAGCGACTACGCCAATCGTTTCGGTTCGAAGAAGGGCCAGACGGTGTATGTCATTGGGCCGAAAAAACCGTCGGTCGATTAAGGATGCGCAATTAGGGCAGACTCATCATATATAGAACGGATGAAGAAGAGGTACGGCGATGCCCCTCTTCTTTTTCTCTTGTTTACGAAAGAAGGTACGTCGAAGAGACATGATTAAGGAAATCATCGTTGTGGAAGGAAAAGACGATACCGTCGCTATTAAGCGTGCGGTGGAAGCGGAAACGATCGAAACGGGCGGCTCCGCGATTAACAAAGAAATATTGAAACGGATTCGGCTTGCCCAGGAGCGGCGCGGCGTCATCGTATTTACGGACCCGGACCATGCAGGCGAGCGCATCCGTAAAATCATCGCCAAAGAAGTACCGGGCTGCAAGCATGCCTTTCTGACGCAAGAAGCCGCAACGAGCCGCGGAGACATTGGTGTCGAGAACGCCTCCGTCGAAGCGATTCGCGAGGCGCTGGCGAACGTACGGACGGATGGGATTAGGGGCGAATCTGCCATTGCTTGGGAAGACCTGATCGAAGCAGGGCTCATCGTTCATCCGGAAGCGGCTTCGAGACGGCTCGCCATGGGTAAGCAGCTTGGGATCGGGTACTGTAACGGCAAACAATTTTACAATCGATGCCGGATGTTTCAAATTTCGCGCGAAGAGTTCGAAGCGGCCCGGCGGCATTTGGATGAAGAAGAGGGTGCAAGCTCATGACGACAGAACATCGCGGACAACGGTCCGGACAAGCTGCCGAGGATATCGCTTCGCCGAAGCGAACCAAGGAGCTCATTCAGAAGTACGGTTTCACGCTCAAAAAAAGCCTGGGGCAAAACTTTTTAATTGATCAAAACATTTTAACCAAAATCGTATCGGCCGCTGAGCTTGATTCGAGCAAAGGGGCCCTGGAAATCGGTCCGGGGATCGGTGCGCTCACCCAACAGCTGGCCAAGACGTCCGGACGGGTCGTAGCGGTCGAAATCGACCAGCGTCTTCTGCCGATGCTGGAAGAAACGCTTAAACCTTATCCTCACGTTTCCGTCGTCCACGGCGATGTGCTGAAAACTGATCTTCGCGCGTTGTTCGAGGCACATTTTCGTGAAGTCTCGAAGGTCAGCGTCGTGGCAAACCTGCCGTATTACGTGACGACCCCCATCGTGATGAAGCTGCTAGAAGAAAAGCTTCCGCTGGAGCATATCGTCGTAATGATCCAGAAGGAAGTAGCCGACCGGATGGCCGCGAAACCCGGGGGCAAAGAGTACGGGAGCTTGAGCATCGCCGTACAGTATTATTGCGAGCCGGAAGTGGTTACCATTGTGCCCCACACCGTATTTATCCCGCAGCCGAATGTCGACTCCGCCGTGATTAAGCTGAAGGTGCGCGAGCAGCCGCCGGTGGAAGTAGAGGATGAAAGCTTTTTCTTCGATGTCGTTCAAGCCAGCTTCATGCAGCGCCGCAAGACGATTTATAACAACCTGGCCGCCAGGTATTTTACGAAAGAGACGAAGGGACAGCTGGAGGGAATTCTCCGAAATGCCGGCATCGAGCCGTCGCGCCGCGGGGAAACGCTGTCGATCGAAGAGTACAGCGTGCTCTGCCGACATTTGGCCGCTGCGTTGAAAGGGAATGGCTAGCCGGCTCGGACGATAGCGGCTATTGTCCCTGCACCATTTGCCCATATCCGCCATACGATAGTCGAGGAGGCGATGCAGCCATGAAGCAGGGAGACCTGGTCACTCGGAAGTCGTATGGCGGTGACGTTGTATTCAAAATTCATGAATTCCGGCAGCAGCAGGCCATATTACGCGGGGTAGAACTTCGCTTGCTGGCGGATGCCCCGTTCCGGGATTTGCAGATAGCCCCGCAGATTGATCCCCTTGAAGCGACGGGAGCGATGCGCCCCAAATGGCTGGAAGCCATGAGACGATCAGGAGCCGTAGCGGCCCCGCAGGCGCAGTCGGATGGATGGCAAAGCACGGAGCAGCCTGCGGACTCTTCCAAGCCGCGTCCGGCTTACTTTGAATTGCCTGGCAGAGTCCTGCATTTGGACGGCGACCCGAACTACTTGCGCAAATGTATGCTTCTCTATAATGAGCTCCGCGTTCCGGCGGACGGCTACTATGTAGCGGAGGCGAACATGGCTGATGCGCTCTACCGCCTGCTGCCCCAGCTGCAGCCGGATATCGTCGTCATTACGGGTCACGACGGGCTTCTGAAGCATCGCGGGCGGACCTATGGGGATATTGCCCAACTCGCCAGTTACAAAAACTCACATAATTTCGTCAATGCCGTTCGCGTGGCCCGTCAGTTCGAAAAAAACCGCGATGCCCTGACGATCGTCGCAGGAGCATGCCAGTCGCATTTTGAAGCGTTGATGCAAGCCGGGGCCAATTATGCCAGTTCGCCGGCCCGTGTGTTGATTCACGCGCTCGATCCGCTGTGCATCGCGGCAAAGGTAGCTTTTACCCCCATTAAGGATACGGTAAATATCGTCGATGTCATCGGGTTGACACACAGCGGATTGGAAGGGCTGGGCGGTATCGAATCCCGCGGGAGCTATCGCCGGGGTGTTCCCCGAATGGAATACGCGATTCATAAATAAGCGCCGAAAGGTGCTTTTTATTTTGCCTTGCATAGTAACTTTTTACAATTTTGTGAACGGGGCACCCTCGAATTTTTTGGAATACCGCATCACATTAAGGAAAAAATCCGTTGACAACTGGTTTGTATGGCTGATATAATATTCGGCTTAAATTGACATACTACTGTCGTTGCGTTATAATCGTTAAGGAAAGAGGTGGTAGTAGTCAATGGCAAAAAATGCGCTGTTGGAGATCAAACGTAGTTTGGAACCTCATGTCGGACAAAAGATTATGTTAAAAGCGAATGGTGGTCGCCGTAAGACAATCGAACGATCCGGTGTATTGGAGGAAACCTACCCTTCCGTTTTTATTGTCAAGCTGGATCAGGAGCAGCATGCATTCAAGCGCGTTTCTTACAGCTACGCAGACATCCTGACAGAATCCGTCGAAGTTACTGTGCATGGCGATGACGGTGAAGTGCGGATTACGATACATCAATAAGTACATAACGGTTGACCGTCCTTGCGGTCAGCCGTTTTTTTAATGGAATGCAAGATGATGTTCCTCCTTTCCTTGGAGATGACTGTGGCACCGTATGATTTTGCTGCGTCAGGCGCATAATAGATCGTACGGATACCATCATCGTTATGAGGGGGGGACACAATATGGGACGCAGAAGTCGGGGCGTCATGTCGGAATCATTCAAGTATGAGCTGGCCAAAGATTTGGGCTTCTATGAGACGGTTCAACAGGAAGGCTGGGGCGGTATTCGTACGAAGGATGCGGGCAATATGGTCAAGCGCGCGATCCAAATCGCCGAGCAGGCTTTGGCGAATCAGCGCTCGGCGGCTGCCCCGGTACGCGAACCGGTCGGCATTCAGCCGGCGCCGGTTGCTTCTCAAGCCTACGCGACTTACGGTCAACCGCCTTATGCCGGGCTGCCGCCCGCTTATGCAATTGCCCCAAATCCGGTTCAAACGGGCTACACTTCCTTTGCACCGTAAGGACGGACATTCATTTCTGGAGAATCCTTAAGCTAGAGCGTCCGTTATGGAGCTTTAGCTTTTTTTTATAGCGCTTTTGGTATAGTATTAGGATGAACGGCATCATGCCTTCGATTAACGGGATGACAGACAGGTGCAAAGTAGGTGTCGACATGAAAGTTTTTGAGAAAGCGCCGGCAAAAATCAATTTGTCGCTGGATGTTTTACATAAGCGTGAGGACGGTTATCATGAGGTCGAAATGGTGATGACCATGGTCGATTTGGCGGACCGTATCGAGATGCAGGAGCTGCCCCGCGATACGATCATTATTTCCAGCCAAGCCGGGTATATCCCACTCGACGAAAAGAACCTTGCTTTTCAGGCTGCCCGGCTCATTAAAGACCGATACGACGTAAAACAGGGCGTATATATTCATTTGGACAAAAAAATTCCCGTTGCCGCGGGCCTGGCCGGAGGGAGCAGCGACGCCGCAGCGACGCTGCGCGGCTTAAACCGGCTGTGGAGGCTTGGGATCGGAACGGACGAGCTGCAGAAGCTTGGAGCTGAACTTGGCTCGGACGTACCCTTTTGCGTGACGGGAGGGACAGCCATTGCACGCGGCCGCGGAGAGAAGCTGGAGCCGATCGAATCGCCGCCTCAGTGCTGGGTCATTTTGGCCAAGCCGCCGATCAATGTGTCTACCTCGGAAATATACGGCAAGCTTAACACCGCGGGAATCCGGAAGCATCCGTCGACGGAAGGCGTCCTTCGGGCGATTCGCGAGAAACGATTTGATCTTCTGTGCGGCGAACTAGGCAACGTGCTGGAGGAAGTGACGTTGGACCTGTATCCCGAAGTACGCCAGCTGAAGGAAGTTATGGTCAAGCTGGGCGCAGAAGGCGTGCTGATGTCGGGCAGCGGTCCGACAGTGTTCGGCCTCGTGTCCAAGGAAACGAAAATTCCGCGCATTTACAACGGGCTGCGGGGATTTTGCAAGGATGTGTTTGCTGTCCGCCTGCTTACGTAAAGGAGCCCACGAATGTCACGTTTGTGTCATCATCTTTTGCATGATTGCTTGAATAAATACGTATAAAAATGGTATATTCACAATATATTATTCGGGTTTTTAGCTATTTATCCGACGTGTAGGGGGAACGCTCATGAAGAAATTAAAAAGAAGCGCAAGATTGGTCGAGATGACCCAATACTTGCTGATCCGCCCCCATACGCTGATTCCTTTGACGACATTTGCAGACCGATATCATTCCGCCAAATCGTCCATCAGCGAAGATTTGGCCATCATTAAAGAAGTGTTTGAAGAGGAAGGCCTTGGGGAGCTTCTGACGCTTGCGGGTGCAGCCGGCGGCGTCAAGTTTATACCGAAAGTATCGAAATCGCATTCATTGCAATTTATTACACAGTTATGCCGCCAGTTGGAGCAGCCCGAACGCATCCTGCCGGGCGGGTATTTGTATATGTCCGATATTATGGGGCAGCCGATGATTTTAAATGAAGTCGGCAAAATGTTCGCTTCCGCCTTTTCGGGCAACGATATCGATGTGGTCATGACGGTGGAAACGAAAGGCATTCCGCTGGCCTATGCCACGGCAACTTATTTGAACCTGCCGGTCGTCATCGTGCGCCGCGACAATAAAGTGACGGAGGGTTCCGCCGTCAGCATCAATTACGTATCCGGTTCGAACAAACGCATTCAGACGATGTCTTTGTCCAGACGGGCGCTCAAGGAAGAAGCTAAGGTGCTGATCATCGACGATTTCATGCGGGTGGGGGGAACGATTCACGGCATGATGGATTTGCTGCAGGAGTTTAAAGCCACGGTCAAAGGCGTCGGCGTATTCGTCGAGTCGGGCGAAGTCGAGGAGCATTTGATCGAGGATTACGTCTCGCTCGCCAAGCTGTCCGCCGTTGATCCGAAAACGCGGCAGATTACGGCTGAGCCGGGCAATTATTTTCAAGAAGAGGTTTCTAATCTAATTGAGGAGTGACAAATACATATGACATTAGAACGTATCTCTACGGACCGGGCGCCTGCCGCTATCGGTCCTTATTCACAAGCGATCAAATTCGGCAATCTGTTATTTACCTCCGGTCAAATTCCGCTCAATCCCGAAGGCCAAATCGTCGAGGGAGGCATTGCCGAGCAGACACACCAAGTTTTCCGCAATTTGAAGGCGGTATTGGAGGAAGCGGGGGCAACATTCGAGAGCGTGATCAAGGCAACGGTGTTTATCAAAGACATGAACCAGTTCGCTCAGGTCAATGAAATCTATGCAGCCTACTTTGGAGACCACAAACCGGCGCGTTCGACTGTCGAAGTTGCACGATTGCCGAAGGATGTACTTGTCGAAATCGAGCTTATTGCGGCGTTAAGTGTCGAATAATTTCAAATTTATAAAGTATTTATAAAATTGCTCAAAAACTTAAGAGATTTAGCAGGAATTTGCCCTAAAATGTGGAATTTATAGTTCACGTCTCCAAGATGGAAAAAGGTGGTGAATCAGAAGTGCAAATTACAGACGTCAGACTTCGCAGGGTGAACTCCGAGGGCAGAATGAAAGCCATTGCTTCCATTACCATCGATAACGAATTTGTAGTCCATGACATTCGTGTGATTGACGGTAACAACGGCATGTTCGTGGCCATGCCTAGCAAGCGGACCCCGGACGGAGAATTCAGAGATATCGCTCACCCGATTTCTTCTTCTACACGGGAGAAAATTCAAGCGGCCGTGTTAGCGGAATACGAGCGTGCCGCAACGGAAGAGGAAGTCATCGAAGAAGGAGCTTAATACGATCAATGAAGAGGGCCAAAAGGCTCTCTTTTCTTTTATAACCGGGCAGGATATATTGGGACTGGCGTTTCACGGACAGAAACCGTATCATAAAAAGAAAATAATACATTGGATCAAAGGGGATGGACGAAACTTGAACATCATGGGGATCGTACTGGCTGCAGGTCAGGGGAAACGGATGAAATCGAAACTATATAAAGTGCTGCACCCGGTATGCGGTAAACCGATGGTCGATCATGTGGTCACCGCACTAGAAAATATACATGCTTCTCGCACAGTCGTCGTCGTCGGTCACGGAGCGGAAGCCGTTCAAGCGTATTTGGGCGACCGGGTTGAGTATGCGCTGCAGGACCAGCAGCTCGGGACAGGCCACGCTGTGCTTCAGGCCAAGGATCTGCTGGCCGCGGAGAACGGCTTGACGATTGTCATCTACGGCGATACGCCGCTGATTTCGGATAGCACTCTCGAAGGAATGATCAAGCTGCATCGGGAGAAAGGGGCGGCGGCCACACTGCTGACGGCGGTTGTTGACGATCCTGCCGGCTACGGGCGGATCATCCGGGACGAGCGCGGGCATGTGACGCAAATCGTGGAGCAGAAGGACTGTAACGAGGCGCAGCGCCTGGTCAAGGAGACAAACGTCGGCACCTACTGCTTCGATAATCGGAAGCTGTTTGAAGCGCTGGCGCTTGTGAAAAACGACAATGCACAGAACGAATACTACATTACGGATGTGATCGGCATCCTGGTTGGTCAGGGGCAGATTGTCGAAGGCTACGTGCTGGAAGACGAGGCGGAGTCGTTCGGCGTCAACGACCGTCTACAGCTGTCCGTAGCGGAGCAAACGATGCGCGAGCGGATTAACCGCCGCCATATGCTCGCCGGGGTGACGATGATCGATCCGGCAAGCACATATATTGAAGCAGACGTACAGATCGGAGCGGATACGGTATTGTTACCGGGAACGGCGCTTCGGGGAAAAACGGTAATCGGCGAAGACTGCATTATTGGACCGCAAGCGGATATCACGGATAGTACGATTGGCAGCGGCGTCACCGTTAAGCACTCCGTGCTTCAGGAAGCGCTCGTAGGCGCCGGATCGTCCGTAGGACCATATGCTTATTTGCGGCCGGGAGCGGATCTTGGCCAAAACGTAAAAATCGGCGATTTCGTCGAAATCAAAAATGCCAAGCTCGCAGATGACGTGAAAGTGTCGCATTTAAGCTACGTCGGCGATGCGGTCATCGGCAGGAACGTTAACTTTGGCTGCGGAGCGATTACCGTCAACTACGACGGCTTCAACAAGCAGCTGACCGAAGTGGAAGAGGATGCGTTTATCGGCAGCAACGCCAACCTCATCGCTCCGGTTAAAATCGGCAAAGGAGCCTATGTCGTGGCAGGTTCCACCATTACGCACGAAGTAGGGGACGGCGACGTGGCGATTGCCCGGGAGCGTCAGGTGAACAAGCGCGGTTACGCTGACAAGCTTCGCTCCAAATTTGCGGCGAAGAAGGCGAAGAAGTAAGAGAGCGGAGCAGCTTAACGAAGGAACTTATCGCAAATCCTATGCATCGATGTTTCGAACCTCCTTCCATTGGGTAAAGTAGTAAGAAGCTAGGGCTTCGCCCAAATTGAAGGAGGTTTTCTTATGGCTACATCGCTCAAAGCGGAAGCTCGGACAGGCCGGACGAAAGGCGACCGCAACCGGCTCCGGGCCGAGGGAAAAGTCCCCGGCGTCGTCTACGGAAAAAAAGTAACGCAGACGCCGATCGCCATCGACCAGAAGGAGCTGCTCGCGCTGCTGAAGACGAATCCGCATGCGGTTATCGATATGGACATTCCGCAATTTGGCAAGCAGCCGGTCATGATCAATGAAGTGCAGCGGGATGCGCTCAGCCGCCAGCTGCTGCATGTCGATTTTCATCAAATCAACATGGACGAGCCGGTTCAGACGACGGTTCGGCTGGAATATATCGGAGACCCGGAGGGAGTTAAGGTCGGCGGAATTCTGCAAGTTCAGCACCACGAAATCGAGATCCGCTGCCTGCCGCAGCATATCCCGGCCTCCATCGAAGTTGATGTCAGCGGGCTTGAGATCGGACAAAGCATGCTCGTATCCGAGCTCAAGCTGCCGGAAGGCGTCGAAGTGAAGACGGACGCGCACGACGTGCTCGCCACGATCCTGACGCCGCAGAAAGAAGCCGAGCCGGAGGGGGAAGCTCCGGCCGCCCAAGACGGGAATGCCGCCGAGACGGCGGAGAAGGCTGAGGCATAATTTTAGTGAGAGCGTATCGGCCTGGATCGATGCGCTTTTTCTTTATGTCCGCGGATGCCGTATCTGCTGCTTATCACGAAATTGGCGCAGGACGTTGTTTTCGGTTATGATAAGTTGAGGGTATCGTTTCACCCCATGGAGTTGAAAGGGGCAGGTCAGGTTGAAGTGGTTTGTAGGTCTCGGCAATCCGGGGCGGCAGTACGAAGCGACTCGGCATAATATCGGTTTTTTGGCGCTGGACAGTTTTGCTGATAAGCACGGCATCAAAATTACGCAAAGCAAATGCAAGGGACTGCTGGGAGAAGGCCATGTCGCGGGACAAAAGGTGTATTTGCTGAAACCGCAGACGTACATGAACTTGTCGGGGGAGTCGATCCGCGCCTTTATGGATTTCTACAAAGCGGCTATCGAGGATCTTATTGTCGTATACGATGATCTGGATACGACCTACGGGCAAATCCGGCTGCGCTATCAAGGAAGCGCGGGGGGGCACAACGGGATTAAATCGACCATCGCCCACTTGGGCACGCAGTCGTTTCAGCGCATTCGAATGGGCATTTCGCGGCCTGCGCCCGGCAGAGACATCGCCGATTACGTGCTGAGCCCGTTCAGCAAAGAAGAATTTCAAGAGATGCCTGGGTTCCTCGACAAGACCGTGGATGCCATGGAGCATATCCTGGAGCATCCGTTCGAGAAGACGATGGCCAAATTCAACGGCTGAGCCGTTTCCTTCTCGCCAAGAAAAAGCGTTAGCCTGAGGCTAATCTCTTCCCATCCCGGCCATAATAAGTAAAAACGGCGCTTGGCAAGACAAGCGGGAGGAGGAAGTCCGATGGCTCTGAAATATGTTTGTCGTCATTGCCAGACCTTAATCGGAGAAATCCGGCAGGGGGAAGCGAGCGAGTTTCAGCTCGGGTTCCATTTCTTGACCCCTGAGGAGCGGAGAGATATAATATCGTATAACCCAAATGGGGATATCACCGTCAAGGTGGTTTGCGATTACTGCAAGGAAGCGCTGGATGCCAATCCGGAGCTCTCGCTCCTCGCGAATCCTCTGCAATAGGGGTTGTTCGCATTTTGGCTATCCGGCTTTGTGGTTGAGGATCGGCCTAAAGTCCGGTGAATAAGAGGCCGCTGCGCGGGTGGATCGTCCTTCCGATTCGCTGCTTCAGAAGCGATTGCGCCCGCACTGCTGCTTATTCACGGGACTTCTAGGCTTTTTTAGTGTTACGCGGTTGAGAGGGGTGTCCTGTTTTGCAGGCTTTGATTCAGGCGTTCTCCGCGGACAACGATTTTCAAAGCGTCGTGTCCGGCCTACGTTCGGGGATGAGAGAACAGTTAATAGCCGGGTTGACCGGTTCTTCACGGCAGGTGATGCTGGCTTCGCTTTACGAGGAGCTGCAGCAGCCTCTATTTGTCGTGACCCACAATATGTTTTCCGCACAAAAAATGTTCGAAGATTTGGCGGAGCTGCTGCCGGAAGGCCAAGTTCTGCTATTCCCGGCCCAGGAGCTGCTGGCGGCCGAAGCGGCCATCGCAAGTCCGGAAATGCTGGCGCAGCGGATCGACGCGCTGTCCAAGCTGGCGGACAGCTTTCGCGGGATCGTCATCGTGCCGTATGCCGGGATGCGGCGGCTGCTGCCGGACCAGGCGTCGATTGCGGAAGCGCGGCTTCACGTTGCTGTCGGCGATACGATTGAGCTGGAGTCGTTCATCATCCGGATGGTCGAGCTTGGCTACGAACGGGTAGAGCGTGTCGAGAACAAAGGAGAGCTGAGCGTTCGCGGAGGCATTATTGATTTTTATCCGCTCACTTCGCCGAACCCGTACCGGATTGAGCTGTTCGATATTGAGGTGGACTCCATTCGGACGTTCGACCCGGCCGATCAGCGATCGATCCATAAATGCTCCGAGCTTGTCATTACGGCCTGTCGTGAAATCGTAGTCGACCGTAAACGGTTACAAACGGCGGCGCAGCATGCGTACGAGCTGCTTCAGGAACAGATTGGTAAAATGTCGGACCGCGGGGCGAAGGACCGGCTGCTCGAAGGTATCGGCCACGAGATCGAGCTGCTTCGCGAGGGACAGAATTTTCAAGGGATGTTCAAATACGTCTCTTTGCTGTTTCCGCAGCGTCAGACACTGCTCGATTACATGCCCAAGGACTCCATTCTTATCGTGGACGAACCGGCTCGGCTGCTGGAGACGGCAAAGCAGCTGGAGAAGGATGAGGCCGAATGGATGACGATGTCGCTGCAGGACGGCAAATGTCTGCCGCAGCTCGTGCTGTCGAAGCCGTACGAAACGCTGCTCCACCGCAGACCGTATCCGACTTTGTACATGTCGCTGTTCCTGCGGCAGGTGCCGCAGACGTCGCCTCAGAACATCGTCAACTTCATGTGTCGCCTGATGCAAAATTTCCACGGGCAGATGAACCTGTTGAAAAGCGAAATGGAGCGTTGGAAAAAGTCTGGCGCGAAGGTGATGATGGTAGCGAGCGGCGCGGAGCGGGTCGACCGCATCAAGCGCGTGCTGGCCGATTATCACATCGATGAGCCGCAGCTCGTGGACGGCAATCTGCAGACCGGCTTCGAGCTGCCGGGTATTCATCTGGTCGTCATCACCGAAGGCGAGATGTTCACGCAGAAGCAGCGCAAAGCGCGCAAGGTGGACAAAAAGATCGAAAACGCCGAGCGGATTAAAAATTACCAGGAGCTTAAAATCGGCGATTACGTCGTCCACGTCAACCACGGGATCGGTAAATTTGTCGGCATTGGCACGCTTGAGGTTGGCGGTATTCATAAAGATTATCTACACATCATGTACGCCGGCGGCGACAAGCTGTCGGTGCCGATCGACCAGATTGATCATGTGCAGAAATACGTCGGCTCGGAAGAAGGTAAAGAACCAAAGGTCTATAAGCTCGGAGGCGCCGACTGGAACCGCGTGAAAAGCAAGGCTCGCGCGTCCGTACAGGATATTGCCGACGATCTGATCAAGCTGTATGCGGAACGTCAAGCGACGGCGGGATACGCCTTCAATCAAGATTCGAACTACCAGCAGGAATTTGAAGGCATGTTCCCCTACGAGGAAACGTCGGATCAGCTTCGGGCGATTGAAGAAATCAAGAAAGACATGGAGAAAGCCAGACCGATGGATCGCTTGCTGTGCGGCGACGTCGGATACGGGAAAACTGAGGTGGCGATCCGCGCGGCGTTCAAGGCGGCGATTGACGGCAAGCAGGTAGCGGTGCTCGTGCCGACGACCATTTTGGCGCAGCAGCATTATGAAACGTTCCGGGAGCGGTTCTCGGGCTATCCGTTTAACATTCAAGTGCTTAGCCGGTTCCGCTCCAAGAAGGAGCAGACCGAAACGATGAAAGGCATCAAGAACGGCACCGTGGATGTGGTGATCGGGACGCACCGGCTGTTGTCGAAGGATGTGCAGTTCAAGGATCTGGGACTGCTGATTGTCGACGAAGAGCAGCGCTTCGGCGTGTCGCACAAGGAGAAGCTGAAGCGGCTGAAGACGAACGTGGATGTGCTGACGCTGACTGCGACGCCGATTCCCCGTACCCTGCATATGTCCATGCTCGGCGTACGGGACTTGTCGGTCATCGAGACGCCGCCGGAAAACCGTTTTCCGGTGCAAACGTATGTCGTCGAATACAGCGCCTCGCTGGTCCGGGAGGCCATCGAACGGGAACTGGCGCGTGAAGGCCAGGTCTATTACCTGTTCAACCGCGTGCAGGGAATTACCCAGATAGCCGATCAAATCTCGATGCTCGTTCCCGACGCCCGGGTGACGGTCGCGCACGGCCAGATGTCCGAGCAGGAGCTGGAAAAGACCATTCTCGACTTCCTCGACGGCGAATACGACGTGCTGGTCAGCACCAGCATCATCGAGACCGGGGTTGATATCCCGAACGTCAATACGCTGATTGTCCACGATGCCGACAAGATGGGTTTGTCCCAGCTTTATCAGCTTCGCGGCCGGGTCGGGCGCTCCAACCGGATCGCTTACGCTTACTTTACGTACCAGCGCGATAAGGTGCTGACGGAGGTGGCCGAGAAGCGGCTGCAGGCGATAAAAGAGTTTACAGAACTTGGTTCCGGGTTTAAAATTGCGATGAGAGACTTGACCATCCGCGGTGCGGGCAACCTGCTCGGCGCGGAGCAGCACGGATTTATCGCGTCGGTAGGCTTTGATCTGTATTCGCAAATGCTGGCCGAGGAGATTCAGAAGCGCAAGAAGGAATTGGGCGGCGAAGCCGTGCAGGAGACGAAGGTATGGTCAACGCAGCTCGATATCCAGCTGGATGCATACATTCCCGGCGATTACATCTACGACAGCGTGCAAAAAATCGAGATTTACAAAAAAGTCGCAGCCATCCAAACCTTGGACGAAGCGATGGAGCTTGAGGACGAATTGGTCGACCGCTTCGGCGATCTGCCGGAGGCGGTGCAAAATCTGTTGACCGCCGCGAGGCTGAAAGTGTACGGTGCCTTGTACGGTATCGAGATCATTTCGCAGAAGGGACTCGACTACGAGCTGAAGATTCACTCCGACCAGAACGGCAATCTCGACGGACAGAACCTGTTCCAATTGTCGGGCGAATTCGAGAATCGGGTCAAGCTGATCAGCGGGCCGCAAATCCACATCGAGCTTAAGGGAAAAGGGCTGAAGCCAGAAGAAACCATCGCTTTGCTGGAAAGGTTTCTGGTACAATACAAGCGTGCGTTGAAATCGAAGGGAGAGCTGCAAAATGTGGCAAAATAAACGGAAACCGTTACGAAGAGGGCTTATGGCTCTTTGTGCGCTCGTATTGGTCGCGGGCGTCGCTGCAGGTTGCGGCAAGAAAAAAGACGAGGCGGCAACGGCTGCCGCCGATAAAGGCAAACCGAGCGAGGTGCTTGTAACGTATAAGGACGGACAGGTCACGCGCGGCGAATTCGATACTTTTTTGAATGTGAGTATGTTTTTTAATAAGCAATTTGCGCAATTCAAAGACGACCCTGCCTTTCAACAAAATATGATGAAGCAGCTTCTCACCTTTAAAATTTTGTCCTCCCGGGCGGATGATAAAGCCAAAGAGGAAGCCGAGAAGCAGTTTAATGAGCAGTTTGAGAAGGTCAAGGGCTTCCTGAACGCTCAGGAAGGCGGCATGGAGAAACAGCTCAAGGATGCGAAGCTGGAGCAGAAAGACGTCGAAGAGTTCATGAAGTCTAACATTACGGCGATTGTCTCTGAAGAAAGCAAAGTGACCGATCAAGAGCTTCAAACCGCTTACAACACTAAGCTGGAACAGGACAAATCCGCTTATGTGACGGCGACGGTCAGGCATGTTCTGATCGGAATTAAAGATTCGGCGACAGGCAAGGAAACCCGTTCCAAGGAAGATGCGCTCAAGCGGGCGAAGGAAGTCCAGGACAAATTGAACAAGGGCGGCGACTTTGACGCGCTGGCGAAAGAATATTCCGACGATCCTGGTTCGAAAAACGATGGCGGCAGGTACATGAACGCGGATATTTCTATGTGGGTGCCTGAATTTAAGAAAGCGGCGGCGGAGCTGCCGATCGGGAAGATCAGCGATCCGGTGGAAACGTCGTTCGGCTACCATGTGATGAAAGTCGAATCCCGCAAAACGAAAACGCTCGACGAAGTCAAGCCGGAGCTGCGTTCCGAGGCGGCTGAGCCGAAGATATACGATTTTGTGGAGAAAGAACTGCCAGGTTTGATTAAGACGAACAATCTGCCGAAGCCGGAGGAAAAAAAGCCGGCCGAAGCTCCGAAAACCGAAGCTCCGAAAACAGAAGCTCCAAAAGCGGACGCGCCTAAGACGGAAGGCGGTAAGTAACAATTACCAGGGTACCCCACGGGGTGCCCTGTTTTGTTTTCATTTTTTTGGACATAATGTAAACAGCGATGGCTTAAGCGTCCAATCAAGCGTCTTCAACCGTGCCGGAGCTGGACATGCATAGGCCGCCGGGAATTGAAGAATACTAGGGTCAGTCGAATTCCCTCCATTTTGCATACAGGGTCACATCCAGTCTGTATCCCATTCTTCTTGGAAAGCGAGGCATCTAGAAACATGAAAGCAACTGGAATCGTTCGTCGTATCGACGATCTTGGCAGGGTCGTAATTCCGAAGGAGATACGCCGCACCCTGCGTATTCGGGAAGGGGATCCGCTTGAAATTTTTGTGGACCGGGACGGGGAAGTCATTTTAAAGAAATATTCTCCTATCGGCGAGCTTGGAGATTTTGCCAAGGAATACGCCGAATCGCTTTATGAGAGCACGAACCATATCACGATGATAACTGACCGGGATACGATCATTGCCGTAGCCGGCGGCTCGAAAAAAGATTTTTTGGAGAAGCAGATCGGTTCGCTGGTCGAACAATGCATGGAAAACCGTAAAGCAACGCTGGAAACCGGCGGCGGCTCTTATGAAATCTGCAAGGACGTCACCGAGACGTACAGCTCGTATGTGATTGCGCCGATCGTGGCGGGGGGCGATCCGATCGGTTCGGTGATCTTGCTGAACAAGGACGAGAATGTAAAGATGGGTCAAATGGAACTGAAGATGGCGGAAACGGCCGCCGGCTTTCTGGCAAAGCAGATGGAGCAGTAGCTCCGCCGATGGACAGCGATGCGCAGCTTCCTGATAGGAATCCCTTGGAGGGAAATCGGGAAGCTTTTTGCGTTTTTGGAAAAGGATTGCGAATTGCGGTATAATGGGGCTGCAAAATCTGTCCGAATGGTCTCTCGCCGGACGGATGAGGGACCGGTCGCGGGAACGAAGGGGAAGCGTCATGAAAGAGCGATCGGAGCGGATGGAGGCAGGCGGGCCTGAGATTTCGGACAGCAAAGACCGGGACGGCGGAAACGGCTCGGTGCTGCTGCAAGGGGCGGCCCTGCTCGGTCTGGCGGCCGTCATTTCGAAGCTGATCGGCACGCTGCAAAAAATTCCGCTGCAAAATCTGGCGGGCGATGCGGTCTTTGGCATATACAATGCCGTGTATCCGTTGTACATATTGATTTTAGTTTTGGCCACGGCCGGATTTCCTCTGGTCGTATCGAAGTTCGTGTCGGAGTATGCTGCCGAACGGAAGTATCACGAGGCCCGGCGCGTGCTCCGGGTGGCTTCCATATCGCTGATGGGCACCGGCATCGTCTTTTTTTCGCTGCTGTATTTCGGGGCGGAGACGCTTGCGCGGTGGATGGCTGCGCCGCAAACGGCTCCGGCGATACGAAGCGTATCTTATGCCCTGCTTATCGTGCCCCTTATGTCTGCGCTGCGCGGCTACTATCAAGGCTATCAGGATATGCGGCCGACCGCTTGGTCTCAGGTGGTGGAGCAGACGGTTCGGGTGGCGACGATGGTCGTTTTGCTGCTCGTGCTGATGCGGCTCGGCCTCGGGCCGGAACAAATCGCCGCAGGCGCAACATTCGGCTCGGTGACGGGCGCGCTGGCGGGATTGGCGGTCATGCTGTGGTACTGGCGTAAGGAGCGGGGAGGTGAGCCTTTTCGGGCGCAAGCTGCGGCTGGAGGGGACGGCGGCGGCTGGCGGCGCGACTGGGCGTTGGCGAAAAGGTTGTCCGCCTATGCGCTTCCCCTCTGTCTCGGCTCCGTGGCGATGCCGATCCTTACGCTCGTCGATTCGTTTACGATGCCTCGGCTGCTTCGTTCGGCCGGCTTCGACGAGAACGAAGCGTTGTATCAGTTCGGGCTGTACAATCACGGCTTGCCACTCGTGCAGTTGGTCGCGATGATCGCCTCCTCGATGTCCGCGGCGCTCGTTCCGGCCATCGCCGAAGCGCTCCGGCGCGGCGATGCGGATGCGGTGCGCGCACGCGCGGGCTTGTCCCTGCGGCTGACCTGGCTGATCGGGCTTGCCGCTTCGTTCGGGCTCGCTTTGCTGGCGGAGCCGTTGAACGTGATGTTCTTCAAGAGCGCCGAAGGCACGGCGGCGATGGCGGTCTTGGCGTTCACCGCCCTGTTCTCGGCGGTGAACATCGTCGCGGGAAGCGTGCTGCAGGGACTCGGCGCCGTGCGCGCGCCGGTGCTGTACCTGCTGCTCGCCGCAGCCGTGAAAATCGCCGCCAGCGTGGCGCTCGTGCCGCGCTACGGCATCGACGGCGCCGCCTGGGCGTCCGTCGCCGCCTACGCGCTCGCCGGCGGCCTCGCGCTCGCGCACGCGCTGCGCGCCGCCGGGGTCCCGGCCGCGGGCGGCCTCGCCGCCATGAAACCGATGCTCGGCATCGGCCTCATGGCGCTCGGCCTGCTGGCCGTGACCCACGGCGTCCCGCCGCTGCTCGCGCGGCTGCCCGCAGCCCTGCCCCCACGGGGCACGGCCGCGGTCATCGCGCTCGGCGGCGTCGCCGTAGGGGGACTCGCTTACGCGGCGGCCCTGCTGCGCCTGGGCGTCGTCACCGCCGCCGATCTGGCGTTCGTACCGCAGCTGGCGGGGAAGCCCCTCGCCTGGCTGCGCCGATTCCGGCTGCTCCGTTGACGGAGCGCCCCACCTCAAAACCAAAAGGAGGCGGTTCTGGGCTATGTCCACTCAACCGCAAATTACGGTCGTCGGTCTCGGAACCGGCGACGAAAACCAACTGACCCTCGGCGTCTGGCGCAAGCTCGAAGCCGCCGGCGCGCGAGGCGGGGCGATATTTCTGCGCACCCGGGAGCACCCGATGGTCGCGATGCTGGATCATCATAGCCTTCGCTACGAGACGTTCGATGCGGTCTATGAAGCGCACGAGGGCTTTGACGCCGTCTATGAGCAGATTGCTTCGCAATTGATCGAGCGGGCCAAAGCCGCGAGCACCGGGGAGGTGCTCTACGCCGTACCCGGCCATCCAATGGTGGCCGAGCGGACCGTACAGCTGCTGCGCGAGCGTTGTCCGGCCGAGGGCGTGCTGCTCACCCTGATGGGTGGCGAAAGCTTCCTGGATCAAGCGTTCCTTCGGCTCGGCTTCGATCCGATCGAAGGCTTTCAACTGCTCGACGGCACTTCACTGATGGCGAGCGGGCTCAATCCGCAGCTGCATACGCTGATCGGGCAGGTGTACGACGTCTACACGGCGTCAGACGTGAAGCTGACGCTGATGGAGCTGTATCCGGACGATTATCCCGTCGTTGTTGGACATGCGCTTGGCGTGGCCGGAGAAGAGCGCGTGCGCGAGGTACCGCTCTATGAGCTGGACCGGGTGGAGGGCTACGGCAATTTGTCCTTGGTCTGGGTACCGCGCACCGACCGCGAGGACGTGCGGAGCCGTACTTTTACGCGGCTGCATGAGATTGTGGCTATTCTCCGCAGCCCCGAGGGCTGTCCGTGGGACCGGGAGCAGACGCATCAATCGCTGCGCAAAAACCTGATCGAAGAAGCGTACGAAGTGCTGGAAACGATCGACGAGGATGATCCCGACCATATGCGCGAGGAGCTCGGCGATCTTCTGCTGCAGATCATGCTGCACTCGCAGATCGAAGCGGAGGACGGGATGTTTACCGTCTTCGACGTCATCCGCGAGCTCAACGAGAAGCTCGTCCGTCGTCATCCGCACGTCTTCGGAACGGCGCAGGCGGAAGATGCCGACGAGGCGCTGGGCAACTGGCAGCAGATCAAGGAGGAGGAGAAGCGGAAGAAGGGGATCAACCCCGATGAACTGCCGCTTCTCTCCGGCGTCCCCCGCGAGCTGCCGGGATTGATGAAGGCGTACAAGCTGCAGAAGAAAGCCGCTGCGGTCGGCTTCGATTGGGGCACCAAGGAAGAAGTGCTGCCGGTTGTCGAGTCCGAGCTGGCCGAAGTGAAAGAAGCGATCGAGCGCTTCAGCAAAGCGGAGCAGCAGGAAGAGCTGGGCGATCTGCTCTTTGCCGTCGTCAATTTGGCGCGGTTTCTCAAGGTGGACCCCGAAGAAGCGATGGCGGACGCCAACCGTAAATTTTTTGAACGTTTTGGGTATATCGAGGCGCAATTGCGTTTAAAGGGCAAATCATTTGACCAAACTGACTTGCAAGAGATGGAATCTTTGTGGCAGGAAGCAAAAAAAGTTCTGAAAAAATAAGAGGCTTTGCAGGATTTTCCTAACGAACAAAGAATACTTTAGTTCAGCGTCACTTTTAAGAGGAGGATATTAAACTCATGAACAAAACCGATCTTATCAACAACATCGCAGAAAAAAGCGGCTTGACTAAAAAAGACGTGGAATCCGTATTGAACAGCTTCCTTGGCGAAGTAACGGAAGCATTGTCCAACGGTGACAAAGTACAATTGATCGGATTCGGTACGTTCGAAACCCGCAAACGCTCGGGCCGTACGGGTCGCAACCCGCAAACGGGCAAAGAGATCACCATCCCCGAGTCCAAGGTTCCCGCATTCAAAGCAGGCAACAAGCTTAAAGAAGCGGTGAAGTAATGCGGCTTGATAAGTTTCTTAAGCTTTCCCGCTTGATCAAGCGGCGTACCGTCGCGAAGGACGTGTCCGAGCAGGGCCGCGTCTGGATCAACGGACGGGAGGCGAAACCGAGCAGCGCGGTGAAAGTGGGCGACGAGCTGACCATTCAGTTCGGGCAAAAGCTGGTGACCGTGCGCGTGGAGCTGCTGTCTGAGTCGACCCGCAAGGAAGACGCGGCCAAGATGTACACGCTGCTCAAAGAAGAAATGAATAAACCCGAGCCTTTATTTTAAAGGCTCGCCGAAGAGACCGGCATGGGCCCGGTCTCTTTTTTGTTGCGCGAACTTATCCTTACGGACTTCGCTTTTACATTTCCCTTTCCCAGTCGTGGTTCTAAACCTTGGACGACCTCCATATTTTTAAGTAAACAAGCTTTGTGCGCACGTTGTCTTTTCCATAAAGCGAAGCGTAGAGCTGTGTCATGGCCGGAGAGTTTACGTGCCGCCTTTGAAAACGGGTTATTTCCCTCTGAAATTTATATTAAGATAACCCGTTTTCAAGAGCGGCCGCAGGCCATGAGCACAGCTCGAAGCGCCAGCGCATGGATGAAAACAGACTGCGCCAAAGCGTCCAAGGAGGATGAACCAAACCATGGTAGAACAGCCGGGGAAGGTGAAACGGCAGGAGATCAAGATGCTCAACCGCAAGCTGCTTGAGGTATCCGGCGTGTTGAATGTGGAGAGCTTCGACAGCGAAGAATTTTTGCTTGAAACCGAATGCGGATATTTGATGATCAAAGGGCAAAATTTACATATTAAAAACTTGAGCTTGGAGCAGGGTCTCGTTGCCATCGAAGGGTATGTAAACGAGCTGGCCTATGTTGACGCAAACTCCCAAGGGAAAACCAAGGGATTCCTGAGTAAGCTGTTCAAGTGACGCTGCATATCCAGTTCATCACCTTGGGGATGATGTATGTGGGAGGTCTGGCGCTCGGGGGATTGTATGACGTGTACCGGGTGCTTTCCGGCCAGCTGAAAGTACGGGCATGGCTCCGGGCGGTTCTGGATCTTCTCTATTGGCTCATTGGCACGCTTCTCGTATTCGTTATGCTGTATGAGAGCAACTGGGGCGAAGTGCGCCCGTTTATATTTTTGGGTCTCGGGATCGGGATTACGTTTTACTTTTTAGTGTTTAGCCGGACGATGATTCGGGTAATACGGTTTATGATCCGTACCGTGCTGGCTACGATCCGGGTCGGCAAGCGTACGGTTCAGCTGTTGATCATAAAGCCGGCCCTGGTGATGTACCGCATTGTTGTGATCTTTTTGGGATTTTTGGCGGCGACGGCTATATTCCTGTACAAAATTGTGTTACAATTACTTTATCCTGTGTGGAAATTGCTGTTATGGCTTCTTAAGCCTTTCGGTCGGTGGATCCGTTTTCGTGTTTCCGTCCCCGCATGGGTTCTGAAAACCGGTCAAAGCATCGCGGCATGGCTCCGTCGACTCTTTTGATCGTACGTAGGAGGATTTCAGGTACATGCAGGCAGTCTCGAAAACCAATCCGATGCAATCGCATAACAAAGGCTCCTTTCGCCGACGCCGTTTGGTCTTGCTGATGCTGGCTTGTTTTTTGAGTTGGGCCGGTGTCACACTTTGGAATCAGGTCGATAAAATCAGCGAGCGCAGCCAGAAGCTTAGCGCAGTCCAGCAGAAAGAAGCGGAAGCGCTGCAGCAGAATGAAACTTTGCAGCGTGAGATCGCGCGTCTGAACGACCCCGAGTACGTAGAGCAAAAAATTCGCAAAGAGCTGCATTATGTCAAGCAAGGGGAAACGTTGTTCTATGCCCCGAAACCAGCCCAATAGTAACACGGCAAAAGATGGGCACAGCCTTGTGTTGACCGTATTTTCTCCATAAGTTATAATCGGCATAGCTTCAATTTCTCATTGTTTCTTAACTATTTAAGGGAGGATTAGTTTACTTTATGGCAATTGAAGTGGGCAGCAAGCTGCAAGGAAAAGTGACAGGCATTACTCACTTTGGGGCGTTCGTTGAGCTATCTGAGGGGGTTACCGGCCTTGTGCACATCTCGGAGATTGCGGACAACTATGTCAAGGATGTCAATGATCATCTGAAGCTTAACGATATCGTGACCGTAAAAGTGATTAATGTCGACAAAGACGGCAAAATCGGATTATCGATCAAGCAAGCGGTCGATCGCCCGGTGGATGCCGCTCCGACAAGGCCCGCTCGTTTTGACAGACAAGGCGACCGCGGCGGCTTCGGCCGAGGGGACCGTGGAGGCCGTGGTGGTGGTAGACCTCCCGCCAACAAGCACGTTACCTTCGAAGATAAAATGGCGCGTTTTCTGAAAGACAGCGAGGATCGCATCTCTTCCTTGAAGAAAAATACCGAGGGCAAAAGAGGCGGACGCGGCGCGCGTCGTGACTAATAAATAGACGGAACCGGATGGGCCGAGGTCCATTCGGTTTTTTTGCAGGTGCTTGACAAGTCCTTCCCCGCTGTTATATACTCATGCTTGTTGCGGCGGCATAGCTCAGCTGGCTAGAGCGTACGGTTCATACCCGTAAGGTCGGGGGTTCGATCCCCTCTGCCGCTATAAGTTAAGAGCAAAGCGAATAAACCTGAGGTCGGGCGGTGAAAATCGTCAGACGATCAGGTTTTTTGTTTGCCCGTTTTCCGCTGGTTTGGCGGGAAAGCTATGTCTTTGTCACAAGTCAGGGCGGGCCGGACTTTTTTTGTCGTATCTTTCGGGCGACCCCGGCGAATCGACAGGTTGTAACGTAAAGGACAAAGGTCCGCTGCGAACAAGTTCCGAACATAAAGTGACGTGTACAAAATCAAATATTATAACAGCGCTTTCATTTTCTATTCATACGCTGCTTCTGGGCGCTTCGCGGCGGCAACCCATTTTGTCGGAAAAAACTTTGGACCAGCCCCCGCATTCTGACAAACTTTCCGATGGACAGCTTATATACTAAGACCACTAATAGTTTATGGGTGGTGTGATGAAAATATGCAAAAACGTCAAAGTATGAATGCAATGGGAACGGCAGCGTCGGGATGGGTGCTTCGGATTAAGCAAGGCATGATTGCGTTGGTCGTGAAAAACCGGTTGGTGCAGTGGTTCGTCGCCAAGAAATGGTCGATATTGCTGCTGCTGATGGCGTTTTTGCTGGGCCGGGCGATGATCCTCGATCAGCTCGCGCCGTTTGCGGTCGCCTTTTTCGCGGTCATGTATTTTTTGCGGCGGGAGCTGCTCTATTGGACCGGTGTATTTCTGTCTGCGGGCGGTCTGTTCTCCATCGATCCGAAGCATACGGGATACCTGGTCGGGCAGATGCTGGTCTTCCTGTTGATCCAAAAAGGCGTAGAGCGGTTCGAGCGGTCCGACATCTCGTTTGCTCCTGGAATCGTGTTCGCCGCCACGTTTTTCGTTCAGCTGTTCTCCCATTTGGCTTCTGCGGAACTAAGCTGGTATACGCTGATGATGACGGGCATCGAATCGACGCTTAGTCTCATTCTTACACATATATTCCTGCAAGCGATTCCCGTGTTTACGCTAACCCGCAAAAATTACAATTTAAAAAACGAAGAAGTCATCTGTCTGATCATTCTGCTTGCTTCGGTGATGACGGGGACCGTGGGCTGGCTCATCGGGCCGGTGACGCTGGAGCACGTGATGTCGCGGTACTTGATCCTGCTGTTTGCGCTCGTAGGCGGGGCGCCGCTCGGGGCTTCCGTGGGGGTCATCTCCGGGCTCATTCTAAGCCTCGCGAATGCAAGCGCCATTTACCAGATGAGCTTGCTGGCGTTTGCGGGGATGCTTGCCGGGCTGCTGCGCGAAGGCAACAAAATGGCGGTAGCGCTCGGCATGCTGATCGGTTCTTCCATTCTTTCCTTTTATTTGGGGAATTCGTCGGAGGTGATTTATTCCACATGGGAATCGGTGGCGGCGATCTCGCTGTTTCTGATGACGCCGAAGGGAGTCATTCAGATGCTGGCCAAATACGTGCCGGGAACGCAGGAAAATCTAAAATCGCAGCACGATTACGCCAAGCGGGTGCGTGATGTGACCGCGAGCCGCGTCGAGCAATTTTCCGAGGTGTTCAAGCAGCTTTCCCGAAGCTTTAAGCAGGTGACCGTCGATGCGCAGCCGGCGCGGAAGGAGGAGGAAGTCGGCCACTTCATGAATTCGGTGGCGGAGAAGTCGTGCGCGAACTGCTGGAAGAGAAAGCAGTGCTGGGACGGCAAGTTTTATCAGACTTATAAATTTATGACCGATATGATGACGGAGGTGGAGCTTCGGGAAAATATGTCGCGCAAGGATATCCGGCCGCATTGGAAGAAGCAGTGCGTTAAGCCGGATCAAGTGCTGGAGGTGATGAAGCAGCAGTATCAATTGTACAAGCACGATCAGCATTGGAAGAAGCAGATCGTTGACAGCCGTCAGATCGTAGCGGATCAATTGTCCGGCGTATCACAGGTGATGGAGGACCTGGCGAAAGAGATTAAACGGGAAGGACATGAGCTCTTCATGCAGGAGGAGCAGATCCGCAGCGCGCTGGAGGAGCTGGGGCTCTCCATACAAAGCATCGACGTCATCAGCTTGGACGAAGGCAATGTCGAGATCGAAATCGTTCATCAATATACGAGAGGCTTTGACGAATGCCGCAAAATCATCGCGCCGCTGCTTTCCGAGATTGTCGGGGAGAACATTGCCGTCAAAAACGAGCAGGCGATGGAGCGGAAGGAAGGCTACAGCACGGTGCTGTTCGGTTCAGCAAAGGAATATGAGGTGGAAACCGGGGTCGCCGGGGCGGCCAAAGGAGGGGATTTGCTGTCGGGCGACAGCTTCAGCACCGTAGAGCTCGGTAACGGCAAGTTTGCGGTGGCGCTGAGCGACGGCATGGGCAATGGCGAGCGGGCCCGGGCGGAGAGCAGCACGGCGCTGTCGATATTGCAGCAGCTGCTGCAATCCGGCATGGACGAGAAGCTGGCGATCAAATCCGTCAATTCGGTGTTGATGCTTCGCTCGTCGGACGAGATGTTTGCGACGGTCGATGTGGCGCTGATCGACTTGTATAACGCGCAGACCACCTTTTTGAAAATCGGCTCAACGCCAAGCTTTATCAAGAGAGGGGATGAAGTATTCCCGGTTACGGCCAACAATTTGCCCGTCGGGATCGTGCACGATATCGACGTCGATCTGGTCAGCGTGCCTTTGCGGCATGACGATATTTTGATCATGATGACGGACGGCATTTACGACGCGCCGGGGCATGCGGTGAATAAAGAGCTGTGGATGAAACGGATGATCAGCGAGATCGAGGCGGATAGCCCGCAGGATTTTGCCGACATTTTATTGGAAAGGGTGGTGCGGTATCATCATGGGGACATCTATGACGACATGACGGTAGTCGTCGCGCGGATCGCGAAGTTCCAGCCGGAGTGGGCAACGTTCCGCTGGCCCGGCATGCAGCGTATCGACCGTCCAAAGACGGTCAGTTGAAATAAAGGCTAACCAAACTAAAAAAACGTCCTATGTTTTGAGGACGTTTTTTAGTTTGATAAACCTAATATTATTCTGCACAAATCAGGATTTAAAAACTTTTTGATAAAATGAGTTTTTTATGTCAAAGCGCTTTAACAGCGTTAAAAAGGCATAACCAAGTATAACGCCTATAGTATTTAAAATAATATCATCTACGTCCAAGCTGCGATAAAAGAATCCGATTCCAACGCCAATAATCAATTGGGATAATTCAATACATAATCCGAAAAGAATACCGGAGATTATGATTCTGATAAAAGATTTAATGCGTTGAAATAGTAATGGTGCATAAAATCCAAAAGGAGCACACATGAGGATGTTTCCAACAATTTGTTTCACAGCAACGAAAGGAGATACAGAGTTTTGCATAATATCAATAATACTTTTAAAAGGCACGAGATTCATATTAGGTTCTATATTGCCTTGTTTGAGGCTTAACAATAGGTTGGATTGCACAGGGATTGGAAAGAGTGTTATTGAAATAACAACTAAAATGTGTAGATAAAAGATCAACAATGTAAGATTTTTTATTACATTCTTTTTGGTTGAGATGTTATGTAAGGCTGTGAGAATTACTGCAATTACAAGCGATACCCCGAGCGGCATTCCCGTTAAAATAATGATCACCTTCTTAAAATTGTGGATCAGTAACAAATCCTATGAGTTGTCCGAAAGCGGTCGTTCCAGGATATTATATCCTACATTGGTGACAAGTGGAATGTACTTACGAGGGATTTTTATAAACCTACAGGAGTTTGCTGGAAGGGTGTGGAATCCAGTACAATAAGGGAAGTTGGATTCCGAAAGGAGCCTGAAGATGGAAAGAATAAACTTCTATTCGGTTAAGCAGGTCAAAGAAAAAAGTGGGTTATATCATTTGAATAGTAAAAAAGTAAGCTCTCCGGAGGATGCAAATCAGATTATTCAGACCGTTCTCGATTTGAATAACGAAGCGGTCGAGAAATTCGGCATTCTGACGCTAGATTCGCGTAATGTTGTCGCGGGCATTCATGTCCTGGCTATCGGCACATTAAACGCTGTGCTGATTCATCCAAGGGAAGTTTTCAAAGCGGCCATCTTAAACAATGCAGCCAGCATCGTTCTGTTCCATAATCACCCGTCGGGCGATCCGACGCCAAGCGAGGAGGATATCGAAATCACGCAGAGGATTGTCGAAGCCGGCGATCTGATGCTGATCGAGGTGCTCGACCATATCATAACAGGCGATGGGAAGTATTGCAGCATGGCTGAGCAAGGATTGCTGAATAGGGGCCAGTCTGAACCCGAAAAATGAATCCGATCCGCTTACTCCTTAAGCGGGGTCGGATTTTTTGTTTTTCCGCATTGTTCAAAATGTCACACTGGAGGGCAAGTTTAGAATTCTCCCAACTGGAAAAACTGGGTAATAGATAGATGGGAGGATGAACAGATGAAGCAGATCATACTTATAACCGACGGCTGCTCCAATGTCGGAATCAGCCCGGTCGTCGCGGCGGCCGAAGCGAAAGCGAAAGGGATTATCGTCCACGTCATCGGGGTGCTGGACGCCGGCGAGATCGGCGAATTGGGCGCTTCCGAGATCGACGAGATTGCCGCAGCGGGCGGCGGGATGAGCCGGGCCGTACAGCCGTCGCAGCTTTCGCAGACGATGCAGATGATGACGCGCAAAACGGTCGTTCAGACGATTCAGCAGGTGGTTGGACAAGAGCTGCGTAGTATTCTGGGTCAGACGACGAAGCTGGAGGCTTTGCCGCCGGAGCAGCGGTCCGAAGTGGTGCAGGTCATTGACGATTTGACGGAATCGGCGGATTTGAAGGTCGCTTTGCTGATCGACGCCAGCGCCAGCATGAAGCCGAAGCTGCCCGCCGTCAAGGAAGCAATCTACGATCTTCAGCTCAGCCTGCAATCGCGGATGGGCGAGAGCCTGCTGTCCGTCTTTCATTTTCCGGGCAACGTATCGGGCGATCAGGAGGTCGAGATGGACTTCGGCTGGACTCGCGACCTTGCAAATTTGAACCGGTTGTTTTATAAATTAAACATGAAGGGTACGACGCCGACAGGACCGGCGCTGCTCAAAGTCGTTGAATTTATGAACGGCTCGGCCGATGATACATATAAAGGCAAGCATAATGCAGCGGGGGATCGGCGGACGGCCGACAGCCGTATGAGATCAAGCGAGGATGGGATATTCGGTGACTACGTCGTTTAGGCCCGCTTTTCCGGCGGGAACCCTCGTAAACGGCAAATGGAATCATAACGCATACCGTGTAGAGCGGCTGCTTGGCGAAGGTGCCAACGGCAAAGTATATCTGGTCTCCCGGGGGAAGCGGTATTACGCGCTTAAGGTCGGCTTCGACGCCGTGGATCATCAGTCTGAGGTCAATGCGCTGAAGGCGTTGTCCCAGTCGTCCACATCGTTTCAGCAGACGTTGATTGATGTCGATGATTTTTCGTGGGAAGGCACGGATTATCCTTTTTGCGTCACAAAGTATATCAAAGGAAAATCCTTGACGGAATACATGAAGCAGTACGGCAACGATTGGATTCATCTCATCGGCTTGAACCTGCTGCGGAAGCTGTCCGAGCTGCATGCGAGCGGCTTCGTCTTCGGCGATTTGAAAGCGGAGAATATGATCATATCGGGCTACGGCGACGTGTCCTTGATCGATTTCGGCGGCGTAACGGCCAAAGGGCGCGCGGTGAAGCAGTTTACCGAGGTGTACGACCGCGGCTTCTGGAATGCAGGCACACGGATGGCGGACGATGCGTACGATTTGTTCTCCTTCGCCGTGCTGGTGCTCAGCGTGACGGACCGGGAACGACGGTTTCATTCCGTGAATTCGCTGCTGCCGCAGAACCGGAGCGTCGAGTGGCTGCTCGATATGCTTAAGGGCAATGCGCTGCTCGCGCCGTCGGCTCCGGTGCTGCGCAAAGCGCTGACGGGCCGCTACACGAGCTCCAAGCAAGCGCTGGCCGACTGGCGCGCCCGCGGCTCGGCTTACCGCCCTGTGCGCAAGGAGCCGGTCAAGGGGGGCTGGATTAAGCTGTGCTTCGCCGCTTCCTTGCTGATGTTCGGGGCGGCCATTTACTTCGTATTGCAATAAAATGCAGACAAAGGCAATTCAAGACGGCCCGGATCGGGTGATAGTCAATCGAGAAGGTTCGTTAGACGAGAGGTTGTTCATTGATGGAGACGGCGGAAACATTATCCGTGCAAGTGGAGCGGTTCATACAAGACGAAGCGTTGATCGAACCGGGGGACGGCGTGGTCGTGGCGGTGTCGGGCGGACCCGATTCCGTCGGGCTGCTGCACCTCCTTTTTGCATTATCCGGCCGTTATCGTCTCCGGCTCACCGTCGCTCACGTGAATCACGGCTTCCGGGGCGCCGAAGCGGACCGGGAGGCGGAGATGGTGAAGTCGCTGGCCGAGCGATGGGGCCTCCCCGTGGAGACGACCTTCATCGACATGCCCCGTATTATAGAAGAAACGGGTCGGAACCCCCAAGCCGCCGCCCGGGACAAGCGGTACGAGTTTTTGTTCGACGTAGCGAGGCGGACGGATTCCCGCCGAATCGCGCTCGCCCACCATGCGGACGATCAGGCGGAGACAGTGCTGATGCGGCTGCTGCGCGGAACGGGGCCTTCGGGATTATCGGGCATTCCGGTGCGCAGAGTGGCAGAAAATAATTTGGAACTCATACGCCCCTTGCTGCGTATATACAAAGCGGATATTATCCGGTACTGCGAAGCTGAAGGACTGCCGTATTGTACGGACAGCAGCAATTTGGAGAGAAAGTACGCTCGCAATCAGGTTCGAATGGACGTGCTTCCCTTTCTGTCCCGCTACAACGAACAGCTGCCTGCGGCGTTGAACCGGCTGGCGGAGACGATGGCCGGAGAAGACGATTTCATGGACCGGGAAGTCCAACGGATCTGCGAGCGGCACGTAACCCGAAAAAACGCCTGTTACAGCTTTTCCGCAAAATGGTTTACGGGGGTACATGTTGCTTTACAAAGGCGGTTGATTAAACTAATATTAAATTATCTTGCTTCTGACCCAGATTCCATGGATTTCCTGAAAGTCGAACAATTTCGGACGGCTGTTCTGCGTGAACGACCGTCCAATTTTCGATTGGAAATCGGGCAGAACATCGCGCTCAGCAGGGAATATGATCGTATCGCGGTTCATACTATGGTGTTACGACCTCTCCCTTATGCGTACATGCTGCGCGAAGGCCAGACGGAGCTTGCGATTCCCGAGACGGGAGTCCGCCTTATGCTCCGCTCTTTGGACAGCGAAGAGGGGCACCCCGAATGTACCGATGCCTGGACCGCCTGTTTCGATGCGGAGGAACTTGCCATGCCTCTCACGGTTCGAAGCCGACTTCCGGGAGACCGGATGAAGCCGCTCGGACTAAACGGGACGAAAAAGGTAAAAGATATGTTCATCGATGCGAAAGTGCCTCCTACCTTGCGCGAGACGATTCCGATTATTGCGGACGCCGGCGGCAGCGTGCTTTGGGTACCGGGCGTTCGGCGGTCTTCAGCCGCTGCGATTACCGGTCGGACGAAGCGAATGCTACTTATTGAAGTAGATATTCATGGCAAAGATTTTTATTAAGTGGGAGGACCTCTCTTGCAAAACGACATTCAGGAAGTACTGTACAGCGAGCAGCAAATCCAAGACAAAATTAATGAAATGGGCGAGCAGATCAGCCGCGATTTCGAAGGACGGAACCCATTGGTCATCTGCGTACTGAAGGGCGCGTTCATCTTTATGGCCGATTTGGTCAAGCAGATCACGATTCCACTTGAGCTCGATTTCATGGCCGTGTCCAGCTATGGCGCATCGACGAAATCGTCGGGTGTGGTCAAGATCATTAAGGACCTTGATATTTCCGTGGAGGGCCGCCACATTCTCATCGTCGAGGACATTATCGACAGCGGTTTGACGCTAAGCTATTTGATCGACGTGCTCGAACGCCGCAACGCCCTTTCCATTACCGTCGCCGCATTGTTTGACAAACCGGCGCGTAGATCGGCAGAGTTGGACGCAGACTATAAAGGCTTCGTGATCCCGGACGCGTTCGTGGTGGGATACGGTTTGGACTATGCGGAGAAATACCGGAACCTGCCGTATGTCGGTGTACTGAAGCCCGAAGTTTACTCCCAATAGCATTTCTTGAGATGCCAAGACTTGCTGTGGTACAATATACAAAGTTGCCGTTGTTGAGAGGAGGTAGGGGATGAATCGCATTATTCGCAATACAGGCTTTTATCTGCTCATTTTTTTGGTCACCGTCGGAATCGTTCATTTTATCAGTACGCAGAATGAACAGAAAGACACGATCAGCTACGATAAGCTCCGCGTGGCCTTAATCGAAAAGAATGTCGAATCCATCATCGTAAAATACGATGCTCAAACGTATCTGGTTCGGGGGAAATATAAGAACGCCGCTACGGATAAGAAAAGTTTCGAATCTCGTGCGCCTGTTGACCCGCAAATCTTCCGTTTGATTGAAAACAGCGACATTCCCCAAGGGAACGTTTACATCGAGAGAATGGAAGGGGACAATGTTTGGATCAGTTTCCTTACCTCCATTATCCCGTTTGTGATCATCTTCATCCTGTTTTTCTTCCTGTTGAATCAGGCGCAGGGTGGCGGCGGAAAAGTCATGAATTTCGGCAAAAGCCGGGCAAGGCTCTATAACGAAGAGAAGAAGCGCGTAACGTTCGAGGACGTTGCCGGAGCCGATGAGGAGAAGCAAGAGCTGGTTGAAGTTGTCGAGTTTTTGAAAGACCCGCGCAAATTCGCAGCCGTAGGCGCCCGCATCCCGAAAGGGGTTCTGCTGGTCGGTCCTCCTGGTACCGGTAAAACGCTGCTGGCCAGAGCCGTAGCCGGTGAAGCTGGCGTACCGTTCTTTAGTATCAGCGGTTCCGATTTCGTGGAAATGTTCGTCGGCGTCGGTGCTTCCCGCGTACGCGATTTGTTCGAGAATGCCAAGAAAAACGCACCTTGTATCATATTTATAGATGAAATCGATGCAGTCGGCCGTCAGCGCGGCGCCGGATTAGGCGGCGGGCACGACGAGCGCGAGCAGACGCTCAACCAGCTTTTGGTTGAGATGGACGGCTTTGGCGCCAACGAAGGAATTATCATCGTGGCCGCAACGAACCGTCCGGACATTTTGGACCCTGCTTTGTTGCGTCCGGGACGCTTTGACCGTCAAATTACCGTCGATCGTCCGGATGTGAAAGGCCGCGAAGCGGTGCTGAAGGTGCATGCGCGCAACAAGCCGCTGTCCAAAGATGTGAAGCTGGATCAGCTGTCCCGTTATACAACCGGATTCACCGGTGCGGACCTTGAAAACCTGCTGAACGAAGCGGCCCTTATTGCAGCCCGCCGCAACCGCAAAGACATTTCGATGGACGAGATCGACGAGGCATTCGACCGCGTGATTGTCGGAACGCAGAAGAAGAGCCGCGTTATCAGCGAGCGGGAGAAGCGGATGGTCGCCTTCCACGAAGCGGGACATACGATTGTCGGAGTCCACGTAGAGAACGCCGAGATGGTACATAAAGTGACCATCATTCCGCGCGGCCGTGCAGGCGGATATGTCATGATGCTGCCGAAGGAAGGCGAGGACCGGATGATGCAGACGAAATCGGAGCTGCTCGATAAGGTTACCGGACTTCTGGCCGGACGTGTATCCGAAGAGCTGTTTATTGGCGAAATCGGTACGGGAGCCTACAGCGACTTCCAACGCGCCACGGGCATCGTGCGCCGCATGATTACCGAATTCGGGATGAGCGACAAGCTCGGACCGATGCAGTTCGGTACGACTCAGGGCCAAGTTTTCTTGGGCCGGGATATCGGACATGAACAGAACTACAGCGATGCTATCGCTTACGAGATCGACCAAGAGATGCAATCGATTATGCGCGCCTGCTATGACCGGGCCAAAGAAATTTTGACCAAGTACAGCGACCAAGTGCACCTGATTGCCGAAACGTTGATCGAGAAAGAAACGCTGGAGAAAGACCAAATTCGCGAGTTGATCGAGACTGGCAAGCTTGGGCCTGTGAAAGAAGACGGCGAAGCGAAGCCGGAAGATGTGAAAGTGAACATCCAGGGGCAGCATCAGGAATCCGAAGCCAACAAGCTTGATTTCGTGAAAAACGAGCCGGATGGCGATAAAGAAGAAAATAAATAATTTTGCAAACAAAACCGGTGCCGCACGGCGCCGGTTTTTCCTTTTAGATATAGAATTTATAAGTTATCTCACATTCCGCACCCTTGTTTATTTATTCAAAGGATTTTTATTTTTATGCAGAATTTTTACTTTAAATAGGATTTAAACAATACATTACCTGTTATTAAACCCCATAATTCGATTAATTTTAGATGAAAAAATGCTTGAAAATTAATGTATTTCGAATTTCCACGAAGGATGCGGAATGTGAGAGTTATCAGCGGAGCTGATTGAATTCTATATCGCAAGAAAAGCTTCCACTAAAACACGAATGTATCTTCCTTGAAATGGCTTCGATAAGAAGCTTTCCTTATCTGTACAGGCTAAAAAAGGACGCTGATTGAGAAACTAGCCTTAGGAAAGGGTACGGATTGGCCCATAATACGAGATCGGCATATTCCGACCTTTTTGAACCTATTTTCAGCATTGACACCGCCCGGTCTGTTGTGTAAATTAAGTGTAAATCTTTAAACACTTTGTGAACATTTTCACCAGCAGTTGCAGCACGTTCCAGAGATATGAGTTAGAAACATCAGGGTGGTCATACGAAAAAAAAAGGATGGTGCGTCATGGAAGCATTAGCGTTGGAGCGTAAAGCGGAGCAGCAAAAAGAGCTGAAAGAGCGGATCGCCCAGCTGAAGAAAGAACGGAATGCCATTATACTTGCTCATTATTATCAACGCGACGAGATTCAAGAGGTAGCCGATTTCCGCGGGGATTCGTTCCTGCTGGCTCAAAAAGCCGCTTCCACCGACGCCGATGTGATCGTATTCTGCGGCGTGCATTTTATGGGCGAAAGCGCAAAAATATTGGCCCCGAACAAAACGGTGCTCATCCCGGACGAGCGGGCCGGCTGCCCGATGGCCGACATGGTTAATGTCGACGGTCTGCGGGCGTTAAAGCAGAAGCATCCGAACGCTAAAGTTGTGGCTTACATTAATACGTCGGCGGAAGTCAAATCCGAAACCGACATTTGCTGTACGTCGGCCAATGCGATTAAGGTTATCAATTCGGTCGATTCCGATGAAATCATCTGGGTACCGGATAAAAACCTCGGTGATTACGTTTCCAAATTTACCGATAAGAAAATGATTATTTGGGAAGGGTACTGCAACACTCACGACATGCTGACCGTCAAAGATGTTGAGGAGATGAAAGCTCAATATCCGAATGCCCAATTCGTCGTTCATCCCGAATGCCGCCCGGAGGTCGTCAAACTCGGAGATTTTGTCGGCAGCACAACGGCCATCATCAAATATTGCAGGGAATCCGATTGCCAGGAGTTTATTGTCGGTACGGAAGACGGTACGGGGTATCAGCTCCGACTTGACAGCCCGAACAAAACGTTCCATTTTGCCACCAAATATTTGGTTTGCCCAAATATGAAGGTAAACAACCTGAAAAAAGTGGTCAAATGTTTGGAGACGAACCAACCCCAAATTTATGTACCGCCGCAAGTGGCCGATAAAGCCAGAGCATCCTTGGAGCGCATGCTGCAGGTCAAGTAGCATGCGCTACTTCCTTGTTGAACGGGTGAGAGCTGATGATACCTCGTTATTTGGTTAATTTCGATGTGCGGCAGCTGCCGCAGGTACATACCGATGTCATTGTGATCGGTGCGGGAATCGCCGGTCTTTTCACGGCACTGCGTTCCGCTGAGAACCATAGAGTGCTTATGGTTACCAAAAAGTCGCTGCTTGACAGCAATACCCGGTACGCCCAAGGAGGAATCGCGGCTGTCATTTCGGACGAAGACTCGCCGGCCTATCACCGGCAGGATACGCTAATCGCGGGAGCGGGACTTTGCTCTTCTGCGGCCGTGGATATTCTTGCGCATGAAGGGCCCGCCGGGGTTGCGGATTTGATCCGGATGGGGACCGAATTCGATATGGAAGACGGACGCTATGCGCTGACGAAAGAAGGGGCGCATAGCCAGAGGCGCATCCTTCATGCGCAAGGGGACGCTACCGGCGCGGAAATCGTGCGTGCGTTGTCCGAGAAAACGAAGCAGGACCCGAATATCGAGATTTGGGATGACCATTTTGTAATCGATTTAATTACGGAGAACGGCGAATGCTACGGCGCACTGGTTCAAAGACCGGACGGCAGCCGGGTGATCGTTCATGCGAAGGCGACCATCCTATGTACCGGCGGCGCGGGGCAATTGTTCCGCTATACGACCAATCCCGATATCGCCACCGGAGACGGCATTGCGATCGCTTACCGGGCAGGAGCGAATATTCGTGACGTGGAGTTTATTCAGTTTCATCCGACGGCTTTGTGCTATCCGGGAGCCCCGAGGTTTCTGATCTCCGAAGCGGTACGCGGAGAAGGGGCCGTACTGCGCAATATGAACGGCGAGCGGTTCATGGAACGGTATCATCCGCAGCTGGAGCTTGCTCCGCGGGATATTGTCGCCCGGGCGATCGTTAGCGAAATGGAAAATACCAAGTCGACCTTCGTCTACATTGATTTTACGCACGAATCGGAAGAAACGGTGAAGCACCGGTTTCCGACCATTTATGAATATTGCCTGACCTACGGACTCGATTTGTCGTCCGATTGGATCCCGGTAGCTCCGGCGGCTCATTACATGATGGGCGGCGTAGAGACCGACTTGCACGGAGAAACGGCTGTAAAGCGTCTGTTTGCGTGCGGGGAAGTATCCTCTACGGGTGTACATGGGGCCAACCGGCTAGCCAGCAACTCGCTTTCCGAAGCGATTGTGTTCGGGCGGCGGATTGTCGAGCGGATCGACCGCTTGTCGCCGATCGCAGAGCTTCCCCACATCCGGGAGGAGCAGCGGTCCAAGGATAACGCGATTCAGCCCGTTGTCGAAAAGAAGCTGAAGCTGCAAAAGGTAATGCTTCGGTATGCAGGACTTAAGCGGCACGCTCAAGGAATGGAGAAAGGTTACGACGAGCTTAAGCGTCACCTTTCGATTTTCGACAGTCGTTTGGCCAAGCGGGAAGAATATGAATTTGCCAATCTGCTTATCTGCGCGCTTCTGACGACGCAGGCCGCTTTGATTAGGCAGGAAAGCCGCGGGGGACACTACCGGGAGGACTTCCCGGACAAGGATGACGCGGTTTGGCGCAAGCATACCGTGTTTAATCGTGCCAACGGCATTACGGAAGGACGGATTGATGATGTTTGAGTTGAACCGGTCGAATTTGGAACGGAGCTTGCGGGCTTGGCTTGAGGAAGACATCGGGATGGGTGACGTTACGACGATGACAACGATTCCAGCGGAATCGCAAGCCAAAGGCATTATTCACGTCAAAGATGAGGGGGTTATCGCTGGGCTCCCGGTGGCCGAAGCGGTCTTCGCATTGGTTGACCCGCAGCTTCGGTTCGAAGTGAAGGTGAGTGACGGCGCGACAGCCCGGTACGGTACCGTGATCGCGGAGGTATATGGCAGCACGCGCAGCATTTTGCTCGGGGAGCGGCTCGCGCTGAATTTGCTGCAGCGGATGTCCGGCATTGCTACGCGTACGCGCCAGTTTGTGGATCGACTGGAAGGACTGCCGGTACGTCTTGTGGATACGCGCAAAACAACGCCGGGCCACCGGATGCTGGAGAAGTATGCGGTTCGTGTCGGGGGAGGACATAACCACCGGTTCGGATTATATGATGCCGTCATGATCAAGGACAACCATATCAAGGGAGCGGGAGGAATCCGTCAAGCCATTACGGCGGCCCGCGCTCAAATTCCGCATATGATGAAGATTGAAGTCGAAGTGGAAAACTTCGAGCAGCTGGAAGAAGCATTAGCGGCCGCTCCCGACGTTGTTATGCTCGATAACATGTCGCCGGAGCAAATGTCGCAAGCCGTACAGCGCATGAAAAGCCAGGCTCCGCATATCATGGTAGAAGCGTCGGGTAACGTTACGCTGGACAGTGTCCGCAGTATTGCCCAGAGCGGGGTGGACGTCATTTCCGTCGGCCGGCTGACCTATTCCGTTCAGGCGCTTGATATCAGCTTGGATTTGAACGAACAGAAAGGTTCCGCAGGAGAAAAGGTGGACCGGCCATGATCTTAGTGGTGGACGTGGGAAATACGAACATCGTGCTCGGGATCTACGAAGGGAAGCAGCTGCTTCACCACTGGCGGCTGAGTACCAACCGGTCCGCTACTTCGGACGAGTACGGAATGACCATGTACAACCTGTTCCGGCATGCGGGAATCGGCCTGGATCAAGTCGACGGCGTCATTCTTTCTTCCGTCGTGCCGCCGCTGATGTTTGTACTGGAACAATTGTGTTTAAATTATTTAAAGAAAGCGCCGTTGATTGTAGGACCTGGTGTCAAGACCGGACTGAATATCCGTTACGAGAACCCGAAGGAAGTCGGCGCAGACCGGATCGTGAATGCAGTCGCTACCATCGAGCTGTACGGCTCGCCTTGTATCGTGGTCGATTTTGGAACAGCTACGACGTTCGACTATATTGATGAGAAGGGTCAATTCATCGGCGGTGCCGTGGCGCCCGGGATCAGTATCTCCACCGAAGCTCTGTATCAACGGGCGGCAAAGCTGCCCCGCATTGAGCTGGTGAAACCGAAAAGCGTCGTCGGCCGTAATACGATCGCATCGATGCAGGCCGGAATTATTTACGGCTTCGCCGGTCAAGTGGACGGAATCGTGGAACGGATTAAACAGGAGTTCCGGGTTGAGCCGAAAGTCATCGCAACAGGCGGGCTGGCAGAGCTCATTGCAGGAGAATCCCGTACAATCGATTTGATCGATCCGCTTCTTACGCTGCAGGGATTGCAAATCATATACGAACGCAACATCGGCTAGAGGTCTGCATATTCGCAGCAAGCAGGACCCTTAATCAGGCTTCTTGGACCTGGCTTGTAGCATCATTAGAACAAAAGGAGCTTTGTCATGCAAGATTATTTAATCAGGGCCACGGCCTATGAAGGAAAAGTACGCGCCTTTGCTGTCCGTACCACCGGAATTGTTGAAGAGCTGCGCCGCCGTCATCAGACAACGCCTACCGCGACCGCTACTTTAGGACGTACGGCAACGGCTGCGCTGATGATGGGTATTATGCTTAAAGGCGAAGAGAAACTGACGGTTCAAGTCAAAGGCGGCGGGCCGATCGGCCAGATCGTCGCGGATTCCAACGCTCACGGAGAAGTACGCGGGTATGTGGACAATCCGGCTGTCGATTTACCTTTGAACCAGGCCGGAAAACTGGACGTGGCCGGTGCTGTCGGTACTGACGGTTTTTTGTATGTTATTAAAGACCTTGGACTTAAAGAACCTTACCGCGGCAGTATCCCGATCGTTTCCGGCGAGCTCGGCGAAGATTTTACGTATTATTTTGCCAAATCCGAACAAACGCCTTCGGCTGTCGCTTTGGGCGTGCTGGTCGACGTGGATTATACCGTGAAGACCGCCGGCGGATTCATCATTCAATTGCTGCCGGGGTTAACGGAGGACGAGATTAAGCAGATTGAAAAGGAGCTTGCGGCACTTCCGTCGATTACGTCCTTGCTTGATCGTGGAGACCGTTTGGAGGACATCCTCGCTACGCTGCTTCCCGGAGCCGAAGTGTTGGAGAGACGCGACGACATCCGGTTTCAGTGCAAATGCTCGCGCGAGCGCGTAGAGCAGACCTTAATAAGTCTGGGGCGGGATGAATTACAGCAAATTGTGGAAGAAGACGGCAAAGCGGAAATCGTGTGCCATTTTTGCAATGAAGCCTATCGTTTCAGCGGGGAAGACCTAGAAGCGATTCTCAAGTCCATATAAAACGACGGGATGGCGAGCAGCCGCCCGGTCGATATAGAGAGTGATTATACGAGGAGATAGGGTATGCGAAACATTAAAGTATTATGGGGCATGATCGCTGTGTTGCTGGTCGCGGTAGTCATCCTATCCTCCGTATTAATGGCCCACTCCTTATACCCATCCCCTACCGATAAATATCCGGACCCCCAGAAGCAGGACGGAGAGGCGCAAATTTTGGCCACGATCGGAGAGAAAAAGATAACGTTAGCCGAATTGGAAACACAGCTGCTGGCGGCGCACGGGCGCGAGCTCTTGGACCGAATGATCGACCGGGAAGTGGTGCGCTTGGAGGCGAAGGCCTTGGGCATCGAAATCGGCGACAGCGAAGTGCAGCAGGAACTGAAGCGGATGAAGCAGGGATACGAAAGCGAGCAACAATTTTTAGAAACGATGAAAAATCAGCTGGGTTTAACTCCCGAGACGCTCAAAGAAGACGTTTACCACAAGCTGTTGGCCGATAAAGTTGCCATTCGTAACGTTCGGATCACCGATGAAGAAGTGCAGGCTTATATTGCGGCACATCCGGATGAATTCCAGACACGCGTAGAGTTCCGCCTTCAGCAGATCGTGACGGCCAGCAAGGAGCAGGCCCAGCGGGCGTTGAACGACTTGTCCAAAGGAACCGATTTTGCCCAAGTAGCCAAGGAGCGTTCCCTTGATGATGCGACGCGCGATAGCGGGGGAGACTTGGGCTGGCTGGAAGAGGGCGATCCGTTCGTTCCTGCCCCGATCATGAAGACTGCCAAGCAGCTGAAGCAAGGAGAAGTCGGAAAACCCGTCGAAGTCGATGGCAAATATGTCATCGTAAAGCTGAGAGAGCGTAAAGAAACTTCGAAGGAAGAGCCTGCAGTGGTTCGGGAGCGGGTCCGCAAAGATCTGGCCCTTCGGGAAGCTCCTCCGATGAAGGAGATGCTGCGTACGCTCCGAGACAAGTGGAAAGTATCGATCCGGGCAAATTTCTAGAAAACGGCAGGGAATTGTATTGACAACCATCGTAGGGGTTGATAAGATTACAATATAATACCTACTGAATTACTCGGATATTTTTGATGTAAACTTGAGGAGGAGAACGGAATGGCCAGATTAGTGCAAAGCGTTACGCAATTGATTGGGGACACGCCATTGGTCAAATTAAACCGTGTCGTACCGGAGGGCAGTGCGGAAATCTACGTGAAACTGGAATTCCAAAACCCGGGCGCCAGCGTAAAAGATCGGATTGCCATCAGCATGATTGAAGTGGCCGAGCAAGAAGGCCGTATCAAACCGGGCGATACAATCGTCGAGCCGACGAGCGGAAATACGGGAATCGGCTTGGCGATGGTCGCCGCGGCTAAAGGCTATAAGGCAATTTTGGTCATGCCGGAGACGATGTCCATGGAACGCCGCAATCTGCTTCGCGCTTACGGTGCGCAGCTGGAGCTGACGCCGGGTGCGGAAGGGATGAAGGGCGCCATCAAGCGTGCGGAAGAAATTTTGGCCGAAAATCCGGGTTACTTCATGCCTCAACAGTTCAAAAATCAAGCGAACGTCAAAATTCACCGCGAAACGACCGGTCCGGAAATTGTCGAAGCCATCAACGCGCATGATGGCAAGCTGGACGCTTTCATTGCCGGGATCGGAACCGGCGGAACGATTACAGGCGCCGGCTCGGTGCTCAAGGAGAACTTCCCGAACGTTAAAATTTACGCTGTCGAGCCTGCGGCTTCTCCGGTATTGTCTGGGGGTAAGCCGGGTCCGCACCGCATTCAAGGGATCGGCGCAGGCTTTGTGCCGGATATTCTGGATACCGCCATTTATGACGGCATCATTGCGGTAGAGAACGAGGAAGCGTTCGAAACGTCCCGCCGCGTAGCGAAAGAAGAAGGCATCTTGGGCGGCATTTCGTCCGGCGCGGCCATCTTTGCCGCACTAAAGATTGCCAAGGAACTTGGCCCCGGCAAGCGCGTGATCGCCGTTGTTCCAAGTAACGGCGAGCGCTACCTGTCCACGCCGCTGTATCAATTCGAGGACTAAGCCTTTTAAAGGATTTTAAGCCTGCTCATCCCGCAAAGGTTGAGCGGGCTTTTATCTTTCTACCTCTCCTCTCCTTTGAAATTGGGGAGGGAGTTACTTTTGCTCGTAGTCAGTCGAAGGAGAAATCGCGTTTCGCGGCGAGTTTTTTGCTCCATCCCCTTCGACTTTCATAAATTTCTTGGGGGATGGAGCAAAACGTGTCTGAGCTAAAGCGAAACGCGATTTTTCCGCAGACTGCGCAAGGGGCCCGGGCTCTCCCGATTCATCTTCGACTCCTCTCCGAATCCTCTCCGAATCCCTCCCCATATTGCTCCGCCCTTTTATTCCCCCGCAATTTCAAGTATACTAATCCCAACATTAAACGACGAACGCAAAAGGAGGACGGAACATGCTCCTGACATCCTATCATCAATGGCAGCAGTGGGCTCAGGACTACACCGTGCTTCCATATGTTATCCGGTTTTCACTAGAGCAAAGCCGCCCGTTTTCCTGGGCGCCGATTTGGGAGGAAGCGGCTCCCGGCTCCTTCGTGCTGGAGAGCGGCAAGGGCGGCCGTTACAGCTTTTTTGGCATTCGGCCCGTTTCCGCTATTCAAGGGACAGGCTACGAGGCGACGGTTACGCAACAGGATGGCAGCGAAGAGGAGCGGCATGGAGAGCCGCTGGAGCTGGTCAAAAGCTGGCTCGCCCCTTTTCGCTCACCGGTTGTAGAAGGAGCCCCGAAGTGGATAGGCGGATGCGTCGGGTTCTGGGGCTACGATGTGATCCGTACCATTGAACGGCTGCCGGTCCGGGCGAAAGCCGATTTGCCCGTGCCCGACTATGCTTTTGTTCGAGTGAACGAGCTTTGGATTATCGATCATGAAACCAATCAACTGTTTTGTGCAGTCCATACGGAGCTTCCGCCGCAGCAAGCAGAGGAGCACGACTGGCTTGAAGCTCGCTATAAGGAAGCGGAACAGTCCGCGGCCCGGATGAAAGGCTTGTGGGATCAATTGACGGAGGCTGCCGCCAATCCGCTATTGCAGGAAGAAGCGGCCCGGAAGCGGGCGCTTATAGAAGAAGACCGTCTTCAGGTGGACGTGGATGCCATTCAAGGGATGGCTGCCGATTTTCCGAGAGAAGCTTACATGGATGCGGTCCGCAAAATTCGCGATTACATCAGTGCCGGAGACGTGTTTCAGGTGAATTTGTCGGTGCGCCAGAACAAGCGGCTTGAGGCCTCGCCTGAAGAAATCTATGAATCGCTGCGGCTGGTGAACCCTTCCCCTTATATGGGAATGCTGCGATTTCGTGATTTTCAGCTTGTATCGGGCTCCCCGGAGCTGCTGGTCCAGCTTGAACGAGGAACCGTCCGCACCCGTCCGATCGCAGGCACCCGTCCGCGCGGCATGAGCCCGGAAGAAGATCGGCTGCTGGCGGATGAACTGATCCATCACGAAAAAGAACGGGCCGAGCATATCATGCTTGTCGATTTGGAGCGTAACGATCTCGGACGAATTTCGACATACGGGACGGTAAAGGTCAAAGACTTTATGGTCATTGAGTACTATTCCCATGTGATGCATATCGTGTCGGAAGTTGAAGGAAAGCTGGCTGAGGGCCGCGATGCCTTCGATGTTATTGCCGCGACGTTCCCGGGCGGCACCATTACCGGCGCTCCGAAAATCCGCACCATGGAGATTATCGAGGAATTGGAGCCCGTGAGAAGAGGACCATATACCGGGTCTATCGGTTGGATTGACTATAATGGCGATATGGAATTTAATATAATCATACGTACGCTCATCGCAGCAGGCGGTACAGGATATGTGCAGGCTGGGGCGGGAATTGTCATCGACTCGATTCCGGAGAAGGAATACACGGAATCGATTAACAAAGCAAAAGCCATGTGGAAAGCAATCCAATATAGCGAACGAAATCCATGCCCAGCGGGAGGTAGAAAATCATGATTTTGGTCATCGACAACTACGATTCGTTTACGTACAATTTGGTGCAGTATTTAGGGGAATTGGGCGAAAAGATCGAGGTTCGCCGCAACGACGAGATCGATCTGGAGGGGATCGAAGCGTTAAAGCCGGACCATATTTTGATCTCTCCGGGGCCTTGCACGCCCAACGAAGCGGGGATCAGCCTGTCGCTGATCGAACGCTTCAAAGGCCGGATTCCTATTCTCGGCGTCTGCCTCGGCCATCAATCGATCGGACAGGCGTTTGGCGGCGAAGTGACCCGTGCAGAGCGGCTGATGCATGGAAAAACCTCGGAAATATTCCATGACGGTCGAGGGATCTTTAAGGATATGCCGTCTCCGTTTACGGCAACGAGGTATCATTCCTTGATCGTAAAAAGAGAAACGCTGCCTGATTGCTTCGTGATCACCGCCGAAACGGCCGAGGGCGAAATTATGGGACTGCGCCATAAAGAATACCCGATCGAAGGCGTTCAATTCCATCCCGAGTCGATCATTACCGATCATGGGCATCAAATGCTGCGCAATTTCTTGAACGAAACGGCAGTGGGCCAAGCGTGAAAATCGATTTAAACGGAAACGTCATAGAGGAACAAAAGGCCGTGGTCTCCGTATACGACCACGGTTTTCTTTACGGTATGGGCTTGTTCGAGACGTTTCGCACCTACGGCGGGCATCCCTTTTTGCTGGAATGGCATCTGGAACGGCTGGCCGCAGGCTGCCGGGAGCTGGACATCCGCTACGTTCCCGATCCGGACGACTTGCGGGCCCGGATTCGCGGACTGCTTGAAGCGAACGCCTTGACGGATGCCTACTTCCGCTTTACGGTTACGGCGGGCACGGACATTCTCGGTCTTCCGGCCGAACCGTACAAGCACCCTACGGAAATCCTTTATATAAAATCGTTGCCGCCCATCGATTCTTCAGTTTACAGCAGCGGCAAACCGCTGCAGCTCCTCGAATCCCGTCGAAACTCGCCGGAAAGCACGATTCGACACAAATCGCTGCATTATATGAACAATATTTTGGCAAAACAAGAACTCCGGCGCTACCCTTGGGCGGCTCAGGCAGAAGGTCTCCTGCTGGATGCCAAAGGCTTCATGTCGGAAGGGATCGTCAGCAATGTGTTTTTTGTGCGCGGCGGAGAGCTGCATACGCCTTCGATGGAAACGGGGCTTCTGCCCGGCATCACGAGACGCTATGTGATGACGAGGGCGCGAGAGACCGGATTATTCGTGTCGGAGGGCTTGTACAGGTGGGAAGATCTTACCGGAGCGGACGAAGTATTTTTGACGAATTCCATTCAAGAAATCGTTCCTGTGACAAGGCTGTTGGACCGGGAAGGGAAGGAGCACACCGTCGGCGACGGCACGGCAGGTCCTGTTACGGCAAGATTGTTGTCCTGGTACAGGAACGCTTGTTCCGGGCATGGTATAATAGCTGAAGCTAAGGAGGAAAATGATGAACGCTGGCATGACGGATTCTAACAAGCTCAAGCAGCTGTTGAGCGGGTCGAGGTCAGTCGTGATGGGGATTCTTAATGCGACCCCGGACTCCTTCTCGGACGGGGGGCGGTACATTGATCCGATCGCTGCCGTAGCCCGCGCGCTGGAGATGATCGCGCAGGGAGCCGATATCATTGACGTAGGCGGCGAATCGACGCGTCCCGGCGCTCCTGTCGTATCGCTGGAAGAAGAGCTGGAACGAGTCATCCCTGTCATTCGCGCGTTGCGGCAGGCAGGCGTCGATACGCCAATATCCATCGACACGTACAAGGCCGAAACGGCAAGACAAGCGATGGCTGCAGGCGCAAGTCTGCTTAACGATATATGGGGATTGCAGAAGGAGCCGGACATGGCCCGCGTAGCTGTAGAATACGGCTGCCTGATCGTTCTGATGCATAATCGCACCGAAGCAGTGTATGCTAACTTTATCCAAGACGTGATCGAGGATTTGCGGGAAACGGTTCGCCGGGCGCACCAAGCGGGGATTCGCGACGAACAGATTATTTTGGACCCGGGCATCGGATTTGCCAAAACGTACGAGCACAATTTGCAGTTGATGAACCATTTGGACCGGATTGTCTCCTTAGGATACCCTGTGCTGCTCGGCACGTCGCGCAAGAGCATGATCCGCCGCGCGCTGAATTTGCCGACGGACGACGTGGTGGAAGGAACTGCGGCTACCGTTGCCCTTGGCATTGCCCAAGGCTGCCGGATCGTCAGAGTGCATGATGTACAAGCCATGCGGCGTGTTGCCGACATGACCGATGCCATGACGCAGCACCGATGAAACGGCTGCTTGCATGATGCGCCCACGACTTGAAGGAGGAAGATGAAGTGGATAAAATGATGCTGAAAGGGATGGCCTTTTACGGATACCACGGCGTTATTCCGGAGGAAAACAAGCTGGGGCAGCGCTACTATGTGGATGTGGAGCTGTACCTTCCGCTGGACCAGGCGGGCCGCTCCGACCGGGTAGAAGACACCGTCAATTATGCCGAGATACATGATTTGATCAAAACGATCGTCGAGCAAAAAACGTTCAAGCTGGTCGAGGCGTTGGCCGAGCATATTGCATCCGAGGTATTACGAACTTATACTAGTATAAATGAATTGACCGTTCGCGTCGTCAAGCCGCACCCGCCGGTAGCCGTTCATTTTGACGGCTTCACGGTCGAAATTCATAGGAAGCGGGAAGCCCCGCTGATGAACGATGGGGATATACGGTCGGCCGAAGCTTGGGAGAGGGCTTACGTCGGGCTGGGCTCCAACATCGGAGACAGGGAGCGCTTCCTGACGGAAGCCGTACGCTTGCTTCAGGAGCATCCGCAGATTCGCGTTACAGGCCAATCGGCCTTGTATGAGACCGATCCGGTTGGCTATACGGATCAAGCCCCCTTTTTGAATATGGCGATCGAGGTGACTACGACGCTCTCCCCGGAACAACTGTTGGAGCAGTTGATGGAAACGGAACGGCGGCTTGGCCGCGTCCGCGATATTCGCTGGGGCCCTCGTACCATTGACCTTGATATGCTGATGTACGGCAACGTCAGGCGGCAGCAGCCCGAATTGACGCTGCCGCACCCGCGCATGCATGAGCGGGCATTCGTTCTGATTCCTCTTATCGAGGTATTGGAACTTCATCACCGGCCGCAGGCTGAGCCTTTACGGGCGTTTTTGGAGCGTGCGGAAGGAAAGGAAGGCGTTACGATTTGGAAAAAAATGCAATAGCCCAGCGCATCCGCGCTTTTCGCAAATTAAAAGGATTTACCCAAAACGAGCTGGCGGAACGATTGGACGTATCCATTGCCGTACTGGGGTCCATCGAGCGGGGAACGCGTAAGGCGGATCCGAAAATCGTCCGTAAAATATGCGAAACGCTGGGGATCGAGCCGGAGGAGCTTTATTTCCAAGCAAGCGGTAAATAAATCACCCTTTCCAGAAAGGAGAAATACGATGTTAACGATAGGCAATGTCACTGCCCCGAACAAAGTGGTTCTGGCCCCGATGGCAGGCGTCTGCAATCCGGCCTTTCGCTTAATCGCGAAAGAGTTCGGCTGCGGCCTCGTCTGTGCCGAGATGGTCAGCGATAAGGCCATCCTGCACGGAAATCATCGCACACTGGAGATGCTGTACGTCGATGAGCGGGAGAAGCCGCTCAGCCTGCAAATTTTCGGCGGCGACACCGAAACGCTCGTCGAAGCGGCCAAATATGTGGATCAGCATACGAATGCGGACATCATCGATATCAACATGGGCTGTCCTGTGCCCAAAATTACAAAATGCGACGCAGGGGCGCGTTGGCTGCTGGACCCCGACAAAATCGAGCAAATGGTCTCGACCGTCAGCCGGTCCGTCAGCAAACCGCTAACTGTGAAAATGCGGATCGGCTGGGACGACGATCATATTTACGCGGTACGGAACGCGAAGGCTGTAGAGAATGGCGGCGGCGCAGCCGTATCCGTTCATGGGCGCACGAGAGTGCAGATGTATACCGGTCACGCGAACTGGGACATCATTAAAGAGGTCAAGGAAGCCGTTTCAATTCCGGTGATCGGCAATGGGGACGTCTTTACTCCCGAGGATGCGAAACGGATGCTCGACCAGACCGGCGTCGACGGAGTCATGATCGGCCGCGCGGCATTGGGCAATCCGTGGATGCTTTACCGGACCATCCAATATTTGACTAACGGGGAGCTCCCTCCGGAACCGAGCCCACAAGAGAAAATCCGCATCGCGGTGCTGCATTTGGACCGGTTGACGGCGCTGAAAGGCGAAGCGGTGGCGGTCAAGGAAATGCGCAAGCATCTGGCCTGGTACTTGAAGGGGCTGCATGGAGCGGCGCGGATCAAAGACGCCATTATGGAGCAGACGAAACGGGACGCTATGGTTCAGCTTCTCACCGACTTTATCGAATCGTTTGACCAGCGCGAGGCAACTGTCCACTAGTCCCGGTTCGATGGGCGAAATCGGGGCGTTTGGCTTCAATTGACATTTGAATGGGGTTGCAATATAATCAGTCAATAGTCATTTGCGGCCGACGGTTGGTGGCATCAAGCAGCGTCGCGTTCATATAGTAATTATCAGTGAATTCATACTCGATTGGGCTCGAAATATGAAAATCTTTCACACGACGGGAGATAGGTAGTAATGGCGGAAAAAGAAGTCATTCTCACGCAGGAAGGTTTGAAAAAGCTCGAGGAAGAGCTGGAGCATTTAAAGTCAGTAAAGCGCCGCGAGGTCGCGGAGCGGATTAAAGTGGCCATCGGTTACGGCGATATCAGCGAGAACTCGGAATATGAAGACGCCAAGAACGAACAAGCATTCGTTGAGGGCCGTATTCTTACTTTGGAGAAGATGCTGCGCAACGCGCGGATTATCAACAACGACGAAGTCGATACGGATGCGGTGAACGTCGGTTCCATCGTCATCCTGAAGGACCTCGAATTCGGGGATATCGTCGAATACTCCATCGTTGGCACGGCGGAATCCGACCCGTTCCAGAATAAAATTTCTAACGAGAGCCCAGTCGGCAAAGCCATTCTCGGCAAACGCAAAGGGGCAATCGTCGACGTCAGCGTACCGGCAGGCGTTATTCAGTACGAAATTATCGATATCAAGAAGTAAACGGTGATAACAAAAGGAGCTTCCTCAGGAAGCTTTTTTGACTATAGAGCCGGGAAGCTTTACTTACGACCAAGGAGCTGGAAACATGACTGTGGAATTGGAATTGAATGAATTGCTGCAAATTCGGCGCAATAAATTGGATGAACTGCGAGGCCTTGGGATCGATCCGTTCGGGCAAAAGTTCGACAGAACGCACCATGCCGGCGATATTTTCAAAGCTTACGAAAACAAATCCAAGGAAGAGCTTGAAGCGCTTTCCCCCGAAGTAAGCATTGCCGGGCGGATTATGCAGAAGCGGGAAATGGGCAAAGCGGGCTTTGCCCATATTCAGGACATTACCGGCAAAATTCAAATTTATATGCGCGCCGATGCTTTGGAAGAAGCCAAGTACAAAGCGTACGAACTGCTGGATATCGGCGATTTGATCGGCGTTCGCGGCACCGTCTTCAAGACAAAAACCGGTGAGCTTTCCGTTAAAGCGACATCAGTAGAAGTGCTGTCCAAATCGCTTCTGCCTTTGCCGGAGAAATATCACGGGCTCAAAGATGTCGAGCTGCGATACCGTCAACGTTACGTGGATTTAATCATGAACCAAGACGTGCAGCAGACCTTCATTTTGCGTTCTAAAATCATTCAGTCGATGCGCCGCTATCTGGATTCCCGCGGGTATTTGGAAGTCGAGACGCCAACTCTGCATGCCATTGCGGGCGGTGCGGCCGCTCGTCCTTTCATTACGCATCATAATGCGCTGGACATGCAGCTGTATATGCGAATTGCAATCGAGCTGCATTTGAAGCGTTTGATTGTCGGTGGGATGGAGAAAGTGTACGAAATCGGACGGGTCTACCGTAACGAAGGTATTTCGACGCGCCATAACCCGGAATTTACGATGATCGAGCTGTACGAAGCGTATGCCGACTATAAAGACATCATGAAGCTGACGGAAGAGATGATCGCGCATATTGCTCAGGAAGTGCTTGGCACGACCAAGATTACGTATCAAGATCAAGAAGTCGATCTCGCGCCATCATGGCGTCGCGTCTCGATGGTCGATGCCATTAAAGAAGTGACGGGCGTTGACTTCAGCGTTCAGATGACGGACGAGGAAGCACATCGCTTGGCCAAAGAACACAATGTGCCGGTTGAGCCGATGATGACCTTCGGTCATATCGTGAACCAGTTCTTTGAGACGTTCGTTGAGGAGACGCTTATTCAGCCTACATTCATTACGGGGCATCCGGTGGCAATTTCGCCGCTGGCAAAAAAGAACGAGCAGGATCCTCGGTTCACGGACCGTTTTGAGCTGTTTATCGTGGCGCGCGAGCACGCCAACGCGTTTACCGAGTTGAACGACCCGATCGATCAGCGCGAACGGTTTGAAGCGCAGCTGGTGGAGCGGGAGCAGGGGAACGACGAGGCGCATGAAATGGACGAAGACTTCGTGCGCGCTCTTGAATACGGTATGCCGCCGACCGGAGGTCTCGGGATCGGGATCGACCGTCTGGTGATGCTGCTTACGAATGCTCCGTCGATTCGTGACGTGCTGCTTTTCCCATTGATGCGCGAGCGTCAAGGCGAATAATTCCGGACAAGCATAACATGCTTCGCCCTTTGTGGGAGAAGCATGTTTTTTGTTTGCTTTAGAGTTAATACGAAAGTAAGAAAATAACAGTTGCAAAGTGCATGGACGTTTGGTATAGTAGTCATTGTCGCTTCTGCGGTTGAGCTCAAAAGAGTTAAGCATGAAAAAAGAAATTAAAAATAATGCTTGCAATCAGCTAGGCAGATGTGA
>JBHJMN010000036.1:0-59894 GCA_042219835.1 Paenibacillus elgii
AGCGTCGATATCCTTGGAGCTGAGCTTTGGAAATGCGCCCGATGCTTCCGCTTGTTCGGTGAGGAGATTGACCGTTTTGATGTATTCGTCCCCCATCTCCTTCAGCAGGGAAACATCGTTTGGGAATATTCGAATTTGAACGGTTACGGTTGGCATGGCTTCACCCCCTTTTCTTTTGTTCTTCAACATAACGTTGGATCGTTTCACTCGAAATATTCCCTGCCGTGCTGACAAAATACGAACGTGTCCAAAGGCTTGGCAGATGCTCCAAGTGCTTAAATTCTTGACGCAAACATCGCGAGGTCGTACCTTTCAATTTTACCACACAAAATGATAGTTGATGAGTGATACGGTTGTTGTCGTTCTTCTATTATTGTTATCCCATACACCGATTTCGTCAGTTTAAATCTAAAAACTGCAACAACATGAAACAATGTAGGACAATTTAGCTGTCTAAAGACAGCCCTTGTCCTAAGCCGATTCATCCCATGCCTAAAGGCAAGGGATGAATCGGCTAAGATCTGTAAAGAGGGGAACCGACATGACGGATACACATTTGATCAAGCCGATTCTGGGCCACGACTATCCTACGGTGGACAGCGGACAAGGAATTTATCTCTATGACACGGACGGCAAAACGTATATCGACGGCTGCTCCGGCGCGGTAACGGCCAGCATCGGCCACGGGGTGCCGGAAATCGTCGAGGCGATGAAGGCGCAGGCGGAAAAAGTATCGTTCGCGTACCGCGCCCAGTTTACGAGCGAACCGGCCGAAGAGCTCGCGCGCCGGTTAAGCGAATGGTCCGGGGGACGCTGGAACTGGTCCTTTTTCGTCAACAGCGGCTCGGAAGCGACCGAGACAGCGATGAAGATTGCGATCCAGCATTGGCAGGAGAAAGGCCGCGAACGCAAAAACCGCTTCATCTCCCGCTGGATGAGCTATCACGGCATTACGATGGGCGCTTTGTCCATGTCCGGCAATATTTTGCGGCGCAAGCGGTTCATCCCGCTGCTCGAAGATTATCCGTCCGTCTCCGCACCGTACTGCTACCGCTGTCCGCTGAAGGAAGCGCACCCCGGCTGCGGCATGAAATGCGCTCAGGAGCTGGAAACGTCGATTCTGCGCATCGGGCCGGAGCATATCGCCGGATTTATCGCGGAGCCGATCATCGGCGCTTCGGGAGGGGCGGTGACGCCGCCGGAGGGTTACTATCAGGAGATTAAGCGCATCTGCGACAAATACGATATCCTCTTCATCGTGGACGAGGTGATGACGGGGCTCGGCAGAACCGGCAAGAAGTTCGGCATCGAGCATTGGGAGGTTACCCCAGACATCGTCGCCTTGGGCAAAGGCATGAGCGCAGGCTACACGCCGATGGCGGCGACGCTGGTCAGCGACAAGGTGATGGAGCCGATTCTGCAAGGGTCCAAGTCGATCATGGCGGGCCATACGTACAGCGCCAATCCGCAATCCGCCGCCGTTTGCCTGGCCGTGCTGGACTATATGGAAAAACACGATCTGGTTCGCGCCGCCGAAGTGAACGGCGAGTATCTGCTGGGCAAGCTGCAGGAGATGGCCAAGCAGTTGGAGATTGTAGGCGACGTGCGCGGCAAAGGGCTGCTGCTCGGACTGGAGTTCGTGCCGGATGCACGGACGAAGGGGATTTTCCCGCTATCGCTTGGCGTGACGGCGCGGGTCATCAAGCGAGCTTTTGACAAAGGGCTGCTCGTGTATCCGGCATCGGGAGGCATCGACGGAGCGGCCGGAGACGCGATTATCGTCTCTCCGCCATTAATTATCACCCCGGAACAAATAGATAGCCTCGTAAGCATATTGGAAAAAAGTATTTTTGAAGTGCAAGAAGAACTGCGGGCGGAAGGCCATTTGAATAAAGCGGCGGTATAGGGGGAGAACGCATGGAGCTTGTAAAAAAGCGAAGCAAGGTCGCCAGGCTGGAGGACGCGCTTCAGCATATACGTGACGGGATGACCCTGATGTATGGGGGATTCGGAGGCGTGGGCAATCCTCCGTCCTTGTGCCAAGGCATATTGGATAAAGGCGTGCGCGATCTCGTCCTGATCGGCAACGACTGCGCGTTCCCGGATATCGGGATCGGACGGCTGGTCACGGCGGGCCGGGCCAGGAAGGTCATCGTCTCGCACATCGGCTCCAATCCGAACGCCGGCCGACTCATGAACGAGGGCGCGCTGGAGGTCGAGTTTAGCCCGCAAGGGACGCTGGCCGAGCGCATCCGCGCCGGAGGCGTCGGCTTGGGCGGCGTCTTCGTCGATGTCGGCATTGGCACGATTGCCGAAGAGGGCAAGCAGCAGATCGTGCTGGACGGCAAGCCGTATTTGATCGAGACGGCGCTGACCGCCGAGGTCAGCATCGTGCACGCGCTGAAGGCTGATCCGTACGGCAACTTGATTTATGACAAAAGCGCCCGCAATTTCAATCCGTTCGTCGCGATGGCCGGAGATTACACCATTGCCGAGGTAGACGAAATCGTGCCGCTCGGCGAGCTGGACCCGGAATGCATCGTCACCCCGGGGATTTATGTGGATATGGTCATACCGAGTCAAGGAGTGAACTGGACATGGGCGTGGGAGTAGAAGACAGCCGTTACCGGATCGCCCGGCGGGCGGCGCAGGAAATTCAGGACGGGATGATCGTGAACCTCGGCATCGGGATTCCGACCTTGGTGGCCAATTATGTGCCGCCGGAGATTCAAGTGTTTTTTCACGCGGAGAACGGCATCTTGGGCACCGGTCCGAGCCCGGCGAAGGGGAGTGAAGATCCTGCGCTGTGTAATGCCGGAGGCTTTCCGGTGACCATCGTGCCGGGCGCATCGTATTTCGACAGCGCGACCGCGTTCGGGATTATCCGCCGCGGCTATGTGGACATCACGATTCTGGGCGCGCTTGAAGTGAGCCAGCACGGGGATTTGGCGAACTGGATCGTTCCCGGCAAACGGGTGCCCGGCATGGGCGGAGCGATGGAGCTGGCGCAAAAGTCGCGCAAGGTCATCGTCCTGATGAACCATACGAACAAGCAGGGCGAGTCGAAAATATTGAAGCAGTGCTCTCTTCCATTAACCGCGCCGCGCTGCGTGGATATGATCATTACCGAAATGGCCGTGATGGAAGTAACGGACGCAGGACTTGTTTTGCGAGAAGTAATGGCCCCTTACACAGCAGAAGATGTCATCCGGCAGACGGAGGCGGAATTGATCGTTCCGTCCGTGGTGTCCACGATCCAATAAGGGAGGCAATCCGTGATGAATGAAGTCGTTATCGCAGCGGGGGTCCGCACGGCGGTCGGGGCTTTCGGCAAGTCGCTGCGGGATGTGCCCGCCACGGAGCTGGGGCGTCAAGTGCTGACGGGCTTAATGGCGAAAACGGCGCTGCCGAAGGAAGAGGTGGGCGAAATCATTTTCGGCCACGGCTATGTTCATGGCGGGGGGCTCAATTCGGCGCGAATTGGCTCGCAGTGGGCTGGCTTTCCGCTGACGGTGCCGGGTCACGTCGTCATTAAAGCGTGCGGCTCGGGCCTCAAGGCGATCACAAGCGCGGCGCTGGCGATTGCGGCGGGGCAAGAGGAAGCGGTCATTGCAGGCGGTGTGGAAAGCATGAGCCAGGTGCCTTACTTGGTCCGAAACCGCTGGGGCACGAAATTCGGCCATGTCGCGATGGAGGACGCGCTGCTCGCCGATGGGCTGACCTGCTCGTTGGGAAATGAGCATATGGGCATGACCGCGGAGCGATTAGCCGAACAGTACGGCATTACGAGGGAAGAGCAGGACCGGTTTGCCTTCGAAAGCCACCGGAAGGCGGCCGACGCTGTTCGCAGCGGACGGTTCAAGGACGAAATCGTGCCGTTGGAGCTGCAGGAACGGCATGGTATCCGGCTCTTCGAAAGTGACGAGTCGCTGCGGGAAGATATCGAGCTGGCGAAGCTCGCCAAGCTGCCCGCCGTCTTCAAGCCAGACGGCACCATTACCGCAGGCAACGCCTGCCCGATGAACGACGGCGCAGCCGCTGTGCTGCTGCTGTCCCGGAGCAAGGCGGAGCGGGCGGGCATCCTGCCGCTGCTCAAGGTCAAAGCGTTCGCCAGCGCCGGAGTCGATCCGGGCGAGATGGGGATCGGACCGGTACCCGCCGTCCATAAGGCGCTGCACAAGGCCGGGCTGACGCTCGACGACATCGGGCTGATCGAGCTGAACGAAGCGTTCGCCGCGCAGGCGCTGGCCGTCATCCGGGAGCTGAAGCTGAACCCGGAGCGGGTGAACGTGAATGGCGGCGCGATTGCGCTGGGGCATCCGGTAGGCGCTACCGGGGCAAAGCTGACCGTGACGCTGATGCACGAAATGCTGCGGTCCGGCGTGAAGTACGGCATGGTGACGCTGTGCATGTCCGGCGGCATGGGCATTGCGGTGATCTACGAGAACGTGAGTGAGGCGTAGAAATAAGGAGGAGAAACATGTCAGAGCTCCAAGCACGGATTAAGCAGTGGATGCGTACGAACAGCGGGGAAGGCATTGCCTTCTTGCAACGGCTGGTGCAGGCGCCAAGCACGCAGGGCCATGAAGCGGCGGCGCAGGCTTTGGTCGCCGAGAAGCTGCAGCAGATGGGCTTAGAGGTCGACGTATGGGAGCTGGACGGGGAAGCTTTGAAGAAGCATCCGTACTTTTGCTCCTCGCGGCCGGATTTCGATAACTGCCCGAATGTAGTCGGCATTCTGCGCGGGTCCGGCGGCGGAAAGTCGATCATTCTGAACGGCCATATCGACGTCGTCCCGGAGGGGGAGCGCGAGCAGTGGTCGGATGATCCGTACAGCGGCGCGATCCGGGAGGGCAGGATGTACGGCCGCGGCGTCACGGATATGAAAGGCGGCAACGTCTCCTTGCTGCTGGCGATCCAAGCGATTCAAGGGCTGGGCCTCCGGCTGAAAGGCGACGTCATCTTTCAGAGCGTCGTCGAGGAGGAAAGCGGCGGGGCCGGTACGCTTGCGACCGTGATGCGGGGCTATCAGGCCGACGCGGCGATCATCCCGGAGCCGACGAATATGCGTATTTTCCCGAAGCAGCAGGGCTCGATGTGGTTCCGGATTCAAGTAAAAGGCCGGGCGGCGCACGGCGGAACCCGGTATGAGGGAGTCAGCGCCATCGAGAAAAGCATGCTCGTCATTCGCCACATTCAAACGCTGGAGGAACGGCGCAACGCCCGGATCACCGATCCGCTGTATCAAAATACGCCGATTCCGATCCCGATCAACATCGGGGTGATCCAAGGCGGCAACTGGCCGTCCTCGGTTCCCGATCTCGTCCGGTTGGAAGGCCGGATGGGCGTTTCGCCCGAGGAAACGATTGAGGAAGCGAAGCTGGAGATGGAGCAGTGGCTGGAGCGGCTTGCCGAGCAGGACCCGTGGTTCAAGGAGCACGCTCCCGTATTGGAATGGTTCGGCGCCCGGTGGATTCCCGGGTCGATGGACATGGAGCATGAGCTGATGCACACCTTGGCGGAGCAGTACCGCAAGGTCGCCGGGGCGGAGCCGGTCATCGAAGCGTCCCCGTGGGGAACCGACGGCGGCCTGTTGACCCAAGCGGGCAAGACGCCCGCTATCGTGTTTGGGCCGGGGGTTACGGAATTCGCTCATTACCCGAACGAATATATCGAGCTGGACAAAGTGACGGAAGCGGCGGAAATCATTGCTTTGACACTCATTCAGTGGTGCGGTCTGGGCGAAACGAACGGTTAAACTGGCGTTTTTTTGCGGTACGGTACGGTAAGGTAAGGGACCTCATCACTCATATGTATTTTCAAGCGGAAAGGGGAATAACCAATGACAGCCCAACGAAAATTCGTATCGGTTGCTGCGGAATTGCCGGGAGCGAAGACCAAAGCGCTTCTGGAGCGTAGACAGCAAACGGTGTCCAAAGGAGTAGGCAATAACCATCCTTTGTTTGTCGAGAGCGCGCAGGGGGCGCTGCTGTACGATGTGGACGGCAACGTGTTCCTGGACTTCGTCGGCGCGATCGGCACCATCAACGTAGGCCACAGCCCGGCCGAGGTCGTAGACGCCATCAAGGAGCAGGCGGAGAAATACATTCATACGTGCTTCCATGTCGGAATGTATGAGCCTTATGTGGCTTTAGCGGAAAAGCTCGCCGAGATCACCCCGGGCGATTTTGCGAAAAAAACCGTGCTCCTGAACAGCGGCGCGGAGGCGGTCGAGAACGCGGTGAAGATCGCGCGGAAATATACAGGCAGAACGGGCATCGTCTCGTTCACCCGCGGCTTTCACGGCCGGACCCTGCTCGGCATGTCCTTGACCAGCAAAGTGAAGCCGTACAAATACCAAATGGGACCGTACGCCCCGGCGATTTATAAAGCGCCGTTTCCTTATCCGTACCAGCGTCCCGCGTCGATGACCGAAGAAGAGTACGGGGACTTTTGCTTGAAGCAGTTCGAGGACTTCCTGCTGACCGAGGTCGCCCCGGAAGAGCTGGCGGCGGTCATTATGGAGCCGGTGCAGGGCGAGGGAGGTTTCATCGTCCCGCCGAAATCGTTCGTGCAGGGCGTCTTTCAGATTTGCAAGAAGCATGGTATTTTGTTTATTGCCGATGAAATTCAGACCGGCTTCGGGCGGACCGGAGAAATGTTCGCTTCGACGCTGTTCGAGATCGAGCCGGACCTTATCACACTTTCCAAATCGATCGCCGCAGGTCTTCCGATCAGCGCCGTCGTCGGCAGAGCGGAGATTATGGACGCCCCGAACCCGGGCGAAATCGGCGGAACCTATGGCGGCAGTCCGCTCGGCTGCGCGGCAGCTTTGGCCGTGATTGAGATGATGCAGCGCGAGGACCTTTCGGGAAAATCGCGTGTTATCGGCGAGACGATCCGCAATCATTTCCACAAGCTGCAGGATGAGTTTAAAATCATCGGAGATGTTCGCGGGCTGGGCGCGATGTGCGCCGTGGAGTTCGTCGATCCGGTGAACGGCAAGCCAGCGAAAGAGTTCGTTGGAGCTTTGCTACAAGCTTGTTACCGAAAAGGAGTGGTTCTGCTCGGTGCAGGAGTTCACAGCAATATTGTCCGTTTCTTGACCCCGCTGGTCATCACGGAGGAGCAGCTGCAAGAAGGACTCGACATAATCAGCGAGGCTATGGCGGAGCTGAGCGCCGTATCGGCCGGAGCGGGCAAGGCGGACTGATCGTATCGCATAAGGAGGCGGATTAACTTCATGAAAAAGCATGCATTCATCGACGGAACCTGGGTCGAGACGAAAAATTACACCTCGCTGTACTCGCCGTACTCCAAAGAGAAGTTAGCCGAAATCGCTTCGGCTGACCTCGCGGAGACCGAGCTGGCGATCGAAGCGGCGGTCCGCTGCAAGCCGGTCATGCGAAGCATGCCGGCCCATCAACGGGCCAGCATTCTGGAAACCGTGTCCCGCCTGCTGGAACAGCGCCGCGAAGAAGCGGCCCGCCTCATCGCGCTGGAAGCCGCCAAGCCGATCAAAGCCGCATTGATCGAGGTGGACCGCACGATCCAGACGTATAAGCTGGCGGGCGAGGAGGCGAAACGGATTCACGGCGAAACCTTGGCGATGGACGCCGTTCCCGGAGGGGAAGGTCGCTTCGCTTATACCGTAAGAGAGCCGCTAGGCGTGGTCGGGGCGGTCACCCCGTTCAATTTTCCGATGAATCTGGTTGCCCATAAGCTGGGCCCGGCGATTGCCGCGGGCAATACGGTCGTCCTGAAGCCTGCGGGCCAGACGCCATTATCCGCGTTCTTCATCGCGGAGCTGTTCATGGAAGCCGGGCTTCCCGCAGGCGCTCTGAACGTCGTCACCGGCGCCGGCAGAGTCATCGGCGATAAAATCGTCGAGGACCCCCGCGTCGATGTCATCACGTTCACGGGAAGCCCGTCTGTCGGCAAGAGCATCCGCGCGAAAGCCGGATTGAAGCGGGTCACGCTGGAACTGGGCTCCAACTCCGCGGTTATCGTGGACAGCGATGCCCGGATTGATTCCATTATTGCGCGCTGTGTCACGGGTGCTTTCTCGTTTCAAGGGCAAGTCTGCATCTCCTTGCAGCGGGTGTACGTCCTGGAGGACAGATATGACGAATTTGTCGAAAAATTCGTCGCAGCGGCTAAGCAGCTCAAGTTTGGAGACCCGCTGAATGCGGATACGGACGTGTCCGCGATGATCTCCGAACGCGAGACGGAGCGGGCCGTGGCATGGATTCAGGAAGCCGAGCAGCAGGGGGCAACCGTGGCGCTGGGCGGAACGGCCGAAGGCGGGATTCTCGCGCCGACGGTGCTGCTGAACGTCCCCCCTGACGCGCAAGTGTCCTGCAAGGAAGTGTTTGCCCCGATTGTGCTGATCAATAAGGTTAGCTCGGTGGAGGAAGCGGTAGACTGGGTTAACCATTCCGTCTACGGGCTTCAGGCGGGGATTTATACCGACAACCTGCATACGGCCATGAGCGCGATCGATAAGCTGCATGTCGGCGGCGTCATGATCAACGACATTCCGACCTTCCGGCTCGATCACATGCCCTATGGCGGCGTGAAAGAAAGCGGCGTCGGACGCGAAGGCATCAAGTATGCGGTGGAGGAACTGACGGAGCTGAAGCTCGTGGTGTTTAACCGGAGTCGGTAAGGTGGGAAGGAACTAATCAAGATTGTTATCGATTTGCATCTGCTAGGAATAGTGGATCTGGAGGACGTCCAATCACCTCTTATTGCTTGTTATTTTACCAAATACAACAAGGGAATGTTTATGGAGGATCGCTAAGCTAGGGAGGCGGTTGCACGGTATGAGATGGTACGAGCAAACAGGAAATTGAAGTGATTGAGGGATACTTTACAGGTATTTACAGAGCATAATGAACCTTAGAATAGAACATGATCTACAGGGGAAGACGCGAGAGATCACAGGAATGCTTTTCCGGAATGTACCCATACAGCAGGCATTCCGCAATCCCTCGGGCTTGGTTACAAGGCTAAGTGCACGAATTTCCACGAAACGCAAAAGGGAAGGCCTAGCTTCCGCTAAGTCCTTCCCTCCCCGAGGTCTTTAACCCACAGATTCATATCCTCGAATTTGTCGTAAATCTCGACGCTTTTCGTCAGTCTGCCATAATAGCGGTACCCCATCTGCCCGAGGGCGGCATTCATGCCGAACGAAAGGGCTCTCGCCAGTGAATAGGCGCAATAGATGTTCCTGCTGCGCAATTCCTCCTCCAGCGCATGAATGATCACCCTCATCAGCCCCAGCTTGCGGTATGCGGGGAGCGTAGCACAATCCGTAATTTCCGCATTGCGGTACGCTTCGTTGATTTCCGCCGAGGCGGCGCTGATCAGCAGGCCGGCTTGTTCCACGATATAAAAGACGGTGCCCTCCCGGATGACCTTCTCGACGTACCATGTCTGGCTCATAGGTGTCGGGTACGTTTGAAATACTTGGCCGTACAAAGCGGCAAGCGCCTCGGCGTCTTCCGGCTCGGCGACACGCAGCGTACAGTCTGCGGGTATCTGCGGGCATTCCGGCTTCAAGGGGAGCTGAAGCACTTGCCCCAGAATCTGATCCTCCTCGATCCAGTAATCGCTGGTCCGGCGCTCCAGATCGAAGTAGACGGCCATACAATAAGCGTCGCTGCCAAGAAAGTAGCCTTTATAGATCCCTTCTAGCATGCAGCCTTTGGATAAAAAGGCAGGCCAATCTTCTTCACGCGACTTGACGAAGGCTTTGGTTAACGCGTGCTGGCTGGCAAGCTCGCACATGCGCCCATAAATAGCATCAATATTTCCCCGGTAATCGTCTACCCGTATCCTTTTGTTAAAAAAATCGAGGCAGACATGCATCTCGTAATCGCGTCCCTGCTCGACTTGATTGGTATAGTAAGCTTGTTCTTCCAGCATTTTTTTCCTCCTCCAAGCTTTTCGTAGAAAAGCTGACTTCGTAAGCATTATGCTTAGCTTTCCGTAGGAAAGCTATCTTCGCAAATCCATCTCACACGAGTAGTCCATCCCTCAGTTTAAAGCAAAAACAGAGCTAATGCGAGAGGGGATCACGTCCTTTCTTCCAGCGGACAAAAAGTTTTGCAGCAAAATGATGGCGAAGTGCAAAAGATTTTGCGGCATTGTATGGCTTTCACCCGGTCTATAAGGATATTTCGTTCCCCGTCCTAAGTTGGCATCAACTTTGCTTATATACCATATGGTAAAAATAATGACAACCTGGAGAGGGGAGAGAATGAACGATGAAATGTATGTGGTGCGATGCAGAACCGATCCGCGAGAACGTAAAAGATTGCTATTGGGTGGCGCCGGACGGGAAAACGGCGGTGCAGATTCTGGAAGCTCCGGCGCTGGATTGTCCGAACTGCGGACAATACGTTACCGAAAGCATGTCGCAACGAATCGAAGAGGCGCTTTATTTGAACGATTTCTCTGCACTGGGAAGTAAGTTCCGTTACGAAGAGCTGATGAACGCGCCGCGAATCAACAAATTTTCAAGCAAGGGTTAAATAGGAATGTACTTGCTGCCCACGTAGCCCGAATAAAGCCCTCGACGCTCCCTATGGGGATGTGCGAGGGCTAATTCGCTTACCCGGACGTTTTGCGCCAGAGGCGAACCTCCCGCTGTACTACAACAAAACGCGCTCCGAGAGAGGCTTACGTTGGTAAAACTCCGGGCAGCCTTCGGAAAAAACGCTAGGCCGACGGGCCCCCTACACAGCCCTTACACTATGCCAGAATCCTTGCAGAGCGCTTCACCTACCAAGCACCCCAGCGGGGGAGCCGCCAAAACTCCCCCTATCGCGAGCGCCTTATGCTTCCTCGCTTGAAGCATTCTCCTTTTGCTTCACCGCTTTGATCAGCTTTTCCTTCATTTCATCCCGCTTTTGCCGGCGGTCTTTCAGCGAGGTGTGCTCGGAAGCTTCCTCGTACGATTTTCTGCGGCCGATGCGGTGCAAGTTTTCCGGCACCAGGTTGAATTTTTCATCCTTCATGAGGGCGATAATTCCGGTACTTTCGGGCTCCCGCTGGATGCCGTAAATTTCGTTGAAGTATTCGTCGGCGCGGCCTGGGACATAATTTTTCGGCTCCGGGTAGCCGACGATAACGCCTTCATAGTTGCGCAGGACGACTTTATCCTGGCTTTGCGAGATCAGATAATTCGGCTGCAGCGAGATTTTTCCGCCGCCTCCGGGGGCGTCGACGACGAAGGTCGGGACGGCATAGCCCGAAGTATGGCCTCGCAGCGCCTCGATAATCTCCAGCCCTTTGGATACGGGCGCCCGGAAATGGCCGATGCCTTCGGACAAATCGCATTGGTAAATATAGTAGGGGCGGACGCGGATTTTGACCAGGTCGTGCATGAGCTTTTTCATAATATGCGTGCTGTCGTTAATGCCCGCCAGAATGACCGCTTGATTCCCCAGCGGAACGCCCGCGTTGGCCAGCATTTCGCAAGCCTGCTTCGCCTCGGCTGTAATTTCCAAGGGATGATTGAAATGCGTGTTCAGCCATACCGGATGGTACTTTTTCAGAATGTTGCACAGGTTTTCCGTAATGCGCTGCGGGAATACGACCGGAGCCCGCGTGCCGATCCGGATAATCTCGACGTGGGGGATCGCCCGCAAATTTTTCAATATATATTCCACAATGTTGTCGTTGATGAGCAAGCCGTCGCCCCCGGACAGTAGCACGTCGCGGACTTCGGGCGTACGGCGGATGTAGTCGATGGCATCGTCCAGCTGCTTCTTGGGCACCCCCATCCCCACTTGACCCGAGAAACGGCGGCGCGTACAGTAACGGCAGTACATCGAGCATTGGTTCGTCACAAGAAATAGAACGCGGTCCGGATAACGGTGGGTTAAGCCCGGCGTCGGGGAATCCTCGTCCTCGTGGAGCGGGTCCTCCAAGTCGTATTTCGTCTTCAGCAGCTCGGCTGAGATCGGAACCGACTGCATGCGGATCGGGCAGCGGGGATCGTCCGGGTGCATAAGCGAAGCGTAATACGGCGTTATATTCAATGGAATCGTTTGCGTCGAAATGCGCACGCCTTCCTCTTCCTCGGGAGTTAAATTCACGACCTGCTTTAACTCGTCCAAGGTGCGGATCGTGTGCGTCAACTGCCACAGCCAATCGTTCCATTGTTCCTCCGTCACGTCTTTCCACAGTTCAACGTCTTTCCAGTGCCTTTTGCTGCTGAGAGGGGGAACGTTTGCTTTGCTTTGCGGATCCATCATCGGTACGCTCATCGCGAGCACCTCCATTAATCGTTTTCGCTTAATATATAAGCAAAAACCATGCCAATATTGGGAGATGCTGGACCAAGACGGATCTGACAAAAAGAAAACCAGCGCTACGGCTTCCTCGCGATCCCGTACCGGTTCAGCTTGTACTGCAAAGCCTGCCGCTTGATCCCCAAGGCTTGCGCGGCAAGGCTGATGTTGTAGCCGTGACGCTTGAGCGCGTCGACGATCGCATCCCGCTCCATCTGCTTCATCCGGTCGGTTAATTTCCCTGTTGGGAACGCGGTGAGGTCCGGCTTTCGCAGAGAGATGACCGGCGCGGGACTGGGTGCCTCCCTCAGATTCGTAGGCAGATGATGCTCCTCGATGATCTCTTCTTCCGGCTCGATCATATTGAAGGCGGATTCGATGGCGTGCCCCAATTCGCGAACGTTGCCGGGCCAGGCGTAAGCCATGAACCGCTGCATGGCGGACGGAGCCAGTCCCGTAATTTTCATGCCGAACATCGGATTGAACTTCTCGATAAAATGCTGCGCGAGCAGCGGAATGTCTTCTTGCCTTCGCAGCAGCAGGGGAAGCTGGAGGTTGACGACGTTGAGCCGGAAAAAGAGGTCGTGCCGCAAAATGCCTTTGTCCAGCGCTTCCTGCGGGTCCATGTTCATCGCTGCGACGATTCTGACGTTCACCTGCTGCTCCGTCGTCCCCCCAATTCGCCGCACGATGCCGTCCTGCAGCACCCGCAGCAGCTTGGCCTGAAGCAGCAGATCCAAGCTGTTGATCTCGTCCAGAAACAGCGTGCCGCCGCTGGCCTGCTCGAACAAGCCCGCACGGTCCACCGCTCCGGTGAACGCGCCTCGGGTCGTGCCGAACATGATGCCCTCCATCAGGTCGCCGGGCACGGCGGCGCAGTTCTGCGCGATAAACGGATGATTGCGGCGGACGCTCGCATTGTGCATGCTCTGGGCAAACAACTCTTTGCCTGTACCCGTAGCCCCGCAGATGAAGACGGGGGAGCTGGTGCGGGACGCTTTTTTGGCCGTAGAAACCGCTTCCAGAAACGCCGGGCTCTGCCCGATTAAGTCGCTGAAATGATAGCGAGCCGCGCCCGTCTTTTTGCCATCCTTCTGCTTGGCTTGGTACAGCTGGTGGCGCAGATCCAGAATTTGATCGTGAAGCTGAACGATGCTGGTAATGTCCTTGGCTACCTCCAGGGCTCCCGTGAGCTTGTTGTTATCGACGAGCGGATACGTGCGGTTGATGGTCGTAATTCGTTTGCCCGTGACGTTGACGTAGGTCTGTATTTTTTCGGGCACCTCTTGTCCCGTCTGCAGCACCTTGGCCAGCGTGCTCGTTTCGTGGGTTAAGGACGGGTAGACGTGAAAAATATTTTTATGCAGCACCTGCTTCCGCGCAAGGCCGTCGATCTCCGCCATTTTGTCGTTATAAAAGACGGTCGTGCCTTCCCGGTTCACCAGATGGACGCCCACGTCGACCATATTTAATATTTTCTCGAAATATTGGGACCCGAATTCGTTCGGATCGGACATCAGGATCACCGCCTCCAGAAGAATCTTTCACCTAAAACCATATGGCATGTCGAATAAAAAAAGAACACCGGCCCCCTTGCTCGATTAAGGTACGGAACTATTTTACTTGATAAACACAATTTAGGCAAAATTTTGAATAGCCAGAAGGGCCATTGACGCAGGGGATTTTGCACTCGCGAAAAGCCTGGCGAAAAAAATCTTGCACTGCCGAGAACCAAAGGGAGATGCCAAGACTCTAATGGGGCGTATTGAATAGCCACAATGGTTGCAGCGGCGCACGTGCCGCAGAAGGCTTTTGCAACAAAGCATATTCGGACGTACAGGAGTGCGCGCCGCTGAATAAAGAACTACCGGTTCGTCTGACGACGTACGCGATGCAAATCGAAGTTTATAAGGAACTGGAAATGCGAATACCGATTCGTTGATGTGTTTAAAGCCGTGCGGCCCTTGGTTTAAGGACATGCACGGCTTTTTCGTTTTACAGCGAGCTGAAATAAACGACGGCGGCCAGGAGTAGGTTAGGGAATCCGATTATAAAACAATACGTTGCCCATTTCCGTCTGGCTTCTCTGTCATGGGTATGGCTGCTCCAATAATTAGCCCTCGCCCGATCTCCGCTTACGCTGGAACCGGTGAGGATCGCCGCCGCTCCCGTAAAAATCAGCCCGAATCCCCCGGCATACGTATAAAATATTGCAGGGTCTTTCAAAAAGGTAGCAGTCAGTACGATAACGAGCAAGCAACTTGACCCGAGGATGAAGGAGTTTCTTACAAGGATCACGCCCCATTTTCGATAGAATCTTATCCAATTAGCACTTTCTTATTTGAGTTTACTATCATACACATAAATGTTCCATAGCTCCTCGATCGGCACGACGGATCTGGCACGATCGATAACCGGGCCGCCGTTCGCCCACAAGAACGGATAAATCGACACTCCCTGATCTCCATCGATATGCCGAACCTCTTCCGCCCAGCCTTCCCAACGAAAAGTTTCGTAAAATTTTTGCACATCGCCAAAGCAAGCCCAATATAAAAAATCCGAAAAACCCATATCCAGACTTTCCCACTCCAACGTATCGGGCGCGAAATAAAACACATCTCCCGGCTTGCCCTCGAAAGCTCCGCCATTCAGGGCGAAAAAGCCGCCTGCTACGTCGTCGGCAATTAAGAACGATGAAGGAAGTCTTGAGCTTTTTCCATCGGCGCCGATTTCATTCCACGTGATCAAATTCCTCGGCAGCCGACGACTGCCGGAGCCCAAAATGCGCAGCCAACCGTTCTCGATGAAGATGCCGCCAGTATAATACGCAACTGTACCTAATACGGACCTGGTCGTAATTTGCAGTTGATTTAATACCTCTTTGGCTTCGTGCGGATTTGCAGGTAAAATTTCGACGATATTTGCGGCTTTGGAAACCCAGTCCTGCACTTCTAGCCATGTGGACTCCGATTCGTCAATGAGTTCATCCAACGATTTCATTGTAAAGCACCTCATTTGATGTAGAGATCGAATTAACTTCGCCAAGAGTCAATCCCGGTATGCTTAAAGGAACGACGGAAGAGCGCTCGTCACGAGCGGGTCGAAGTTTGTACCTTGGACAGGATAAGTTTACAATATCGTGGCGAAAATTTACAAGGACTCGTTTGGCGGAACAATAAGCAGAAGGTAAAGAACGCAAACCTGCAAGGTTGGAATTGCCGGGTTTGCGTTTCTTTTTTGTGAGCTGAGAGAATTACGAGGAGGAGGCTGGCTATTGTTGTTTCCATTGGAGGCTGGGGCTTATAAAGATCAGAAAATAAACCGATACACAGCAAAATAAATGATAAGACTAACAGTCTTTTGCCTATGTTTCGAGCAGTATTTCTCATTCGCTCCAAGTAATCTTCGACCGTTTCTTCCGGCTCTTTCAACTTATTTATGATAAACCTCCGAAATCTTTTCTGGGTCCTCGGATTCATCAGAGAAAGTATCGACTTACCGTCCATGAATCCTGTGCTTGACTTCTTGATAAGAACTATACCGTATATTACCAATACTATGCCCAGAATGAGGTTAATGATCGCCATAATGCAAAGCTCCTTCTAAAATTATGTATTTGTATCAGCCAGCAGGGCTTTGTTTCTTCTATTTTTTACTACTTGATGCTTATAAGACCATCCCTCCGGACGCATACCAAAAAAGCTTCATCTAACGATGCCGGGCATCTCCAGATGAAGCTTTCTCTTGTTTGCTGCGCTTATTGCGCTTCCTCCGCCTCTTCGTCCATCCCGACCGCCGCGTCGAAGACGGATTCCCCGGGGACGTTGGTTATTTCCTCTTTCGCCCGAACCTGCCGCTTGATGTTCTCGTAAAAGCTCTGAAACGACTGATCAAGCTGAGCTTCGCGGTTCGGATCGTCATTGACATCGGAATCGACTTCCAGGCTTCGGATATCTCCCGCGCTTTCGTCTGCCGTTTTGTTGTGGTCGGGGGTCATGGCGCAATTCCTTTCCTTCCAGTGGTTACTTGTTGTTCAAGTTTCTTAGCACTTGGGCTGGCATTTCTTTGCGGTCTTCCTCGGCTTTCTTCTCTTTGGTCTTATCGTCCGGGTTCGCCGAATTGTACCGGGCTGCGTCCATCCCGTCCATAATATTCATGGGAAATCCCTCCTTTACGGATATCATGGCTTTCGCCGTCCGATTTTATTCCGAGGGCCTGCGGTCGGGAGTTGCGCACTTGGTCTGGAACTTCTTCAGCAACGAAGTTCAAAACAAGCTAATGCATGCCCGTTGCGAGGCAGCATCCGGCTTGTTTTTTTCCATTTTCAGCATTTATTCAGCTTCCGCTCAACGAACGCTCAGCCCAAACTAAGGTTCCATTAATGTACAGCTCCTATACTTCAAAGTGTAAGTGAAACACAAATTCTAACTCAAAGGAGACATGAAACCGCATGAAAACAATCGGAAAAAAATTGATGGCAGGAACTATCGCAGCAGGCTTTCTTCTCGGAGGAGCCGGATTATATTACTCTCAAGCGTATGCGGCAACGACTAGCACGGAAAGCGGCACAACCGCGGATAGCGCGCAGCACGGACACGGGAAGTTCAGCAAGGGCGGCTTTGACAAGAAAGGCTTCGGTCGGGAAGAGCACAGCTTCCGCGGCGGCGTGAACATTCTGAAAGAAACGGCAACGCTGCTTAACCTGGATGAGAAAACGCTGATGGACGAGCTGAAGCAGAACAAAACGCTGGCGCAAGTCGCGCAGGAAAAAGCGGGCTTGACGGAAGACGTCCTCATCCAAAAGCTGACCGACGCCGAAACGAAGGCGATTGACGATGCGGTGAGCGCGGGCAAGATCACGCAGGATCAAGCGGATAAGCATAAATCCGGTCTGGCGGATCGCTTGAAGAAAGCCGTGACCGCGACGAAGCCGGAAGGTCATCACGGCGAAAAAGGCGAAAGAGGAGCTTTCGGAATGATGGGCAATCCCGAGAATCTGACGAAGATTTTGGGTATTACCCAGCAGGAGCTCAAGGACGCGATGAAAGCAGGCAAATCGCTGGCTGAAATCGCGCAGGAGAAAGGCATTAGCCGCGACGAGCTCATCAGCCAAATCAAATCGAATTTGGACGAGGCGATCGGCAAATTCGTAGACCGCAAGCCAGGACAACGTCCGGCTGCGCCTTCCGAAGACTCGGCTAACAGCCAAGGATAAGAGGAGTATTATGGAAAAGGGAGGCTATCCCAAAAGTAAACTTTGGAACAGCCTCAGCAACAAAATAGGATGGTATTCGTAAAAAACCAAGGAGCTAAGCGGTTTGTTCTCGCTTAACTCCTTGGTTTTTAGCGTCCACGGCGGCTTTCTTGAGCAGATTGTGGGCAAGGGAAAGCCACCCGACCTCCAGATCATAGCATTGACTCGTTTCGATCAGTCTGTTTATAATTATAATAAATCTCCTCAAATGACATATACTATTCAAAAAATGTGACTATTTCACAAATGAAAATTAGTTCATTCAACCATGAAACCTTAATTTTAAAAGGGGGTTCTATCAATGGATCACATTGACACAAATATTCTGTACCACCTTCAGCATCAAGCGCGAATTTCCATGACAGAGCTGGGCAAGTGCGTCGGTTTGTCACAACCCGCTGTAACGGAAAGAGTAAAGCGGATGGAGGAGAAGGGAATAATCGAACAGTATCGTACGATTGTTTCTCCCGAAAAAATCGGAAAACATGTCGCAGCCTTTGTACCGTTTCATACAAGAGACTGTGATGGGTTTATTGATTTTTGCCGTTCCTCTCCCGAAGTGATCGAATGTCATCGTATAAGCGGGGAATATAATTATATGTTGAAAGTCGTTACCGATTCCATTCAATTGTTAGAGAAATTTGTAAAAAAATGCGATAAATATGGATCTTACACGATTGTAATTGTGATGTCATCTCCTATTGACCATAAATTTTTCATTTCTGAAGACGAAAGTTCGCTTGTAGATCAGAATTAGAATGTAGATATGAAAAGAAATTCGGAAATCAAACCGGATTTCTCGCATCGCGATTCATTGGGGGCTGAATCTGAATCTTCATAGAATAATGCTTCAGCGTTTTATGATTCGAAACCCATGCTCTTTGGCGCGCCCTGCGATGAGTAGAGCAAGCAGTAGCAGGAGGAGCAGTACCCAAGGGAAGTTGCTGATACCAAGCATTTCGAGGAGGATGCCACCAATTATACCGCCGCCGCCGATGGCTAAGTTCCAACCCGTTACCAGCATCGACTGAGCTACATCGGCATTTTCGCCGGCCGCTTCCGCAACCGCCGTTTGAAGTAATGTCCCGGATCCCCCATACGTCAACCCCCACAATGCAACGCTGAAATAGATGATAACGGGTTGATCGCTACCGATACCCAGCAGTACAGATGCCAAGGCAAAGCCGGCTAGGCTAAATAATGTGAGCAATCGCAACCAACGGTCGATCAGCATACCAATCAGCCAAATACCAACGACGGAAGTAATGCCGAATAGAAGCAGTATCATGTCAACTCGCCCAAAAAGCCCTGCCTGCGCAAGGAATGGCGCAATATAGGTATAGAGGACGCTATGCCCAAGTACCCAGAACAACACGACAAAGAGAACGGATCGTACCCCAGGCAGGATGAACACTTTGCGGAGGGGAAGTCGTTTTTCGGCAGCTTGCCCTGGAAAATCCGGTACTCCCTTGGACACCCAAGCGATAAGCAGAAGTGATAGCAGAGATATGATCCCAAAAACAAGTCGCCACCCTACAGCTCCCCCGATAAATGTTCCGATAGGCACACCTAGCAGAAGCCCAAGCGGAGCACCGGTCATCGCCACCGCCAGCGCCCGTCCTCTCAAAGATTCATGAACCATGCGGCGTGCATAGCCTGCGGTTATTCCCCATACAACACCGCCGGACATGCCCGCGATGAAACGGGCAGCTAATGTCAGTATATAGTTGGAAGATAAACTGGTGATCGTGTTGAATACAAGAAAAACAAGGAGGCACGTCAGCAGTAACCGCCGTCTTCGCCACCCTCGTGTAGCCGTGACCAAGGGTATTGCGGCCAAGGTCGAACCAAGGGCATATAAGCTGATAAGCTGGCCGGCAAGAGCTTCCGAAATTCCAAGTCCATCGCTAATCTGGGGTAATAAACCCGCAGGAAGCGTTTCGGTTAAGATACAGATAAACCCCGCCATCGCCAAAGCGAGTAATTTGCCCCATGGAAGACGGTCAGAAGAAGCATTACTCACTGCACTCTGTGCGGCTGAATCCATGTTCCGGTTCATATTTAATAGCACCTCTAATCTATAATTTTAGATCCGTTGATCTATGCCAAGCGAATGTCCGCTTAGTGAATTATAGTTTACAGGATGATTTCGATATTTTACATACATAATTAACTGAATATTTATCGTTTTTGTTTTAATATAAATTTAATTTTCGTGATATACCTATAATTTTAAATAATTGATTTTTTACTTAAGCCCCGCATCTAAAGACGAGTTGAAAAAGGTCGTTAATGCGTCTGCTCAGAAGATGGAACATTCCACCCTGGGGCGGAGAGTTGCTGATCGAGATTCTGGAGTACATCGATTTTGAACAGTTGCCGGGCAAGTGGATTCTGGGATATTCGGTTGTCAGCGTATTGCTGTTGGTTATCACTTTAAAAACCGGCCTGGCGACGGCTCACGGAACGAATGTGGTTGATTTGCGAGGCGAATACTCCGACGAGACGACCGCCATGTGGCAAGCGGTCTTATCAACGAAAGCAGGCGAATCCGTTCTCCAGCATTCCTCGCCGAAGTATCAGAAGGAATGGAGACACGTCGACCCTTCGCCGTGCATCTACCATTTGACGGAGCCTACGTATTGGAAAACCGTGTCCGAAGCAAAAACGAACATCCAAGGCCGTTTTCTTGGCGGCTGCATCGATATCATCCGGCATTTGGTCGGCACCCCGTTCGGCGACGTGCGGCATTTCCAGAAGCATTTTATTCATGGGGCCCCTATCGTCTGGTATTTGGAAAACTGTGAGCTGTCTGTCTACAGCCGATTTACGTAGGTCGCTGGTGCAAATGAAGCTGGCCGGCTGGTTTGAGCATTGTTCCGGTATTATGTTTGGCCGCAGCAGCGCCAATCGTCCGGTGGAAGGCTACACGGCCGAAGACGTTTATCAAGAGCTGGCCGAGGAACTGCAGGTCCCAATTGTTTACGATATCGATTGCGGCCATGTACCGCCGCAGATGACGTTCATCAACAGAGCGTACGCCGAAATCGAAGTCGAAGACGGCAAAGGGACGGTCAAGCAATTTTTTCATCCATAGCCCAAGCAAAAAAAGGTCAAAAGGACAGCGTAAACGTATCTGGAGCTTTTGAGAAACTCTGGAAGTAGAAACCTCAGACAAATAGAGGTGGGGTATATCCCGTAAGAGTTTACGTCCGCCTTTGAAACCCGTGAAAATACCGCAAATTCTAATCAAAGTTCACGAGTAGATAGGGGGTCCCCGGAAAGTAATCGGAATAAGCTTCCAAGCGTTACATCACTTTCTGGGGGAGGGCAGCGGCTGAAGGGATATACCCCACCGGCGTATGCAGAGAATTTCTACGCGAAGCGGGTTTCTCAACAAGCTCAGGACAACGTAAAAGCGTCTTTTTGACCTTTTTCCATCATAGCGAAATTAAATCCCGCGACAGCTTGTTCAGCCGCTCGCAGCCGTTTTCCGTGACCAGCACCATGTCCTCGATCATGATCGAGCCGACACCGTAGCCGTAGTACGGCGTTTCGAGGCAGATAACCATGCCTGGACGGAAGATAGTTTCTTCCGATGGGCTCAGGAACGGGGCTTCTTCGGCCGCGAGGCTCAGTCCCGCGCTGTGCCCCAAGTGGCCCCGGTTGTAATTTGGAAGGCCCGAGCGGCGGATGAGCGGCATCACTTCGTCAAAAGCGCGCTTCATCGGCATCCCCGGTTCGATCAGCTCCAGCAACCGGTTGTGTCCGGCCCGCAGCGCGCCATAGATGCGTTTCACCGTGTCCGACGGGGAGCCGAGCACGAACGTGCGCGCAATATCCGAGCCGTAGCCGGCCACGTCGACGCCGACATCGAATTTGATCAGATCGCCCGGCTGGCCCGGACGCGTATCGAAAATATGCGCAGGCGCAAAATGCGCCCCGACCGAAATCATATGGAAGCGGGAGGACGAGCCGTCGGCATGGGTCAGTAACGCGAGCCGGAAGGCGTCGGCAATCTCCGCCGCCGAGCTGCCGACCCGGATTCCCTTGATCGTTTCGGCGATGCCGACTTCGGCGTATTCGCAGCTCTTGCGCAGCTGCGCGATTTCCCAAGGCGTCTTGATCGCGCGCAACCCGGTCAGGATCGCTCCGGCTTCCGTGAATTCCAAGCCGGGGACGGCTTCGCGCAGCGCATTCACGGCAGGATACCGCATGGAGTTTAGCTCCACGGCCACCCTGCCGCCGTTTATTCCGTGTTCGGCCAACACCTGCCCGAGCAGTCCGAACATCTCCTGCACTTGATGGTTTACGGGCCGCCGCCCCTCGTAATTGCCGCCGCGCAGCCCGAGCGGATCGTCGACGTCGACCCAGGTCGGGTACGTGCGCAGTTCGCACTGGGGCAAGTCCGCCGGAACGCCCGCGGCTTCAAATTCGTTCATGATGATGACCGTGCGGCGGCTCGGGTCGCGGAACATCACGGCCAGCGCGACTTCGTTCATACGCAGCGTATACATAAACGTGCTGGGGTGACCGGACAAATAGTAGAAATTTTCACAGCTCGACGCCACGAGCGCTTCCACATTTTCCTTCTCCATGATCGCCCGCGCCCGCTCCGCGACGTTCTTCAAATGCTCTGCTTTGCTCGGAACCACAATGTCCACTCCTTCCAATCTTCCTCGTTACTCCGTCTCCGGCGCGCCTTCGATTTGCCGCAAAAACTTGCGGGCCCGCTCCGTTTGCGGCTGGACGAAAAACTGCTCCGGCGCGCCCTCTTCCTGAATTTTGCCGTCGCTTATAAAAATAACCCGGTTCGCCGCTTCCCGCGCGAACTTCATCTCATGGGTGACGACGATCATCGTCATGCCTTCCGCCGCAAGCTGCTTCATGACGGCCAGCACCTCGCCCGTCAATTCGGGGTCCAGCGCAGATGTCGGCTCGTCGAACAGCATCATCTGCGGCTGCATGGCAAGAGCCCGGGCAATCGCAACCCGCTGCTGCTGGCCGCCGGACAGCCGGGAAGGATATTCGTTCTTCTTAGTCAACAGCCCCACCTTGGCGAGCAGCGATTCTCCGATCTCCACGGCCTGCGCCCGGCTCATTTTTTTGACAATCGTGGGAGCCATAATGACGTTCTCCAAGGCGGTCATGTGGGGGAACAAATTGAACGACTGAAACACCATGCCGGTTAACGTGCGGATGTGCCGGATCGCCTGCTTCTTGCTTGCAGCGTCCATGGAAGCGTCCCATGCCGCATCGCCCACCCGGATCGATCCCGCGTCAGGCTCCTCCAGCCCGTTCAAGCAGCGCAGGAGCGTGCTTTTGCCGGAGCCGCTCGGACCGACCAAGACCACGATTTCACGGGAGCGAATATGTAGATTGATGTCGCGGAAGACGACCAGATCGCCGAAGTTTTTGCCGAGTTGGTTTACCTCGATCATACAGATCACACGCCCTTAATAAGCTTTTGACAAACGAGATTCGATGCGGTCTAAAATGTACGAAAAGAACATGCTCATCACCCAATACATAAGAGCGATGGCGATATAAAACGGCATGGCGACATAATATTGCGCAATCAGCAGTTGGGCGGAGCGCAGCAGCTCAGTCACGGTAACGACGGACACGAGCGACGTCTCCTTCAGCATCCCGATAAACGTATTGCCCATCGGCGGGATCGCCACGCGGGCCGCCTGCGGCAGCACGACCCGCCGCATCGTCTGCCATGGGGTCAAGCCCAGCGACAGGGCTGCTTCCGTCTGCCCTTTGGACACAGACAGAATCGCGCCGCGGAACGTCTCAGACAAATAGGCCCCGATGTTGATACTAAGTGAAATAAAGGCCGCTGTGAGCGGCCCGAGCGTAATCCCGTAGTCGGGTAGTCCGTAATAGATAATGAAGATCTGTACCAGAATCGGGGTTCCGCGAATGATGGACACGTAACCTTTGGCCAGATTACTTATAAGCCAATTTCCTTTGAGACGGGCGATGGCGACGATCATCCCGATGATGAGTCCGAAGAACATCGAGACGATCGTGATCAGGAGCGTATAATACGCGCCCGTCAATAGAAATTGGAAGTTCTGTAAAACCAGTTCCATGCCGTGCATCCTCCCGGTCCGCGCTGATTAGAAGTTCGGGTCTACGCCAAACCATTTTTGGAAAATCTCTTTGAACGTGCCGTCGGTTTTCATCTCGGCCAGCGCTTTATTGATTGCGTCGAGCAGCTCCGGGTTGTTTTTGCGGATGGCGACACCGGCAAAATCCTCTTTAATCGGGTCTCCGACCGCTTTGACCTTGAACTGGTTTTTCTCGATCAACGGCTTGATCGCGAATACGTTATTGATCGTCGCGTCGATGCGGCCGACGTTCAGGTCCTTCAGCGATGTGATGACATCGTTATACGTCGCGATTTCGAACGTGCCGACCTTAGGCATGGCGACGTCACGCAAATATTTCTCGTCGTTCGTGCCGAGCCCGACGCCGATCTTTTTGCCTTTGAAGTCTTCGAGCTTTTGGATCGTCGTATTGTCGCTTTTGACGATCACGTTCACGGCGTTTTTCACGTAAGGTGTCGAGAAATCCATCGTTTTCTTACGGTCTTCGGTGATCGTGACTTGGCTCACGAGAGCGTCGTATTTGTCCTTTTGCAGCCCTTCGATCAGCCCGGAAAACTCGCTGGTGATGAATTCGACTTGAACGCCCAGACGTTTGGCTACCGCCTTGGCAACGTCCGCATCGAAGCCGTCGATCTCGTGCTTCTCGTTCAGGAAGTTGTACGGGGCATAGGTGCCCATGAGCCCGACTCTGATTTTGCCGGCTTTCTTGATTTGCTCAAGCGAGTTAGCGGCGGTTGTCGTCTCGGCCGGTTTCTTGCCGGCGTTCGCATCCGGAGCCGGGGCAGGCTTGGTTCCGCATCCCGCGAGTGCGATCGCAAGAATGCTCAGCAGCGAAGCGGATTTAAACCATTTGCTTAGTTTGATAGACATAACAGTTTCCTCCTTATGAATCTTCGTAGATGGGATATAGTTATCCGAGCAAGCCCCGGAATTCGAACTTGGCGGTTTCTTCGGCGATCTCCGACGGTGAATACGTGGATTGATAATTGACGTCGTGCATAGGTCCGAATAGCCATTTGGACAGTACACCGGTAATGAAACAGACGAGAATGTTGGCCCGCAGCGACAAATCGTTCGTCTGCGGCAGCATCCCGAGCTCGATGGCCCGCTGGATGTTGCTTTTGAACGCTTCTTCGAACGCGATCCAGGTCTGCGAGACGGCTTCCCGCACCGGCGGGTCCGCGCCTTGGCCTTTCATCAGCAGCAGAGCCATCAGATCCCGGTTCCGGTCGGCGAAGGCGAACAGATCCGTAAGCAGCCGCGCGGACGAGCTCACCATGTCGTCTACCGTGCCCGTGTGCTTGCGGTAGCCTTGCTCGATGACTTGGATCAGCCTCTCTTTGCCACCTTCGATTAACTCCAGCGCGAGTTGCTCTTTGCTTTGAAAATGCCAGTAGAACGTGCCTTGCGACACCCCCGAGGCTTTGACCACGTCGGAAATTTTGGTGCCGTGATATCCCTTGCGGGCAAATAAGTCCAGCGCCGCGGCCATCAGCTGCTGACGGCGGTTCTGATCTTGTTCCGGTAAAGCAGGCAGCTTCCATCGCCCCTCTCCACTTAACTGACGAGTCAGTTAAGTTTAATTCCGATGGGATTACTATAATTTAAAGATTGCCCCCATGTCAAGTAGCGATGTGCGAATCTTGTCGAAAATTGGAGAAAGGTCGTTTCTAGGATATCCTACAGAAAGAAAAGTTATCCAGATATTGGGGTGAATTGTGGATATTTTTTTGCAATAAGGAAGGGAAAAGGGAGATCAAGTGCACATTTTCCATGGTAAAAATAGGAGAATGGTAGCATTTCGAATTTCGAGATGGATGTTTAATATAATACTGACCGCCTATAAATTACTTATATATGCAGGTAAAGTTATAGCAGGGTTTTTCGGCAAATCTTATGGTAACCGATGGAAGGCGGTACGCTGACACAGGGGGAGAAGGGGCAATGCTCGCACAGACAAGACACGGACCGGGAAATAGCTCGCGTGATTTATCTTAAGGCTTGGATCAGAAGGAGGATTTGGCTGTGAATGGTAAACTACGGGCAGTGTTGTTCTGCTTATGGATGACGCTTGGTTTGCAGGCGACTCCGGTTATGGCCGCTTCGTATACGTACGACGAGCTGAACCGTTTAATTTCGGCAACGACAGATAGCGGGGAAACCCTGAATTATTCTTATGATGCAGCCGGTAATCTTACCAGCGTGGAGCAAAGTCATTCTGCGCCTGTGGCAAGAGCTTTTACGGCGGTCGCTCCTTCGCTTGTGAACGGCGACTTTGAGGGGGCTGTGGGCGTCGGCGGAGTTGGCGAAGCGTGGAGCGCCGCTTTTTCACCCGGGCTTCAGGCCCGCTACGACGTGGTTACGACAAGTGTGTACGGACAAGTCTACGCCGTGAATCGTGTTCAGACGATGAACGGAACGGCAGCCAAATCCGGAAGCATGAGTCTGTCTCAAGAGATCCGCGTGAACGGGAACACGGAGTTCTCGCTGCAAGGACAGTTTAAGGCCGATTCGTTAACGAACGCCCGGGTGGAGGCAGGCGTGGAATTTTTGAATGCTGACGGGAAGATTATACACGCGGCAAAAGCTGTCGTAGCCGATACCCCCGCTTCAGGTTGGATTTCGTTTCATAAGGCCGTACATTCGCCTTCGCAAGCCGTAAGCGCCCGGATTGTGCTTGAGCTCGTATTTTCGGAATCCGGCGGGAACGGTCAAGTAAGCTGGGACCACATTCGCTTTGAACCGCGTTAGACCAAAGCGGATGTCTGCATGCATCATAGGAGCATTTTCTAATTTGATAGCGGAGGGTACCCTGTGTTTTCAATCGGACGGATCGTTTGCGCTTTATTTTTGTTAGCTGCAAGCTTTCTTTATTGGGAGAAAGAAGCTTATGCCGCGCCGGTTTCTTATGTGTTATCCCCCGGCGCTTCGGTGGTCATTACCGCCTATCCTGACAGTCGCTCCTCTGCGGCGACAGTGAAAGTTAGCGGAGGGCACGATTACATCAAATATTACGACCACGGAGCCGTATCCGACTACAAGCGTTCCGACAAAGGGACGTCGTACTCCATTTCCGGTACGAACCGGATCGTACTTACGAATACGTCGTCTTCGTCGATTACATTGTCCAACAATTCGGTTCCTTACCAGATCGCAAGCTCTTCGACTCCCGCTTTAAAGAAAGTGTGGTTGAACCCGGGCGCCAGTCTGGATGTGACGAATACGTCGGGGAAGAGCAGCAGTATTACAACGGGCGGGATCAGCGATTACGTCAGGTATGACGATGTCGGCGAAGTCGCTACTTATACGAAGCGAAAAGCTGCCGGGAGATTGACCTTCTCGGACAAGCAGCGGATCGCGTTAACCAACCGGGACAAGAAGGGCTACGAGGTATGGGGCCCTTACGACATGATCGAATTTTCGACGCGCACGAGTCCAGCCATTTACTATAAAACGCTGTCGCCGGGACAAAGCCTGGAAGCAGCCAACGTGACGCCGAGAACGTTTAGCTTGGCGGTGGGCGGCTTGTCCGACTACGCCATCTACGATGCGGACGGGGCGGTGTCTTCTTACAGCCGGAAGAAGCTCCCGGGAAGCGTATCGTTATCGTCGGGAAAACGGATGGTCGTGACCAATACGGATTCCAAGGCTTACGAGGTGTCCGGGCCTTATGACGGCTTCACGTTTGCCGACCGGGCGAAGCCGGCTTCTTTTACCCGGACGCTGTCGCCGGGACAAAGCTTGAAGGTGACCAATACCTCGCCCAAAAGCTTTAACGTCAGCTTAAGCGGCACATACGATTATGCGGAGCATCGCGGTACGGGTCAGGTCGTTGCCTATGGACGCAGCCAGCGGCTGAGCAGCAATCTCATCGGAGCGGGGAATTACTTGAATGTGACCAATACGGGTGCGTCCCCGGTCGAAATTGTCGGGCCATACGATGCTTTCTCCGTCGTGGATTTGAATCATCCGGCGCTCATCGGCCGCATGCTGAATCCGGGACAAAGTCTGGAAGCATCCAACACGACGGCCTATACGGCGAATGTGACGCTTGAAGGCACATACGATTATGCGTTATTCAATTCGTCTGGCATTTCTTCGTATGCCCGGACCCAGAAGACGGCGAATAAAATGGTGGATAGCTCGGAGCGGCTTGCCGTTACCAATACCGGAGGCGAATCGTTCGAGGTTTTCGGGCCCTACGAGACGTTCTCCTTCGCCGACCGTACGCAGCCCGTTACGTTTAAAGCGGTGCTCGCGCCCGGCCAAAGCGTCGATGCGTTGAACCAGACTGCGAAGGCGTTTTACCTTAGCTTAAACGGCGAATACGATTATGCGCGGTACAGCGGCAAGGATAGCTTGCAGAGCTATGCCAGAAGATCGACCGCCGCAAGCATGCACAACCAGGCCTCGGAACGGATTGCTATCACCAACGCGGGCGGAGGCTCGATGGAAATTTCCGGTTCTTCCGACGCATACAAGATTACATCCCGCACAACTCCTGCTCTGACGATCCGAACGTTATCGCCGGGTCAAAACATGGAAGCGACGAACGTTTCGTCGGGAAGCGTGGACATCACAACGCTGGGTACGTACGATTACGCTTACTATACCGATTCCGACGACCTTTCGACGTCCGGCCGAAAGCGGAGTGCGGAAACCTTTACCGTAAGCCCATCGCGCAAGGTAGCGTTTACCAACTCGGGCACCTCGGCCCTGGAGGTATCGGCGCCATACGACGTTATCCAGACCGCCGATCGGGTCAATCCCGCGCTGTTTGTGAAAAATCTTGCGCCGATGCAAAGTCTGGAAGCCGTCAATGTGACGGCCAAAGATTATTACGTCCGTATGACCGGCAAGTACGATTACGCTACTTATGCGTCGTCCGCTGGCCCGATAGTCAGCTATTCGGACGATAATTCGATCGGCTCGGTATTAACCGCCCATGGCAAAAAGATCGCCGTGATGAACACCGACACGGTTGCCATCGATGTATGGGGTCCCTACGACGCGTTTACGGTGTCTGACCGGTCTGCGCCCGTGACGTTCGTTCAAGCGCTGAGCCCCGGACAAACGCTGAAGGCGGTCAATTTAGTCGGTAAAGCGTATTCCGTCAGATTGACGGGGCTGTACGATTACGCGAAATACAACGGCAAGGGCGAGGCGGAATCGTACGGACGCAAGAATCCTGCCGGGACCCGGAGCGTTAGCTCTTCCGCTCAATTGATCGTAACGAATACCGATGCCGCGACGATTCAGGCCAAGGGTCCGTATGATGCTTTTCAGCTCGCGAACCGTCCGGAGCCGGCACTTTTCGTGAAAACGTTAGCCGCCGGACAGAGCATGGAGGCGGTCCATATCGGATCGAAATCGTCGACGGTCACGACGGACGGGTTATCGGATTACGGGTTCTACGATGCCGCCGGAGCGCTCAAGTCGTATTCGGGCGATAGCGGCGGCGGTCCCAAGCAGGTTGATCCGGGCGAACGCATCGCCGTCATGAGCACGGAAGCCCCGGCCCTGGAAGTGATCGGCCCTTACGATATTTTCCGGGTATCCGACCGCGCGACGCCGGTTTCTTTCGTCAAACAACTGGCTCCCGGACAAACCGTTCATGCTCTTAATGGAGCGGGAACGTCATTCTCTATCCGGATGAGCGGCAAATTTGACTATGCCGGCTACAAAGGCAAGAACTCGCCGGAATATTACGGACGGGCGGTTCCCAAAGGAAGCAAAGGGATCGGCTCCGGCGAGCGGATCGTCGTGACGAACGCCGATGCGCAGAGCATTACCGTGAAGGGCTCTTACGATGCGTTTCAAATTTCCGACCGGACCGACCCGGCCTTGTTCGTGAAAGCATTGCCCCGGGGACAAAGCATGGAAGCGGCCCTAACGGGAACCGGCTATACGACGGTCTCGTTCAAAGGCACGCACGACTATGCGATGTATGAAGGCTCCGGCCCGATCAAGTCGTATGTTCAGGACTCCAACGATACGACCAAGCAGGTGAACCCCGGCGAGCGCATCGCGGTTATGAATGCCGAGATGGACGTTTTGGAGGTCTTTGGCCCCTACGACATGTTCCGGATCACGGATCGGGCAACGCCGGTTTCGTTTGTCAAGATGCTGGCACCGGGCCAGACTCTGGCGGCTAAAAACGATACGGCCTCTCATTTCTCGGTGAAAGTCAAAGGCAAGCACGACTATGCGACTTATAAAAGCAGCGGAAACGTTGAGTATAACGGACGGGACTCTGCCGCCACGGCGCATGTAGTAAGTGCAGGCGGACAAGTTGTGCTGACGAATGTAGACGCACAGCCCGTTCGGCTAAAGGGCTCGTACGACGCTTTCCGGTTAACGGATCGGACCGATCCGGCGTTCTTTACCCGGACGCTTGACTCCGGTCAAAGCGTAGGGCTTATGAACGTAACGGGAGCCGCGATTTATATCGATGTCCTGGGCGTATCCGACTATACGATCTACAATTCGGACGGCAGCGTGTCTTCTTTTGTAAAAGGAGCGAACCCAAGAAGTATTTCGCTCAGCCCGTTCAAACGGATCGTGATCGCTTACGCGAATACGGCGCCGTTTCAGATTGCCGTTCCTTTCGATGCGGTGACGGTCGATGACGGCGGCGGCCCGGTCGCATTTATGAAAGAGCTGGCCCCTGGCCAAAGCATGGAAGCCGTTAATATTTCCTCCAGGGAGTTTAGCGTGAAAGCTTCCGGCGTCGTAGACGTGGTCAAATACAGCGGCTCCGGGGATATTTTGTTCTACGACAGGGAAGGTACTTTGGGGAGTATTCCTCTTGGCGCTTCCCACCGGATCGCGATAACCAACCGGGATAGTCAGACGATTGTGGTGACAGGCTCCAAGGACGCTTTCCGCATAACGGACCGCGCCAATCCGGCGCTGTTGGTCAAGACGCTGGCCCCCGGTCAAAGCCTCGAAGCTCAGGCAGCGGCAACGGTTGGAACGAGCTTGCGTACCAGCGGCAAATTCGACTATGCCGTTATGAACGAGAACGGAAGCATTCATCCGTATCAAAAAGCTTTTGAAGGCTATGCTTTAACCGTCGCATCGGGAAAACGGGCGGCGATCACGAACACGGAAGCTGCGAATCTGACGGTATGGGGACCGTACGACACGCTTCAGATGACTGACCGTAGCGGGCCGGCGCTTGTTTCGGCGTCTGTCGCACCGGGTCAAAGCATGCAAGCGGCCAACCGGACAGGAAGCCCGCAATCGATTGCGGTAATAGGTCCTTACACCTATGTGAAAGAAGACGGAACCCGGCATCCGGGCGCAAGTCCGCTTACGATTCCGGCCGGCGTGCGTTACGGTATCCTGAATACCGGAACCGCCGAGTTGGATGTATTCGGTCCTGCCGATGCTTTTGCATTCGAGACGGCCGACAAACCGATCTCCGGCATAGGCGCTGCCGAAGAGATCCGCAAGCTGGACCCTTCGCAATACGATACGCGATCCCTCCATGCCGACCCGGTCGACACGGGGACAGGAGCGCAAATCATCCAGCGTACGCTACTTACCGCGCACGGCGCTGCGGATGTGCCGTTTACGGTACAGTATTACTCTTTGCTCTTGAATTCGGGCGTGATGGGCCCGGGTTGGGGACACTTGTACGACATCCGGGTAGAGGATGCGGGCGATGGCAAGCTTAGCGTCCATTGGAACGCGAACCGGAAAAATACGTTTACGGCGAAAGGAAGCGGGCTCTACGGCTCCGACGAAGCCGCCGTGAAGCTGGACAGGCTGGTCCGCCGGGCGGACGGTTCTTATACCTTAACCCGCAAGGATGGCACCGTCTATGAGTTTTCGTCAGCCGGCCGCTTGCTCTCTTTGGGCAACAAACAGGGCCAGGTTTTATCGCTTAGCTATAACGCCTCCGGGCAGCTGGCCTCGGTAACCGAGCCGCTATCCGGCATAGGAATCGGACTAACCTATGATGCCAATGGACGGCTTGCTGTCGTGCAGGACCCGCTCCAGCGCCAGGTGAAGCTGTCTTACGATGTGAAAGGCCAACTGGAAAAAATAACCGACGCCGCAGGTCAGGAAACGGTATACAGCTATGACGACAAAGGCCGCATTCTCACGGCAACGGAGCAAGGCACACGGACATTCAGCAATACGTACGACAGCCAGGGACGGATCATTGCGCAGCAGGATGCTGTTGCCGGGCATCGCGCTACGAAGTTCGAGTATGTCGAGAAAGAAGGAACCCTCGTTACGGCGGTTACTGATCGTGAAGGCAGCGTCAACGTGTTGACCCACGACAAGAACTACCAGCTGCTTGGCATCCGGGATGCGCTCGGTCAGGAAACGAGCTACACCTATGACAGCGAAGGCAACCGGACGCTGGTGACGGATGCGGAACGCAAGACGGATACGTTTACGTATGACGGCAGGGGGAACCTGCTTAGCGTGACGGACGCATCCGGTCAGAAAGTAACCATGACCTACGATGACGATAGCAACTTGCTCACGGTCACCAATCCGCAGAACGAGCAGATCGTCAGTCATTATGATGCCAAAGGCCGATTGATCGGGGTCACCGATCCCGAAGGCCATCTAACGACCTATGCGTATGACGCAAACGGGTTAATGACTCAAGCGACCGATGCTTTGTCCAGACAAACGACCTACGGCTACACCAACGGTTTGCTTACTTCTGTAACCAATCAGGAAGGCAATACGGTCACTTATTCTTACGATGCTGCCGGCCGCGTCGTCGGGTTGAAGGGGATCGATGGCAAAGAGACCGTGTTGACCTATAATGCGAACGATCAGGTGCTCAGCGTCACGGACCCGGCAGGACAGACGGTCTCGTACACGTACGATCCGATGGGGAACCCGTTGACGGAAACGGATGCCAAAGGAAACGTGACGCAATATTTCTATGACGGCAACGGAAATCTTACCAGCGTGAAAAATGCGCTGAACCAAGAAACCCGCTTCGAGTACGATGGCGAAGGCCGCTTGGTGAAAGAAACGAATGCGCTCGGTCACAGCAATATGTATGCCTACGATGCGAAGGGCCGACTGGTACGGTCAACCAATGCGCTTGGCGAATCCGACCGCTATGAATACGACGTCAAGGATCGAATGACAGCCGTCTATGATGCGATGAACCGTAAAATCAGGTCGGTGGAGTTCGATGCGAAGGGTAATCCGGCCACCATCACGGACGCTTTGAACCGCAAAGTCACACAGCAGTTCGATGCATTGAACCGGCTAACCCAGTGGACCGATCCGAAAGGACGCCAGACGCAGCTCGCTTACGATAAGTTAAACCGTCTGGTCGAGGTTACTGACGCCAAGCAAGGGAAAGCCGCGCAAATTTTTGACGCGGTCAGCCAAATTACCGGCGTTACCGACCCGAATCGCAATGAAACGAAGTACATCTACGATAAAGCAGGGCGGCTACTCAGCGAGACGAATGCGGCGGGCCATGCTCATACCTATGCTTACGACGCGAACGGACGGCTTGAACAAGAGACGAACGGACGCGGGCAAGCTACGGCTTACCGTTACGACCAAGCCGGAAGGCTCGACCGGTTTACCGATCCCGAAGGATCTGCGACATACACATACGATGCGAACGGCAACATCACGGCCGCTACGGATCAGTCGGGGAAAACGGCTACCCGGGAATACGATAAACTGGATCGGGTGATCAAGTACACAGATATCGATGGGAATGTGCTGCAATACGGCTATAACGAAATCGGCCAGTTGACGACATTGACCTATCCGGATGGGAAAAAAGTAACTTATACGTACGATGCCGCCAGCCGCATGAAGGAAGTGACGGACTGGGCGGGACGCAAAACCGCGTACGGATACGATGCGAACGGCCGCCTTCTGACCACCACCCGCCCGGACGGCAGCGTGGAGACCCGGGACTATGACGCAGCCGGTCAGTTGGTGAAGCTGTGGGACCGCGCCGCGGACGGCAGCTATATCAGCCAATATCAATTCGGATATGATGAAGCGGGCAATGTCATTCAGGAGCGCAATGAAGCTGCGAGCCTCCGCGCGCAAGGAGTCGCGGCGGCCGTGTATGGACGAAGCGCGGTAGGAACGGTTACCTCGGCAACATATGCTTCCATGACGAGTCTTTCAGGTTCGGTTCCGGGAAATATCGCCATGACGTATACGTCGGATAACCGCCTTGCGACGTTTAACGGAAACCCTGTCACGTACGATCCGGACGGGAACATGATTGGGGGTCCACTCGGCGGGACGATGCAGGAATATCGTTACGATGCGCGCAACCGGTTGATTGCGGCAGGCGGAATAAGCTACGCTTATAATGCCGAGAACCATCGCATTGCCGTGACTTCGGGCGGACAGACCACGCGGTATGTCGTGAACCCGAACGCTTGGCTGCCGCAGGTGCTGATGGAGAAGGACGACCAAGGAAAGGCTAAGGCTTACTATGTCTACGGTTTGGGACTGCTCGGCCGGGAAGAAGTGTCGGGCGAATACCGGACGTACCATTACGACCGCCGCGGCAGTACGATCGCCTTGACCGACGCCAAGGGACAAGTGACGGATCGTTACACGTACGGCCCGTACGGGGAAACGTTGAAGCACGAAGGGAATACAGACAACCCGTTCCAATACAACGGACGCGACGGGGTCATGACGGACCCGAATGGCTTGTACTACATGAGAGCCCGATATTACCAGCCGGAGATCAAGCGCTTCGTCAACCGCGACGTCGTGACCGGAACGATCTCCGAGGCTTCGACACTAAACCGGTACGCTTATGTCAACGGCAATCCGGTCTCCTATGTGGACCCGTTCGGCCTGAGCCGGGATGGAGATTCGTCGTTCCTGCTGCAGGGAGGCAACTTCCTCGTCGATGCGGTACCGTGGGTAGGCACGCTCAAAGGGTTCCAGCAAGCGTTCCTGGGCACCAACTTCGTAACTGGTGAACGCTTGTCTACCGGAGACCGCTGGGCGGAAGGTATCGGCAGTGCGCTGAGCCTGATCCCGATTCCGGGATTAAAGCATGCGGGCAAGTATGCGACCAAAGGCGTCATCGCCGCAGAGAAGCAGCTTGAGCGCTTGTTTATGGGACCATGGATGAAAAAAGCGGAAAATACCGCTAAGAAGCTGGTCAACGGGTGCAACTGCTTTACCGCCGGGACGAAGGTTCTCACAGACGAAGGGGAGAAACCTATCGAGGAAATCGAGGTAGGGGATAAGGTTCTCGCTAAGTCTGACGAAACCGGAGAAGTGGCATATAAAGAGGTCGTGGGGCTGTTCCAGAAACAAGCAGACGAAATCTATTATATCCACATCGGCGATGAAATCATCAAGGTTACGGGTGAGCATCCGTTTTGGTTGGATGGTAAGGGATGGACGTTTGTTAAAGACCTGAAAGTTGGCGACTTGCTTGTTTCGAGTGATGGTTCTAAACTGGCAATAGACAAGATTGAGAAAGAGCCACGTGAGGCAACGGTTTATAACTTTGAGGTTAAGGATTTTAACTCTTATTTTGTTTCGAATCTTGGTATTTGGGTGCATAATTGTGCGTTGCAAAATGTATACAAATCAATTAAAGATGCTCCGCTTTACCCACAAGGTTTTTCAGCGGCTAAAAACGGAACTGTGAAGAACAAGGTCAACAATACAGAACTACTTGAGGAACTACGAGCTATTGAGTCCGGTACTTGGAACAAGATTTACAAGGATGGTGTAGATGCAAACGGTAAAAAAATCTCAATCCACTACTTCCAAAGCCAATCTGGTCAAGTGTTTAATGTCAAGGTGAAAAATGGATGGAGCAACTCATCAAGTCAAATGCCATAATAAAGGGGTGGTACGTTGAACTTACAAATTGAATTGAAGCATTCAGACGAAATTCAAAGGTTTTTATGTATATTAAATCTTGGCATGCTTGATTCCTTGCTTGAAGGGGCATTAACATTTGAAGATGCATATGCGTATCTTTACCGTCCTTATGTAGCACAGCTTCTGGAACAAAATAATGCGAATAAGGAAATAATCGAATTGTTTGAAGAATGCTGTATGTTGGAAGATATACGAGATATAGCTCCCGAAAAGCTACAAAATGCAATTAAACTGAAAAAGAAAGAAACATTAGATTTACTTAAATCCTTGCCTAGTACAGAAAAGTCGATGTATTGGCTCAACAAATTTGACGAATGATTCAAAGACCTTGGGGGCGGTAATCCTCAAGGTCTTTCTTTTACCTCCACCCAGTGCCGAATGAATGGGGCGGCTGATTGTCGGAGTTCACATTAGCCACTTGGAAACGTTCTTCTTATTGCTCGCCGCGCTGCCCGAATAATAGCAGCGTATGCGTGGCGTGGTTTTCACGAGGAGCGGGGTTTATCTGTGCTTGACTACACCTTGAGCGTCTTTCTGGATTTAATAATACATAGCCAGTTCTCTCGGCGGACGGATGGCCGACATCCCGCTTCACGTCGGCTGTTATACGCTTCCACCCGAACCCCAAATTGAAGCGTGATAGGTACGTTGAATTCGTGGGGCACCTTCCGGCACTATTCAACCAACTTGGCGACGAATTAGGCGTAGAACGCCCGGAAATCGCCGTAGGTGGGCGCTACTGTCTTAACTTGACCGTTTGCTTGTTGCGAGGATAGAATTGGGAATTTGCCCGGTTTCTATAGCCTGTAACCACTTGCCCTAGCCGGATTCGACAAGCGATAGAGATGGGATGGTTTAATTGAAAAAGAATTGATAGAACTTTTCGATCAATTCGGCTCGATTGATAACCTATTGGTATAGAATGGTATATTTACTACGAAAAAAGAATAAATATACGGTTAAGTGACTGAGTTATGGATGGATTCTATGGAGAACGTGACATGTGCTCCTATGTGGGAAATACAGGGTTCTTATGGGAATGTTCCATCTTTCACGAGAAAAACGGTACTGTCGGGAGTGGGCGAATACACCGTATAAAAGTGCTCGCTATATTAAGAACTGAAGAGGGTTCCTCACTTAAATAACATGCTTTCCCCTGAAGACCGAAGGAAAGAAAAAGGACGGAGTGAGCGAAGCGAGCGGAGTCTTCCGAGCAAAGCGAGGAGGTCACAAGCAAGGAATGAGCAGCTTAATATCCGTGGGCAGCCCATGCCCGTAGAAGCCGGGGCTGTTTTCTGACTATGGAACTCACAAGGGATGGATGTGTTCTGCTCCTCGCTTCGCGAGGAGGGACTCGCTAACGCTCGTCTTTTAATTCTTTATATATGAGTGTCTTGGAAATAATTGAAATGCCCTGAATTTTCGCTGTTCTTTGGATGGAAATATCCCACACGCCCTCGCTGGCGACGAGATGGACGTAAAACGTCCCGTAGTCGCTGACGGGGGATTTTTGCGTATTCGGGTAGTCTCTAGCCAGCCCCTAGTGATTCGCCCATTACGCCTTGTTTAAACGGGCTGTAACCATATTCCTTCCCTGTCTCCTTACTGGATAAGCCGAGCGAAGTGAGGAGATTATTTCCCCTGCCACTATTTTTCATACGAATCCCACGGAGTACACATGCATCCCCCCGGTTTATTTACGGTAAACGCCCCAAATGGGGCGCTATGAAACCGAGGAGGGCTGGGCGATGGGCTATAACTGCCAGATGACGAAGATTGGAGATTGCCTGCGAGTGAAGATATACGGAAAGGAGCTATCTGACGAGAACAGCCGTAAATTGAAAAGCCAACGTTACGCGGAGATTGAAGCGATTCAAGCCGACCCGACCCTGACGGACTTACAGAAACGGGTCTATTCAGCGGTTTTAGAACCGCTGGATGAGGAGGAGTGCGCACGAAATCGCCCTGATCGAACACCGAAGCCAGGACGACTTAAACTAGCGGAGCGGGAACGATTCTGCCACCTGATGGACCGGAACTTCAGCCTGGGCCATAAATTCATTACCTTGACCTACGAGAAGCCGGACGTGACGCTGGATGAAGCGGCGAAGGACTACGAGAACTGGGTGAAACGGATGCGGGAGCGGTACGGCGATTTCAAGTACCTCGCTGTTCGCTCCTTTCAGCAGCGCGGCACGCTTCACTTCCACCTGCTGGCTGACCTGCCTACGATACCGAGAACGGAACTGGCAGACGGAACGTTTCGGGACATCTGGGGGCTAGGGAGCGTCGAATTGAAGCGCATCTACAGCCTGCCGATGGTGGAGCGCCGGAATAAGCTGAAGCTCGACCTGATTAAAAATCTGCGGGATTTTAAGGCGGATGAGCGTTCGTATGGGAAGCGCCTGTTCCTTCAAAGCAAGAACCTGATTGTACCGAGGACGGTGAAGGGCGATTTTCACGAAATGATGGCGAAGTTGAGGGAGAGCGGGTATGTGCCGAAGCTGATGGAATCCCGCCAATTCCCTGTGGAATATCTGAACTATATCCAGCTCGAAACATACCACCTGACGAAGTAAAGGTCGTCTTTATAACGTTACCGCGTTAAAGCTCATAAGACTCTTGTTTCTGCTGTGGAGCGGCTGAATAAAGGTAGCTCACTTTAAATTTGAAATGAAATGATGCTTGAACTCCCCCACACTCGCGTAATATGATTGCTCCGATCAATGATTACCAAAAATTAGAAATTCAAATTACAACTTCGGTTACGGTAATTTTAATTATCGTTGCGATTGGGGGAGTGGCGGTTGAACGTAATTGGTTATATTCGCGTATCAACGCAAGGGCAGGCGAAGGAAGGCTATAGTCTCGCGTATCAGCACGATGAGATTGAAGCGTACTGCGCCGCGCATGGCTGGAACTTGCTGCATGTGTACGAGGATGCCGGGATAAGCGGCGCGGAGGTAGACGAAGAAGCGCTCGAAGTCGAGCGGGAAGGCTTTCGGGATATGCTCGAAGCGTTGGCGGTCGGCGGTGTGAACTACGTGCTCGTGCTGAATACGAACCGCTTGTGGCGTAGTGATATCGTGAAAGTGCTTGTTCACCGCGAGTTGAAGCGCTATGGCGTGGACGTAAAGAGTATTGAACAGCCGACGTACAGCATCTGTCGGAAAGACCCGAATGACTTCCTGATTAACGGGCTGATGGAACTGCTGGATCAGTACCAGCGGCTGGAAATCTCCTTGAAGCTGGGGCGGGGAAGAATGAAGAAGGCACAGCAAGGCGGCTATGCCGGAGGACGCGCCGCGTTCGGCTATATGGCGAAGAAAGGGCGGAAAGTAATCGAAGTGAACCCGCTCCAAGCGGCTGCTGTGAAGCGTCTGTTCGAGATACGAAAAAACAATCCAAGCATGACGCTGGCGGAGACGGCGCGACGGCTGAACGCCGAAGGGTATACGACTCAACAAGGCAAGCGGTTCACGAAGGTGCAGGTCAAGCGAATCCTTGACCGGAAAGAGCTTTACGAAGGCAAAATGTGCTATGGGAACGTGAAGGCCGTCGGGCTGCTCGAAGCGATTCTGTGAGGCGGTGGCGACAGATGGAGGAGATGGAGCGCTACGACCGCTGTGTTGGGGAGGAAGATCGGTTACTGGAACGACTGAAAACACTGGAATCATGCCAGTACGCGATATTCGACCATATGTACCGCTATGGAGAGCGGTTCGATAAGCTGACGGCGGAGGAAGTACTGATCGTCATCGACCAATTGGAAGACGCGGTAAGATTGGAATTACTTCACGTGCGACTGGAGAAGGCATATCTGGCGTACCAGATGAAGCAAGGCACCTAAAACAAGCCTTGTCGGGCTTGCAGAGGAAGAATGGATAGGCTTACCCTTCAATGCACATGCGCCGTATGGCGGGTGAATGCTAAACAGACGATGCCGGCATTCTTTTTCTCAAAGCCTGATAAGACAAGGGGGAACGATTAATGAAGCATAGAAAAGAGCGATACCTTTATGTTGGCGTCGATTTACATAAGCGGACGCATACAGCCGTTGTGATCAACTGCTGGAATGAGAAACTGGAAGTCATCCCATTTGAGAACAAGCCCGCTGCTTTTCCTGCAATGGTGGAGCAAGTCGTCTGCCATGTCGGGGAAGGGCAAACGGTTGTATTCGGCTTGGAAGACGTAGGTGGCTATGGGCGAGCGCTCGCAGCTTATCTCGTTGAGAACGGCTTTACGGTGAAGGAAGTCAATGCGGCTCTGTCGAATTGGAAGCGTAAAAGCTATGCGATGACCGAGAAGCATGACAGTTGTGATGCGGAGAACATCGCCAAGCTGTTGCTCGATGAACTCGACCGATTGCCAACCGCCGCGCCGCAGGATGCCTACTGGATACTGAAACAACTGGTGATGCGGCGATACAACCTGCGGGACACACGAGTGGCGCTTAAAAATCAGCTTCATACGCAACTGAGCTACAGTTTCCCCAGCTATGGTAAGTTTTTCGTCGAAGTAGACGGGCAGACAGCTCTGGCGTTCTGGAAACAGTATCCTTCTCCGCATTTGCTTGATGGGGTAACGGTGGACGAGTTGGCAGAGTTTCTTCGCCAGAAAAGCCGAAACGTCTGCTCGACCAGGAAAGCGATGATGATTTTGGAGCGTGTTCAATCGGATGGGGATACGAAGCGAAAGCATCAGGAATATCGCGATTTTCTGATCAAGAGCCACGTTAATCAGATCAAGGATGTGCATCGGGAAATGAACGATGTAGAAGCCCAAATTCGCGATCTGATGGAGAAGCTAGGCTGTACATTGAATACCATGCCGGGAATCGATAGCGTGACCGCATCCGCGATTGTTGCCGAGATTGGCGATATTGCGAGGTTCGACCATGCTGACAAATTGGCGAAGTATGCCGGACTAACGCCAAGTCAGATGAGCAGCGCCGGACGGGGTAAAGATCGCAATCAACGGCAGGGCAATCGCGTCCTGAATAAAATTTTGTGGGGACTCGCTGTCAGACAAGTGGCTCTTGCCCGAACATCTGAGAAACCACTCAATCCGTTGTTCCGCGCCTATTACGAGAAGCGGCTCGACGAAGGTAAAAAGAAGAAGCAGGTTATTATCTGCATCATGCGTAAGCTTGTGAACATCATTTATGGGATGTTGAAGAACAAGACGGAGTATCGGCTTGCACCGCTTTCTAAGCGAACGGCGAGCTAAATGGTGGGCGGTAGCGGTCAGAGGTTGCCGTCCTTTACTTGGCTAAAGTCAAGGTTCTTACTAACGAAGGGGAGAAAAACATCGAAGACATTCAAGTCGGAGATAAGGTTCTTTCCAAGAATGAAGAGACTGGGGAACAGGCTTACAAGGAAGTTGTTGCCCTTCATCGTAACGAGAAGGATACTACTTATAAGTTATCGGTTGGCAATCAAATTATTGAGACAACTGATAATCATCCGTTTTGGGTGGATGGCAAGGGATGGGTGCTTGCGGTCAATTTGACGGTGGGTGATGAGTTAGTACAAAGTAACGGAAATCATCTAAAGATTGACAACATAGAAGTTGTACATCACGATAAAAAAGTAAAGGTGTACAACTTTACTGTTGCTGATTTCCATACGTACTTTGTAAGTGACTTAGGCATTTGGGTTCATAATATCGGGGACTGTGGTTTGCGTCCTGAGGCCAAATATCTTAAGACTGGTAAACATGGTGTGGACTGGAAAGAAGGCCCTGCAATGGCTAAAAAGTCTGGATTACCCCAAGGGCAATGGAGCAAAGCGGATTTAGAGTTTGCAGGTGAAAAAGCAGCAACATTAAAGCCTGGTGAAGGTGGTTGGTTTGATTTACCTAGCGGCTCTACTTCCAAAGTACATATGCCCGATGGTTCTACAGTGGATGCAACAAGAATCTGGGTAAGAAATAATGGTTCGGGTACATTTCATGGTTATCCTGCACCACCAGCACCATAAAAAAGGAGACTGCCTATGGATTTTAGAATTCAAGCAGGATGTCCCAGATTTACTGGGGAATATGACGAAGATATATCTTCCTTGTCTGATGCTCTTGAGATTGTGTTTCCTCTTTGGACAGAAGATGTGATAATTATGTGGAAGACCATTTGTATTCCAATAGGGTACAAATACGACATGAGCCTGATGATAGATGACATCTTAAACATTCTTGAAACCCTTAGGACGAGAGTTTCAGGGGAGATAAGTGTTCACTGGCCATCAAATTCATTTGCATGTAAGTGGGATTTAACATGGGATTCAAATAATCTGGCGATTCGTTCGGAGTGGGAAAATGTTGTTGGAAAGACCGAGAATTTACTCCAACAAAGCGGACATATTGTAACTACAAAAGAAATTTTTCAATCAGAATGGAAAAGGGTACTTAAAAACGTTATTGATGGTATGACATATTCTGGATTTAGCGCGGTTGCTTTCCCTGAAATGGTACGATTAATCACCGAATTCAATGCAATTAACAATGAAGGTATACTTTACAACGAACAACTGTAATAAGAGAAGACCTTGAGGGATTGCTCCTTCAAGGTTTTTCTTTTACCCTCACCCAGTGCCGAATGAATCGGCTGATTGTGGAGTCCAAAAATCCGTATGGGAACCTGTTGTCTTTTAATCGCCGCGCTACTTCAATAAAATTTGCCCGGTTTCTTTAGCCTGTAACCACGTGCTGAACCGGATTCGACAAGCGGAAAGGTATACGATACTTTTTTTTGAAATAATTGATAGAACTTTTCGATCAATTCCTAACGATTGATAACCTACTGGTATAGGATGGTATAGCTTTCGCGAAAAAACGAATAAATATACGGTCAAGTGATTGAGTTATGGATGGATCCTATGGAGAACGTGACATGCGCTCCTATGTGGGAAATACACGGTTCTTATGGGAACGTTCCATACTCCACGAGAAAAACGGTACTGTCGGGAGTGGGCGAATACGCCGTATAAAAGTGCCGACGATATTCAGAAGTGAAGCTGAATTCACACCTGAACATCTGGCTCTCCCATGAGAATCGAAGGAAAAGCAAAGGGACAGAGCGAAGCGGAGTCTTCCGAGCGAAGCGAGGAGGTCACAAGCAGGGAACGAGCAGCTTGAATATCCGTGGGCAGCCCATGCCCATAGAAGCCTGGGCTGCTTCAGACTATGGAAATCCAAGGGATGGATGTGCTCTGCTCCTCGCTATCGCTCGGAGTGACTCGCTTCGCTCGTCCTTTAATTCTTTCTATACGAGGGTTCTGGAAAAAATCGAAATGCTATGATCTTCCGCTGTTCTCTGGATGGTAATTATTCCCCGCACGCCCCCGCTGGCGACGTATGGACGTAGAACGTCCCGTAGTCGCTGACGGGGGATTTTTGCGTATTCGGGAAGGCCTTCCCCCAGCTCCTTATGAATAGCCTGTTACGGCTTGTTTAAATGGGCTGTAACCATACTCCTTCCCTGCCCTCTTACAGGAGATTCCGAGCGCAGTGAGGAGATTATTTCCCCTGCCACTATTTTTCATGTGAATCCCACGGAGTACACATGCATCCCCCCGGTTTATTTACGGTAAACGCCCCAATGGGGCGCTATGAAACCGAGGAGGGCTGGGCGATGAGCTATAACTGCCAGATGACGAAGATTGGGGATTGCCTGCGAGTGAAGATATACGGAAAGGAGCTATCTGACGAAAACAGCCGTAAATCGAAAAGCCAACGTTACGCGAAGATTGAAGCGGTTAATGCTGACCTGACCTTGACGGATGTACAGAAACGGGTCTATTCAGCGGTTTTAGAACCGCCGGATGAGGAGGAATGTGCGCGAAATCGCCCTAATCGAACGCTGAAGCCGGGACGGTTGAAACTAGCGGAGCGGGAACGATTCTGCCACCTGATGGATCGGAATTTCAGCCTGGGCCATAAGTTCATTACCTTGACCTACGAGAAGCCGGACGTGACGCTGGATGAAGCGGCGAAGGATTATGAGAACTGGGTGAAGCGGATGCGTGAGCGGTACGGCGATTTCAAGTATCTCGCTGTTCGTTCCTTTCAGCAGCGCGGTACGCTCCACTTCCACTTACTGGCCGACCTGCCGAATATACCGAGAGCGGAGCTTGCGGTTGGAACGTTTCGGGACATCTGGGGGCTGGGGAGCGTCGAATTGAAGCGCATCTACAGCCTGCCGATGGTGGAGCGCCAAAATAAGTTGAAGCTTGACCTGATTAAGAATCTGCGGGATTTTAAGGCGGATGAGCGTTCGTATGGGAAGCGCCTGTTCCTTCAAAGCAAGAACTTGATTGTCCCAAGGACGATAAAAGGCGACTTTGACGAGATGATGGCGAAGTTGAAGGAAAGCGGGTATGTGCCGAGGCTAGTGGAATCCCGCCAATTTTCTGTGGAGTACCTGAACTATATCCAGCTCGAAACGTACCACCTGACGAAGTAAAGGTCACCTTTATAACGTTACCGCGTTAAATCCCATAAGACCCTTGTCCCGACTGTGGGCGAGTTGGATAAAAGGTGTGGTACTTTAAATTTGAAATGAGAATTAAGGTTTGCGCCATCAATTGCCCATAAGACCCCTGCTCCTACTGTGGAGGGAGTTGAATAAAGGCGGCCACTTTAATTTTGAAATAAAATGATGCTTGAACTCCCCCACACTCGCGTAATATGATTACTCCGATCAATAATTACCAAAAACTAGTAAATCTAAATTCGGCTTCGGTTACGGAAATTTTAATTATCGTTGCGATTGGGGGAGTGGCGGTTGAACGTAATTGGTTATATTCGCGTATCAACGCAAGGGCAAGCAAAGGAAGGCTATAGTCTCGCGTATCAGCGCGATGAGATTGAAGCGTATTGCGCCGCGCATGGCTGGAACTTGCTGCATGTGTACGAGGATGCCGGGATAAGCGGCGCGGAGGTAGACGAAGAAGCGCTCGAAGTCGAGCGAGAAGGCTTTCGGGATATGCTCGAAGCGTTGGCGGTCGGCGGTGTGAACTACGTGCTCGTGCTGAATACGAACCGCTTGTGGCGTAGTGATATCGTGAAAGTTCTTGTTCACCGCGAGTTGAAGCGCTGTGGCGTGGACGTAAAGAGTATTGAACAGCCGACGTACAGCATCTGTCGGAAAGACCCGAATGACTTCCTGATTAACGGGCTGATGGAACTGCTGGATCAGTACCAGCGGCTGGAAATCTCCTTGAAGCTGGGGCGGGGAAGAATGAAGAAGGCACAGCAAGGCGGCTATGCCGGAGGACGCGCCGCGTTCGGCTATATGGCGAAGAAAGGGCGGAAAGTAATCGAAGTGAACCCGCTCCAAGCGGCTGCTGTGAAGCGTCTGTTCGAGATACGAAAAAACAATCCAAGCATGACGCTGGCGGAGACGGCGCGACGGCTGAACGCCGAAGGGTATACGACTCAACAAGGCAAGCGGTTCACGAAGGTGCAGGTCAAGCGAATCCTTGACCGGAAAGAGCTTTACGAAGGCAAAATGTGCTATGGGAACGTGAAGGCCGTCGGGCTGCTCGAAGCGATTCTGTGAGGCGGTGGCGACAGATGGAGGAGATGGAGCGCTACGACCGCTGTGTTGGGGAGGAAGATCGGTTACTGGAACGACTGAAAACACTGGAATCATGCCAGTACGCGATATTCGACCATATGTACCGCTATGGAGAGCGGTTCGATAAGCTGACGGCGGAGGAAGTACTGATCGTCATCGACCAATTGGAAGACGCGGTAAGATTGGAATTACTTCACGTGCGACTGGAGAAGGCATATCTGGCGTACCAGATGAAGCAAGGCACCTAAAACAAGCCTTGTCGGGCTTGCAGAGGAAGAATGGATAGGCTTACCCTTCAATGCACATGCGCCGTATGGCGGGTGAATGCTAAACAGACGATGCCGGCATTCTTTTTCTCAAAGCCTGATAAGACAAGGGGGAACGATTAATGAAGCATAGAAAAGAGCGATACCTTTATGTTGGCGTCGATTTACATAAGCGGACGCATATGGCGGTGGTTATCAACTGCTGGAATGAGAAGCTGGAAGCCATTCCGTTTGAGAACAAGCCCGCCGCATTCCCAGATATGGTGGAGAAAGTAAACCTGTATGTCGGGGAAGGGCAAACCGTGGTGTTCGGCTTGGAGGATGTGGGCGGCTACGGGCGGGGATTAGCAGTCTATCTCGTTGAACACGGCTTTCTGGTAAAGGAAGTCAATGCTGCCTTGTCGAACTGGAAACGTAAAAGCTATGCCATGACTGAAAAGCACGACAGTTGGGATGCGGAGAACATCGCCAAGCTGTTGCTCGATGAACTGGACCGATTGCCGACCGCCGCGCCGCAAGATGCGTACTGGATATTAAAACAGCTTGTCATGCGACGATACAGCTTACGGGATACGCTGGTCACACTCAAAAACCAGCTTCATACGCAACTAAGCTACAACTATCCAAGCTACGGCAAATTCTTCGCGGAAGTGGACGGGAAGACCGCTTTAGCGTTTTGGAAGCAGTACCCGTCGCCGTATCTGCTGGCGGGGGTGACCGAAGACACGTTGGCGGAGTTTCTACGGAAAGTCAGCAACAATGTTTGCTCGACGAGGAAAGCGGCGCTTATACTGGAGAGTGTCCGGGCGGACGGAGAAACAAAGCGCAAGCATCAGGAGTATCGCGATTTTCTGGTCAAAAGCCACGTCAACCAGATTGAGGACGTTCACAGGGAAATGAACGATGTGGATGACAGCATCCGCGACTTGATGAACCAATTGGGATACAAATTGCACACGATTCCGGGTATTGACAGCGTCACAGCATCTGCCATTGTAGCCGAGATTGGCGACATTTCACGATTCAGCAAGAGTGAGAAGTTGGCGAAGTATGCGGGCATCACGCCAAGCCAAATGAGTAGCGCCGGGCGGGGCAAGGAACGCAACCAGCGACAAGGAAACCGAACGCTAAACAAGATTTTATGGGGATTAGCGGTCAGACAAGTGCAGACTGCCCGAACGTCCAAAAAGCCACTCAATCCGCTATTCCTTGCGTATTACGAGAAGCGATTGAGCGAAGGAAAGAGGAAGAAACAGGTCATCATCTGCATCATGCGCAAGCTGGTGAACATCATCTACGGGATGATGAAGAACAAGACGGAATACCGATTTGCCCCGCTCCCGCAACAGGCAGCAAGCTAAGAACCAATGGGCGGTAGCCGAATACAGTTGCCGCTCGTTCTCTCTCCTGAATCAAGTTTATTACTAACGAAGGGGAGAAACCTATCGAGGAAATCGAGGTAGGGGATAAGGTTCTCGCCAAGTCTGACGAAACCGGAGAAGTGGCGTATAAAGAGGTCGTGGGGCTGTTCCAAAAGCAAGCTGACGAAATCTACTATATCCACATCGGAGATGAAATCATTGAGGTTACTGGTGAGCATCCGTTTTGGCTCGATGGCAAGGGCTGGACGTTCGTTAAAGACCTGAAAGTTGGAGACTTGCTTGTTTCAAGTGATGGTTCTACACTGGCTATAGATAAGATTGAAAAAGAGCCACGTGAAGCAACGGTTTATAACTTTGAAGTAGCAGATTTCAACTCATACTTTGTTTCAAATCTTGGAGTTTGGGTGCATAACTGTGATGTTGCCCTTCGCCCCAGCAATTATTAGGGATTAAGTTTGCTGGAAATCCAAGATCTTCACTTAATGAGAAAGTCCCACGGGATGTTAGTTTACCGCAAGGTTCTACAAGACACCTAACTTCAAGTGAAAAAGTCATAGCTAATCAGCACATTAATGATTTAATGGCGATTCAGTCTAGGGATACCTCTGCGGTTCAGAGATTATCTAATTATAGACCTCATCTGAGAGATGATGGATGGTGGAATCTTGACCTTTCAGAAGTAAATGGGGCGTCTAATATAATGAGACTCCTTTATCGTGAAGTTAATGGTTCTATAGATTGGAAGGTTATTCAAAATCACTAAGACAGGGTTATAGATGTTGTCGCTCAGTGAAAGGTTGAGACTTTGCCGACAGAAGTGGAAACAAATTGTAACGAGCCTTAAATTATGAAGTAGGTGGGAGAACTTGTCTAAGAAAATAGCAGAATTATTATTGAATGCTATGTTTGAGAAAGACCAAGACAGTCTTATAATTGCATTATTCAAAACAATAAAGGAGCAGTACTCGGTAGTCGAGTTAGGTGAGGGGTTTTTTGCACAGTTACAAAAAATCGCTCCTTTTATTACTGAAAAAAGAAGCAGAGCAGCACTGATTGAATTAATGGTCGAGTTTCCGGACTTTGAATTTAATCTTAAGATACTGGACGAATATCTAACGCTCGTAGTTGAGTACGAAACAAGTGAAGAAGATGCTGCTCAATTTCTACGATCATTTTTTGTAAGGAATTTGTTTAAAGCTGATATTCTTTCAAGATTTGCTCAGTTTTCAGATAAACAAAGGGCATTAAAAATCTTGGTGAAGATTGGAGAATATGATTGGCGAGATGTACCAATGGAACATCAATCTTTTGTTGAAGAAGTCCGGACTGCTACAAGATTAAGCAATCGCATATACTTAATTGCTCAATTTTTGTATTTTGTTCACCCATCTTACGGCGCTTATTCAAATATTTTTGAACTATCTGCCCGCTATCCGACCTATGAGTCAGCAAAAAATGATTGGGCTTGGAGATTGCCAGGCAGCACAAATCGAATTACTCACCTGAAAATAGTGACCCTATCGGAAGCAGAAGTGTTTATCGAATTAGGCCAAATACTGTAGAACAAGAAAGCTCATCTAACACCTTTAGAACAGGCTAGGCTTTACACGGCCTTTTTTGAAGCTAAAGATCCGATTGACGTCATTTTCAGTCTGCCAGACTAATAAAATTGTAATTAAATTCGTGGAAATGAGTTCCATCTCATATTCCGCACCCTTGTTTATTTATTCAAAAGATTTTATTTTTATGCAAAATTTTTACTTTAGGTAGGCTTTAAACAATATATTTTGTGTTATTAAACCCCATATTTGGATTTATTTTAGATGAAAAAATGCTTGAAAATTAATGTATTTCGAATTTTCCACGAAGGGTGCGGAATGTGAGTTCCATCAACCATTCTTTGATCTGATTGTCGGGGATGGGACGCTGTTGTTGGCTGAAGGAATACCCAGGAATAGGACGTCCACCGTTGTATACTCGTTCTTGCTTGAAATGCTTCTTTCGGTAATAATACGTTGCTTCACTAACGCCGACGATACGCAGCACCACTGCAGCCTTATACCCCCGCGCAATCCACGTGTCGGCGATCTCTATTTTGTCCGATAGGCGGGGGTTATCTTTTTTACGAGGTCACGCAGAATCGATATTTCCAGACCTTTTTCGCCAAGCAGTTTCTTCAGTTTGTTGTTCTCGTGTTCCAACTCTTGAAATTCTTTGGGTGATGGCGCATAGGACGCTGCCTTCTTCGCTTCAGGAACGGCCTTTTTCCAACCTACTTGCTGAGATTGACGAATCCATCGGGATAACATCTTACCGTCAATTCCATGTACTCTTGCGACCTGACTGGCATTTCCAGCTTCAAGCGCTTCCTGGATGAGCAACTGTTTAAATTCCATGCTGTAACTTTTCCGCTTCATCTTTTCATCCCTCCACTTCAGGTTATTTCACATTGTAGTGGATTAAGAGAAAAGACTCAAAGGTAATTTCGGGGCTTTAGAGTTATGATATAAATAAGCTATATCCCACTTTCCGCACGTCATTTCTTGTCGAAACATCATTTAACGTGACAATATCAGGCGAAAATTTTGAATACTTTGTTTAATATTCATTATATTTCCATACGAATCGGTTTTCCATAAATGGAAACAACGAAATATAAATTACTTTAATATACATTTATTTGACTAAGTTCGACTTTAAACACCATACTTCATGGTATTTTGACATGCGGAAGATGGGGTATAAAATGGAATGCAGTGATCTGGCATTAATTAACTAATTCATTAAGGTCAGAGAAGGCCATGCCTAGCGTGCGTGGCCTTCTATATTAAAGTATTTCAACTAAAAGGAGATCTTTATGGAGGATAAGTACAAAAAATAAACTCTTTATTTAAATATTTAACTCATAGTAATGAAGGTTCTCCAGAATTTGAAACATTTATGGCCTTCTTACGCGGCTTGAAGGATTATTCAACCTTATTAGATTTTTATGATATTGAATTTACCAGGCACCTTTTAGAAGAAGTGTTGCCGAAAATAAATGAAAAGTATAATAAGGCGTTAGTGATTGAGACCATTGTGGAAGCGACTTACGGTAATGCTGAGAAAAGCATGATAGAAAAGCTTTTTAGTGAGTACATTCCTCTATTGGCACAGTATGCTACTACGCTGGAAAACGCGGCCAGATGTTTGAGAGGATTTATTGAATCGGGGATCAGCAGTAATGAAATATTCGTCGGGATCGCTATGTTTAAAGACAAACAACACGCTATTTCATTGTTGACATATATAAACAATCATTCATGGGGAGATTTGCCCCCTCAATCATCCACGCTTCAAGCCGAAGTTAAGGATGCGCAAAAGGTCAGGGAGCGTACTTATATTTTTGCGCAATTTTTGGTCATTCTGCATCCTCTCGTAAGTAAATACCAAGGGGTAAGCTCCATTGATTTTGTATTTGATTATGAAGGAGCGCATGTCGATTGGCCGTTTAGTCGAGAGGGCAGTTCTCTAAGGCTGGTTAAACAAAATATCATCGATGAGAGAGAAGGAGCTATATTTGAAGAACTGGGTAAACTCATCCATAATGAAGCCATAGATCTGCAATCATCAAGAGTCCTAGACCTGTATCAAACACTTTTTAGCGGGAGAGATCCGCTGGATGTTATTTTTACACTGCCTGATGGGCGGTAGGAAAGTAGATATTATTTTATCGTTACGGCTGAGAAGACTCCCTCTTCGATAAGAGGGAGATGAATCAGCAAAGCTGGTTAACCCTTCGCACGATGCTGGAATATAAAGCAACGTGGTATGGTCGCACGATCAGCGGGGTCGCCAAAAACGATCCAAGCAGTCAACTTTGTCATGTATGCCAATCGCGCAATCCCGAAGTGAAAAATCTAAACTTGCGAGCGTGGACCTGTTCAAGATGCGGCACGCACCATGACCGTGACCGCAATGCCAGCATGAACATCTTGCAAGAAGGACTGCGTTTGTTGGCGAAGATGGGCTGAACTGCGGGAACCGCAGGGATCGCTTGCTTAAGAAGAGAAGGATGCTTCTCTGTTCGCAAGAATCCCCCACCTTAGCGCCATGAGCGCAGGTGGTGGGAGTGTTCAAGTAGGGAATGATGCATTTGTCGATTAGTAAGCTTCTTCGCCGTTATGAATGAGAACATATGTCAATAATGGAAATTAAAAGGTTAGTAGAGAACGAGGTGTTTTCATATGTTTGCAGCAAATTTAAAGGAAGGCCAACTCGAGTATCTGCTTCACGTGTATGTCAAGTTTCGTAAAAGAGCCTTGTTCCCTTGCTCGAATTGTTGTCATGGGGTTGTTTCAAAAACAAGCCAACGAAATCTATTAAATCCATATCGGGATTTAGAATAAAGACGAGCATCCGTTCTTGTTAGAGGAAAAAAATAGGGTGAGACATGTTGATAAGAAGATCGCTGGAAGAAATTCTAAAAGAAGTCAAACGAATACAACGAATTAGGGAGAAGGTTGTGGGTGGCGAAGAAGTAAAATGTCCGAATTGTGGCCAAACTTTAATGTTTTTCGGAAAAGATAGTGGCAAACATCCTGGTATTTATTGTCCTACTGATGATTTTGAAATATTAATCGAATATGGCCTTCTGTCGAAGATTGCTCCTGACAATAACAACGATGTTTAAGGTGCAAAGTTACTCTGGTAACAGCCAGTTGATAGTATGGTGAGCAACACTGTACCCCTTTCCAGCTCTACACTACCCGACCAACGGAAAAAAAGGTCAAATAATCGGACGCTTTGGCTATTCGGTATTGCCCGCGGACGTTCTAAGATAAAGGGAGAATACCGAATGCAGAAAGGGTGCTCTTATGGCGACGTTCGATGTGCAAAACGGGCAATTTTGTCTGGACGGGAACCAGATCCGTCTTGTTTCCGGTGCGATTCATTATTTCCGGGTGGTGCCCGAGTATTGGCGGGATCGCCTGCTTAAGCTGAAAGCCTGCGGCTTCAATACCGTAGAAACGTATATTCCTTGGAATCTTCACGAGCCGAAGCCGGGTCAGTTCCGTTTTGACGGGCTGGCAGACGTGGTTCGTTTTGTTGAGATCGCCGGCGAGGTCGGTCTGCATGTGATCGTGCGGCCGAGCCCGTACATTTGCGCGGAGTGGGAGTTCGGCGGGCTGCCGGCCTGGCTGCTCGCCGATCCGGGCATGCGGGTGCGCTGCATGCACCGGCCGTATCTTGACCGCGTCGACGCGTACTATGACGTGCTGCTTCCGCTGCTCAAGCCGCTGCTGTGCACGAACGGCGGCCCGATTATCGCGATGCAGGTGGAAAACGAGTACGGCAGCTACGGGAACGACCGGGCGTACCTGGTTTATTTGAAGGATGCGATGCTGCAGCGGGGGATGGACGTGCTGCTGTTCACCTCCGATGGCCCGGAACACTTCATGCTGCAGGGGGGCATGATTCCTGGCGTACTGGAGACGGTGAACTTCGGGTCCCGGGCAGAGGAAGCGTTCGAGATGCTGCGAAAATACCAGCCGGACGGACCGATCATGTGCATGGAATATTGGAACGGCTGGTTTGACCATTGGGGCGAGCAACACCATACGCGGGATGCGAAGGACGTAGCGGACGTGTTCGACGATATGCTTCGTCTCGGCGCTTCGGTCAATTTCTACATGTTCCACGGCGGAACGAACTTCGGCTATATGAGCGGAGCGAACTGTCCGCAGCGCGATCATTACGAGCCGACGATCACTAGCTATGATTACGATGTGCCGCTGAACGAATCCGGCGAGCCGACGGATAAGTTTTACGCGGTGCGGGAAACGCTGTCCCGCTACGTGGAGCTGCCGCCGCTGGAGCTGCCGCAGCCGATTCCGAAGGCTGCCTACGGAAGCGTGCCGGTTCGCGAAGCAGCTTCGCTGTTTGGACAACTGGACAGCCTGTCGGATGCGGTCCGCCGCACGTGCCCAGAGCCGATGGAAGCGGTCGGACAAAACGACGGGTTCATTCTGTACGAAACGTTCATCTCCGGGCCGCGGGAGGAACGGGAGCTCGTGCTGCAGGACTGCCGCGACCGGGCGCTGGTTTATGTGAACGACGAGTTCTTGGGCGTGATCGAGCGGTGGGACTCAAGCAAGAAGGTGGCTTTTGCCGTGCCGGAGGGCGGAGTGACGCTGCGCATTTTGGTCGAAAATATGGGTCGCATCAACTACGGACCGTTCATGCTCGACCGCAAAGGCATCACGGAAGGCGTGCGCCACGGCAACCAGTTCCTGTTCGGCTGGAATATCTATCCGCTGCCGCTGGAGGACGTAGCTTCGGTCAGCTTTGACGGGAAGGAAGCGGAGCCGGGATACCCGGGCTTTTACCGCGCGGTGCTGCCGATCGAGGGACAGCCGGCGGATACGTTCCTGCGCTTGGACGGCTGGGACAAGGGCATCGTGTTCGTCAACGGCTTCCATCTGGGACGTTACTGGAAGCGCGGGCCGCAGCAGACGCTCTATATCCCTGCGCCGCTGCTGCGGCAAGGCGAGAACGAGATCGTCGTGTTCGAGCTTCATGGAACGGAGAAGCGGGAGCTGACGTTTACGGACCGGCCGGAGCTCGGACCGGTATCGCAGGTAACGGTATAATAAAGGTAGCTATGAGGCTGGTGTCGACCTGTTTAAAAGGTTGGCACCGGTTTTTCTTTAGTTTGTGGGGATTTTTGGATACCAGCTTCGAGATGACACCAGCCTGCGAAACGTGTTACATTGGGGGAAAGCGTGGATTTGGCCAGAAGGGAGCTGTCACTGGCATGGACCGTTTATTCCATTTTCCTAATATGACACAGACGCTGCAGGTGACCGGCTGTCACTTCGGCATCAAGCCGCCGGGTTGGCGGTACCCGCGGCATCATCATCATTTGTACGAATTGATCTGCTGCCTGGAGGGCGAATCGGTGCATGAAATTAACCGGACTTCCTTGACACTTCGTCCAGGGGATTGGCTGCTGATTAAATCGGGTATCCGTCACGAATCCGCTGCAGCCGCAACCTCGCATTACCGGTTCTTCAACGTCCATTTCGACTTGGACGACGCGGAGGTGCGGAGCATGCTAGGGGCTACGTCTTATTCCCATATTCCTTCCGGATCTTCGAGCTGCGGGAAGCTTTCATTCTATGTTCAGGAATTGGAAGACATGATGCGGCAGTACGCCGCTCCCGATACGGATGGGGACATGCCTTGGCACGAGGAGCTGAATCCCCGGTTCGAGGACCGGCTGCTGCTGCAATCGTACACGCTTCTCATCGTTCGGGATGTGCTTGCGTTAATCCGGGAGCGAGATGCGAACGCCGGTCAAGCTTCGTCCAAGGAGGCTACTTTATTCGCGATCGATGTGGCTCATGCGATCGAAGAGCGGTTAGCCGGAAGCTTTCATGAAGAAGCGACGATTTCCGCCGTGGCGGAGGAGCTTCATCTGAGCCGCAGCCAATGCTCGAAGCTGTTCTCCAAGGTGTATGGCCTGTCGCCAAAACAGTACGTCAGCCGAAGAAAGCTGAGTCTGGCGAAGGAGCTGCTGGTGACGACGAACCTGCCGATGGCGGAGATCGCCGAGCGGCTCGGGTTTCAATCCGCGAGCCATTTCTCCCGGCAATTCCGCCGGTGGACCGGTCAAGCCCCGAGCGATTACAAGCCGAAGCACGATGGCTGCTCGTAGCCCCACGGCCGCATAGCCGATGAAAGAAGCGAACATCCCGTCAGCTTGCAGTGGTTGCGAAGGTCAAGGGCTGGGAGCGGCTGCATCCCTGCTATGCCACAGGCGGAGCAGCTCTGCCTCGCGGGCCGGGTCCAGTCCGGCTTCGCGCTTCTCCTCCGGCGAACGGCCTCGATCCCATGCGAGAGTGTCGCGAACCGTATCGATTAATGGTCTGGTCGTTAGCCCAGAAGCAAAAGCTTTCGTATTGTCCATGGCGAACAAGCCGATCAAGCTGTCGCTTTGCAGCCAGAGAGGAAGCTCAATCCATTGGCCGACCTGCTGCTCTCGCAAGAACGGTTCGGTGACCCAGGTGAACTCGGCGGGACGGCTGCTGAACCGGGCGCAAACGTCGACGAGCTGTTCCATCGTAAAGTCGCTGCCGCTGGCATGAAACGTGCCGACCGTCTGCTTCTCAACCAAAAGGATAACCCACGCGGCGAGGTCCCTCACGTCGATGACCTGAACACGCCCCTCTTTCGGCGGTACTAGCACTTCTCCCCCTTGTTCGATCCGATGGGGCCAATACGTGAAGCGGTCCGAGTAATCGTACGGGCCGACGATCAGGCCGGGCCGGATATGCAGCGCTCTGCCGGGCATGGCGGCTTCGATCGTTTTCTCGCAAAGGGCTTTAAGCGCGCCGTAATGCTGTGTCACGTCCTCGGTGCTCTCATCGGAAAGAGTTGCGACAGGGGCGTCTTCCCCGATGTGTAACCGTGTTAGATCCTCATACACCGATGCGGACGAAATAAACGTATAATGTCCTACCCGGTCCTTCAGCAGTTCCACCGAGGAGCGTACGACGCGAGGAACAATGCCGCACGTATCGATCACCGTATCCCAGGTTCTGCCGTGCAGCAGTTTTAGCTCGTTTTCCCGGTCCCCTATAAGGTGCTCCGCTTCAGGAAATGCGTCTTGACTGTGCCGACCGCGATGAAAGAGCGTCAACGTATGCCCCCGATCCAGCGCCGCCTCCGCCAAAGCCTTTCCCAGGAACCGGGTACCACCTAAGATTAACAAGTTCATGAAGTCACCGCCTTTGTGGAATTTTATGTTTACGTAAAAATATTTTATTACGTTATGTAATAGTTGTCAATGAAAGTGCAATCTACACCACACTCTGCCGGTTTCTCTGACAAGAAATGACGTGCGGAAAGTGGGTTTTAAAGACTTTTGAAGACTTTGAAGTCGTTATAAATTCTTTATATCTTTTAAATTCAAAGAGTTTCAAATCGTTTTAAAGTGTTTTAAGGTTTTGTCTAAATTTGTATACGTATGTGTTGAATAACTCTTATTCAAGTAAACGTTCTAATTTAAGCATACATAAGAACATGTAGAGTCTCCCTGGAATTACCGAATTTAAAAATGAATGCTGTCACTAATTGTATGGCAGCATTTGCATTGTTGCTAAACTAACCTCTCAGATTGCGTAATCACCGATCAACTTCCGTTAATTTACTTTTTACCCAAGGGAAATAACTTAACACCTTATCCTCATATTTATCTAGTTCTTCTTGGTACAAATGCATATGTGGTTCAGGATATATTAGTGGTTTATTATATTCATCAAATCCAAGGCGATTCAATAATAACTTAAATTCCTCAACGTTACCGTAAGCTAAAATAATGTTTTCTTCATCAAAAACAAAATAGGTTAATCTCTCATCCGACGATCGAATAACAATCCTATGACGACTATCGTATTCAAGATAAGTACCAAATTTCTCTAAAAACTCAGTAATTGTTTTTAAGTCTACTGCCTCCATTTTGTATCGGGCTTCTTCGTTGTTGCATCTTGAACTCCTCAAGATATAAAATACTTCATATTTTTCTTTAGTAATCTTAAGCAGTTCGCATATTACGAAGATGGCTTTATCACTTGGCCAAATCACCAGTCTAGAAAATTTTTCGTAGTCCTGTTGGAAATACACTAGTCGATCTGCGAAATCATTAAATTCTTCTATAAATTGAGAATCGCTGAAAAATATGAACTTTCTATTCATTGAACTGAATCGATCCTTCCACTAAAAATTTATAAATGTGTCAACTATATATTGATTACTTCTATTATTTGACGCCAATAAGTGGAAAAGGTTTCTTCGCTAAACTGCCCATTAGTTGCAATGCAACTGATCAAACAGGGGATCAAGGCAGCAGGGAAGATCGGCGTACCACAGGGTGGCCCGTTCTCGCCGCTGGCTTCGAACATCTACCTAAACGATGTGGACTGGACGTTTGATGCCATCCGGCGGAAGACGACGGAAGGAGACTATGAAGCTGTCAATTACCATCGGTTCGCTGACGATAGTGCGCCACGAATGCGCGGCGCATAAGCACGCCAAGCAATGCTGAACAAAAGATGAGGGAGGGCCCCTCGGAGCCGCTGTACAGGCGGAGGCTTCAAACCACCTTAAGTTGCTGCGGTCAAAATCCGTCGGTGGTGAGCGTTAAGGAAAAGGCAGAGCGAGACTTTGTCAGGTGAGTGCTACGGAGACGAACACAAGTCAATGGCTGATAAAGTGTCGAAAGCGTAGGGACGTCATCAAAACCAGGAGGGTGTCATTAGCCTGGGATCAGTCTGGAGGAAACCTGTTTACTGTCCAGATGGTGACCGGCATGAAGGCGGCGTGAACGTAGTACAGGCTTTTGTTCGGAACGTGGGAACCTACGACTCCGATGCGAATGGAAAAATCCAAGCGGAAACCCCGTAAGGGTGAAAGTACAGAGGCGGAGTATAGGGGCGGAATAGCCCGTAGTAGCAATGAACCCACGGAAAAGGTGGCGGAGCCAAGGGGCTGTGTTATCCTGTTTTGAAAATGCGTCAACCGCGAAAGTGGGAGGAACAAAATGGACAAAACAAAGCCGTATGAAATCTCAAAGCACAGAGTTTGGGAAGCCTATGAGCTGGTCAAAGCGAACAAAGGAGCCGCCGGAGTCGATGAGGAATCGATCCAAAAGTTCGAATCCAACCTGGAAGATAACCTCTATAAAATCTGGAACCGAATGTCATCGGGGAGTTATTTTCCCCCGCCAGTCAAAGCGGTAGAAATACCAAAGAAGAATGGCGGCGTCAGGATTTTAGGAGTTCCAACGGTGTCAGACCGCATCGCTCAAATGACCGCGAAACTGTATTCGAACCCCTGGTTGAACCAATCTTTCATCCAGATTCGTATGGATACAGGCCGGGGAAATCTGCAATTGATGCAGTAAGGGTAACCAGAACCCGATGCTGGAAATATGACTGGGTGTTGGAGTTCGACATCAAAGGTCTATTTGATAACATTGATCATGAACTGCTCATGAAAGCAGTAAACAAGCATACGGACAATGCATGGATTACTCTTTACATTCAGCGCTGGCTCAAGGCGCCGTTTCAAATGAAAAACGGGGATAGGGTAGAGAGGACTTCCGGTACACCGCAAGGTGGGGTCATAAGTCCAGTGCTAGCGAATCTGTTCGTGCACTATACGTTTGATATGTGGATGGTCAAAAATTATCCCAAAAATCCGTGGGCAAGATACGCGGATGATGCGGTGATCCACTGCCATACGAAGAAGAGGCAGAGCAACTGCTAGAGCAATTAAAAGAACGATTCAGGGTCTGTAAGCTCGAACTGCACCCACAGAAAAGCCCGGATTGCTTATTGTAAAGATGATGATCGCAATGGAGATCACCCCGAGGTCAAGTCCGACTTTTTAGGGTACACGTTCCAGCCAAGAAGGTCCAAGAATTGGCGCGGAAAATTCTTCATTAACTTCACTCCAGCAGTAAGCAATAAAGCGTGTAAAGCGATGAGACAGACTATTAGAGGATGGCGGATGCATTTGAAACCGGATAAAGACATGTATGACTTGTCTCAGATGTTCAATGCATCCATAAGGGGATGGATTAACTACTACGGCCAATTCTATAAGTCGCAATTGTATCCCGTTTTACGTCATATGAATGACGCACTGGTCGTATGGGCTCGAAGGAAATACAAGAAATTAGCAAGACACAAGACACGTGCAGTTCGATGGCTTGGGAAACTGGCAAAGAATCTACCTAAACTTTTTGTTCACTGGCAATTAGGCATATTGCCAGCGGCTGGATAATGGGAGCCGGATGAGCTGAGAGGTTCACGTCCGGTTCTGAGAGGGCCTGAGGGTGCGATTCCCTCGGGCTACTTACCTGCTAATCACGGTGAGCGGACATTCCAGCAAACGCGGCTCGGCCGAACTGGCTTTACAGCGACTACGCGAACAATTGGAACCGCTGGGCGTGGAACTCAACTTGGAAAAGACCCGAATGGTTAATGTCCTGAAAGGCGAAGCCTTTGCTTTTCTGGGATTTGACTTTCGAAGGGTTCCGAATCGAAGCAAAACCGGCCATTTCATCCTCATGACACCAAGAAAGAAGGTTCGTATAGCCGTGAAAGCGCGAATCCGCGAAGTGATAAAAAGCGGAGGTGCGAAACCCGCCAAGGAGATCGTGAAGCAAGTGAATGCGATCTTGAGCGGATGGGTGAATTACTTTTGGGTAGGGAATTCCAGCAGCGCGTTTGGAGAGATACGCGATTACACGGAGATGAAAATACGAACCTTGCTGACGAGAAGGAAACGGAGACGAAAAAGTAGCATCGGATAGCGGAGATGGAGTAACGAATACCTGTACGGCGTATTGGGACTATATTGGGACTGGAAAGTCCACCCCTTGAAAAGAACAGACGGGTACCGATGAAAGTGTCCGACGTTTGATAGGTCACATAACACTAGCGATGAAGCTTACGGGGAGAGCTGCTTGAGGGAAAACCTCACGAGCAGTTCTTATGGGGAGGGGCTGGAAACGAGCCTCGCGGCACCGCGCCAGTCCCTTACCCGACAAAACTGCATCAGGGAAGTCAAGAACGGATTCTCCATCGATCGCATCGCCACAAGCGATTTTAAAGCAAATGAACTGGACTTGCTGATTAAACGGCTTGCCTATAATCTGTTTGAACGCTTCAAGCGCGATTGCTGCGAGCCGGTTCATCAGGGATACTCGCTTGCCAGATTCCGCTTGGAATTCTTCCACTGTGCCGCTACGATCATCCACCACAGCCGAGCCGTTGTGCTCAATCTGGCAAAAGACTTTGCCAACCGGTACGCATGGAAGCGTCTCGAGGCGAGGGTGGCCCTATTGGAATGACGATTCCCATAATCTAACATGGAAACCGCGCAGCCTCTTGAATGGAGAAGGGGAAGAACTATCCACAATTTATGAAGTAGACTCTAACACGCTGGGAAATCCCCTTCTTTTTAAAGTGTGCATGACGCTCGATTTATGCACGAACCTTGCTACAAGGATCTTTCGAAATTTCGGTTAATGTTTCTATCTGGACAGTCAAAAGTTCTAACG
>JBHJMN010000037.1:0-59723 GCA_042219835.1 Paenibacillus elgii
TTCCTTTAACAAGTGCTGCATTGTTAAGCTCTGCAGCCTTTGTTTCTTGTTGTCACCTTGTTTAGCGGCGACTTTTATAATATATCACATTCACCTAATGAAAAGCAAGCTTTTTTTATTTCTTTTTGTTTCCAGAGGTGAAGCTGCTTGCTTACAAAAGGAGAACGAGCAATAAAATATCATGAGAGCGCACCAGAAGTCAAGCGATTTTTCAATTTATTTTTAATGGTACATCCGGTTTCTTGCGTATTTCGAAATTTCTTTTGGCGAGGCTAGGCGGGCATACATGCGGAAAATGACTTTGTACCGCGCTTCAATCGCCATTTTGATATCCGCATCGATTCTTTTGTCGTTCAAGTCGAAGAGCATTTCATCCAGCTCCTTGCGCAGGACGTAATCCAGTTCTCTGCATTCCCGTTCGTTAAACAAAAAGCCAAGCATGCCGTAGTGGCCCCTTTCCAAAATGAAGTGCGTAAATGCAAAAAAGATATGCAGCTTAAGCGTAACCGAATCCAAACCAAGAAAGATCGGCGCTTGTCTGCATACCTCTTTATATCGCCAAAACCGTCTTGTGTTTTACTGTTATGCACAGTTTTGGTCAATTTTATGAGTTTGCGCTTCATTTATTTTTATCCGCGGGCCAACCATAAGGTTAACGTGCTTTCGATTAACGCGGCTATGAACAGCACGGCTACGAGCATAACACTGGCAGGCAGCAGCGCTTTGATAAACAGTAGAAACTGCTCCCTTGTTTTGACTGATCGAGTCGGACTAAGTGAAGAAAGCAGCGTCTTCAGTACCATCATGCCCAATCGCAGCCCTAAGGCGCAAGCCACGATAATCGCTGGAATTTCCAGAATTCCGTGGGGAAGAATCGTTTTGATCACAAACAACCAAGATTGTTTTTGAGCCGACACCATACATACGTATCCAAGCAGCAAGCCGTTGGCAAAAAGAAAAAACAGCGGGAATACCCCGAAAAACATCCCCAAGGCAATGACCAACAACGATTTTAAAGCATTATTCCAAAAAATGAGCCAAAATAAAGACCATTGCTGATTCGGCTTGCCTGCAATAGAACCCGAGATTTGTTTCAATGCTTCGAGTTGGCCGTTGATAAATGCATGAAACTGGCTGGAGTACAGAGCGCCCATCACGATACCCGCGATAAATACCAAGGCGGATGCAATAAAGTAATGTTTCATCAGCTTCATTTGCATCATTGTGTTTTTCCAATTCAAAGAGAGCCCCTCCTTTTAAGCATAAGATATCGGTACGAGCATACACATCTATTAATACAAGCCTTTCCGGACGAGATGGGCAAAGGAGGCCTAGCCAGTGAATTATTTTTATGTCATGAACGGCAAGAAGCTCAAACAAGCGCTAATTATTACCGTTGCTGTCCTGTTCGCCATCGGCATCATTTATTCGGAAAGGGAAAATGTTTCGGTCTTCTCCCAACACGAACCTGCCGCTGTCTACAGCATTCCCACGGAAAGAAAGCTGATCGCTCTCACCTTCGATATCAGTTGGGGAGATACGCGCACGGAGCCGATCCTTCAAATTCTGGAAAATAAGGGGATTCGAAACGCAACCTTCTTCTTATCCTCCCCTTGGACCAAAAGCCATCCCGATACCGTGAGCAAAATCGTCAAAGGCGGATGGGAAATCGGCAGTCACGGACATAAGCACGTGAACTACAGCAGCTTAAGCGATGAGGAAATCCGCGCGCAGATTAAGACGGCTCACCAAATTATTCAGGAAGTTACTGGCGCAAGTCCGAACCTGCTGCGGCTTCCTAACGGCGATTTTGACAAACGCGTGCTGCGAATCGCCAACGAGCTGCGTTATACGGTCATTCAATGGGATACGGATTCACAGGATTGGATGAACAAAGGAGTCGACACGATCGTCAACCGCGTCTTATCTAAAGCGCATCCTGGCGATATCGTTTTATTTCACGCCAGCGACTCCGTCAAGCAAACCCACGAAGCGCTCCCCGTTATTATCGACAATTTACGCGAAAAAGGTTACGAGTTCGTGACCGTTAGTCAATTGATGAAGCAAACGAAGGTCAGCAATCAACCGCCTGTCGAAGATCAAACCATGAAACCTGTACGCTAACTCCGCTTCTTATGCAAAAAAACAGCAAGAGCCGTTATACCGGCTCTTTATTTGTGTTCAGCACTTTGCTGAGAATCAAAATTTGCCAAGCATTGCACAAGTACAGCGGAACCATCATAAAGATTGTAGAAGCCGCGTTATCGAGCCGCAGGGAAGGAATCGCCTCGATCGCCGTGACCGCAATCATAAAAAATAATGTCGGAATAGCGGCGCTGCGATTCGTCATTTTTACTTTCCACCAAGCTACGCCGATCGACACCATAATGAGCGAAAGCGGAAGGATCATATACACTCCCCAGCTCATCTGCTGCCCACTGCTAACATAGCGCAAATAGATCAAATCGAACAAGACGATCACTATAATGATCACTTGGACGATATCCCAAGCCCATTTCCGAAGAATACCACCTACGATATACCGGACAATCAAATAAGCGAAAAAGCCCATCTGGCTCAACACACTGATCGTAGCACCGCCAAGGATCATCGTGATCGCGCTAAAGCCAATTTGTTTTCCGCCGAGCTCAACCTGTTGGTCTGTCAATTGTAGTACAAGCCCGGCCATAACGGCCGTCACCGCACCGATCAGCAGCGTGGTCCAAAATAAATAAAACCATTTTCTTAACGTCACGACCGCTATACCCCCAATAAGTCATTTCAACAGTTAATTGTACCAACCTTCGCAATAAAAAGCTAACAGCAATTGTGTTAATCCCCGGGGAACAACAAATACTAACGGCAAAACAATGAAAGGAGCCCGAACTGATGATAGCGCGATGGATTCGTTTTTTACCCGCCGTCCTAATCGTCGGCTTCTTAACTTCCTGCGGTTCCGAATCCCAACCTTCATCCACCGGTGGCGGAAATACTTACAAAGACACCAAGTCGATGGTTCTCGATATTTTGAAAACCGAAGACGGGCGGAAAGCCATCCAACAAGCTACCATACATGAGAACAGCAAGCTCCAATTATTATCCGCCGGCGATACGCAGCAGTTGCAGCTTGCGGTAAAGGATGTATTGATCGATACGGAGAACAACCAGTTTCTGCAAAAAATGATTAGCGACCCGAAATTCGCCGGCCAATTCGCAAAAGCCATTCAAAAAGATACCAAGCAGCTTCAAAAAGATTTATTAAAGGACCCGGAATATCAAAAAGCGATGATGGATGCGATGAAAAGCCCGGATTTTGAAACGATGCTATTGGATGCAATGAAAGGCAATGCCTATCGCACTCAAACGAAAGCTGTTATTCAGGAGTCCCTTCAAAGTCCGATATTTCGCTTGGAAATGATGGAATTGATGAAGAAAGTGCTGCAAGAAGAGTCGAAGCCTAAAGAAGAGAAAGGCAAGAAGCAGGGCGGTGAAGGCGAAGGCAAGGGCCAGCAAAAACAAGGAGGAGGAAAAGGCAAGCAAGGTGGCGGATCTAAGCAAGGCGGAGGATAACATTAAAGTTGAAAAAAAAGGATCAGCCCCGTCAGGCTGATCCTTTTTTCTCTAGCTGTTGAATAACTAGCTCCGCCATATCGCGGTAAATGAGCCCTGTTTCGGTATCGGCTTTATAAACCGAAGGAGAATAATCCGGTTCGGCCACATGATTGTCCGGTACGCCCAGAGGAATTTGCGCCAGCAGCTTCGTATGCAACTCCTCGGCTAACTTGCCGCCACCTCCACGGCCGAATACATAGTCTTTATTGCCACATTTGCCACAGGCATAGTACGACATATTTTCGACGACGCCGATAATCTCATGCTCCGTATGAATGGCCATCGCACCGGCCCGGGCCGCTACAAAAGCTGCTGTAGCATGAGGCGTGGTAACGATAATTTCTTTGCTATGCGGAATCATTTGATGGACGTCTAGAGCCACATCTCCTGTCCCCGGGGGCAGATCCAGCAAAATATAGTCAAGCTCGCCCCACTCCACTTCGTTAAAGAAGTTGCGAAGCATTTTGCCCAGCATCGGGCCTCGCCAAATGACCGGCGTATTTTCTTCGACAAAAAAGCCCATGGAAATCACTTTGACGCCGAACCGCTCAACCGGAATAATGCGGTTGTTCACGAGCTGCGGCCGTTCTTCGATTCCCATCATATCGGGAACGCTAAATCCGTAAATGTCGGCATCGACCAAGCCGACTTTCTTCCCTAATCTTGCTAACGCTACGGCCAAGTTGACCGTGACTGTCGATTTCCCGACGCCGCCTTTTCCACTCGCAATAGCAATGAAACGTACTCCCGATTGCGGGTCAAGCACGTTTACGGAAGGCTGTTCAGTTTTTTCATGAGCAGAAGTCGACTCTTGAGCCTTGCGCGCCGCTTCGTTACGTTCGAATTCGGACAGCAGCCGAAAGCGCAGATGAACGTCCGTGGCGCCTGCTTGCTTGAAAGACTCGGCAATCTGATTTTGCAGCTGCTGCTTGTACGATTCGTTATCACTGGACAGCAGTACGGTTGCCGACACATGTTGTTCTTTGATCATGATATCGCGAATAAAATTCAAATCGGCCAAGCTTAAGCCGAATTCCAGGTCCTTCAGCGGGCTTACGGAGTCCAGCAATTGTTCTTTGGTTATCACGATGTCACCTCGGCGATCCATAGTTAAGTTCTACTGCGGTATATTATACCACAAATTCATCAGGAGCCCACTTTTTCACCCGAGTAATACCGAAGAATGCCTTGATAAATGGAAGTCGCTATCTTTTTCTGATAAGACGGATCCCGAAGCAATTGAGCTTCACCCGGATTGGATAAAAATCCGACTTCGACGAGAGCGCTCGGAATGGTCATCGCTTTAAGCAGATAGATTTCTTTGTCGGCCTGCTTCGCGACCCGATCCGTATTTTTTAAATTCCTTTTAATTTCCTCTTGAATCAATGCTGCCAAGGTCGAATTGTCGGCATGATTCGGATAAAAAAACGTCTGTGCACCCGACCAGCGGGGGGACGGTATGCTGTTCAGATGGATGCTGATGAATAGATTGGACTTTTGCTTGGTAACAAACTCAGCTCGTTTCAGCAGATCTTCGGTTTTGCGTTTACTGTATCCTTTCGTTTCCGGAGAGGCCAGGTCCCGGTCGTCCTCCCGGGTCATAACCACCAATGCTCCCGACTGCTGCAAGTAATCCCGTAAGTGCAAGGCAATGGCCAAATTGACATCCTTCTCCTCCAGCCCGTCCTTACTTCGAGCGCCTCCGTCCGGCCCGCCGTGTCCGGCATCCAATGCGATGATTTTACCGGACAGCGGCATCGTCCAATACGTCCATGTTTTGGTGGATGGGAGCTCGTAGGTGAACATGAACAGCATGAGCGCCACCAACAAGGCTGACATGACGATTTTGATCCCGCTATGCATGGTCAGCCAAACGACGACCCTCTTTCTTTTTCCGAACATGAAAAAATCCACCTCACATCCCTAGACTCTCTTTCATCTTATGGGACGAGGCGGATAATTATACCTGATGCTTATAGCTGATATTCAGGCTCTTGCATACCTTGGATCAGCACTTCCGCCACTTCCGGCCGCGTGAACTGAGGCGGCGGGCATTGGCCGTCACGCAGCAACGCGCGAACCTTTGTTCCGGAGAGGTGCAGATGGTCTTCCTTGCCGTGCGGACACGTCTTGCTGGAGGCCATGTTGCCGCATTTCGTGCAAAAGAAGCTGTGCTCGAAGAACAGCGGCGTGATACCTAGCTCTTCGGGAGTGAAGTTGCTGAAGATTTCCTGCGCTTCATACGTTCCGTAATAGTCGCCTACGCCCGCATGATCACGCCCTACAATAAAATGCGTGCAGCCGTAGTTTTTCCGGACCATCGCATGGAAAATCGCTTCCCGCGGCCCGGCATAGCGCATCGCCGCTGGGAATACGCCCAAAAATACGCGGTCCTTCGGATAGTAATTTTCCAGCAGGACCAAGTAGCTGCGCATCCGGACATCGGCCGATATATCGTCCGACTTGGTCTCGCCCACGAGCGGGTTCAAAAATAGCGCATCGACGATTTCCATTGCACTTTTTTGAATATACTCGTGTGCTCGGTGAACCGGATTCCGGGTTTGAAAGCCGACTACGGTCTTCCAGCCCTTTTCGGAAAAAAGCCGCCGCGTTACAGCCGGGTCGTAGTAAAACTCCTCGAATTTATCCGGCTTAGGACGGTTTAATATTTGGATCGGCCCGCCTACATAGGTAGACGGTCTGGAGAACAGCTTCTGGACGCCAGGATGCGTTTCGTAGTCGGTTTTAAACACGTTCAGCGCTTCTTTGCGCTGGTCAACATGATAAATGCTCTGGACTTCAATAATACCGTAGACGATGCCGTCTTGCGCCCCTACAAGCGCTACTTCCTGTCCGATGGCAAGCTCACGGGCGATTTGCAGCCCGACGGCTAACGTAATCGGTATGCTCCAGACCGTCCCGTCTTGCAAGCGCATGCGTTCCACGACAGAATGATAATCCTCTTCACCCAAAAAGCCAGTAAGCGGCGAAAAAGCGCCAACACCGATCAAATCGAGATCGGAAATCGTCCATGCGTCGATGCTAAGCGAATATAACGTTGCGGCATGCTCCAGTAAGCTTACCCTTTTCTCGCCCTCAATCACTCGATTAATGAGCGTCCCGCCGTGCGGTCGAATGGTTTCTCCCATCGCTAATGCTCCTCCTATTGCCCTTTGCTTATTTATGAAGTCCGCATTCCGTTTTCTCGAAATTGGCCCAACGTCCCGCTCTCGGGTCCTCACCCGCTGCTACCGGACGAGTACAGCGCTCGCAGCCGATACTTGGGTAGTTCCGATCATGAAGCGGGTTGTAAATAATATTGTTGCTTAGAATATAACTCCATACATCTTCAGATGTCCAACCGGCGAGCGGATTGAATTTGACAAGACCGAATTTCACGTCATATTCGACCTTCTTGGCATTGGCACGCGTCGGCGCTTGATCGCGGCGAATTCCTGTGATCCAGGCATCGTAGTTTTTGAGGATATCCGTTAACGGGTCAACTTTGCGGATGTTACAGCATTGGTTCGGAGCGCTCTTCCACAGTTCCTCGCCAAACTGCTGCGCCTGCTCCTCCAGCGTAAGTTTCGGAAGCACTTGAACGAATTCGACTCCATAGTGCTGTTGCAAGCGGTCGCGGGTTTCGTAGGTTTCCTGAAAATGCACGTTCGTGTCCAAGTAAAAGATATCCGTTTTGGGACTGATCTTCTGGAGCATATCGACCAATACGACATCCTCTGCTCCGAAACTACAGGCTAAAGTGATGTTGGGGAATCTTTCTACCGCCCAGGATAAAAGTGCTTCCGGGCTTTGAGATTCAAAATCCTCTGCTGCTTGACGGATTAACTCCTCTTTTTCAAATAAATTCATAGGGTTTCGCACCTCCGGCAATTTAATTCCGAGTATAGTTATGTGTTTTATTTTATTTAGCTTAATTATAAACGATGGTCCCTTTTTGTCAATTTAAAATTTTCTCTAGGCTTCTGCCTTATTTTATTGCTTTCGGGCGTGTTCGGTGAAAATAAAAAAACCTTTCCGAAGTGAATTCGGAAAGGTTCGTTTGTGTCGATATTAACGTTTGGAGAATTGAGGAGCGCGACGAGCAGCTTTCAAGCCGTACTTTTTACGCTCTTTCATCCGCGGGTCACGAGTCAAGAAGCCCGCTTTTTTCAGGGCGCCGCGGAATTCCGGATCTGCTTTCAGCAGAGCGCGGGAAATCCCGTGGCGGATCGCGCCGGCTTGTCCGGAGATCCCGCCGCCATGAGCCAAAACCAATACATCGTACTTGGACAATGTTTCAGTCAGGTTAAGCGGTTGTTTTACAATCAGTTTCAGCGTTTCCAGACCAAAGTATTCGTCCAGCTCGCGTTTATTAATAATGATACGGCCTTCGCCCGGTACCAAACGTACACGTGCTACCGAATGCTTACGACGACCGGTGCCATAATATTGTACTTGTGCCACAAGACAGTCCTCCCTTTATTAACCGCGAAGTTCCCAAACTTCAGGTTGTTGTGCTTGATGCGGATGTTCCGAACCTGCATACACTTTAAGCTTCGTTTTCAGGCGGTTGCCCAAACGGTTTTTCGGAAGCATACCGTGAATCGCCAGTTCCAACATACGCTCAGGCTTGTTGTTCAGCATATCTTGTGCCGAGGTCACTTTCAGACCGCCTGGATGCAGGGAGTGACGATAGTACATTTTGTTTTGCAGTTTTTTACCTGTCAAAACGATTTTCTCAGCATTGATGACAACGACGAAATCGCCAGTGTCTACATGCGGAGTAAATTGAGGCTTATGTTTCCCGCGCAGAATGCTCGCCGCTTCGCTAGCCAGACGTCCGAGCGTCTTATCGGTAGCATCGATGATGTACCATTTGCGTTCAACTTCATTAGGCTTCGCCATATATGTGGTACGCATGTTAATGTTCCTCCTAAATCTATCTTCATCACAAGTCATTCATTTATCATAGTTATAGGTTGGTTAAAACAAGTTGGTTGGCCGTTTCATTGACCCGGGGCCGTGGGGTAGCCAGTCATAAGAAACACCATCTGTTATTTTACTACATCGGCATGCAGTAATCAAGCATTTGGCGCATCTTTTCCGTAAAAAACTTCCCACAGCATAAGCCCGTGCGCCATCGCCGTCGGCCCTGCCAAAGCCCTATCTTTCGCCGACAATACATCGCGAATACTAGACGGGCTCCGCTTCCCTTCGCCAACCTCAATCAAGGTACCTACAATGATCCGCACCATATTATATAAGAAACCGCTGCCGGTCAAATAAATGTGGATAGCGTACGACTGCAAGTGCGGCTCTATCGGTTCGCACTCCAAGCGAGCTTCGAAGATTGTGCGAACATGGCTTTCCGCCGATGACCGGCTCGAACAAAACGAAGTGAAGTCGTGCTCGCCGACAAAGCAGCTCAGCGCGTCCTGCATGGCCGTAATATCAAGGGGAGTTGGATGGTGAAACTCCGTATGCTGCTTAAACAAGTCCGGATATTTCCCGCATCGCAACGTATATCGGTACGTCTTGCGCTTAGCGGACCTTCGGGCATGAAAATCATCCGGCACCACCTTGGCATCCCATACCACAATATCATCCGGCAAACGCGAGTTCATCGCCATGCACCAGCGTTCAATCGGGATTTGAGAACCGGTCTGAAAATTATAAACCTGTCCCCGCGCATGAACCCCCGCATCGGTACGCCCCGAAGCCGTCACTTTGATCTCCTCAAAGGTGAGCTGACGCAATGCTTGCTCCAGCTGCTGCTGAATCGTAATCTTCTGAGGCTGCGTCTGGAAGCCATGGTAGCTCATCCCGTTATAGGATACCGTCATGCAGATGTTTCTCAAGGCAGTCCTCCGTGCTTGGAAAAACGAATTTTCGATCCTACAAAAAAAAGGGTTTCATCAGAATCATAAGATCCCGTCCACCCTTTCCCATCCTTTTTCTCTTAAGCCCGGTCTACAAGCTCCAAGTAAACCATTGGAGCAGCATCGCCGCGACGAGGTCCGAGCTTCAAAATGCGAGTATAGCCGCCTTGACGCTCAGCGTAGCGAGGAGCCAGATCGGAGAAAAGCTTTTGAATCGCATCTTGGTTTTCGTTTGCCGCTTCGCGACGAACGAAGGAAGCCACTTGCCGACGTGCATGCAAGTCACCGCGTTTTGCCAAGGTGATCAATTTTTCTGCGATGGAACGAAGTTCTTTGGCTTTCGCTTCCGTCGTTTGAATGCGCTCATGTATGAACAAGTCGGTTACCAGATCGCGAAACAAAGCTTTACGCGCGCTGGAGTCACGACCCAACTTTTGGTATGCCATGTGAGCAACCTCCTTCTGCTTGATTGGTCAGAGGTGCGCGACTTAAGACTTAATCTTCCATTCTCAGGCCAAGACCAAGCTCTTCGAGCTTCTCTTGAACTTCCTCCAGAGATTTGCGACCCAAGTTGCGGACCTTCATCATGTCTTCTTCCGTTTTCGTAATCAATTCCTGCACCGTATTGATGCCGGCGCGCTTCAGGCAGTTGTAGGAACGAACCGAGAGATCGAGTTCTTCGATAGTCATCTCCAGAACTTTCTCCTTCTTGTCCTCTTCCTTCTCCACCATAATCTCGGCGTCCTTGGCTTCGTCGGTCAGACCGACGAACAGCATCAGATGCTCCGTCAAAATTTTGGCGCCCAAGCTTACGGCTTCTTCCGGGCGGATGCTTCCATCCGTCCAAACTTCAAGGGTCAACTTATCATAGTTGGTAACTTGACCGACGCGAGTGTTTTCTACGCTGTAATTGACACGAGTAATCGGAGTGTAGATCGAATCGATCGGAATCACGCCGATCGGCTGATCCTCTTTTTTGTTCTTATCTGCCGATACGTATCCCCGGCCGCGATTCGCATGAATTCTCATATGCAACCTTGCATCGGAGGACAGCGTAGCAATGTGCAAATCCGGGTTTAAGATCTCCACATCGCTATCGCCGCGAATATCGCCAGCCACAACAGCCCCTTCGCCTTCGGCATCGATCTCAAGCACTTTCTCCTCGTCGGAGTGAATCTTGAGCGACAGTCCTTTCAGGTTCAGGATAATCTCCGTAACATCTTCCATGACGCCAGGAACCGTGGAGAACTCATGCAGCACGCCGTCGATTTGCACGGACGTCACAGCGGCGCCCGGCAAAGACGAAAGCAAAATTCTGCGAAGCGAGTTCCCAAGAGTCGTTCCGTAGCCTCGTTCCAATGGCTCTACGACAAATTTGCCATAGGTGCCGTCTTCGCTCAATGATACGGTTTCTATTTTCGGCTTTTCGATTTCGATCATGGTTACACCCTCCTTCAAACGTCGTTTCCCTTTGGATAACTTAAGACGTATAAACGCGCAGTATGCCTATCCAAATAGTATTCACAACTTTTGGAAAATTATACCGCTTGGCTTAGCAATCCTAATTAGACACGACGGCGTTTCGGAGGACGGCAACCGTTATGAGGAATCGGTGTAACGTCTTTAATCAGGTTAACTTCCAAACCTGCAGCTTGCAGCGAACGAATCGCAGCTTCGCGACCTGCACCCGGTCCTTTAACCATAACCTCAACTGCTCTCATGCCATGCTCCATAGCAGCTTTAGCGGCAGATTCGGCAGCCAATTGCGCAGCAAACGGAGTGCTTTTACGCGAGCCTTTGAACCCGAGGTTACCGGCGCTTGCCCAGGAAATTGCATTCCCGTGCGGGTCGGTAATGGTTACGATAGTGTTGTTGAACGTAGAGCGGATATGAGCCACTCCGGAGTCGATATTTTTCCGATCACGACGTTTGGTACGAACGACTTTTTTAGGTTTAGCCATTTAAAAGGTTACCCCCCTTTACTATTTTTTCTTATTAGCTACCGTACGACGAGGACCTTTGCGCGTACGAGCATTGGTTTTTGTACGTTGACCGCGAACAGGCAGGCCGCGGCGGTGACGAACACCACGATAGCAGCCGATCTCGATCAGGCGCTTAATGTTCAGTGCGATTTCACGACGCAGGTCGCCTTCCACTTTCTGCGTTTTGTCGATGACGTCGCGGATTTTGCTTACTTCGTCTTCCGTCAAATCGCGAACGCGAGTATCGGCATTGATACCGGTTTGAGCGACGATTTTCTGAGCAGTCGTGTTACCGATCCCAAAAATGTAGGTCAGCGCGATTACTACCCGTTTGTCACGAGGCAAGTCTACACCAGCAATACGTGCCATTTAACACAGCACCTCCTTAACCTTGTTTTTGTTTGTGTTTCGGATTTTCGCAGATTACCATAACGTTCCCTTTGCGGCGAATGACTTTGCATTTTTCGCAAATCGGCTTGACCGACGGTCTAACCTTCATGGTGTTAACCTCCTCAAAGTTTTCGTGAGAAAACTTACTTCGTAAGCGTTGCTAAGTTTTCGCGAGAAAACTTACTTCGTAAGTGTTAGCTGAGTTTCGTGAGAAAACTGACTTCGTACAATTTATTTAAAACGATAGGTTATACGGCCTCTGGTCAAATCATAGGGCGAGAGCTCGACCGTCACTTTATCGCCGGGCAGGATCCGGATAAAGTGCATTCTGATTTTACCGGATACGTGAGCAAGTATCTTATGACCGTTCTCCAGTTCAACCTTAAACATTGCATTCGGAAGAGGTTCAATCACTGTACCTTCAACTTCAATCACATCTTCTTTGGCCACAGTCATTCTCCTTTCTCTTGCGCTTTCGCTGATTCATGATCCGCATACTTTGTCAATGCAAACCGCAGCTTTCCGTTGGTGACTCGACCGGTAGTCATAATACTATCAGCCACTTCGCTGCTGATCGCCAGCAGAAGCTCAAGATGAATCACGTTTTTCTTTTTGGGTGCGTCTGATTTCCGTTTTCCGCCGTCTGCAATCCACACGTACCGTTGGTCTACGACGCCGATTATGACAGCGTACGATCCGGATTCCCGTCCCCGATTCACCCTTACGATTTGTCCGATCTGGGGCATGTTCGATGTTGCCATCGTGCTTTACTTACCGGGCAGCGTAAAAATCTCGTAGCCGTCCGGCGTAATCGCTATGGTATGCTCAAAATGCGCGCACAGTGTGCCATCCACTGTCACAACCGTCCAATTGTCTCCGAGGGTCTTCACATAACGTTCGCCCACGTTGACCATCGGCTCGATTGCAAGTACCATACCGGGCTTCAGCCGCGGACCGCGCCCTGGAATGCCGTAGTTCGGAATCTGCGGCTCCTCGTGGAGCTTCGTTCCGATGCCATGTCCTACGTATTCCCGAACAACCGAAAAACCTTCATCTTCAATCACTTTTTGAATGGCGTGGGATATCGTGTACAGTCTGGCATCCGGCTTGGCTTCGGCAAGTCCTGCATAAAGCGACCTTTCGGTTACTTCGAGCAGCTTGCGGGCCGTATCGGAAATCTCGCCAACACCGTAGGTCCATGCGGAATCTCCATGATATCCTTTGTACTCTGCACCGATGTCAATACTGATGATGTCACCGTCTTTAAGCTTTCGTTGACTGGGTATGCCGTGAACCAGTTCGTCGTTGACCGAAGCGCAAATACTGCCAGGAAAACCATTGTAGCCTTTAAAAGACGGAATTGCGCCCTGACTGCGAATAAAATCTTCTGCGATCTGGTCGAGCTGTTTCGTTGTAATATCGGGCTGAATGGCTTGCCGCAGCACCCGATGCGTTTCGGCGACAATCCGTCCCGCCTCCCGCATCAATTCCAATTCAGCAGCTGACTTACAGATGATCATTACGCAAGCCCCCGCAATTGTGAACTGATTTGTGCAGTAACCGTATTAATCTCTTGCTCACCGTTAACCTCACGCAATATTCCCTTGTTACGATAATACTCCAAAAGCGGAGCGGTTTTATTGGTATACTCGTCCAAACGAGTCCCTACTTTTTCTTCGGTGTCATCCGAACGTTGATACAACTCACTAGAACATTTGTCGCAAACATGCTCACGTGCAGGAGGGTTAAACAAGACATGATACGTAGCACCGCAGGATTTACAGATCCGGCGACCTGTCAAACGGGCAAGCAGCAAATCCCGATCCACTTTCAGATTGATCACGTGCTCGATGGTTTTACCCATCGTTGCCACAATTTCATCCAAAGCTTCGGCTTGGGAGATGGTTCTTGGAAAACCGTCCAGCAAAAAGCCTTTGCTGCAGTCCGGCTGCTGAAGGCGTTCGCGAACGATCCCGATCGTAATTTCATCCGGTACGAGCAAACCTTGATCCACATACTTCTTCGCTTCAAGCCCGAGCGGCGTTTCCTGCTTCATCGCCAGCCGAAAGGCGTCTCCCGTAGAAATATGCGGAATTTGAAACTCATTAACGATACGTTCCGCCTGAGTACCTTTTCCTGCACCCGGGGGCCCCATAAAGATGACGTTCATCAGACTTCCTCCCCACTGGCATCTATCGATACTAACAGCACAATAGGTGCCGATAGCTTAAAGCGCACTATCAGTACCTATTTGCTATTTATTAATGAAGCCTTTGTAGTGGCGTTTGATCAGTTGGCTCTCGATTTGTTTCATCGTCTCAAGTCCTACACCGATAACGATCAGCAAAGACGTACCGCCAATGGTAACGGAGCTCGGCAGTCCAGCCACAGAACCGATAATCATTGGAAGAATCGAGATGGCAGCCAAGAAAAGCGCACCGGACAATGTGATTCGGGTCATGACTCGCGTCAAGTAAACCGAAGTGGTTTTACCCGGACGGATGCCTGGGATATATCCGCCATTTTTCTTCATCTGATCCGCCATTTGCACAGGGTTCATCTGTACAAACGTGTAGAAATACGTAAAGCCGACGATCAACAAAACGTACAACACCATACCGAGCGGATGTGTGTAGTTCAAGTTGGTGATAATCCATTCCGCCACCGTGTTGCCTCTCCAGAAGCTTGCAATCGTCGGAGGAAACACTAATAGCGAAAGCGCGAAGATGACCGGAATGACGCCAGCCGCGTTTACTTTAAGCGGAATGTGCGTCGACTGTCCTCCGAACATTTTGCGGCCTACCACCCGTTTTGCATACTGCACCGGAATTTTACGAACGCCTTGCTGGACGAAAATCACACCGGCGATCAAGGCAATGACCACGACGGCAATAATAACGACCTTCAAGATGTTAAGGAAGAGCGCGCCGCCTGCATCTGCAAATTGCGTTTGGTATATTTGTCCGATGCCAGTCGGGATTGCCGCAACAATCCCTGCGAAGATGATAATGGAAATACCATTTCCAATGCCATTTTCGGTGATTTGTTCCCCTAACCACATCAGAAAAGCAGTCCCAGCCGTAAGTACGATCGCGATCAAAGCATACGTCGTAAAGTTCGGATTGATCACAAGACCGGTATACAGTCGGTTAAATCCGATCGCCAGACCAAAGGCTTGAATAATTCCCAGCACGATGGTCCCGTAACGGGTGATTTGGCTTAACTTCTTTCTGCCGACTTCTCCTTCTTTAGCCCATTGCGTGAATGTCGGAATGACATCCATGGAAAGAAGCTGCACGATGATGGATGCCGTGATATACGGCATAATCCCCATCGCGAAGATGGAGAATTGGAACAACGCGCCGCCGGAGAATGTATTCAGCAAGCCGAATACACCACCTGCGTTAGCTTGGTCTTGAGCCTTGAGAATTTCTGTGTTGATGTTAGGTACCGGAATAAAAGCACCAATTCTGTAGACGATCAGCACCAGAAGAGTGAACAGGATCCGTTTCCTCAGATCGTCTACTTTCATAATATTGGATATGGTACGAAACATTAAATCACCTCGGTTTTACCGCCGGCAGCCTGAATTTTCTCTACCGCAGATTGGGAGAACTTGCTAGCCTTAACGTTCAGTTGAACCGTGATTTCACCGTTACCCAAAATTTTGATGCCGTCTTTAGGGTTTTTCACGATACCGGATTCCAAAAGAACCTCAGGAGTTACTTCCGTACCTGCTGCAAACTTGTTCAGATCCTCTACGTTGATAACCGCATATTCCGTACGGAATCTGTTGTTAAATCCACGTTTTGGCAAGCGACGATAAAGCGGGTTCTGACCGCCTTCGAAGCCGGGACGGACACCGCCGCCGGAACGGGCGTTTTGACCTTTGTGACCGCGAGTAGCTGTTTTACCCATTCCACTACCGATACCACGACCTACACGCTTGCGCGTATCGCGGGAACCTGGAGCGGAAGAAAGCTCATGCAATTTCATCGTTTGCACCTCCTCTAGCTATATGTTAAAACCTTAAGCTTCAATTTCTTTAACTTCGACCAAGTGACTTACTTGGTTAACCATGCCGCGGATTGCAGCATTGTCTTGTTGAGTAACGGATTGATGCAGTTTGCGAAGTCCGAGAGCCGTAACCGTACGACGCTGAGTTTCAGGACGACCGATCAGGCTGCGCTTGAGGGTAATTTGCAGTTGCTTAGCCATGGTATCCCTCCTAACCTAAGAGTTCTTCTACGGTTTTACCGCGAAGCTTGGCAACCTCTTCCGCACGCTTCAGGCGCTGTAAGCCTTCCAGAGTAGCGTTAACCATGTTGATGGAGTTCGAAGACCCGAGGGACTTCGTCAAAATGTCGCCTACGCCTGCCAGTTCAAGAACCGCACGAACCGGGCCGCCGGCGATAACTCCGGTACCTTTCGAAGCAGGCTTAAGCAATACGCGTCCTGCGCCGAAATGTCCGATCACCATGTGAGGAATTGTCGTTCCGACGATAGGAACGTGAATCAGGTTTTTCTTCGCATCTTCGATTCCTTTGCGAATCGCATCAGGTACCTCGGAAGCTTTACCGATTCCCGCGCCTACCCAACCTTTGCCGTCGCCCACAACCACGAGTGCGCTAAAGCTGAAACGGCGACCGCCCTTTACGACTTTAGCTACGCGGTTAATATGAACGACTTTTTCAGTCAGTTCTAATGTATTGGGATCAATACGCAAGTCCTTTACCTCCTTATTGATGATTTGGATTAGAATTCAAGACCTGCTTCACGAGCAGCGTCTGCAAGTGCTTTAACACGTCCATGGTACAGGTAACCGCCGCGGTCAAAAACGACTTTCGCAACACCTGCTTTTTTCGCACGCTCAGCGATCAGAGCGCCGACTTTCGAAGCTGCTTCTGCGTTTCCGCCGTTTCCGAGCCCTTCTTTGAGCTCTTTGTCCTGCGTAGAAGCTGCTGCGATCGTTACGCCTTTAACGTCGTCGATCAGTTGTGCGTACATATGCTTAGAGGAACGGAAAATGTTCAAACGAGGACGTTCCGCCGTTCCTTGAATTTTCTTACGAACGCGAAGATGTCTTTTCAAACGCGCTTTGTTTTTATCGCCTTTGGTAATCATTCGAGGTTCACTCCTTTCGAGTTGGATCATCCGAAGTACGGATTATGCGATCAGCTTAAGCAGCCTTATTTCTTCTTACCGGCTTTACCTTCTTTGCGAAGGATACGCTCGCCTTCGTATTTAATACCTTTGCCTTTGTACGGCTCAGGCTCACGAACGGAACGAACTTTTGCTGCTGTAGCCCCAACCAACTCTTTGTCGATCCCTTTAACGATGATCTTAGTGTTGGAAGGAACTTCGAACTCGATACCGTTCTCCGGCTCGATTTCAACCGGGTGGGAGTAACCGACGTTCAGAACCAGCTTGTTGCCGGATTTGTTCGCACGGTAACCTACGCCGACGAGATCAAGAGATTTAACAAAACCATCAGTTACTCCGCTAACCATGTTTTGTACGACGCTACGGGTCGTACCATGCAGAGAGCGGTGCAATTTATTGTCGGAAGGACGTTCTACGGTCAGAACATTGTCCTCAACGCTGATCTTCATATCTCTATGCAATTCACGGCTCAAAGTGCCTTTCGGACCTTTAACCGTAATGAGTGTATTGTCAATAGTCACGTTTACTCCGCTTGGGATCGTGATCGGTTTGCGACCAATACGGGACATGTTGTGCACCTCCGTTCATTCAAAATCTGGATTACCAAACGTAGCAGATTACCTCTCCGCCAGCTTTGGATTGACGAGCTTCTTTATCCGTCATTACGCCTTTGGACGTGGACAGAATTGCGATTCCCAAACCGCCAAGTACGCGAGGCACTTCTTGGCTTTTCGCGTAAACGCGAAGGCCCGGTTTGCTGATTCTTTTGAGTCCTGTAATTACGCGCTCATTGTTAGGGCCGTATTTCAGGAACAAGCGGATGATGCCTTGCTTGCTGTCTTCGATATATTCAGCGTCACGAATGAAGCCTTCCTTCTTGAGGATCTCAGCGATTTCTCTTTTGACCTTCGAAGCCGGAATTTCGACAGTTTCATGACGAACGACGTTAGCGTTGCGGATGCGTGTAAGCATATCTGCAATTGGATCGGACATAACCATGTGTAGTGAACCTCCTTCCCGAGAGCTTAAAGTTTACCAGCTTGCTTTCTTCACGCCAGGAATCTGGCCTTTGTATGCCAATTCGCGGAAGCAAATTCTGCAAATTTTGAATTTCCGTAGTACGGAATGCGGGCGACCGCAGCGTTCGCAGCGTGTGTAAGCCTGCACCTTGAATTTCGGAGGACGCTGCTGCTTAATCTTCATCGAAGTTTTTGCCACTTCAGTTTACACCTCCAAAGTCTCCATTAGGAAACTTGCTTCGTAAGCATGTTATTTGGAAAACGGCATGCCCAATTGAGCCAACAATTCGCGGGACTCTTCGTCCGTTTTAGCCGTTGTGACGATAACGATATCCATACCGCGTACTTTATCCACTTTATCGTACTCAACCTCAGGGAAGATGAGTTGTTCTTTCAAACCGAGCGTGTAGTTACCACGGCCGTCAAAAGCCTTGGTCGATACGCCGCGGAAGTCGCGTACGCGAGGAAGAGCAACGTTGAACAATTTATCCAAGAAGTGATACATACGCTCGCCGCGAAGCGTAACTTTCACACCGATCGGCATATTTTCACGCAGCTTGAAGCCTGCGATCGATTTTTTCGCTCTGGTGATAACCGGCTTTTGTCCGGAGATCAACTGCAGATCGTTAACAGCGGTATCGAGCACTTTGGAGTTAGCAACTGCTTCGCCAACACCCATGTTGATAACCACTTTTTCAATTTTCGGAACCTGCATCACCGTGGTGTAGTTGAATTTCTGCATCAGGGCAGGTGTAATTTCGTTCAAAAAGCGATCTTTCATTCTTGCAGCCATGAATCCGTGTACCTCCTTTCTTACTTATACGATTAGTCGATAACTTCGCCGGATTTTTTCGCAACGCGAACTTTTTTGCCGTTGTCCAGCACTTTGTAACCTACGCGAGTAGGTTGGCCGCTCTTCGGATCTGCCAGCATCACGTTGGATGCGTGGATCGGAGCTTCTTGCGTGATAATGCCGCCTTGCGGATTTTGTTGGGATGGCTTCGAATGCTTCTTGATCATGTTCACACCTTCGACCAGCACACGGTTTTCACGAGGGAATGCTGCGATAACGCGGCCCTTCTTCCCTTTGTCTTTACCGGTGATAACAAAAACCGTATCGTCTTTTTTCACGTGCAATTTATTGTTATGAGACTCGAGTTTCTTCGGTTGTTTTGGCATTGTGTACACCTCCTACAAACTTTCCTATGAAAGCCGACTTTGTAAGCAGCTGCTTGGTTTATTAGATAACTTCCGGAGCCAGAGAAACGATTTTCATGAAGTCTCTGTCGCGAAGTTCGCGAGCAACCGGCCCGAAGATACGTGTGCCGCGCGGGCTCTTATCTTCTTTTACAACTACGGCTGCGTTCTCGTCAAAGCTGATGTAGGATCCGTCCTTACGGCGAGCACCGCGTCTCGTACGTACGACAACTGCTTTAACTACGTCGCCTTTTTTGACAACGCCACCTGGTGTTGCTTCTTTCACGGAGCAGATGATCAGATCACCGATGTTAGCCGTACGACGACCCGTACCACCCAACACGCGGATACACATCAGTTGCTTCGCACCAGAGTTGTCAGCTACGTTCAAACGAGTAAAAGGTTGAATCATTGTGTATTCCCTCCTCCCGGAATTGATGCCCGATGCTTATATTAAACGATAACCGCTTTTTCTACGACTTCAACCAGTCTCCAACGCTTGTCTTTGGAAAGCGGACGAGTTTCCATGATTTTAACAACATCGCCGATTTTCGCTTCGTTGTTTTCGTCATGAGCTTTGAATTTTTTCGTATATTTAATGCGTTTGTGGTACAAGTCGTGTTTTTTGTAGGTTTCTACAGCCACAACGATGGTTTTGTCCATTTTGTCGCTTACGACTTTACCCAGCTGCGTTTTACGCTCGTTGCGTTCAGCCATTCTGAGATCCTCCTCTCTCATTCATTAACTAGTGATTCCCAATTCTCTTTCACGCAAAACAGTCTTTGCCCGGGCAATCTCTTTGCGGACCTTTTGAATTTGTACGGGATTATCCAGTTGACCTGTAGCCAGTTGAAAACGGAGGTTAAAGAGCTGCTCTTTAAATCCGGCAATCTTTTGTTCGATCTCAGCAGTGGTTAAGTTGCGAAATTCACTAGCTTTCATTTGCTTCACCACCTACTTCTTCTCTTTTCACAAACTTCGTTTTGATCGGCAGCTTGTGAGAGGCGAGACGCATAGCTTCACGGGCGATTTCTTCGCTTACGCCAGCAAGTTCGAACATAACTTTGCCCGGCTTAACGACAGCAACCCATTTTTCTACGTTACCTTTACCGCTACCCATCCGAACTTCAAGCGGCTTTTGGGTGATCGGTTTGGAAGGGAAAATTTTGATCCAAACTTTACCGCCCCGCTTGATGTAACGAGTCATCGCAATACGGGCAGCTTCGATTTGACGGTTGGTTACCCAAGCCGGCTCCATCGCTTGCAAGCCGTATTCACCAAAATGAACTTCCGTACCGCCTTTGGCGCGACCGCGCATATTTCCGCGGTGCTCTTTGCGGTGTTTCACACGTTTAGGAACTAACATGATTAGTTGCCTCCTTCCGTAGCAGCCTTTTTCTTAGCCGTTGGAAGAACTTCGCCACGATAGATCCATACTTTTACGCCGATCCGACCGTAAGTGGTGTGAGCTTCTGCCGTACCGTAGTCGATGTCCGCACGCAATGTATGAAGAGGAACCGTACCCTCGCTGTAACCTTCCGTTCTGGCGATTTCCGCTCCGCCCAGACGACCGCTGACCGATGTCTTGATCCCTTTTGCACCGGCTCTCATCGTTCTTTGAATCGCTTGTTTCAGTGCACGACGGAACGATACGCGACGCTCCAATTGTTGTGCAATGCTTTCTGCAACCAAGATCGCATCCAGCTCCGGATGTTTTACTTCAGAGATGTTGATGTGTACTTTTTTGCCGTTCGTCAGCTTAGTCAGATAACCGCGGATGACTTCAACCTCAGAACCGCCTTTACCGATAACCATGCCTGGCTTCGCCGTATGAATCGTCACGTTCACGCGATTAGCGGCACGCTCGATTTCAATGCGGGAAACGGCAGATTCTTTCAACTTTTGCTTCAAATATTCACGGATTTTTACGTCTTCCATCAGCAAATCGCCGAACTCTTTGCCAGCGTACCATTTGGATTCCCAATCACGGATAATGCCGATACGAAGTCCTACCGGGTTTACTTTTTGACCCACACGTTGTCCCTCCTTATTTCTCAGATACCACTAATGTAATGTGGCTGGTACGTTTATTGATGCGGCTCGCACGACCCATCGCACGAGGACGGAATCTTTTCAAAGTCGGGCCTTGGTCCACAAATACTTGCGAAACCACCAGACTATTAGGATCCATGGAGTAGTTATGCTCCGCATTGGCAATAGCCGAGTTGAGCAATTTCTCAACGATCGGGGAAGCCGCTTTCGGCGTGTGACGCAGAATTGCGATCGCTTCGCCCACTTGCTTGCCGCGGATCAAGTCAACAACGAGTTGCGCTTTGCGCGGAGCAATTCGAACGTATCTTGCAATAGCTTTAGCTTGTTGCATGGATGTACCTCCTCTCATTCACAAACTGATCTGTAGGTTCCGAGCCTAGCGTCTACCCGTCTTCTTGTCGTCGTCGTGCCCTTTGTAAGTACGGGTTGGTGCAAACTCACCGAGTTTATGTCCGACCATGTCTTCCGTTACGTATACCGGAACATGCTTTCTGCCGTCATACACACCAAACGTGTGACCGATGAATTGCGGGAAAATCGTAGAGCGGCGAGACCAAGTTTTGATCACTTGCTTCTTCGCGCCCTCAACGTTCATGCCTTCGACTTTCTTCAAAAGGTAGCCATCTACGAAAGGCCCTTTTTTCAAACTGCGACCCATGCTTCGTTCCTCCCTTCTTTAACCGAACCGAAAAAGTAATTACTTCGTGCGGCGACGTACAATATATTGATTGGAAGCTTTGTTTTTCTTCCGTGTTTTGTATCCGAGCGTCGGCTTGCCCCAAGGAGACATCGGGGATTTGCGTCCGATCGGGGAGCGACCTTCACCACCACCGTGCGGGTGATCGTTCGGGTTCATAACGGAACCGCGAACTTCCGGTCTTTGACCGAGCCAACGGGAACGGCCGGCTTTACCGATTTTCACAAGTTCGTAATCTTCGTTACCTACGGAACCGATTGTCGCGCGGCAAACCTTGAGGATTTTTCTCATTTCACCGGAAGACAAGCGAACCGTTACATATTTCTCTTCTTTACCGAGCAATTGAGCTTCCGTACCGGCTGCGCGAACCAATTGTCCGCCTTTACCAGGCTTCAGCTCGATGTTGTGGATAACCGTACCTACCGGAATGTTTTCCAAAGGAAGCGCGTTACCGATTTTGATGTCGGCATCCGGACCGGATACGATTTGATCGCCCACTTTCAAGCCTTTCGGAGCGATGATGTAGCGTTTCTCGCCATCCACGTAGTGGATCAATGCGATGTTAGCGGAACGGTTCGGGTCGTATTCGATTGTAGCAACGCGGCCAGGTATTCCATCTTTGTTCCGTTTGAAATCGATGATGCGGTATTTACGTTTATGTCCGCCGCCATGGTGACGAACCGTAATTTTACCTTGGTTGTTCCGACCCGCTTTTTTGCTCAAAGGAGCCAAAAGCGATTTCTCCGGTGTGGACGTTGTGATTTCTTCAAAAGTAGAAACCGACATCGCACGTCTTGCAGGAGAGGTTGGTTTATATTTTTTAATTGGCACGTGGATTCCCTCCTTACTTCAAAAAATTAAACTTGCGAGTTTTCAAAGAACTCCAGCTCTTTGCTGTCTGCGCTTAAAGTGACGATCGCTTTTTTCCACTCGGACGTGTATCCGGAATAACGGCCATAACGCTTCGGCTTCGCAGGCATTCTGAGCGTATTTACGTTCGTTACTTTTACTTTGAAGATTTGCTCGATCGCTTGTTTGACTTCCGTTTTATTCGAACGGATGTCCACTTCGAACACATATTTCTTTTCTGCCATCATTTCGCTGGAACGTTCGGTAATGACCGGGCGCTTGATAATATCGCGAGGGTTCTTCATTACGCAAACACCTCCTCTACCTTTTGCACCGCATCCTTCGTAATGATCAGCTTGTCGTAAACCATAACATCAAGCACATTGATTCCTTCGGCAGCAACAAACTTCACGCCAGGAATGTTACGTGCGGACAATGCTACGTTCTCGTCATACGAAGCTGTCACAACCAAAGCTTTACGATCTACTTTGAGGTTATTCAAAATCGCTGCAAATTCTTTCGTTTTCGGTTGAGCCAATTGCAATTGGTCAAGCACGATAATTTCGCTCGCCTTCACCTTGGAAGACAACGCGGATTTGATCGCCAGACGACGAACTTTTTTAGGCAATTTGTAGGCATAGCTGCGAGGTGTCGGACCAAAAACGGTACCGCCGCCTTTCCATTGCGGAGAGCGGATGCTGCCTTGACGAGCACGGCCTGTGCCTTTTTGTTTCCACGGTTTACGGCCACCGCCGCGAACCTCGGAACGACCTTTCGTTTTATGCGTACCGGCACGAAGGGACGCACGCTGCATCAATACCGCTTCATTCAATACATGAACGTGCGGTTCGATTCCGAATACGCTATCCGCGAGTTCCACTTCGCCTACTTGGGCACCACTAACGTTAAACACTGCTACTTTTGGCATTTGTTATCCTCCTTTCCCGCTTTCTTACTTCTTCACCGAAGACTTTATCGTAACGAAGCTGTTTTTAGGGCCCGGAATGGAACCTTTGATCAGAAGAACGTTGCGCTCAACGTCTACTTTCACAACTTCGAGCTTTTGAATCGTAACGGTTTCCGTACCCATGTGGCCCGGCAATTTCTTACCTTTTGGAACACGGTTAGCCTGGATGGAACCCATCGAACCCGGACCGCGGTGGTAACGGGAACCGTGAGTCATCGGACCAGTGGATTGGTTATGTCTTTTGATAACGCCTTGGAATCCTTTACCTTTGGACGTTCCAGTTACATCAACGAATTCACCTTCGGAGAATACGTCGGCTTTGATTTCTTGGCCAACTTCATACTCAGAAATCTGAACGCCGCGAAACTCCTTAACGTAGCGCTTAGGCGTTGCGCCCGCTTTTTTCGCATGGCCCAACTCAGGTTTGTTCGCGTTTTTTTCTTTCTTATCAGCAAAACCGATTTGGATGGCTTCGTAACCATCGTTCTCCGAATCCTTCTTTTGCAGCACAGTGCAAGGACCCGCTTGAATTACAGTTACCGGCACAACCAATCCTTCCGGCGTAAATACTTGAGTCATCCCAAGCTTTTTACCTAAGATACCTTTTGTCATCGTTGACACCTCTTTTCCTCTCTTGCTTGTCGCTTATTTATCCACAAACGTATATTACAGTTTGATTTCGATATCCACACCGGACGGCAGGTCCAGACGCATCAGCGCATCAACGGTTTGCGGCGTCGGATTGACGATATCGATCAAACGCTTATGTGTGCGCATTTCGAATTGCTCACGCGAATCTTTGTACTTGTGAACCGCGCGCAGAATCGTGATGATTTGCTTCTCGGTCGGAAGCGGAATCGGACCAGACACTCCTGCACCGGAACGTTTGGCTGTTTCCACGATCTTCTCTGCGGATTGATCCAGCACTCTGTGATCATAAGCCTTCAAACGAATACGAATCTTTTGCTTTGCCATAGTATTCCCTCCTTTTATCGCCCAATTTAGTATCGGACATACTCCGTGAAAATCTCCTGACGCCGTCCCTATGGCAAAGGGGCCGGGTGTGTCAGCAACCTCTCACATCATCGCAACGTCACAGACCAACGTTCACTATTATATTAAATACAAAAGCAAAAAGCAAGAAAAAATTCGACATTCGCCTAAAAAAATTAAAAGCCCTCCATCTCATAGAGATGAAGGGCGAAGTCCGGAGACTAGGATTACTTCGTGATGGAAGCAACGGCACCGGCACCAACGGTACGGCCGCCTTCGCGGATAGCGAAGCGAGTACCTTCTTCGATAGCGATTGGAGCGATCAGCTCAACCGTTACCGTGATGTTGTCGCCAGGCATAACCATCTCTGTGCCTTCCGGCAGGTTGATGATACCCGTAACGTCCGTTGTACGGAAGTAGAATTGCGGACGGTAGCCAGTGAAGAACGGCTTATGACGTCCACCCTCTTCTTTAGTCAAAACGTAGATTTGAGCGGAGAAGTTCAGGTGCGGTTTAACCGAACCCGGTTTAGCCAAAACTTGTCCACGCTCGATGTCTTTACGGTCTACACCGCGAAGCAGTGCGCCGATGTTGTCGCCCGCTTGAGCGGAATCCAGAAGCTTACGGAACATTTCTACGCCCGTAACAACGGATTTGCGAGTTTCTTCAACCAGACCGATGATTTCGATCTCGTCGCCGACTTTAACTACACCGCGCTCTACGCGTCCTGTAGCAACGGTACCACGACCAGTGATCGTGAACACGTCCTCTACCGGCATCAAGAAAGGCTTGTCAGTATCGCGCTCAGGTGTCGGGATGTAGGAATCGATGTGCTCGAACAGCTCAACGATTTTGTCAGCCCAAGGACCGTCTGGGTTTTGCAGTGCTTCACGAGCTGCGCCGCGAACGATCGGAGTGTCGTCGCCCGGGAACTCATACTCGTTGAGCAGGTCGCGAACTTCCATTTCAACCAGTTCAAGAAGCTCTTCGTCTTCAACCATGTCGCATTTGTTGAGGAATACGACGATGTAAGGTACGCCTACTTGGCGGGACAGCAGGATGTGCTCGCGAGTTTGCGGCATAGGGCCGTCAGCTGCGGATACAACCAGAATCGCGCCGTCCATTTGAGCTGCACCAGTGATCATGTTTTTAACGTAGTCGGCGTGGCCTGGGCAGTCAACGTGTGCGTAGTGACGGTTAGGAGTTTCGTATTCAACGTGCGCAGTGGAGATCGTGATACCGCGCTCGCGCTCTTCCGGAGCTTTGTCGATTTGGTCGAATGCTACAGCAGCACCGCCGTATTTTTTGGACAATACAGTCGTGATTGCAGCAGTCAAAGTTGTTTTACCATGGTCAACGTGACCGATGGTACCAATGTTAACGTGCGGTTTATTACGCTCAAATTTCGCTTTTGCCATGAGTAGATTGCCTCCTTAAATAACTAAATATATTAGGCGCCTTTGTGCTTGGAGACGATTTCGTCTGCAATGGACTTAGGCACTTCTTCATAATGGGAAATTTCCATCGAGTATACGCCGCGACCTTGCGTACGGGAACGCAGTGTCGTGGAATAACCGAACATTTCGGAGAGAGGCACTTTCGCACGAATGATTTGAGCTCCGTGACGAGTATCCATACCCTCGATCCGTCCGCGGCGGGAGTTCAGGTCGCCCATAACGTCGCCCATGTACTCTTCCGGTACGGTAACTTCCACTTTCATGATTGGCTCAAGCAGAACCGGGCGGCATTTTTCCGCAGCGGCTTTGAGGGCCATGGAACCTGCGATTTTAAACGCCATCTCGGAGGAGTCAACATCATGGTAAGATCCGTCGACAACGGTAGCTTTGATGTCTACAAGCGGGAAGCCTGCGTACACGCCGTTTTTCATCGACTCTTCGATACCAGCTTGGATCGGAGCAACGTATTCTCTCGGAATCGCACCGCCAACGATCTTGCTTTCGAATTGGAAGCCTGTTCCCGGCTCAAGCGGTTCGAACTCCACCCAACAGTGTCCGTATTGACCACGGCCACCGGATTGGCGAACGAATTTACCTTCGACTCTGGCCGCTTGACGGAATGTTTCGCGGTAAGCAACCTGCGGTTTACCCACGTTGGTTTCTACCTTGAACTCGCGAAGCATACGATCAACGAGAATCTCAAGGTGAAGCTCACCCATACCTGCGATAATCGTTTGGCCTGTTTCTTCGTCCGTGTGAGCGCGGAAGGTCGGGTCTTCTTCGGACAGTTTTGCCAAAGCAATACCCATTTTGTCTTGGTCGGCTTTTGTTTTCGGCTCAACCGCGAGTTGGATAACCGGCTCTGGGAAGTTCATCGACTCCAGGATAACCGGGTTTTTCTCGTCGCAAAGGGTGTCGCCGGTCGTTGTATCCTTCAATCCTACGGCAGCAGCAATATCGCCAGCGTATACGACGCTGATCTCTTGACGGCTGTTCGCATGCATTTGGAGAATACGGCCGATCCGTTCACGCTTGCCTTTCGTTGCATTGACCACGTAGGAACCGGAGTTAAGGACACCGGAGTATACGCGGAAGAATGTCAACTTACCGACAAACGGGTCTGTCATGATTTTGAACGCCAGCGCCGAGAAAGGCTCTTCGTCAGCGGATTTGCGCACAACTTCCGTTCCGTCTTCCAACGTACCTTTGATATCCGGTACGTCGATCGGGGATGGAAGGTAAGCAACAACGGCATCCAACATAGGCTGTACGCCTTTGTTTCTGTAGGAAGATCCGCAGATAACCGGGAAGATTTTCACTTCGCATACCCCTTTACGAAGGGCCGCCTTGATTTCATCAACGGTGATCTCTTCGCCTTCGAGGTATTTCATTGTGAGTTCTTCGTCCAGCTCGGCAACTTTCTCGATAAGCTCTGTACGGAGCTCTTCGACTTTTCCCTTGTAGTCTTCCGGGATTTCGCTTTGCTCAACGTCTTTGCCAAGGTCGTCTTTATAGATATAGGCGACTTGTTCAACCAGATCGATAATGCCTCTGAAATCACTTTCGGCACCGATCGGCAGTTGAATGGCAACGGCATTTGCGCCTAATTTGTCGCGCATTTGCTGTACGGCGCCCAGGAAGTCTGCGCCGATGATATCCATCTTGTTAACGTAAGCAATCCGAGGAACGCCGTAACGGTCCGCTTGACGCCAAACGGTTTCCGACTGCGGCTCAACGCCTTCCTTGGCACTGAATACGCCTACTGCTCCATCCAATACGCGCAGGGAACGCTCAACTTCAACGGTGAAGTCAACGTGACCCGGGGTGTCGATAATATTGATGCGGTGACCTTTCCATTGAGCGGTCGTAGCAGCGGAAGTAATCGTGATTCCGCGCTCCTGTTCCTGCTCCATCCAGTCCATCGTTGCGCCACCTTCGTGAACTTCACCGATTTTGTGCAAACGGCCTGTGTAGAACAGAATACGCTCGGTCGTGGTCGTCTTACCGGCATCGATATGCGCCATGATCCCGATGTTACGCGTATCTTTTAAGGAGAACTCTCTTGCCATCAGGTTGTCTCCTTCCTATTGATAGGAATAAAATTTTACCAACGATAGTGCGCGAACGCTCTGTTGGCTTCAGCCATTTTGTGCGTGTCTTCACGTTTTTTAACGGAAGCACCCGTGTTGTTGCTTGCATCGATGATCTCTTGCGCCAGTCTTTCTTCCATCGTCTTCTCACCGCGCAGGCGGGAGTAGTTGACGAGCCAGCGAAGTCCGAGCGTTGTGCGGCGTTCAGGTCTAACCTCAATCGGTACTTGGTAGTTAGCTCCCCCCACACGGCGGGCTTTGACTTCGAGAACAGGCATGATGTTTTTGATGGCTTGTTCGAAAACTTCCATCGGCTCTTTGCCTGTACGCTCTTGGATCAGATTGAAAGCATTGTAAAGCAGCTGTTGAGCTACTCCTCTTTTACCATCAATCATGATGCGGTTGATCAAACGGGTAACAAGCTTGCTGTTATACACCGGATCTGGCAATACGTCTCTGCGAGTAACTGGACCTTTACGAGGCATAGTTATCCCCCTTTCTCAAAAAGTTCATTAGATTCCTACTCATTATTTCTTCACTTTCGGGCGTTTCGCGCCGTACTTGGAACGAGCTTGTTTACGGTTGTTCACGCCTGCAGTATCAAGCGCACCGCGAACGATATGGTAACGTACCCCCGGAAGGTCTTTTACCCGGCCTCCGCGGATCAGAACCACGCTGTGCTCTTGCAGGTTGTGTCCGATACCCGGGATGTAAGCCGTAACCTCGACACGGTTGGTCAAACGAACACGCGCATATTTACGAAGTGCGGAGTTCGGTTTCTTCGGTGTCATCGTACCTACACGAGTGCACACACCGCGTTTTTGAGGGGAACTTAGATCCGTCGCTTCTCTTTTCAGGGCGTTGAAGCCTCTTTGAAGAGCAGGGGATTTGGATTTTACAACTTTAGCTTGACGTCCTTTACGAACGAGCTGGTTAATTGTTGGCATATTGGCCACCTCCTTCTTCATAATTGGTGTTGCAATTTTCAAGCCCACAGATCCAGGCGAGTCGTAAATGAACAAAGGAAAAGTTTTTGCCCTCGATCCATCACTGTTTCTCAGACAAAAACGTCTATTCATTCACCACCGCAGCCACAGCTGCGCCTACATCGATTCCACACGCTTTACCTAACATTTTCATGGAGTCCACGTATGTCACTTTAACCCCGAATTTCTTACAGAGGTTAACTATTTTTATCGTAATTCGCGGATCTGCATCTTTTGCAATGAACACTTCCGTGGCTTGGCTTTGCTCCACTGTTTTCATTGCTTGCTTTGTGCCGATAGTCAGTTTCGCTGCCTGCTTCACTCTATCATAAGACATGTGACAACCCCTCCAAGGGCCAGGTGACGAGCCTCTAAAATGGCACACTTTGATATATTAGCATTTCAATTATACCCTGTCAAGAATAAAGACTTGCCTTTAAACAAGATTTTTCAATCCAAATTTTAAAGGCAAGTCTATGAGAACCTTTATTCTACCGTTACAGCTTCCGCCTCGGTCAGTTCTTCATCCAGCGGAACGGCGTTCGGGTCGGTGATACGGATGTTACGGTATCTCGACATCCCCGTACCGGCCGGAATTAGCTTCCCGATGATGACATTCTCTTTCAAACCGAGCAGTTGGTCGACTTTGCCTTTGATTGCTGCATCGGTAAGAACCCGGGTGGTTTCCTGGAACGATGCCGCAGACAAGAAGGAATCGGTCTCCAACGACGCTTTGGTGATCCCGAGGAGCACCGGCTTCGCTACTGCAGGCTCTTCGCCCGCAAAGAGAGCCACTTTGTTCGCTTCCTCGTATTCGTGGATATCCACGAACGAGCCCGGAAGCAGCGTCGTATTGCCCGCATCGACGATACGGATTTTACGCAGCATCTGACGGATCATAACCTCAACGTGCTTGTCGTTGATTTCTACCCCTTGGTTCCGGTATACGCGCTGAACCTCTTGCAATATATAGTTCTGCACGCCGCGGATCCCTTTAATGCGCAGCATTTCTTTCGGATCAATCGAACCCTCAGTCAGCTCGTCGCCAGCCTCTACGTTCTGGTTGACGGAGACACGGATACGGGAACCGTAAGAGATGGAGTACACCTTGGATTCCGCTTCGCCTTGAACCTCGATCTCCCGACGGTCTTTGGCTTCGCGAATTTCTTTCACCACGCCGTCGATCTCCGAAATCGTCGCTTGCCCTTTCGGATTCCGCGCTTCGAAAAGCTCCTGAATCCGCGGCAAACCTTGGGTAATATCGTCGCCCGCAACGCCCCCGGTATGGAACGTACGCATCGTCAGCTGCGTTCCCGGTTCCCCGATGGATTGCGCCGCGATAATGCCTACGGCTTCGCCGATCTCAACGTGCTGGCCTGTTGCCAGGTTACGTCCGTAACACTTCTTGCACACCCCGTGTCTGGAGCGGCAGCTGAGTACGGAACGAATCTGTATTTTTTCGATTCCGGCATCAATAATCCGGTCGGCTTTTCCTGCATCAATCAAATCGTTGCGGGAAACAATGACTTCACCGTTCTTCGGATCGCGGATCGTTTCGAAGGAGTAGCGGCCTTCAATCCGGTCGTACAGATCCTCGATAACCTCTTTGCCGTCTTGAATACGGCTAACCAGGAAGCCTTTGTCCGTACCGCAATCCTCGTCGCGCACGATGACGTCCTGCGCTACGTCGACAAGACGGCGGGTCAGGTAACCGGAGTCAGCGGTACGAAGCGCCGTATCGGCCAAACCTTTCCGCGCGCCGTGCGTGGAGATGAAGTACTCCAAGACCGTCAAGCCTTCGCGGAAGTTCGATTTGATTGGCAATTCGTAGATTCGGCCTGTCGGCGTCGCCATCAGACCGCGCATCCCGCCTAGCTGGGTGATCTGCGATTTGTTACCGCGCGCCTTGGACTCTACCATCATGTTAATGGAGTTATATTTATCAAGCGACTTCATCAAAATGTCGGTAATTTCATCCTTCGCTTTACTCCAGATCGCAATGACGCGTTCATACCGCTCGTCGTCCGTAATCAGACCGCGACGGTATTGGTTCGTCACGACCTTGACTTTCTCGTCGGACTCTAGAAGAATTTGATCCTTCTCCTGCGGAACGGTAACGTCCGCCACCGCGATCGTGATTCCTGCCCGCGTGGAGTAGGTAAAGCCAAGCTGCTTAATGTTATCCAGCGTCACCGACGTTTGCGTCGTATGGTAACGGCGGAAGCATTCAGCGATGATGGTACCGAGGTAGTCTTTACCTACGGCCTTCGTCTCCGGCAGCTCTTCCATCTTTTTGCGGATGTCTCCGCCTTTTTCGAATACAAAATAGGTATCCGACGGTCCGTTCAACAAGTTCGCTTTGGTCGCTTCGTTGATGTACGGGAAGTCCTGAGGATAAATCTCGTTAAAGATGATTTTTCCGACCGTTGTAATAAGCATCGCTTCCTGCTGCTCCGGCGTAAAGCTCGTTTTCCCGAGCGCTTTGGCCGGAATCGCTACGCGGGCATGAAGCGAAGCGTCTCCGCGATGATACAGGGACACAGCTTCAGAAACGGTACGAAGAATCGTCATCGAGCCTTTTGCTTCCTTATTCTCGGTCGTTAAGTAGAAGCTGCCGAGAACCATATCCTGCGAAGGCGTAACGACAGGCTTGCCGTCTTTCGGGTTCAAAATGTTCCCCGAAGCCAGCATCAAGACGCGAGCTTCCGCTTGCGCTTCTGCGGACAGCGGCACGTGAACGGCCATCTGGTCTCCGTCGAAGTCAGCGTTATAGGCCGTACATACGAGCGGATGCAGCTTGATCGCGCGCCCTTCGACCAGGATTGGCTCGAACGCCTGAATCCCGAGACGGTGAAGCGTGGGGGCGCGGTTAAGCAGCACCGGATGCTCTTTAATAACTTCTTCGAGCACGTCCCATACTTCCGGGCTGACGCGTTCTACTTTGCGCTTCGCGCTCTTGATGTTGTGCGCGAGACCTTTGTTGACAAGCTCCTTCATAACGAAAGGCTTAAACAGCTCTAACGCCATTTCTTTCGGGAGCCCGCATTGGTACATCTTCAGGCTCGGCCCAACGACGATAACGGAACGACCGGAATAGTCAACCCGTTTACCGAGCAGGTTTTGACGGAAACGGCCTTGTTTCCCTTTGAGCATATGGCTGAGCGATTTAAGCGGACGATTGCCCGGACCCGTTACCGGACGGCCGCGTCGGCCGTTGTCGATCAAGGCGTCAACGGCTTCCTGCAGCATCCGTTTCTCGTTCTGCACAATAATGTCGGGAGCGCCCAAGTCGAGCAGTCTTTTCAGACGGTTATTCCGGTTAATCACCCGGCGGTACAGGTCGTTCAAGTCGGAGGTCGCAAAACGTCCGCCATCCAACTGCACCATCGGACGGAGCTCCGGAGGGATGACCGGCAATACGTCCAGCACCATCCACTCCGGCATATTTTTCGAGTTACGGAAAGCTTCCATGACTTCCAGCCGTTTGATTGCGCGGTTGCGGCGTTGACCCTGTGCGGTTTTCAACTCTTCCTTCAGCGTGTCGACTTCTTTCTCAATATCGATGTCCTGCAGAAGCTTTTTCACCGCTTCGGCACCCATGCCGGCTTGGAACGCATAGCCGTACTTTTCGCGATAGCTGCGGTATTCTTTCTCGGAGAGCAGCTGCTTTTTCTCCAGCGGCGTATCTCCGGGATCCGTTACGACATAGGATGCGAAATAGATGATCTCCTCGAGCGAACGGGGAGACATGTCAAGCGCAAGGCCCATGCGGCTCGGAATGCCTTTGAAGTACCAAATATGCGAAACCGGCGCAGCCAGTTCAATATGGCCCATGCGCTCGCGGCGCACTTTTTGGCGAGTAACCTCTACGCCGCATCGGTCACAGACGACGCCTTTGTAACGGACGCGTTTATATTTACCGCAATGACATTCCCAGTCTTTGGTCGGCCCAAAGATTTTCTCGCAGAACAAGCCTTCCTTTTCCGGCTTTAACGTCCGGTAGTTGATCGTTTCCGGCTTCTTCACTTCGCCTCTGGACCATGAACGTATCTTGTCGGGGGAAGCCAATCCGATTTTCATGTACTCAAAATTATTGACGTCGATCAAGGAGCAACCCTCCTCCATGTTTTATGCAGCAAAATCTGTGTGCGGGCATATGCCCATGACTTACGTCTGCAAAGCATTCCATCACAGCCTTACTCTACACCAAGCTCCGCGCCTTCGAGATTCAGGTTCAGCTTGTCGCTGGTCACCTCATCCTCGTCATCCATTTCCTTCATTTCGATCTCTTCTTCGTTCTCGGACAAGATTTTCACATCCATACCCAAGCTTTGAAGCTCTTTGATCAATACTTTGAAGGATTCCGGAACGCCCGGCTCCGGAACGTTCTCGCCCTTGACGATTGATTCGTACGTCTTCACGCGGCCGACGACATCGTCGGACTTGACCGTCAAGATTTCCTGCAGCGTATAAGCTGCACCGTACGCCTCAAGCGCCCAAACCTCCATCTCCCCGAAGCGCTGGCCGCCGAATTGCGCTTTACCGCCGAGCGGCTGCTGCGTAACGAGTGAGTATGGTCCCGTGGAACGGGCATGGATTTTATCGTCAACCATGTGCGCCAGTTTGATCATGTACATGACGCCAACGGTAACTTCGCGTTCAAACGGTTCTCCCGTCCGGCCGTCATACAGCATCGTTTTACCGTTGCGCTGCATTCCGGCTTCTTCCATCGTATCGAAAACGTCGTACTCGCGGGCGCCGTCGAATACCGGCGTAGCCGTGTGAATACCGAGATATTTCGCGGCCATCCCCAAGTGAACTTCCAGCACCTGTCCGATGTTCATCCGGGAAGGAACCCCCAGCGGGTTCAATACGACTTCAACCGGCGTCCCGTCCGGCAGGAACGGCATGTCCTCTTCCGGCAAAATGCGTGCGATAACCCCTTTGTTACCGTGGCGTCCCGCCATTTTGTCGCCTTCGGAAATTTTCCGCTTTTGGGCGATATACGCGCGTACTAACTGATTGACGCCTGGAGGAAGCTCGTCGCCGTTCTCGCGGGTGAACACCTTCACGTCGACGACGATTCCGTCCGTACCGTGAGGCACGCGAAGCGATGTGTCGCGGACTTCACGGGCTTTTTCACCGAAGATCGCATGCAGAAGGCGCTCTTCCGCCGTAAGCTCGGTTACCCCTTTAGGCGTAACTTTTCCGACCAGAATATCGCCGGCGGCGATCTCTGCACCGACGCGGATAATACCGCGTTCGTCCAAGTTCTTCAGCGCGTCTTCGCCCACGTTCGGAATATCGCGGGTGATTTCTTCCGGTCCGAGCTTCGTGTCGCGCGCTTCGGATTCGTATTCTTCAATGTGAATGGAAGTATAAACATCTTCCTTCACTAATTTTTCACTAAGCAGAATCGCATCCTCGTAGTTGTAGCCTTCCCAAGTCATGAAAGCAACGACGACGTTGCGGCCAAGCGCCAGCTCACCCTGTTCGGTCGAAGGACCGTCGGCCAAAATGTCGCCGACGCGCACCTTTTCGCCCTTATGGCAAATCGGACGCTGGTTGATGCAAGTTCCTTGGTTGGAGCGCAAAAACTTATGCAGCTTATGCTTGATAATGTCTCCGTTAACCAAGCGGCCGTCCACCATCTCTTGACGGCGCACCCAAATCTCGTTAGCCGAAACCCGTTCGACGACGCCGTTCACTTTGGAAACGATACATACGCCGGAATCTTTGGCCGATTTGTGCTCCATCCCCGTACCGACAAGCGGCGACTTCGGAATAAGAAGCGGTACCGCCTGACGCTGCATGTTCGAACCCATCAAGGCGCGGTTGGAGTCGTCATTTTCAAGGAACGGAATCAATGCCGTCGCCACGGACACGACCTGTTTCGGAGAAACGTCCATGTAATCGACGCGGTCTTTAGGCAAGGTCAAAATATCGTCTTTGTAACGCACGATGACGGAGTCGTTGGCAAACTTGCCATCCTCGGTCAGTTCGGCGTTCGCCTGGGCGACAACATAGTTGTCCTCTTCATCGGCTGTCAAATAGGCAATTTCTTCTGTCACCATACCCGTATTCGGGTCGACGCGCCGATACGGAGCTTCGATAAAGCCGAACTCATTGACACGCGCAAAGGTCGAAAGGGAGTTGATCAACCCGATGTTCGGTCCCTCCGGCGTCTCGATCGGACACATCCGTCCATAGTGAGAGTGGTGAACGTCCCGGACTTCGAAACCTGCGCGCTCCCGCGTCAAACCGCCGGGTCCCAATGCGGACAAACGACGTTTATGCGTAAGCTCGGCAAGCGGGTTCGTTTGGTCCATGAACTGCGAAAGCTGGGAGCTTCCGAAAAACTCTTTGATGGACGCAATGACCGGACGAATATTGATAAGCTGCTGCGGCGTGATGGTGTTCACGTCTTGAATCGACATCCGCTCGCGCACAACGCGCTCCATCCGGGACAAACCGATCCGGAATTGGTTCTGCAGAAGCTCGCCGACGGAGCGCAGACGACGGTTCCCCAAGTGGTCGATGTCGTCCGTACTGCCGATACCGTGCAGCAGGTTAATGAAATAGTTGATGGATGAGATAATATCGGCCGGGGTAATGTTTTTGACCGTTTTATCGATCTTGCCGTTGGCAATAACCTTAACGACCTTCCCATCCTCAAGCGGAGAATATACGCTGACGCATTGCAGCGGAATTTTATCCGACTCGGTCACACCGTTCGTTACGTTGTACTCTGTGAAGCCGACGCTATCTTCCAGATAAGGAATGATCGTGTCAAGCAGACGGCGGTCGAGCAATTGGCCGGCCTCGGCAACGATCTCTCCGGTATTCGTATCGACAAGCGTCTCTGCCAGCCGCTGATTGAACAAACGGTTTTTGATGTGCAGCTTCTTGTTGATTTTGTACCGGCCGACGTTAGCCAGATCGTACCGCTTCGGATCGAAAAAGCGTGCAACAAGCAAGCTTCTCGCGTTATCCAACGTAGGCGGCTCGCCCGGACGAAGACGCTCATAGATCTCGATCAAGGCCTTGTCCGTCGAATCGGTATTGTCCTTGTCCAGCGTGTTGCGGATATACTCGTTGTCGCCGAGCAAATCTATGATTTCCGCATCGGTGCCGAAACCAAGAGCGCGAAGCAGCACCGTGACCGGAATTTTCCGCGTACGGTCGATCCGCACGTAGATAATGTCCTTGGCGTCCGTCTCCAGCTCCAGCCAGGCTCCGCGGTTCGGGATCACGGTTGCGGTATATGTTTTCTTTCCGTTCTTATCGACTTTCGTGCTAAAATAAACGCTAGGGGAACGAACCAGCTGGCTGACGATAACCCGTTCAGCGCCGTTGATAATAAAGGTACCCGTCTCGGTCATCAAAGGGAAGTCGCCCATAAACACTTCCTGCTCTTTAACCTCGCCGGTTTCTTTATTGATCAAGCGTACTTTCACACGAAGCGGTGCAGCAAAGGTGACGTCGCGTTCCTTGGATTCGTCGACCGAATACTTAGGCTCCCCCAAGCTGTAGTCGATAAATTCCAACACCAAATTCCCCGTAAAGTCTTGGATCGGGGAAATATCTTGAAACATTTCACGCAATCCCTCATCCAAAAACCATTGATATGATTTTTGTTGGATTTCAATCAGGTTCGGAACCTCCAAAACCTCATGAATCCGAGCGTATGACCTGCGTTTACGTCTACCTAATTGAACAAGATGTCCCGCCAACTTAGATTCACCCCTCATGTCTACTCAATAGAACAAAATAAAAGCCTCTTTGGGAAGCCTTCTCGAGTAAATAACTGCGCGAAGTGTCACTTCTTCAGGAAGCTTCTAAATGACTAAATACAAATAGTAATATGAATGTCCGCCCTTCGACTTTCCATAAATTCCCTTATACCTTGTATGGTTTACCTAAAATTTTAACATTATACGTCAAATGGAAAAATTTTATTCATACTGGCATAAAAAAATCTTGACATTTTAGTCGACTAAAGAGATTTCACCCTATCTTAATGCTGACATTTTATAATAATATCACAAAACAAAAGTCAAGTCAACATATTTCCTGCTGCGGAATAGTTCGGTCAGCTTAAGCTCAGACACGCATTGTCCCATTCCTTCTAAACTACATATCACATTGAAAAGAATGGGACAAAAACTCGCCGCCGACTGATATATACCTATACCTGGTACAGGCCGATTCACAGAAGCTATCAAAATCTTCAAGCAACAGAACAGCAATCCTTAATGACAGAATCTTTTTTCCTTACTTCAAAGAAGAGCCTCTCTAGGGAGTTACTTCACGGCCTTGATAATCCAATAGCCCTTGTCGCGCTCGACTTCTTCCACTTGGGAGTAGAGAGACTCGAGCTTGGCATACGCCGAAGGCGCCCCCTGCTTTTTCTGGATGACTACCCATAGCGCCCCGCCGGGAGCCAATACATGGTGAGCCTGCTCAAATACGCGGTGTACCGCCTCTTTGCCGGCGCGTATAGGCGGATTGGTCAGCACCGTATCAAAAGTCTGGTCCATCACCTCTGCCAGCAAATCGCTTTGCAAGATCCGTACGTTTACGATCCGGTTGCGTTCGGCGTTTCGCTTCGCGAGTTCAATGGCACGCTCGTTTATGTCCACCATCGTAACAATTCCCTGCTCCGCTTGTACTGCGGCCGCCAGTCCGATCGGGCCGTACCCGCAGCCCACATCCAGCACTTTGGCTTGCTTCGACAACACCATGGTCTGCACAAGCAGCTTCGATCCGTAATCGACCCCCTTTTTGGAGAAGACCCCGGCATCCGTCCAAAAAACAAAGCTGCGACCGCGCAGCGTTTCCTCGATCGTATGCAAATCGTGCTCTACGCTGGGTCTCGGGGTATAGTAATGCTCGGACACGTATCCACCGCCTCCTGGTTCGGATTGAAAAGGAAAACCCCTTGAAGAGGATCGCCTCTGCAAGGGGTGCTGTAGCTCGAATTACTTCACTTCTACGGAAGCGCCTGCTTCTTCCAACTTTGCTTTAACGGAATCAGCTTCTTCTTTGGATACTTTCTCTTTAAGCGGCTTCGGTGCGTTGTCTACGAGATCTTTTGCTTCTTTCAGGCCGAGACCCGTGATTTCGCGAACAACTTTGATAACGTTGATTTTGGACGCGCCAGCGCTTGTCAAAACAACGTCGAATTCTGTTTGCTCTGCAGCTTCTGCCGCAGCGCCGCCGCCTGCTACAACAGCTACCGGAGCTGCTGCAGTTACGCCGAACTCTTCTTCGATTGCTTTAACCAGATCGTTCAGTTCCAAAACAGTCATGCCTTTAATGGCTTCCAAGATTTGCTCTTTGCTCATGGTTAAACCTCCATTATCTTCAAATAAGAATGTTTTTTAATCATTTCAAGCAGCACAATTACGCTTGCGCGCCGCCTTCTTGCTTCTCGGATACAGCTTTAACCGCAAGGGCGAAGTTGCGAACCGGAGCTTGAAGCACGCTGAGCAACATGGACAGAAGACCTTCTCTGGAAGGCAGTTCCGCCAGCGCTTTGATTTGGTTGAAATCAACCACTTTACCTTCAACGACACCCGCTTTTACGCTGAGTTGGTCGTTTTTCTTGGCGAACTCGGTCAAAATTTTGGCCGGAGTTACAATGTCGTCTTTGCTGAATGCAATCGCGGTAGGACCGGTCAAATACTCATCCAGATCAGACAATTCCGCACTAGCTGTCGCGCGACGAATCAGTGTGTTTTTCAACACTTGGAATTCTACGCCCGCTTCACGCAGTTGTTTGCGAAGCTCGGTTACTTGCTTCACGTTCAAACCGCGGTAGTCAGCTACGATGGAGCAAGAGTTCTCTTTCAGCTTTTCAGATACTACCGTAACTTGCTGAGCTTTTTGCTCAATAATTTTTACGTTTGCCATTTTGCACCTCCTACAAGTTTTCGTGAGAAAACTGCTTCGTAAGCATCAACCTGGCTTTCCGGAGGAAAGCCATCTTCGTAAGCATCCACTTAGTTTTCGTTAGAAAACTGCTTCGTAAGCGTCCGAAAACTTACTTCGTAAACACGTTCCCGAGGTCGTTCCTTTCCTCGCCTCTACTCTCAGCTGACATCCCCGCTAAAAGCGAAAATGCCTTCGCAGAGACGGCGAAGGCATGACGATTCATATATTCCGTACAGAATATCGAATTTATATCACAACACCTCGGCAGGAAATTAAGCTCGAAAGCACCTGCTGTCTACGGTAAGCATATTCGTTTGTTAACCTAAAACAGGTTAGCATGGATGACTTCAAAAGTCAACCGCCAAGCTTTACCTTATCTCAGGGCTGTTGCATTGATGCGAGCGCTTGGCCCCATCGTCGAGGATACCGCGATGTTTTTCAGGTATACCCCTTTGGCTGCAGCCGGTTTTGCTCTGTTGAGCGCATCGATCAAAGCTTTGAAGTTCTCAGCAAGCTTCTCGGCGTCGAAGGATACTTTACCGATCGGCGCATGGATTTGTCCAGCCTTGTCCAGACGGTACTCGATTTTACCTGCCTTAATCTCCTGAACGGCTTTCGCCACGTCGAACGTAACAGTGCCCGCTTTCGGGTTCGGCATCAAACCTTTACCACCCAAGATACGACCAAGCTTACCCACTTCGCTCATCATGTCCGGCGTAGCTACGCAGACATCGAAGTCGAACCAGCCTTGCTGAATTTTGTTAATCATGTCTTGATCGCCTACGAAATCGGCGCCTGCCGCTTCCGCTTCTTTAGCTTTATCGCCTTTGGCAAATACAAGAACGCGTTTCGTTTTACCTGTGCCGTGAGGCAGTACAACCACACCGCGAACGGCTTGGTCTTGTTTTCTAGGGTCTACGCCCAGACGCACAGCCACTTCAACGGTTTCGTCGAATTTGGCGCGTGCCGTTTTCTTAACGAGTTCGATGGCTTCGAGCGGCTCATAGAACGTCTCAGCATCGATTTGCTTAGCAACTTCAAGGTATTTCTTACCGTGTTTAGCCACTTTTAAGTCCTCCCATGTGGTATTAGCGGAATATCCTCCCACTGATGCAGCAAGCGATTAGTCTTCGATGACTACGCCCATGCTGCGAGCCGTACCTTCAACCATGCGCATAGCAGCCTCAACGGATGCAGCGTTCAGGTCAGGCATTTTTTGCTCGGCGATTTCACGCACTTTCGCACGTTTTACAGTTGCAACCTTCTTCTTGTTCGGTTCGCCGGATCCTTTTTCGATCCCAGCAGCTACTCGCAGCAATACGGCAGCCGGCGGCGTTTTCGTGATGAACGTAAAAGAACGGTCTTCGAATACGGAGATCTCAACCGGAATGATAAGACCCGCTTGATCGGCAGTACGAGCGTTGAACTCTTTGCAGAATGCCATGATGTTAACGCCTGCTTGACCGAGAGCCGGACCGATCGGCGGAGCCGGATTCGCTTTCCCTGCAGGAACCTGCAGTTTCACAACTTTAATAACCTTTTTTGCCATTGTGTGACACCTCCTCGCCCGTAGTATGGCAGTATTTCACGCTACAGCTTTTCCACCTGGTGGTAGTCGAGCTCAAGCGGCGTTTCTCTGCCGAACATGTTGACATGGACCTTCAGCTTGCTTTTGTCGAGCAGAATTTCTTCCACCGAACCGACAAAGTTGGCGAACGGTCCGACTTTCACGCGCACGGTCTCTTTGAGTTCGAAGTCGATTTTCGGTTTCGGCTCTTCGATACCCATATGCTTGAGAATAGAATCGACTTCCTCCGGAAGCAAAGCCGTCGGCTTCGATCCCGAACCGGTTGAGCCCACGAACCCGGTAACGCCAGGCGTGTTGCGCACCACATACCAAGAGTCGTCCGTCTGGATCATCTCCACAAGAACGTACCCCGGATATACTTTGCGCATAACCGTTTTTTTCTTGCCGTCCTTATTCACAAGCTCCTCCTCCATGGGAACGAGCACACGAAAGATCTTGTCCTTCATATCCATGGATTCGACGCGTTTCTCCAAATTGGCCTTTACCTTGTTTTCATACCCGGAGTAGGTATGTACGACGTACCATCTTTTTTCCATTTCCATAGCGCCACCCTATAGCCTAAATTTATTTAAACACGAGGCGAAGCAGCTCAGAAATTCCTAAGTCCAAAACGTAGAAGTACACCGTCACGAAGGCAACCGTAAACAACACGACCAGCGTATAGCTAATCAGCTCTTTACGGGTAGGCCATTTCACTTTTTTCAGCTCAGACCAGCTGTCGCCGAAAAAGGAAAATGTGTTGCCGAATCCCTGCTTCATTTTAGCCAAAAAGGACACAACTACACCTCCAAAAACTAGCGAGTCTCGCGATGAGCAGTTTGTTCATTGCAAAACTTGCAATATTTCTTGAGCTCCATGCGGTCAGGATGGTTGCGCTTATTTTTGGTGGATGTATAGTTTCTTTGCTTGCAGTTTGTGCACGCTAACGTGATGATCACCCGCATGATGTACACCTCCTACGGACCAGCCTCGAAATTTACAACCTTACACGACCAGCAAAAAAACGCCTTTTCGTCTAAGGCTACCCGATATACTTTAGCATACGGCCTATCTTCTGTCAAGGAAAAAGGATTAACATAGCGCCTGTCCCGTCTCATCCATTATTGACCAGGCGGCTCATTCCTAAACGAAAACTTGATCATTTTTTTACAAAAGAACATCTTGCCACGCACGAACATTCGTTCTATAATAATCTCTAAACATATAAGAAATACTTCTTATCGAAGCCTTTTTGAGGAAGATACATTCGTGTTTTAGCGGAAGCTTTTCTTGCGATATAGAATTCAATCAGCTCCGCTGATAACTTATAAACTCTATATCTAAAAAACAAAAAAGCACCTTGCTATCACAGCAATAAAGGCGCTTATCTACGTTTTATGCGTCACGCACTTCCAGATACCTCTCCAGCTTGCGCTTCACGCGCTGCAATGCATTGTCAATCGACTTGACGTGCCTGTCCAAATCGACGGCGATTTCCTGATAGGACCGTCCGTCCAAATACAGCATCAGCACCCTGCGTTCCAGGTCGCTCAATATCTCTCCCATTTTATCTTCCAGCCCGCTGAACTCCTCCTGATTAATGATCAATTCCTCGGGATCGGATACGCGGGAGCCGCAAATGACATCGAGCAGCGTCCTGTCGGAATCTTCATCATAGATGGGCTTGTCCAACGAAACGTAGGAATTTAGGGGGATATGCTTCTGGCGAGTGGCGGTTTTGATGGCCGTAATGATTTGGCGGGTGATGCAAAGCTCGGCAAACGCTTTGAAGGAGGCTAGCTTATCGCCGCGGAAGTCGCGGATCGATTTATATAGGCCGATCATTCCCTCTTGTACGATATCCTCTCTATCAGCGCCGATTAGAAAATAAGAGCGCGCTTTGGCGCGAACGAAGTTCTTGTACTTGTTGATCAAGTACTCCAGGGCGTCGCTATCCCCTTCACGGACTGCTTCGACCACATCTTCGTCTGCCTTGAGGTCGTATTCGTACATTCTCAATTCTTTGAGGTCGACACTCACTACAATCCCTCCGGCCCAACGCTTGAAAGATAGGACTAGTATACATTATGTAATCTAGCGCCGTCAACCGGATTCCCGCTACAAAAAGCTAGATTGTTGCCGGATCAACAGGCATCGCCTTCAAAGCCTCTAATTCCCCCTGCGCCATTTCTCCAACTGATCGCGTATATCTTCGCTAAGCCTGCTGTCAAACGAATTGCGCTTCGGCGACGCTTCGGTGTCGATCGTCCGGCGGATTTCCTGGCGAACCTGCCTCACCTTGACCAAAAGCTCGCTAGCCGGAATCCGGAGAGCTCCTTTGCCGAAAATCACATGCTGCTCCGTCATATCGGAGGTCGCGACATATACCTGCTTGCGCCGTCCGATATGGGCGGTAACGAGCCTTTCGATCAGCTCGTCCGCCGTTTCCTTTTCCTTGGTGTAGTACACCGGGAGTTTGCTTTGCAAATATTTGCCGCCAAGCCCCGGAACGTAGTAAGCGTCAAATACCACAATAACCTTCATCCCAGAGAACGACTGGTACTCGGCCATCGTTTCGATCAGCCGGTCGCGTGCTTCCTCCAGCCGGATCTCCTTCAGCCTTTGCAATTCCGGCCATGATCCGATGATGTTGTAGCCGTCTACGATGAGGATCTCCTGAATCATGCCGCATCGCCCCGCAGCATGACGCTATTCCGCAGCCATTCGCTGCCGGACGACTTCATACATGAAGACCGATGCTGCGACCGAGGCGTTAAGCGAATTGATTTGACCGAACATCGGCAGCTTCAATAAAAAGTCGCATTTTTCGCGAATGAGCCGCCCGATGCCTTTGTTCTCATTGCCGATTACGATAGCCAGAGGAAGATTCAAGTTCGTTTGATAGACCGGCTGCTGCGCCCCCACGTCAGCTCCGGCGATCCAAACGCCCTGCTCCTTAAGCTGTTCGATCGTCTGGGCGAGGTTGGTGACGCGGGCCACGGGCACGTATTCGACCGCGCCCGCGGAGGTTTTGGATACCGTTGCGGTCAGCCCCACGGAACGCCGCTTCGGAATGATGACCCCGTGGACGCCGGTACAATCCGCCGTCCGCAGGATGGACCCCAAGTTATGCGGGTCCTCGATTTCGTCGAGAATGAGCAGGAACGGCATTTCGTTTCGTTCCGCGGCCAGAGCAAGCAGATCCTCCACTTCGGCATAAGCATACGCCGCTACCTGGGCAACGACGCCTTGATGCTGCACACCGCCGGCCATTTGGTCCAGCTTGCGCTTGTCCGCAAATTGCACAATGACGCCGTTCTGCTTCGCTTCCGCGAGGATTGGCTGGGTAAGTTGTTTTTGAGCCTGCTCGGCGATCCAAATTTTGTTGATGGTCCGCCCGGAACGCAGCGCTTCGAGTACGGAATGCTTGCCTCCGATAAATTCTTCCACGTCAGGCGTCCCCCTTTCCTGTTGTCGTTGATGTTTCGTCCCGCTCCAAGGAGAGCATCAGCAGCTGCTGAAGCCTCTCCCACCGCTGCATATAATACAAATAGCCGATCAGGCACTCAAACGCCGTGCTGTGGCGGTATTCGAGCACATCGGCATTTTTGGCCGTTGTGCCCGATTTGGCGTTTCTTCCCCGCTTGACGATATCCGTCTCCTCTTCGGTCAGAAGCGGCAGCCAGCGCTGCAGCGCCTTCGCCTGTGCCTTAGCCGAGACGTACCGGGTAGACAGCCGGTGAAGATGGTTCGGCTTATGATTCGTCTGCGAGACGACATATTGCCGGATAAAAACCTCATAGACGGCATCGCCCATATAGGCCAGCACAAGGGGATTAAGCAGCCTCGGCTCACGCGAAGGCGGAAATGAAAACAAATTCGCTTGCAAATAAGACAGCGCCTGTTCATCTCGTTCCATCGCTCTAGCTCCGCCGCCAACGAATGCCTTGGGCCGTATCCTCAAGCACGATTCCGCGCTCGGTCAACAGATTGCGAATTTCGTCGGCACGCGCCCAATTTTTCGCTTTGCGGGCTTCCGTCCGCTCGACGATCAATTGTTCGATTTCTTCATCCAGCAGGTCCTCGGCTTCAGGAGCTAGTATGCCCAGCACTTGATCCATCGCTTCAAACTGCTTCAGCAGCAGCTCCAAGGTGGGAGCCGTCACTTGCTCGCGGTTGATGTATGGATTCGCCGCATTGACGAGCTCGAATACCGCCGTGATCGCGTCCGGCGTATTGAAATCGTCGTTCATCTTGCTTTCGAACTGCTGCTGCGCGGTTTGCACCGCCGCCGCCATTTCGGCATCGACTCCCCCCGCTTCCGCCGTCTTGAGACGGTGCTTCAGCGCGGAGAGGCAGTTCTCGATCCGAGCCAAGCTTCCTCTCGCCTGCTCTACAGCTTCGTCGCTGAAATTGAGCGGATTGCGGTAATGGCCGGACAGCATGAAGTACCGGATCACCTCGCCCGGAATCGTCTTCAGCAGCTCGTGTACATTGATTCCGTTGCCGAGCGATTTCGACATTTTCTCGTCGTTGACGTTCACGAACCCGTTATGCATCCAGTAGTTAGCCATCCGCTGCCCCGTCAAGCCTTCGGACTGGGCAATTTCGCATTCGTGGTGCGGGAAGGTCAGGTCCTGTCCGCCCCCGTGGATGTCGATCGAATCACCCAAATATTTGCGGATCATCGCCGAGCATTCGATATGCCAGCCCGGGCGCCCTTCGCCCCACGAACTCGACCAGCTGATTTCGCCCGGTTTCGCCGCTTTCCAGAGCACGAAATCCTGCGGGCTTTCCTTCCGCTCGTCGACATCCACGCGAATGCCATATTGAAGCTCTTCCAGGTTCTGGTGGGACAGCTTACCATACTCCGGAAATTTGGCTGTCCGGAAGAAGACGTCCCCCCCGGCCTCGTAGGCATAATCTTTCCCTACCAGTCCGGAGATGAAGTCGATGATCTCGGTCATGTTCTGGGTGACGCGCGGATGAAGCGTCGCTTCCCGCACCCCGAGCCCCTTGGTGTCTTCGTAATATTTTTGCACGAACAGGTCGGCAACTTCCGGTACGGTGACTCCCATTTCGGCCGCTTTTTTAATCAGCTTGTCGTCCACATCCGTAAAGTTGGCGGCATACGTCACTTCGTAGCCGATCGATTCCAAATAACGTCGCACGACGTCGAAAAAAATGACCGGACGCGCGTTTCCGATGTGAATATAGCTGTACACAGTGGGACCGCAGACGTACATTTTCACTTTACCCGGCTCCAGCGGTTTGAACTCTTCCTTCGTCCGAGTCAACGTATTATAAATCTTAAGACTCATGTTTCACGGCTCCTCCAATTCTGGTCTTTTCTTTATGGGCCTCAGCCTTCAGCTCGTCGATTTGCTGCTGCATTTGGCGAATCATATCGAGAACAGGGTCCGAAAGCTTGTCATGCTCCAAACGTCCGACACGCACGCCGTCCCGCTTGACGATTTTGCCCGGGATTCCGACTACGGTGCTGTTGGCTGGGACTTCGCTTAATACGACAGAGTTCGACCCGATCCGCGAGTTATCCCCTACCGTGAAGGACCCGAGCACCTTCGCCCCCGCCGAGATGACCACATTGTTGCCGATGGTCGGATGCCGCTTCCCCCGCTCCTTGCCGGTACCCCCGAGCGTTACGCCGTGATAGAGCAATACGTCGTCGCCGATCTCGCACGTTTCTCCAATGACGACGCCCATGCCGTGGTCGATGAAAAAACGCCTCCCGATCACAGCGCCGGGGTGTATTTCGATCCCTGTCATAAAACGGCTGGCTTGCGAAATGATGCGTGCGAGGGTGAACCAGCTTTTTTTATAAAACCAGTGCGCCACGCGATGCCCCCAGAGAGCGTGCAAACCGGAATAGGTGAACACGACCTCAAACCAGCTTCTCGCCGCCGGATCGTTTTCAAAGATCGTTTCGATGTCTTCTTTCATTCTGGCAAACACGAATCATCCCCCGTTCCTGTGCGCACGCCTTCGTCTACACATCACGCAAAAAACGCCTTCTACAGCCGTTCGGCTGCAGAGGCGTCTTCTTTCGCGGTTCCACTCTGCTTGGATAAACATTAAAAGGGTAGTGCACAGCCCAACGTTTATCCGTCTCTATCGTTCGTATCGTGAACGTCACGGTAAAGACTACCCTGCCGCTGCACCGGAGCGCTCGCGTCAGATCGTCTTTACGGCTCCCGGGTGCACTTCCGCAAAAGGGGAATTGGACGACTCGCAGCCGGTTCATTTCCGAACCGGTCGTCCTCTCTGGGAATCCCGACACTTTTCCGTACTTTCCCGTTCGTCGCCGTAGATGTATGTTATCGAGAAATGATCTTATTTTTTTCTAAGTATATAAGAAAACTGTAGGCATTACAATAACTTCTTGATGCGTGCGGACACCGTTTCTTTTCCCAGCAAATGCAGTGTTATGTTCAAGTCGGGCCCGTGCATTTGTCCCGTCAGCGCCACGCGGATCGTCATGAACAGCTGCTTTCCTTTATAGCCGGTCTCCGTCTGCACCGCCTTGATCATCGCTTTCAGCGCATCCACAGTAAACTCGGTTGCGGCGTCGACCTGCTTCAAGAAGCTGCCAAGAACGACCGGCGCATGCTCTTCGGCCAGCATCGCTTTGGCCTCATCGTCATAGCTGACGTCCTCACGGAAGAACAGCTCGGACAACGGTACGATTTCGGCAGCGTAACGCAGCTGCTCCTGATAAAGCCCGACGAGCGAGTGAACCCACTGCTCCTGCTCGGGACTGAGCGTCTCCGGCAGCTTTCCGGCTTTCTGCAAATGTGGCAGTGCCAGCTCTGTAATCCGCGTGGTATCGGCTTTTTTAATATAAACATTATTCATCCAATTGAGCTTATCCATGTCGAATACGGCCGGACTTTTGGACACCCGGTCCAGATCGAACTGCTCGATCAGCTCTTCTCTGGTGAAAATTTCTTCCTCGCCTTTGGGCGACCAGCCGAGCAGGGCGATAAAGTTCATCACCGCTTCCGGCAAATACCCAAGCTCTTTGTACTGCTCGATGAATTGGATGATGGACTCGTCCCGCTTGCTCATTTTCTTGCGGTCCGGGTTCAAGATGAGCGCCAGATGGGCAAATTCCGGCACAGGCAGCCCGAGCGCCTCGTACATCATAATTTGCCGCGGCGTATTGGTCAGATGCTCTTCGCCACGGATGACCAATGAAATTTTCATCAGATGGTCATCCAAAATAACAGCAAAATTATACGTCGGAATCCCGTCCGGACGCACGATGATGAAGTCGCCGATCCCGTTGCTCTCAAATTCGACATGCTCGCGGATGCGGTCCTCGAAGGCGATCACCCGGTTCTCCGGTACGCGAAAACGAATCGACGGCTTGCGGCCCTCGGCCACAAGCGCTTCAACTTGCTCCGGCGTCAAATGACGGCATCTGCCGGAGTACATCGGCATCTGTCCTGCCGCCTCCTGCTCTGCGCGCTCCTTCTCCAGATCCGCTTCCGAGCAATAGCAGCGGTATGCACCGCCGCTTTCCAGCAGCTGATCGACAAACGGCTGATACAGGTGCAGCCGCTCCGTTTGCCGGTACGGTCCGTACGGTCCGCCGATGTCCACGCTTTCGTCCCAATCCACGCCGAGCCACTTGAGACCGTTAAGCTGGCTGTCGACGCCCGATTCCACATGTCTCGTCTGATCCGTGTCCTCGAAACGGACAATGAATTTCCCGCCTTGCTTGCGGGCAATCAAATAATCGAACAATGCCGTACGTGCTCCGCCAATGTGCAAATGCCCCGTCGGACTCGGCGCGTATCTTACCCGAAACTCTGCCATAATGCCCTCTCCTCTCGTACTCCCGCGCCAACCGCTCGCCGGAAGCCATTACGATCCGTAAAAAGATTATGTGTTATGATAGCACATCTTTCACAAGACAAACAACCGCCTGTGCGGCAATCCCTTCGCCTCGCCCGGTGAAGCCGAGCTGCTCCGTCGTCGTTGCTTTCACATTAATCTGTGAATGCTCCGCTTCCAGCGCAGTTGCGATCCGTTCGACCATGGCGGGAATGTACGGCGCCATCTTCGGCCTCTGCGCGATGATCGTGCAGTCCGCATTGCCAAGACGGTACCCCGCTTGCTTGGCGCTTTCCCAAACCTGCACAAGCAGCTTATAGCTATCCGCATCCTTATACGCGGCATCCGTGTCGGGAAAATGCTTCCCGATATCCCCGAGCCCCAGCGCCCCAAGAATCGCGTCGGTCAGCGCGTGCAGCAGCACATCCGCATCGGAATGCCCGAGCAATCCTTTTTCAAAAGGAATGTCTACCCCGCCAATAATGCACTTGCGTCCCTCCACCAATTGATGCACGTCGAACCCTTGCCCCACTCGTATCATGACTCTCGCTCTCCCCTGACATGTCGAATGATCCACTCGGCCCAAGGCAAGTCCTCAGGCGTCGTGATTTTGATATTGTAATAGTCGGCCTCGACTACGGCGACCCGGACGCCGAGCCGTTCGACCAGCATGGCGTCGTCCGTCCCGACGAAGCCCTCCTCCTGAGCCCGATCGTGCGCTTCGCGCAATAAAGAAAAACGAAAAGCCTGCGGGGTCTGAATCGCCCACAAGCTGCGCCGGTCCGGGGTCGCTTGGATCAACCCTTCGCCGTCCACGATTTTAATCGTATCTTTTACGGGTACGGCCAGAACAGCCGCTTCAGTCTCTATCGCTTTATCCAGGCATGCCGCGATATGCTCCCGGGCGGCAAAGGGCCGGACGCCGTCGTGCACCATCACCCATCGGACGGCACCGTCCAAGGCCAACAGCCCTTGGTACACGGAATCTTGACGTTCCTTCCCCCCGGGAATGACCCGCTTCACCTTTCTTAGCCCGTAGGTCTCGATATAACCCCGGCACCGCTCTACATCGTCTGCTCCCGTAACCAACACGACGTCGCTTACGGCTTCCAGCCGATCGAACAGTTCCAGCGTATGTACCAAAATCGGTTTACCGTCCAGCAGCAAGTATTGCTTGCTTTCTTGTGTTCGCATCCGCGAGCCTCTGCCCGCAGCTACGACCACGACCCCCAGTTTATCCGTCACCTTGTCCACCTGCCACTATCGTTCGGCTCCGAATGTAGGCAAACCTGTTTGCCTTATTCCAAGCGCATCTATCTTATCATACCGTGTTAGAGCGCTTTTTCCAATAGCTTCGGCTTGGCAAATATCATTCGACCGGCTGACGTTTGAAGAACACTCGTCACCAGCACATCGAGCGTCATGCCAATAAAGTCCCGGCCGCCTTCTACGACAATCATCGTGCCGTCATCCAAATAGGCAACGCCCTGTCCATGCTCCTTGCCGTCCTTGATGACTTGCACGAGGATTTCCTCTCCGGGCAGCACCACCGGCTTCACCGCATTCGCCAAATCGTTGATATTCAGAACCGACACACCCTGCAGCTCGCATACTTTATTGAGATTGAAATCGTTCGTAATCACTTTCCCCTGCAAAGCTTTGGCCAGACGCACAAGCTTGCTGTCCACCTCGGAAATTTCTTCGAAATCCCCTTCGTAGATCAGTACTTTGACATCAAGCTCCTTCTGGATTTTGTTCAAAATGTCAAGCCCCCGACGGCCGCGGTTGCGCTTGAGCAAATCCGACGAATCGGCAATATGCTGCAGCTCCTCCAGCACAAATTCGGGAATCACGAGGGTTCCTTCGATAAATCCGGTTTTGCAAATATCCGCAATACGCCCGTCAATAATGACGCTCGTATCAAGAATTTTATGCTCCTCGAATCCTTTGGCCTCCCTGGACGCCCCCTTTCCGCGATCCGAACGACGTGCGTCCAGCACGGTGAATAGTTCCTCCTGTTTCACTGCCCCAAGCCGATAACCCGCATACGAAAATGCCGCGATCAGCAGCATATGCAGCAGGGGGCTGAACACGCCTGCCTGGCTGAACGGATGGAGCAGCACCGACGAAAAGAGCAAGCCGACAACCATCCCGATCGAGCCCGCAAGCAGATCGGTCACCGGTACGTTAGCGATGCGTTCCTCTCCCCGCTGCACCATTTTCAGCAGATACGTTAATGCCCAAGAACTGATCGAATAGAAGAGCAGCGCGCCGGCCCCCAGCATCCAGAGGGCTTGTCCTTGAATCTCTTCCCGTCCCAAAACCGATGCTATGAATTCAAAACATGGTTTCCCTATCGTATCACTCCACCGTACTCCTAACGCGCCGCCGATAACTGCAAATAGAAGCTGAAACCATTTTTTCATCATAGACTTTCACCTCCATAAAAATAACAAATTCTGCCTTTCGTTACAATTATGATCCAAATTACTCAAGCCTAATCGTATCAGTTGAAGAAAATGAAAAAAAGCATTCATTTTCCTTGCGGAAAACAAATGCTTTTCATTTTCAGAGCATGTGCAGCTTATGCGGTTTTAGATGCTCGTTGTTTTGGACTCCGGCTCTTCCATGGACGGACGTTTTCTTCGTTTCCAGAAGAAGAGCCGATCAACGTTTTTTTTTAAGCCGTACAGCGCATAAAGAAGCAGCGGTACGAAAATGAGCTTGGATAACAGCCCCGGATACATAACAGCCAGTACAACGGCAACCACGACGACAACGGGTGTAATCCAGATGGCAGCTTTCGGGATGCCGACCTTTTTGAAGTTCGGGTACTTGACGGTGCTGACCATCAAGTAGGACAGCAGAAGCGTCGACAAGACGAGTACGACGGTGTTCAATTCTTTATGGAACAGCGCGAGCGTACACAATACGCCGCCAGCCGCAGGAATCGGCAGACCGATAAAATACCCTGGTGTCCCGGCAACAACATTAAAACGGGCCAGACGAAGCGCGCCGCAGATCGGGAAGATCGCTGTCACGATCCAAGCTGCCGCCGTATTCATCTCGGTGAAAGCCACCACATACATGATGAACGCCGGAGCTACGCCGAACGAGATAACATCCGATAGCGAGTCCAGCTCTTTGCCGAATTCACTCTGCGCATTGAGCGCACGGGCAACCCGTCCGTCCAATCCGTCCAAAAGCATGGCAACGATGACCATGATCGCCGCAAGCTCGGGTTTATTGTTAAACACGGAAATAATCGCAATAATACCTAAAAACAAGTTCCCAATCGTAAACAAATTCGGAAGGGATTTTGTTATCATGTTTTGTCCACCTCTGGTTTTACTTTACCCTAATATCATAATAATATTTGGCTATATCCTCTGATTGTATGCAAGTTAAATATGTCTGTCAATGAGTACCTGATCTTGGATTCGCTTTAATCCTTCTTTAATCGTACGTGCACGTACTTCCCCGATGCCGTCCACTTCGTCCAATTCTTCAATCGTCGCCATCATCAGGTGTGGAAGCTGACAAAATCGTTCCACCAGATTATGTATAATGACGGAGGGAAGACGCGGTATTTTATTCAATACCCGGTAACCTCTTGGCGAGATCGTCTCCTCCGCGCTGCCAGGCGTATGCGGATAGCCGAGCGCCCGTGCAATGTGCGAATGATCGAGCATCTCATCGGTCGAATGCTTCTTGAGAGTCGCTTGGACTTCTTTCACCTTCTCGTCAGTCAACTCTTTGACATAATCCTTAATCAGGAGATAAGCCTCATTCTCAGTATTGCCAACCAATTCCTCTAGCTGCATGCTGATCAACCGACCTTCGTTACCGAGCTCGTTAATGTAACGCTTGATCTCTGCTTTAATACGTAAAACCATCTCAATACGTTGCATCACACCGGTCACATCGTGCAAAGTGACCAGCTCCTCAAATTCGGAAGCACCCAGATTGGTTAAATCCTGGTCCAATACCGACTTGTATTTCTCCAGCGTTTGAATCGCCTGATTCGCTTTCGTCAGAATGACGCCGATATCTTTCAGCGAATAGCGCAAGCTGCCTTGATACAAGGTAATGACGTTGCGCCGCTGTGAAATGGACACCACAAGCTTGGAGGTCTGCTTCGCGACGCGCTCTGCCGTCCGGTGCCGGATGCCCGTTTCGGTGGACGTAATCGAAGAGTCCGGAATGAGCTGCGTATTCGCATACAGAATACGCTTCAAATCCTCGCTGAGGATGATCGCGCCGTCCATTTTGGCCAGCTCATATAAGTAGTTCGGGGAAAAATCGCAGTTGATTGAAAAGCCGCCGTCTACAATCTCCATCACTTCCGGACTGTAGCCGACGACGATTAAGCCGCCCGTCTTGGCGCGCAACACATTCTCCAGCCCTTCCCGGAACGGCGTGCCCGGCGCAACGAGCTGCAGCAGCTGGCTCATGACGTCGCGTTTTGCTTCTTCCTTGCTCAATGGTGTCCCTCCTGACGAGTTTTGGTTATCAAGTTCGAGACAGTTGCAACTGCCTGCGGCTGCTCTTGAATTCGGAAAATTTAATATAACAATAGCGGTATTTTTCCGAATTCAAAGGCGGCACGTAAACTCTCCGGCAGTTGCACACTGTTCTCCACTGAAACTTGATAACCAAAAGAATTATACTAAAGCAGCCGATAGCGCCTCGGCTACGGTGTTGACGCCGATAATTTGAATGCCTGCCGGGGGCGTCCAGCCTTTCAGGCTTTTTTGCGGGAGAATGACGCGGCGGAAGCCGAGCTTCTCCGCTTCCCGTACCCGCTGGTCGACGCGCGAGACGCCGCGCACCTCGCCCGTCAGTCCGACCTCGCCGAAGACGACGTCGAACGGCTGCGTCGGCTGGTCGCGGAAGCTCGAGGCGATGCTGACCGCCACCGCAAGGTCGACGGCCGGCTCATCCAGCTTCACGCCGCCCGCAACGTTAAGGTAAGCGTCCTGATTTTGCAAAAACATGCCCATCCGCTTTTCCAGCACCGCAATAATGAGCGACAGCCGGTTATGGTCGAAACCGGTCGCCATTCGCCGGGGGGATGGGAAGTTCGTGGACGAGACGAGTGCTTGAAGCTCTACGAGCACCGGACGCGTCCCCTCCATACTGGCGACGACGGTCGAGCCGGCAACGCCCAGTGGGCGTTCGGACAAAAACAGCTCTGACGGGTTGTTGACCTCGACAAGGCCGCTTTCACGCATCTCGAAAATACCAATTTCATTGGTCGAACCGAACCGGTTTTTAACGGCGCGAAGCAGCCGGTATGAATGATGCCTTTCCCCTTCGAAATACAGCACGCAATCGACCATATGTTCGAGTAATCGCGGTCCCGCAATAGCGCCCTCTTTAGTAACATGACCAACGAGGACCGTTGCGATTCCTTTCATTTTTGCAATCCGCATAAAATGTCCGGTGCATTCCCGAACTTGAGAGACTGAGCCGGGAGCAGAAGCTACGGCGCCATGGTATACCGTTTGGATCGAATCGATAACGATGAAATCCGGTTCGATCTCGTCGATCGCAGCTTCAATATGCTCCACATTCGTTTCGCAAAGTACGAACAACAGCGGCGAAACGGCTTGCAGCCGGTCAGCCCTCAGCTTCGTCTGGCGGACGGATTCCTCTCCGGAAATATACAGCACCTTCAAGTCAAGCTGCGTCAGCAAATGCGACGTTTGCAGAAGCAGCGTGGACTTCCCGATCCCCGGGTCGCCACCTACCAGAATCAAGGATCCGGGCACAATACCGCCGCCAAGCACGCGGTTCAACTCCCGATTGTCCGTCACGATCCGTTCTTCCTGACTGCTTTCTATGTTTATGATAGAAACCGCTTTTTCTTTCTTGTTCAAAAAATTTGTATGCAGCCCTTTGCTCTTAACAACGGTCTCCACTTCTTCCACAAATGTATTCCAAGCCTCACAGCCTGGACATTTGCCGAGCCATTTCGGCGATTCGTAGCCGCATGACTGGCAGAAGAACTTCGTTTTTGTTTTCGCCATCATCTAACCCTGCTTTCTTATCCCAACTCAAAGTTTACCATTTTGACCCTGTCTTGAAAACCCTTGCCGCCACTGAAAAGAAAAAAAGCTTTAATAGAAAAAAGCATCCCTTCGGCCCAGCTTGCAGCCGTGGGATGCTATGGAAGAAGCCTGCACTCCTAAAACTTTTGATTTAAGCCTGCGTACCAACGCCTTGGCTGCGGTGAACGGTCAATTCGCCGTCCTTCTCGTCAATCGTAAGCGAGTCGCCTTTGGCAATGTTGCCACGCAGTAATTCCTCGGACAATCGGTCTTCGATGTGCTTCTGAATCGCTCTGCGAAGCGGTCTTGCGCCAAAGGCCGGATCGTAGCCTTCTTTAGCCAGAAACGCTTTGGCCGAGTCCGTCAGGAAGAATTCGACTTCCTGCTCTTTCAATCGTTTGCGAAGCTCCTCTGCCATCAAAGTCACGATTTCGGCGATATGCTGTTCTTCCAAGGAGTGGAATACGATAATCTCGTCGATCCGGTTCAAGAATTCCGGACGGAAGCTTTTTTTCAGCTCGCCCATCACTTTTTCTTTCATATTGTTATAATCTCTGCCTGCATCATGCGCGGCGGTGAAGCCAAGCGTCGAGTTTTTCTTGATCATATCGGCCCCGACGTTCGATGTCATGATAATCAGCGTATTGCGGAAGTCGACCGTACGGCCCTTCGAATCCGTCAGGCGGCCGTCTTCAAGCACCTGCAGCAAAATGTTGAACACTTCGGGGTGCGCTTTTTCGATTTCGTCCAGCAGGACAACGGAGTACGGCTTGCGGCGCACTTTCTCGGTCAACTGACCGCCTTCTTCGTACCCGACGTACCCCGGAGGCGCTCCGACCAGACGAGACGTAGAGTGCTTCTCCATGTACTCGGACATGTCGATCCGAATGACGGCATTTTCGTCACCGAAGAGAGACTCGGCGAGCGCACGGGCCAGCTCGGTTTTCCCGACCCCGGTCGGACCAAGGAAGATGAACGAGCCCATCGGGCGTTTCGGATCTTTCAGACCTGCTCTAGCCCGGCGAATCGCGCGGCTGACCGCTTTAACCGCTTCATCCTGGCCAATCACCCGGTCATGCAGGATGGATTCCATTTTCAGAAGGCGCTGCGTTTCTTCCTCAGCCAGCTTCACGACAGGAATACCCGTCCAGCTTGCTACGACCTGAGCAATATCGTCCGGCGTCACTTCGGAGTCGGTACGTCCTTGCTTTTCTTTCCATTCGTTCTTCGTCGAATCGAGCTCTTCGCGCAGCTTCTGCTCCGTATCGCGCAGCGATGCCGCTTTCTCGAACTCCTGGCTTTGCACGGCTGCGTCTTTTTCCTTGCGAATGTCTTCAAGATGGCTTTCCAGCTTTTTCAGATCCGGCGGTACCGTATACGAACGGAGCCTTACTTTGGAGCTGGCTTCGTCAATCAAGTCGATCGCTTTATCTGGAAGGAACCGGTCCGTAATATAACGGTCGGACAGCTTCACGGCTTGCTCAATGGCTTCATCCGTAATTTTCACGCGGTGATGGGCCTCGTAACGGTCTCGCAGCCCATGCAAAATCTGAATCGCTTCTTCCGGCGACGGCTGATCGACCGTAATCGGCTGGAAGCGTCTTTCCAGCGCTGCGTCCTTTTCGATATATTTGCGGTACTCGTCAAGCGTTGTAGCCCCGATGCACTGAAGCTCTCCACGAGCCAAAGCCGGCTTCAAAATATTCGAAGCGTCGATCGCACCTTCCGCGCCGCCGGCACCGATTAGCGTATGCAGTTCGTCAATGAACAAGATGATATTTCCGGCTTGCCGGATTTCATCCATAATTTTTTTCAGGCGGTCTTCGAATTCGCCGCGGTATTTCGTACCGGCGACGACCGACCCCATATCCAAGGTCATGACACGCTTATCGCGCAGCGTTTCCGGAATTTCGTTTGCCACAATTTTTTGTGCCAGTCCTTCGGCAATCGCTGTTTTACCTACACCGGGCTCGCCGATGAGAACGGGATTGTTTTTTGTACGGCGGCTGAGCACTTGAATCACACGCTCGATTTCTTTGCTGCGGCCGATGACCGGGTCCAGGTTGCCTTCCTTGGCATAAGCCGTCAGGTCACGAGCCAGACCGTCTAACGTCGGTGTATTCACATTCGTCGGGTTACCATGGTTAGGCGAGACCACCTCGCTGCTGCCAAGCAGTTGAAGCACTTGCTGACGGGCCTTGTTCAGGCTCACGCCCAAATTGTTCAATACGCGTGCAGCGACGCCTTCGCCTTCACGAATCAAGCCGAGCAGAATGTGCTCCGTCCCGACGTACGTATGTCCCAGCTTGCGGGCTTCGTCCATTGACAGCTCGATTACTTTTTTCGCCCGCGGCGTGTATGCGATATTCGATGGCTGCTCTTGCCCCCGTCCGATCAGCGATTCCACTTCGTCTTGAATTTTCTCAAGGCCAAGTCCGAGCGCAATAAGCGCCTTCGCGGCAATGCCTTCGCCTTCACGAATCAGGCCGAGCAGAATGTGTTCTGTTCCGATATTGTTGTGTCCCAAACGAACTGCTTCCTCCTGCGCCAAGGACAATACCTTTTGCGCGCGTTCCGTAAATCTGCCAAACATCATGTGTAACACCTCCAAAAGAATGGTATAGCGTATGCTTATTATGCAGTTTCATATGTTGACGGCTAGCCCGTTTCCGCAATTTTTTCCCGGATGAGCTGTGCTCGTCTAATGTCTCTTTCTTCAGGTGTCAGCTTTTCTCCTGCCGTCTGCTGCAAAAATCCGGGCTGGGTCATCACCAAAAGCTCATTGAGCACATGTGAAGAGACGGTTTTGATAAACCCGAGATCAATCCCGAGTCGCACGTCCGATAATCGCTGCGCGGCTTCTTTGGAATCCATAATTGCCGCGTACGACAAGACGCCGTAGGAACGGCTGACCCGGTCCAAAATTTTGGCTCTCGTCTCGTAGATCAGCTTTTGTCTGGCCGCACGTTCGTGCTCGATAATTTGCCTTACGACGCTGTACAAATTATCGATAATTTCCTCTTCGGATTGTCCCAGCGTAATCTGGTTCGAAATCTGGAACAGATTGCCGAGCGCTTCGCTGCCTTCGCCATACAACCCCCGTACGGCCAGCCCTACCTGAGTAATAGCCGATAATATGCGGTTGATCTGCTGCGTCAGAACTAGCGCAGGTAGATGGATCATCACCGAAGCGCGAATCCCCGTACCCACGTTCGTAGGACAGCTTGTCATGTATCCGCGCTTTTCGTCAAAAGCATAATTCAAATGCGTTTCGAAAATATCGTCGATCTGGCTGGCCAGATCCCAAGCTTCTTTAATTTGAAAACCAGGGCACAAGCATTGAATCCGAAGATGGTCTTCTTCATTCACCATGATGCTAACGGACTCATTGTCACTGAGAATGACGGCTCCGTTGCGCGATTCGTGAGCCAGGGCCGGGCTAATCAAATGCTTTTCGACCAGCACACGTCTCTCCAGTTCATTCAATTCGGAAAGCGGCAGCATCGAAAACCGGCTGATTGTACCCAGCTCTTCGTTATGAACGACTTGGGCTACCTGTTCCAGCACTTCCTTCGACTGCTGATTCGTTGCCAACATAGGGAATGGGTACGCCTGCATATTTCGCGCGATGCGTATACGGCTGCTGATGACGATATCCGAATCCGGCCCTTCACCCTTCATCCAATCGCTAAGCGCATTCTCTGTAAAACGGCTTGCTTCCGTCATAAGCACTCCTCCTTACCTCACCCGTCTATCCTTCGGCAACCTTTTTCTCAAGCTCGCGGATTTGATCCCGCAGACGGGCTGCTTCTTCGAATTCCTCGTTATCGATACGGATCAGCAGTTCCTTTTTTAACTGATCAATCTCACGCTTATGTTTAATTAACCCGCCGGATCGCTTGGGAACCTTGCCGGTATGAATAATATTGCCATGAACGCGTTTGAACAGCGGGTCCAACTTCTCCCCAAAATGCTTATAGCACTCGCTGCAGCCAAAACGGCCGACTTTGCTGAACTGCGTATATGTTAGTCCGCAATGCTCGCAACGGCTGGGCTGGACTTTGTTGGCAAGCGTATTATGCGCCGACGGTTCAAAATCAAGCAGCCCGCTGAGCAGATTATGAATGGAGAACCCATTGGCCGTCCCCGGGATGAGCTCCCCTTTTTCTCTGGCGCACGATTCGCAAATGTGAAATTCCGTCTTCTCGCCATTTAAAATTTTCGTAAAATGTAACGTCGCTTGCTTCTTGCCACATTCCTGACAAATCATCTGGGTCCCTCCTTTAATCTTGCCCTAGGACGGCAGGATACGAACATCTCATTTGCTTAGCAAAGAAATCAACATCGCCTTCAATATTCTTGCCCTGATCTCATCCCTTAGAGGCAGCTTCAAGATCAGAACCTCTCGGGTAATGGCCGCTTTCATCAATGCCGCTTCCCGTGAAGTGATGAAGCCCCCTTCTTCCAGCTGATACAGCAGTCCTTCGGATGCAAGCTGATCCATGTGCGTACCGATGGTTTGGAAAATATGGTCCTTCACCGCGCCATGCGATTGCAGCTCGATTCTTTGAATTCGAATGTAACCGCCGCCGCCCCGCTTGCTTTCGACAATGTACCCTTTCTCCAATGTAAAGCGGGTACTAATGACGTAATTGATCTGCGAGGGAACGCAGTTGAATTGATCGGCCAGCTCATTGCGTTGGATCTCGATCACACCGTCGGGGCTCTGCTGCAAAGTCTGCTTCAGATATTGCTCAATAATTTCTGAAACATTGCGCATCTATTCAACCTCCCGCGACAGAAGTAAAACCACATTTAAAGTGAAGAATGCCAAGATGATCTGATTTAAGTCTAGCTGTAAAATCATTGACTTTGACTTTCTTTGACTTTAACTACATTATAGCAGATTTGCGTAAGATTGCAACTCCCATCCTATTTCTTAGTTTGGGGTCGTCCGGCCACTTTTATTCTTGCCGG
>JBHJMN010000038.1:0-56554 GCA_042219835.1 Paenibacillus elgii
GAATTTTAAAAAAAGCAACGGACGGTAATTTATTAAACCAAGCCTGTTGATTATCCGGCAGGCCAAGAAATCTAATCTTTTGGAGGGTAACTATTTGTGTATACCTTATGTAATTTAGGAAAAATTTTAATGTATTTCAATGTTTTTTTAATAATGTTTGTTTTGCCCCTTGAGAAGGCCACTGCTTATTCGTTAGCATCGTATTCTGAAAACTCGTATAATTATGATTCGTCTGGAAGACTAATAAATATTCAATTGCCTACAGGACAAGGGAGAGAATATATTTACGATGCGAATGGAAATATAACTCGAAACTTTGCATCCCTTTCTTTTGATGGTACGAAACAAATAAGCCTTAATAATATTGCAGTCAATACTAAGCCAAGTGGAAAAAACACGGTGGAGTTTTGGATGTATTGGACAGGTGTAGAAGGTGTCATGCCATTTTCATGGGATGGGCCATATGACCTCTGGTTTAGTGAAGGTTTTTTTGGCTTTAATACCGGCGAATCAAACATATTGGGGATATCGTCAGCAGACTTGAAGAATCGATGGGTACATGTTGCGGCAACGTTTTATAACGGTGTACCGGATGCAGTAAATAATGAGCTTTACATTAATGGAGTAAAGCAAAATGTAGCTCCTCTTTTGGGTAAGACAACGTCATCGGTAACAGTAACTTCCAATGCAGTTGTATCAGGGGCTTCAAATAATAATATGTATCGATTTATCGGCAAAATAGGTACGATGAGGATTTGGAACCATGCATTGTCGGCAACAGAAATTCAAGCAAATATGTATAAGTTGTATAAGGGAATGGAAACCGGTTTAGTGGAGGATTGGAAATTAGGAGAAATACCCTCTCAAAATACGTCGCTTGCATTTGAGGGTACGAAGCAAGTAAGCCTGAATAACATAGCAGTAAATACGGCGCCGGGAGCAAAAAACACAGTAGAGTTTTGGATGTATTGGGATGGAACGGAGGGAGGAATGCCGTTCTCGTGGAATGGGATGTACGATTTATGGTTTTCGGGTGGATATTTTGGATTCAATACGGGAGAAAGCAATGTGTTAGGCATACCATCGGCGAATCTAAAAAACAAATGGACCCATGTGGCAGCGACGTTCTTTAACGGAGTGCCTGATACAACAAATAATGAGCTGTACATTAATGGGATCAAGCAGAATCTTACTGCGGGACAAGGAACCACAACGGCATCTCGAACCGTAACATCGTCGGCCATGATATCAGGCTCAATAGGCACACCTCATTATAAGTTTAACGGTAGAATCGGCGAGCTTCGGATATGGAACTATCCATTATCGCAATCCGAAGTGCAATCGAACATTTATAAGGTGACTACAGGAATGGAACCAGGTATCGCAGGATATTGGAAACTCAGTGATCGACCTTTACCGAATACATCGCTTGCGTTTGAGGGTACGAAGCAAGTAAGCCTGAATAACATCGCGGTAAATACGGCGTCGGGAGCAAAAAACACAGTAGAGTTTTGGATGTATTGGGATGGAACGGAAGGAGGCATGCCGTTCTCATGGGATGGGATGTATGATCTATGGTTTTCGGGCGGATATTTTGGATTCAATACGGGGGAAAGCAATGTGTTAGGCATACCGTCGGCGAATCTAAAAAACAAATGGACCCATGTGGCAGCGACGTTCTTTAACGGAGTGCCTGATGCCACGAATAATGAGCTGTACATTGATGGGATCAAGCAGAATCTTGCCGTGGGACAAGGAACCACAACGGCATCTCGAACCGTAACATCGTCGGCCATGATATCAGGCTCAATAGGCACACCTCATTATAAGTTTAACGGTAGAATCGGCGAGCTTCGGATATGGAACTATCCATTGTCTTCCTCTGGTATTCAAGAAAATATGTATAGGAACTTTAGTGGCAAAGAAAAAGGTTTAGTAAAATTCTTTAGACCTAGTTTAGAGAAATCTTAACTGTTTAATAACGATTCGAAGGTTGAATTATATTGACAGTAACTGGTTACTGCTTTAATAAAAATGATAATAAACATAAATATAATGCGAAACGACTAGTTGAACGGTGTCCTGATTTGGAGACAACTGAAAAGTGGTACCATGTTAATAAATGACTTCTGTCTTGTAAGAGGTCATCTTTTTTATGTCTATCAGTCGTTTTATCAACTTGATTAGTGGAACGATTTTTGGGTACTAGGATTTTACTTAAATGCTTAGCACGCACTTCACATGTGTTGGAGGCGGTGAAGAGAAAAAAAGCGGTTTTTACGCCTTATTTTGTTATTATACTTACACTCCCCTATATACAGACAAATTTTACAAGGGTATAATTTAGTAGGGAAATTTTCATGAGCCTATAGAACTAAGTACAGTTTGATGTTTTGGAGGATAATTTTATGTACTTTTCCAATCACAGAAAAAATTTTTACATGATTTGTTTAAGCTTAGCAATAATATTGATTTTCCTTCCTATAGTAAGTCTGATGCCTCTACTAATGCTAACGAATATCACTACGATAACTCAGGGAGATTGATATATACTGACACGAATAACGGAATGGCGATAATCAATCGCTATGATAATGCAGGCAATCTTATTGTTAAAAAAGTAGTAAAAATCCCAAGTGTTGAAGCGCCAGCGGAAGTGAGTCTGTCCAACGCTTCGTATGACGTATACGCGTACGGGATAGCGAAAGACGCAACCTCCGTAAGCTTCCCTACATGGACAGAGGCGAACGGAGGCGATGATCTGGAGAATCCATGGGTTCAGGGGCAGAAAGTAAGTGAAGGAGTATGGAAGGCAACGGTTCCTTTAAGCAAACATAACTATGAAACAGGCCTTTACTATAACGACGTATGGGTAGATGGCAAGTTTTTTGGCGGGGCGAAGACGATGGTCAAAGAAACTACCTCCCTACGGGCTCCGGAAAAAGTAGAGTTCAAAGCCGGTTTCTATGAGGTAGTCCTTGAAGGTGTTAGCGACCAAGTGCAGCGAGTGACGTTCCCGACGTGGACGGAAGCGAATGGCCAAGACGATATCAAGCATGTGGAGGGCCAAAAGCAGGCAAACGGGTCATGGAAAGCGACAATCCCTTTCAGCGAACATAACTATGAGACAGGAACTTATACCACGCATGTCTACTGTTACGATCAGTACGACAATAGTATAGGAATCTGGGGTGCGAGTATTCAGGTTTTACCTTAAATCTTCCTTTAATATTTCTGCGCTGGCTAGTTCACGAAAGTTATGTTTCTATCGAGTTAAAGTTGAAATAATATTCAAAACAACGGTAAACATTAAAACATTAAATGCTCCTGTCTCTAAACGCGCAGCAGGAGCTACTTAATGTTTATTTAAACGAGTATTTTCATGATCCTTTAATTAATTTTTCGTATCGAAAATCTTAATTTATTTTCACTAATCTCCATTTTTGTGCGCTGGTTCCGTTATCACCCCATATTTGTACTAGTGTTCCATCGGCAGTACCGCCCTGCGAAACATCGAGTGCTTTACCGCTGTTGGCATTAATAAACTTATAGGAACCATCGCCATTATCAATCAGACGCCATTGTTGCGATCCTGTACCATTATCACCCCATATTTGTACTGGTGTTCCGTCCGTGGTACCGCCTTGCGAAACATCAAGCGCTTTACCGCTGTTTACATTAATGAGTTTATATAAGCCGCTTCCAATGTCATAAATGCGCCATCTTTGAGCATATGTACCATTATCATTCCATATTTGAATGCGCGCTCCATCAATAATGCTACCCCATGTAACATCAAGCGCTTTTCCGCTACCAAGGTTAATTATTTTATATTCTGAACCATTGGGTATAGATTTAATCAGTTTCCACTTTTGTGCGGTGGTTCCGTTATCACCCCATATTTGTACTGATGTTCCATCGGCAGTACCGCCCTGCGAAACATCAAGTGCTTTACCGCTGTTCGAATTAATGAACTTATGGGAACCATCGCCATTATCAATCAGACGCCATTGCTGCGATCCTGTACCATTATCACCCCATATTTGGACTGGTGTTCCGTCCGCGGTACCGCCTTGCGAAACATCAAGCGCTTTGCCGCTGTTTACATTAATGAGTTTATATGAATTATTTGCTGCATTACATATTAACCATCTCTGAGCATTAGTTCCATTTTCATTCCATATTTGCACACGAGTTCCCTGAATAGTCTCGCCCGATGATACATCGAGGGCTTTGTTGCTACCAACATTTATAAGCTTATATTCTGAAGGTAAACAAGTTAACTTAGTCTTACTTTCCAAATTCCCATTTCGATCAAATTGATAATTTATATATTTCCCGTTAGAAAAATCAGCTAATACTAGTTTTCCAGAGCCAGAATATACGTATTGAATTGCAGATGCTGTTTGAGAATGAACTAATAGCAAAACGCACAGAAATATAATTATTGTGATTTTTTTCATGAGACGTACCCCTTATTTATATTTGGTATAGCACATTCACTAGTTTAAACTAGATAGAACTTATCTTCCATATTTTCTCGATTCTATGATTGATATCCCATGAAGATTTTGTTGAAAGTTCAATCTAAATTCACCATTTTTAAAGATTTTGCAAAGACGTTCACTTCCTGTAACCATTCATCTGATAAAACGTTATAGACGAACGAGCGGACTCCAAATCTAACGGATCCTGACTGCGAGGAGGATGGGGAGGAAAACAGCGATGCTTCATATACTTATTGTGGAGCCATGTACGGGTTAACGTGCGAGAATCCAAAAAAATGGTTTAGGAAATGGGGCATATCGTCGTCGTCAAGGAAGGTCTGATTCAAGGCGACGGTCAGGCGTTGAACCCGGAAGGGCACGCCACGAAAGCGGAAGTCGCCATGTTCGTGTACCGCATCTTGAACAAGATTTACAAGTAATCCGAACATGCAAAGAGCCCAATCCGTACGCCGACAGCGTGCGGGTTGGGCTCTCCTCTTTTCAATAGGGTTGCGGCCGACAGCGGCTACGGCTGCTTCGCAGCGGCGTCAATCATTTGCGGCGGCTTCACGCTGCGCAGGATGCTGACCTCGACGCGGCGGTTTTTCGCACGGCCGGCTTCGGAATCGTTCGTATCGATCGGATGGTACTCGCCGTATCCGATGGAGCGGAAGCGCTCCGGACCGATATTATCGTTTTCGAGCAAAATTTTCATGAAATTTAAAGCCCGCTTGGCGCTTAAATCCCAGTTGGTTTCAAAGGCGGCCGTTCGAATCGGCACGTTATCCGTATGGCCGGCGACCTCGATCCGATAATTCGGATATTGGGCGAGCATCTCGGAGATCGTGCCCGCAAGCTGCTTCGCCTCCGGCTCGACCGTGGCTGATCCCGACGAGAACAAGGCGTTGTCACGAATCGTAAGCATCAGGAGATCTTCGGTCAGCTTCGTTTCCAGTTGAGTGGACAACTTGTTTTCGGCGATGTACTTGTCCAATTTTTCTTTAAGCTGCTGGAGGTCAACCTGCTCCTTCGCCATTTGGCTGCTAAGCTGATCCTGCTGCTTCTGCTGTCCCGAAGCGTTCGGCGTCGCCGGATTGGTCGGCTGATCGAACTTCTTCTGATCGATGTTCGGTTCCGTCGAAAGCGGAATAAGGTTCGAGAAGTTGAATTGCCCTATGCCGCCGGTAAAGGCAGAGTTGAACGACTGCATGATGGCCTGGTATTTCTTCTGGTCGGTCTGGCTGGCGGCGAACAAAATAATGAACAGCGCAAGCAGCAGCGTCATCAGGTCGGCGTAGGGGATCAGCCACGATTCGTCAACGTGTTCTTCGTGATGCTCCTGTCGTTTTTTACTCATCCGCTTTCACCGCATTGTCGTTATTTTTTTCCCGCTGGGCCGTCGGAATGAAGACCATAAGCTTCTGTTGGACGGCGGTCGCGGAAATGCCGGTCTGAATGGAAAGCAGTCCTTCCACCATCATCAGACGTAATTCCACTTCTTTCTTCGACTTTTGCTTCAGCTTATTCGCGATGGGATGCCATAACACGTATCCCGAAAAGATGCCAAGCAGCGTAGCGACGAATGCGGCGGAGATCAAATGGCCGAGTGAATCGATTTGGCTCAAGTTGCTGAGTGCCGCGATCAAACCGACAACCGCCCCGAGAACGCCGAGGGTCGGTGCGTAGGTACCGGCTTGCGTGAAAATTTGCGCCCCCGTCCGATGCCGCTCCTGCATCGTGTGTATATCTTCCATTAATACGTCGTGAACGAATTCCTGATCGTTCCCGTCGATGATCATGCGCATCCCGTTGCGCAGGAAGGGATCGGGGATTTCTTCCACCTTGCTCTCCATAGCCAGCAAGCCTTCGCGGCGGGTAATCGCTACCCAGTCCGTGAACATGTCGATGAGTTCCATTTTCGAGATCGTCTTTTGCTCAGTGAACACAATTTTCACTAACTTCGGAAACAATTTAAGCTCTTCCATGGAAAACCCGATAAAGAGCGATGCCGCCGTTCCGACGAAAATGATGAGGATGGCCGCCGGATTGACGAGTGCAGCCAGGCTTGCCCCTTTTAAAACCATGCCCACCCCTACTGCGATCATTGCGAGAATAATGCCGATGATAGTTGATTTTTCCACGTGAGGAACACCTTCCACTTCTTTTATTCAGGCATAATATGCCATTAGATGAGCAGTTTAATAGTTCGACATAAAGCGACACAAATCCTGCCAAATCAGCTTTTAAAATTTTTTTGAGATGCCGGGACTTTCGCTGAAGTGAAAAAGCCCGCCTCCTATGCCAAGGAAATCCGGGCTCTGAATAAACATTTGCGATGGGATATGGCTTCATTCGGCGTTCGCGGCTTCTTCGACAGCGGGCAGCGGAGCCGCTCTGCGGGCTGCGCGGACGTAGCTGACGGAGACAAGCAGGGAAACGGCGGCGACCGCGGCATGACCCAAAAGATGTTCCGGTAAGCCGCTTGCAGCGGAGCGGACGCTTGCCAGACAAGCGAAGCGCCGGCGAGCGCTACGCCGAGCGCGCCGCCGAAAAACTGCGTCAGCTGCGCCATACCCATCCCGCCACCGATTTCATGCTTCGCCAAAATGTGCGACATTTCGTTTGATACGCTCGATCCGATGGCGGACACCGACACGCTCATCAGCATGTACGCTGCGGTGATGGCGTACAAGTATTGCGTGGAGAGCAGCGCAAAGACGAAAGTAGCGGCAGGCAGAGTCGCATGTCCGGCCAAGATGACCGGAGTGTTGCCCAGCCGGTCGATCCAGCGGCCGATCCGGGGAGAGAGCAGCGCGGTCAGAATTGCCCCGGGGAAAATGAGAAATCCGGTGACGGCGGAGCTCTGCCCGTACAGACGAATGATCACGAGAGGCATAAGAAACAGCGTGGCAAAATGAAGCACATAAGCTACGAATCCCATCACCGTCAGGTTCATGTACGGCCGGTTGCGCAGCAGCGAGGACTGCAGGAAAGGTTGGTCGACCCGGTGAATACGGAACCAAAAGGCGACCAGCGACAACAGGCCGAGCGTCAGAGCCCACCAAGGATGCAGCGTCAGAAAGAGCAGCAGCCCGGGGACGTCGACGCCGAGAGCGCCCCATCCGTCAAATTGAATATGGGTAACGGCTGCTCGGGCAAATTGCGGTAAAATATGGGGATCGTCAGCATCGCCAAAGCCGTCACGACGAATAGTGAGTTCCAGCTGAAATATTGCGTCATCGCGCCCCCGACAATCGGGCCGAGGCCGAAGCCGAGCGACGCCGCGGAAATAATAACGGACATCGATTTGCCCCTGCGCTCCGTCGGAATATGCCGGGTAACGAGGACGACCCCGAGCCCCGGCGCGGACGCCGCTCCGATCGCCTGCAGCAACTGGGCGCCCAGCACGCCGTAGAAATGATGCGACAGCGGGCCGATGACGGAGGCGATGCCAAGCAGCACAAGGCCAATCATCAGTAGCGTTCGAATCGGGACGAAGTCGGTCAAGCGGCTGTATGTGATGGAAGAAATGGCGAACAGGATCGAGTAGCCCGTGACGATCCACGAAGCGGCCGTCGTGGTCAGTCCCAAATCACGGGCTACGGTCGGCAGCGCGACGTTGAACATGGTGGCGTTCATAACGACCAGCAGGACGGTGAGACCCCAAGTCCCGGATGTTGTCAACGGGGTTCGTGTTAAATTTTTCTTTTGCTTCAGGTATAGTGTAGTATGGAAAGAGAACGATGTTAAGGTGGGTCGCTTATGCCTTCGAAATCAATGAATACGTTGTGGCACAGCCTTCTGGACATGAACCGCAAGCTGAACCAGACGCTGTGTCAGCTCAGCTCGGTGGTGGAAGTTCCGCCGTCCGCGGTGGCGCTGATCTTCAAGCTGGAGCATAAGGAATCGATGAAAATCAACGATACTGCCGAGGTTCTGGGCATCACCATCGGCGCAGCCTCCAATCTCATTGACAAATTGGAAGAAAAGCAATGGGTGGAACGGATGCGCTCCGAAGAGGACCGGCGCATCATGAATGTCCGGTTGACGGAGCTGGGGAAGGAGCAACTGCTTCGCTGGAGGCAGCAGTTTTCCGAGCACGCGGATGTTATTTTTGCGCAGGTGCCTCCGGAGGAGCTGGACCATTTTAGCGAGCGGGTTGCTCGTTTAAGCCAATACTTAAGTGATTACAACCGCGGCTTGGAGAGCGGGCGTTCCCGCAAGGACGGGTAACGGGAGGAGAGCATCGTAGCAAACATGTCGTGGCGGTTTGAGGCGCACAATGTCGCTCGGAAGAGGAACCTTCGGTGCTCGTGCTCTATGGCAACGATTCGTGCTGCGGCACGGTTAACGAAGCATTGTTTTCATTGGCGGGGAGCGGCTTTAGTGCAGGGAAGCAGCCTGTCCCACTCAACGTGAATATCGTTTGCGAAAGAAAGGTAACGGGGGATTGGGAGATGAACGAAACCGTGGAGTCTATTGAAAAAATTAAAAAAAGCCTGATGCGGCCCGCCGTCGTGTTCGAAATCGGCGGCTTTCGTCCGCCGGAGGACCCGCTCACACCTTGGTTCGGCAAGGTGACGGTTGCCGCGCGCGACGAAAGGTGGCCGATGCATTCAGACGGGACGCCGATGTGGGCTTTGGGACAAGTGAACTTATCCGCGCTGGATTGCGTGCCTGAGGCGCTCAAGGATGTAGCATTTCTCACGATCTTTTTCGGACCGAATCATCCGCAGGACGAAGACCCGAACGGGACGAACTGGCTGATCCGCACCTACGCGTCATTGGAAGAGCTGGTGCCGTTAGAGCAGATGAAGACGAGCTCGCATTTGAAGCCGTTTCCGATGCGGCCGGGCGAGCTGGTGGAAGACTATCCCGTATGGGATGGGGGAGACATTCCGGAGGACATCCGGGATTTGATCCTGCAACTGGAAGACGAAGGCGAGATTGAGGATTACCATGACCTGATCGAGCTGCATAACGGATTTAAAGTCGGAGGACATCCTTGCTTTATTCAGCCCAGCACGTATGTTGACGAGCCGTTCGAGTTCGTGCTGCAGATCGATTCGACGGAAAAAGGCAACCTCATGTGGGGACACGACTCCGGCAGTGCCTACTTTTTCCGGGACCCGCGAACGAACGAATGGCGCATGGCCTGGGACTGTTTTTGAGCAGCTGCGACATGTGGGATTAACGTACGCAAAAAATAGCCTGATCCTACGCCATGGAAAGATGGATAGGGCAGGCTATTTGCATTTGCTGCAATATCCAAAAGTCTCTCTCCTACGACAGACCCCTATCTTAGCCTCGCAACCGCAGATTTAGCCTATGGTATCGTGACGGCATCCCCGCCATCCCCTGCCAACCTCTATTTTCCAATAGGGCTTAGGACTAGTAACCGCTTTCGACTTATGCCATAATTACTAGCAAACGATTGTTCGGGGGGCCTGGGGGATATGGCGAACTGGATACGCAAGCTTAAGAACAACCTGCTGGGCACCAGCCTGCAAACCAAGCTGCTTTTGGCGGTATTGCCGCTTGCTATTATTCCGCTCGCTGTCTTGGGAACGTTTTCATATCACAAATCGGCGCAGGTCGTACAGCAGCAGGTATGCCAGACCATTCTGGAAAGCTTGTCGCAGGTGAATTACAGTCTGGACTATTTTGTAAAAGATATCGAGCAGCTCACGATGTACATTTACAGCAGCCGCGACATTCAGGACGTGCTATCCAAGCCGGCGGACCGGCCGCTCGCAGAGAAGCACCAGGACAAGCAGAAGGTGGGCGAGGTGCTGGATACGTTTCTCGGATTTAAAAACTGGGACATTTCCATTTACTTGCTGGGGGAAAACGGGGACCGTTATTTTACCGGCGATCTGCTGCCCGGGGCTTACGACGATTATAACGCCTCTTGGGGGCTTTTCCGGAAAATGAGGCTTGCTGGCGGCAATGTCGTCTGGGATACGCATTACAGCATGAAAAAGACAGACGATTTCGGCATCGTGCTCAGCAGCGGCCGGCTCTTGAAGCGAATCGATACAAATGCCCCGCTGGGCTATCTGGTCGTGGACATGATGGAACATGCGCTCGCGGATAAGTACAAAAAAGCGCATTTGCAGCCGGGCGGACAGATGCTGCTGCTGGACCGCAACGGCTATATCATCTCCAGCACGCCGTCCAAGCAGAAGGTCGGGACGAAGCTGGAGGAGCCATTTGTAGACCGGGTGCTTGCGGGCGGCAAAGGCTTCTTCGAGCAGGCCGGCGAAGGAACGCCGCCCGTCATGGTCGTGTACGATACGTCCGAGGTGACCGGCTTCAAGCTGGTGAACGTGCTGCCGGTGGCGGCGCTGACGCGGGAGAGCAGCAGCATCCGCAATCTGACCCTGCTGGTCATCGCCGTCGGCACAGCCGTTTCGTGCGTGCTTGCCTACCTACTTTCCGTGAACATCACCCATCCGCTGCGCAAGCTGAAATCGCTGATGCGTACGGTGGAAACCGGCAATCTGGACGTCGCCTTTCCGACGAAGTACAAGGACGAGGTCGGGCTGCTCGGCCGCAGCTTCAATTCGATGGTGCAGCGTATCAAGCAGCTGATCGACGAAGTGTACAAAAAGCAGCTCATGCTCCAGGAAGCGGAGATCCGGGCGATTCAGGCGCAGTTCAATCCGCATTTTCTGTACAATGCGCTCGATTCCATCAACTGGATGGCCCGCATTCATAAGCTCGATCACATTAGCCGGACAGTCGTCTCGCTCGGCGAGCTGCTCCGGTTCAGCATCCGCAAAGGGCAAGCGCTGATTCCTATACGCGAGGACATGCAGCAAATCCGCAATTTTCTTACGATCCAGCAGATGCGCTACGGGGACAAGCTGGAGGTTCATATCGAGCTGGATGAGGAGGTCGAGCGGCTCTACACGCTGAAGCTGATGCTGCAGCCGATTGTAGAAAATGCGATCACGCACGGGCTCGAGATGAAGCGGGGACCGGGGCGCCTCTGGATTACCAGTAAGGTGGCGGGGGAGCGGGTCCGCTTCGAAGTGCGCGACGATGGCGTCGGCATCCCGCAGGAGAAGCTCGAACGCATCACGTCCGGGCAGTTTGTGTCGGCCGACGAGCGGAAGACCGGGATCGGCTTGGAAAATGTAAAAAAGCGGCTGCAGCTCTATTTCGGAGACCGCTATGTGTTGAATCTTGTCAGCCAGCCGCAGCAGGGGACGATAACAACGATCGAAATTCCGATCATTCGGACGCCGGAGGAGGATACGCATGTATAAGGTGCTTATCGTGGAGGACGAATGGCTCGTTCGGGAAGGGCTTAAGCATACGATCGACTGGGAAGACGTCGGCTGCCGCATCATGGGCGAAGCGTCCGACGGCGAGACGGCGCTCCGGCTGATGGAGGAGGAGACGCCGGATATTGTGCTGACGGATATCCGGATGCCGGAGATGGACGGCATCCAGCTCGCCAAGGAAATTGCGTCCCGGTATCCGGGGATGAAGGTCGTATTTTTGACCGGCTTTGACGAATTCGCTTACGCCCAACAGGCGCTCAAGCTGGGAGCCGCGGATTACGTGCTGAAGCCGACGAATCCGGACGAGCTGATGCAGCTGATGAGTCGCATGGCGGCCAAGCTGGACGAAGAGCGGCAGCGGCGGACGGAACGGGAACGCATGGAGCACAAGCTGGCGTTCGGCCAGCCGCTGATCGTCGAAAAGATGCTGTACGACTTGATGCTGGACCATGCGGGAGCGATGGAGCAGGAGCTGTTTCTGGAATATGCGGCCGAGCAAGGGGAGATATTGGACACGTTCCGGATCGCCCTGCTCTATGCGGAGCCGTCTCCAGGAGAATCCGCGCCGCCGGGCGAGCTGTACCGGAGCATCGCGGCATGGAACTCCGGCCTGTCGTCGTATCCGCTCGTACGCATGAATGATGCCAAATATGCGCTGCTGCTGGACCGGGAGACGGAGCGCGGGGAGCTGCATCGGCTGTTGAACGTGGTTCGTCTCAGCGCATCGCAAGCGACGCAGCGGCAGCTGGTGCTTGGGGTCAGCGGGCGGCACGACCGCCTGGATCAGGTTCCGGCTGCGTTCCAGCAAGCGACGCACGCCTTGGCGACGTCGTTCTTCTGGGGCGGGGAACGGATCGCTTGGTTCGAGGATACGGAGCAGCTCGCGGCGGAGGTTCCCGCGCTGCCCGGCTTACTGGAGGAGCTGATCGAGGCGGTCAAATGGGGAACGGAAGCGTCCATCCGGGAGAAAAGCCAAGCTTGCTTCACGTGGATCGTACAGCATCACCCGACGAATGGGCTGGGGGCGAGAAAGGCGTTTTTCGGCTGGATCGTATCACTCTATACGATGCTGCTTCACGAGGACGAGTTACGGCTCATCGTGCAGGATTCCGCCCTTCTGTTGACCTCTCTGGACCGGACGGTCCGGTTGGAGGATGGACTGGAGCGGCTGAACGGGATGCTGCTTTCTTGGAGCGCGCGTTATCAGGAACAAACGAAGTCGCAATCGCGAAGCGGATTCGAGGAGATCGAGGACTACATCGGGCGGCATTACGCCGAAGACATCACGCTCCAGAGCATCGCGGAGCGCTGCAATATGAGCGAGAGTTACTTTAGCCGCTTGTTCAAGAAGCAGGTCGGCACAAGCTTCGTCGATTATTTGACCGCCTTGCGGATGCGCCGGGCGAAAGAGCTGCTTACGAACCCGCGGCTGAAAATATACGAGGTCGGGCTTCAGGCGGGCTATCAGGACTCGCGCTATTTCAGCCAAATTTTCCGCAAATATACCGGGGAGACGCCGACGGAGTTCCGCAAGCGGCTCGGTATCCCGAACGTTCCGTTTTGAGTGTTTCGCTTGGCAGCGTGAGGCCGCCGGACGCCCATGTCCCCGGCAGCCTCGCTAATCTGCCGACAACAAAAAGCCGGATAGGTGCGTTCCAAGCTTGCCGCTCTTCGCGGCTAAAGAAACGGATCTTTTAAAATCCACAATCGGTAGAGCAAATAGGTTAAGATGGCCTATGTTCTTAGCTACGATTTCAGGCACAATCGCAAATCCCATGCCGGCCATGACATAGCCAAATATAAAATCTCCGAAGGATACCTCATTCACGATATGGGGGTGGTGCCCGAGCGCCTCCATCTGCCAATAAATATGGCTTCTTGTATCGCATGGCGCTTGATGGACGATAAGCGGCTCCCCGCACAGGTCGGCAAGGGTAACGGTTGTTTTCGAGTGAAAACGATGGTCTGCCGAAAATACCGCATAATAACTTTCCGTGAACAATTCGCAGTGCCACACCGAATCGTCGGTATACAGGGCATCCACCAACACGGAATCAAGTCTTCCTTCCTTCAACGATTGTAAAAGGTCCCCGGATGTATTTTGAATCATTAACGTATGAGGGCGCTGCAAGGCTTTTATTCTCGAAGGCAAGTAATAAGTAGCCAGACTTGGAAGGCTTCCCAGCGCCAGGTGATCCGTTTGCCGATATTGTCGCAGCTCCCGGCGAATCGAGGCCAGATCGGAAATAACCGGAACAATTCTCGTATAAAAGCGCTCGCCCGCTTCGGTAAGCTCAATTCCGCCGGACGTTCGATAGAACAAGGTCACATCCAGATCATGCTCCAGATTCCGAATGTGCTTGCTCAAGGCCGGTTGCGAAAGATTGAGCTCTTTTGACGCCTTGGAAAAGCTTTTTAGCTTAGCCGCTTCGACAAAACTGTTCAGCCACTCCGTATTCATCAATCTCTCCTCCTCCATAACAATACGTTATATCCCTATAGCATAATGATTATTCTTCACGCGTTGAAGATATGGTACCTTTTATAGTGATCCGATCTTATTGATCATAACATAACGTTATAGGTTTCGGTCTACGGCAATTCAATCCACTGTATTGGATCGGTGCTATACGAGGAGGATAACGATGAACAAGGTTCTGCTTCTTGCCATAGGCATGTTTGCTCTTGGATTCGACGTATACGTGGTTGCAGGCTTGCTGCCCGATATCGGCGCGACGTTTCACATAAGCGATTCCCAGGCGGGACAAGCCGTGAGCGCTTTTACCTTATGTTACGCGCTGGCGGCTCCAATCTTTGCGACGTTGTTGGCGGGAAAATCCATTCGGAAGAGTTTAATTTTTGCGCTTGCCGTATTCTCTGTTGGAAATGCAGCTAGCGCTCTGGCTCCTAATTTTTCGTGGCTGCTTATCGCACGGGCCGTGGCAGGGATCGGAGCCGGTCTGTTTTCCCCTTTGACTTCGGTTGCGGCAGCATCTCTGGTTTCCGCGCAAAAACGCGGCCGGACTCTTGGGATGATCTTGGGAGGAATGAGTACAGGGACGGTGGTAGGCGTTCCAATCGGGTTATTCGCTGCCGGGAAAATAGGTTGGCAGGGAACGCTTTGGCTCATTACCGTCATTGGTCTTGGCGCTATGATCGGGATTATATTGTTTTTTCCGAACTTTTTGGCTGCGGCTCCACCGTCTCTGCGCCAGCGAGCGGCGATGCTGACCGATAAAAAAGTATTGGCGATTGTCGGGATTACCTTTCTGGCCAGTATTGCAAGCTTAGGTCTTTACACGTATATCTCTTCCGTCTTGTATCAGCTTGACGGGATTGCCAATGCCGCTCCTTATCTGTGGGCTTGGGGGATAGGCGGAGTTGCGGGAAGCTTTACCATAGGATTTCTGATCGATCGAACGGGCCATCCGTCGCGGCTCATGGTCGTGCTCCTGTCCATCTTGGCCATAGCCATGTTTGGCATCCCCTTCGCGCTTAACATTTCCGTGCTGGGATTTCTGCCTTTTCTCTTGTGGGGAGCGGCGGCATGGGCTTCGTTAGCCCCGCAGCAGCATGCCTTGCTCCTAGCACAACGCGATCACGCTGAAGCGGTTGTCGCCTTAAACAGCTCGGCCAACTATTTAGGGAGCGCCGTGGGCTCATTTGCCGGAGGCGTTGCCCTGTTCGCGGGTTTTTCTCCGTCCTTTCTTCCTTTTGCCGCGGGGAGTGTGATCTTGCTGGCCGTTCTCGGACAACTAAGAATACTTCGCCGCTACACGTGAAACTGCGGCTAAGTCTGATCCTATGCACCGATAACCGTCCCAACCCATGGGCGGTTTTTTTGTTATGCCGCAAATTAGTGCAAAAAATTAAACAAAGAAGAAATTTCACCGCATTGAGAGCGTTTACTTTAGCGATTATAGTTAATAACAAGAACAAGAAATCCGGCGGGAGAAGCATCAAGCGAAGTTGACGAAAGCGCATTTTTATGAAAGCAAGGTCCGCTTTTGTCCCGGATTTCAATCCACATCAAACCTAATACGGAGGGGTTCTACAGATGAAAAAAGCGCTTACGGGCATTCTCGCCTCGCTGCTTCTGGTTACGACGCTGGTCGGCTGCGGCACGGAGCAGGCGGCACCGCAAAAGACGGCATCCGGTGACACGGGAACGAAAAAAGAGTCCAAAAAAGCGGGCAAGCTGACGTTGTACTCACCTAACGCCGCCGAAGTCAATAACCCGATCATCAAGGAATTCCAGGACCGCACCGGCATCGAGGTGCAGCTGATCTCCGGAGGCACGGGCGACCTATTGAAGCGGGTGCAGGCGGAAGCGGTTTCCCCGCAGGGCGACGTATTCTGGGCCGGCGGCGCCGACTCGCTGGAGGCGTACAAGAAATTTTTCGAGCCGTACAAAACGAAAGAAAACGACAATCTGCTGCCAGAGTACATCGACAAAAATGGCGTATGGACGCCGTTCGCCGCGCTGCCGATGGTCATCATGTACAACAAAGAGCTTGTGAAGGCGGGCGAGGAGCCGAAGAGCTGGAACGATCTGCTCGATCCGAAGTGGAAAGGCAAAATCGCTTACGCCGATCCGGCCAAATCCGGTTCGTCGTATACGCAGCTAGTGACAATGCTGACCGCTTTCGGCAAGGACGACAATGGCTGGGATTTCGTTAAGAAATTTGTGAAAAACCTGGACGGCAAAGTGCTGTCGGGCTCGGGTCTCGTGTATAAAGGCGTCGCGGACAAAGAGTTCGCTTTGGGCATCACCTTGGAGGAAGCGGCGCTGCGCTACGTGGAAGGCGGCGCTAAGGTAGGCATCGTATACCCGTCCGAGGGCACGTCCGCCGTACCGGACGGCGCGGCGATCATCAAGGGCGCGCCGAACATGGAGCAGGCCAAGCAGTTTATCGATTTCCTCGTCGGCAAAGACGTGCAGTCCCTGATTCAAAAAGAATTCAAGCGCCGGTCCGTTCGCAAGGACGCCGAGCCGATCCAAGGCATCGTCCAAACGAAGGATATCAAGCTGGTCAACTACGACTTCGACTTCGCCGCGAGCAAGAAGGATGACAATATCAAACACTTCTCCAAAATTATAACCGGCGCGGAATAACGCAGTCCGCCTAGGTTCCACGGGTGCCTTTGACGATCGTCCGACGAGGCGCCCTTTTTTTCCAAAGAAACGGAGGCCCGATCCATGCAAAAGATCGTATTTGACCATGTCACCAAATATTTCGGCACACACAAAGCGGTCAACGACGCTCACTTTACGATAAACGAAGGCGAGTTTTTCACCCTGCTCGGCCCGAGCGGCTGCGGCAAAACAACGCTGCTGCGCACGATCGCCGGCTTTTATCGGCAGGAGGAGGGCGGCATTTACTTCGGAGACAAGCTGATCAATGATGTGCCGACCCATCAGCGCAACATCGGGATGGTGTTCCAAAACTACGCGATTTTCCCGCACATGACCGTGTTCGAGAACGTGTGCTACGGGCTCAAGGCGCGCAGCGTCCCGAAAAAGGAAATGGAGCAGCGTGCGATGGAAGCGCTTGAAATGGTGCAGCTGACGCATCTGCGCGACCGCGTCCCATCGGATATGAGCGGCGGGCAGCAGCAGCGGATCGCGCTCGCCCGCGCGATTGTCATTCGTCCGGGACTTCTGCTCATGGACGAACCGCTGTCCAACCTGGACGCCAAGCTCCGGGTCAAGATGCGCTCCGACATCCGGCGGCTGCAAAAGGAGCTGAACATCACGACCATCTACGTGACCCACGATCAGGAGGAGGCGCTGGCCGTCTCCGACCGGATTGCCGTCATGAGCGAGGGCGTCATCCAGCAGATCGCTTCTCCCGAAGACATCTACTCGTATCCCGCGAACAAGTTCGTGTCCAATTTTATCGGCACCTCGAATTTTATCGAAGGCCACTGCTCGGGCTATAACGAGGCGGCGCAGGAAGCAAGCCTGCGGCTGCTGGAGACGCAGTGGAGCCAGAAGCTGTCGAGACCGTACGAGGGAAAAGTACTGTTCTCGCTTCGTCCTGAACGGATCAGGCTGCGCGGCGAAGAGCCGGGAGAACGGCTGGTCCGGGGCACGATCGACAGCGTGACGTTTCTGGGCGAGAAAGTCAGCTATGCGGTCCGGCTTTCCGACGACTCCGTCATCGAAATTCAGGAGCATGCGATCGAGCCGCACCGGATGAGAAAAGCGCATCAAACCGTGTACGTCGATCTGCAGCTCGACAAGGCGACTTTATTCGACGAATCGGGCAAGGAGGTTCTGTACCGTGCAGCCTACTAATGCCGCCCGGGCGCTGCGGCCCAATCCGTTCAAACGTCTGCTTCAGCCCAAGCAGTGGGATTTCTGGACTTGGGTAACGGTGATTGTGTATGTATTCCTGCTGGCGTTCATTTTGTACCCGCTCGTTTCGTTGTTTTACAACAGCTTTTTCAATGACAAGGGCGATTTTTCTCTAGAAAATTATGGCAATTTCTTGAAGCTAAAATATTACTACGGCTCGCTATGGAACAGCTTGAAGGTGTCGGCGCTGGCGACGGTGTTCGCGATTCTCGTCGGGGTTCCGCTTGCGTATGTGACGGCCCGGTACAACGTCAAATTCAAGGGTCTGATCCAAATTCTCGTCATCATGTCGCTGCTGTCCCCGCCGTTCATCGGCGCTTATTCGTGGATTTTGATGCTCGGCAACAACGGCTTCATTACCCGGTTCCTGCAGGATATCGGGATTCCGTTCCAGTCGGTGTACGGCTGGAAGGGCATCGTGTTCGTGTTTACGCTGCAATTTTACCCGCATATTTACTTGTACGTGTCCGGCGCGCTCAAAACGATTGACACTTCGCTGGAGGAGGCCGCCGAGAGCTTGGGACGCGGTGCGTTCCATCGGCTGATGACCGTGACGCTTCCGCTCATTTTCCCGACGCTGTCGGCCGGGGCGCTGATGGTGTTCATGGCTTCGTTCGCCGACTTCGGCACGCCGATGCTGCTGGGCCAAGGATTCAAGGTGCTGCCGATTCTGGCGTATGAGCAGTTCATCAGCGAGATGGGCGGCAATCCGGCGATGGCGAGCACGCTCAGCGTGATTCTGATCTTCTGCTCGACCGCGATTTTGTTCGTGCAGCGGTATTTCGTCTCGCGCAAAAATTATTCGATGACCGGCATGCGCACGCCGAAGGTGCAGCCGCTGAAGACGCTGCCGAAGTGGCTGCTGACCTTCGGGGCGCTGCTGGTGGCCTGCATTTCGATCATTCCGCAAGCGACGGTTATTGTGACGTCGTTCATTAAAACAAAGGGGCCCGTGTTTCACCCCGGCTTCAGCTTGAACAGCTATAAGGAAATTTTGTACCGGGTGCCGAAGGCGATTGCCCATACGTACAGCTTTTCGCTCATTTCCATCGTCATTATGATCGTGATGGGCATGCTGGTCGCTTACGTGCTCGTCCGCCGCAAATCGAAGATTACCGCAATGCTCGACGGCATCCTGATGATTCCTTACGTCATGCCGGGCACGGTTCTCGGGATTAGCTTAATTATCGCGTTCAACAAGCCGCCGGTCATTTTGACGGGGACGTGGGTCATTCTGGTGATCGCTTATGTGGTCCGCAAGCTGCCGTATACGATCCGCTCCAGCACGGCTATTCTGACGCAGCTCGATAAGAGCGTGGAAGAAGCGTCCATCAGCCTCGGCGTGCCGCCGATGAAGACGTTCTTCAAGACGACGGGACGGATGATGGCGCCGGGCGTCATGTCCGGAGCGATTCTGAGCTGGATTACGACGATCAACGAGCTGAGCTCGACGGTCGTGCTGTACACCGGGGCGACCGCGACCATTTCGGTCACGATCTACAGCGAAGTGTTCACGGCGAATTACGGCACCGGTGCTGCGTTGGCTTCGATCTTGTCCATCAGTACGTTAATTTCGCTGCTGATCGCCAGCAAGCTGAGCAAAAAAGGGCTTCAGCTATAATGGTCAGGTGCATGATTTCCAAAGGCATGTTCGTGATACAATGAAAATAAGAAGCCGCTCGTATCAGGAACTGGAGGAATCAACATCATGAAGCTGCGCACTTGGCCGGTCTGGCTTGTTCTCGGATGCATTGCCGCAGGGGCTTTGGTGTACGGGTTAACTTACGGAAAGCTGGCGGAGGACGAACCGAAGCCGCCGGTCCCTCCCGCGTCGCTGTCGATCTGGGTATACAGTAAAGGTTGGGAGGACGTGGTTCGCGCCTTCGGACAAAGCTACCCTCAGATCGATGTCCAAATCCGCTCGTTTCGTTCTTACGAACAGCTGTACACCGAGCTGCTTGCGTCGATCTCGGCCGGCGCGGCTCCGCAACTTGCGGAAATCCATAGCTTTTACGGCATCGCTCAGCTTGCGGCCACTGGTGCGGCGCTGCCCGCGGGGAATGTCTTGACCGCAGGGCAGCCGGCATTTCTACCGGCCTTTTCCGCTGCGTTCCGGTATCGGGACGAGGACTGGGCCGTTCCTTTCGGAGGCAGCGTGCCTGTGCTTTACTACCGGGAGGAGCCGTTCAAGCGGCTGGCCGGACGCGCTCCGGCGTTAGGCACCTGGGAGGAGGTCCGGCAGACGCTGTCGCTCGCCAAGGAGCCTCCGGGGGAAGAGGTGTCGAAGGGTTACGGGACGATGACGGTGGATAAAGAGCTGCCTTGGTTTTTGGCAAGCCTGAGCTACGCCCCGAAGGTGTCCGGAGGGCCGGCCGCGGAACGTACGCGAAGCGCGCTAGAGCTGTGGCGGAATTTGTCGCACGAATCCAAGCTGATGAAGCCTTTGCAGCACGATAGAGCGGCAAGCGATTTTATTAACGGCAAGGCCGGAATGTACGTCGGCTCTTCCGATAAGCTGTCCACGATCGAACGCTACATCGGCGGAAGGTTCTCGTTCGATCTGGCGAAGCTGCCCGCCTGGAAGCAGGAGGCGCTTTTGCCCGGCGTACACGGGATTGTGGCATTGAAGAGCGACCCGGAGCGGCTGAAGGCGGCGCAAAGCTTCGTGCAGGAAATTACGGCTCTGGAAGCGCAATCGGCCTTGTGGAATACAGTTGGGTTGATTCCGGTACGTACGGATGTGATCGGGAAGCTGGAGGAGGAGCCCGCTTTGAGCGAACGGCTGCGCCGAATCTTGAGCTGGCTCCCCTCCTTGGTCGGCCGCGTGCCCCAGTATGACGATTACGAGCGGTGGAAACGGACGGAACGCATGCTGGAGCAGATCGAGCTGAATCCGCAAGAGCCGGCTTTGGGCACCGGAATGCTATATTAAAGCCTTACCACTACAAGCAGAGGATCGGGTGGAGGAGACTATGAACATACAAACGTTAACCCTGAAGGGAACCGCCGAATGGAACGAGGACGCGCTGGTCGTTAACCCGGGCGTATCGATGTACGGGGTGCTTGACGGAGCGACCTCTTTGCATCCGTTCCGCGGGCCTAACGGGGAAACCGGGGGATATTTGGCTTCCCGGACGATTCAGCAGTATCTGGAATCGCTGCAGGCGGAAGACTTGGCGGGCATCGATTTGAAGGAAGCTATCGTTCAAGCAAATGTCCGTCTGAGGGGAAAAATGAAGGAAGCGGGAATCGATCTGACCGATCAGGCGGCGCTGTGGACCAGTGCGCTGGCGGTTGTTCGGATTCACGACCGTTATATCGACTACGCGCAGGTGGGTGATTGCATGATCGCCGCCACTTATGCCGACGGAACGGTCCGCACCGTGTCCCGCGACCAAGTCGCGCACATCGATTACGAGTCCAAGAAAATTTGGGAGGAAGCTCTCCGCACCGGTGTCCAGACCCGAGAAGAGCTGTGGGAGCTCGTGAAGCCGCACATCCGCGGCAATAAATCACGGATGAATACGTTAGGTGGCTACTCCGTGCTTAGCGGGCAGCCCGAGGCGAACGATTTCATCGAATACGGGCGGATCAACCGTATCCAACTGCAATCGATTCTGATCGTGAGCGATGGGCTGTTCCCTCCGAAGTCGAGCGCACAGCCGCCTGCTGACGGCATCGGCGAATTGGTGACTCTTATCGAGGAGAAGTCGCTGGAAGGGTATGCGAAATGGCTGATGGATTTGGAGGCGGAGGACAAGGAATGCCGCAAATATCCGCGATTCAAAGTATCCGACGACAAAACGGCGGTCCTGATTCGCTTTGACGTTGAATAGTATTGGCGCGAAACAGACGGAAAATTCCGTTCCTATGGAGTGACGTAGATCAAGTCTGTCTCCACTCGTAGCAGGAGTCAACAACCTATCATTTGATTTCGCAGTTGGTTTCATGACGAGATCCCGCAACGAACACCCGCCTAACTTCGGTTAAGGCGGGTCTTTTTCTTTTCTAGGAAACGGGAACGGGAGCGCGACTTGCTTTAGAATGGATAATATTAGAGGAAAATATGAAATTTGAGAAAAAAGTGCAAAAAAGCCTTATAATTAATTTCGTTGGATCAGCGAGTCGTTAGTTATTGATACATGCCACACATCCCAAAAAAGGAGATTGGACCATGCATAATCACATTCTTCTCGTTGACGATGAGAAAGGTATTCTTGACATGCTTTCCCTTGTGTTGAAAAAGGAAGGGTTTACGAATATTCACCATGCTTTGACAGGCAGAGATGCGGTAGCTATGGCTAAAGAGACGGCGTTCGATCTCATTGTGCTTGATGTGATGCTGCCTGATATCGATGGATTTGAAGTGTGCCGTCGTTTGCGCGAGGTTGGGGATGCTCCGATATTGTTTCTGACGTCAAGAACGACAGATCTTGATAAATTGATGGGCTTTGCGATGGGGTGCGACGATTATATAACAAAACCATTCAATCCTTTGGAAATTGTGGCGCGAATAAAAGCCCAGCTTCGCCGCGAGCAACGGGTCAGGCAGGCTGTTAAACAAGTCCAACAACAGTTGGATTACGGCTATTTCCGCTTGGATAAAGCAGCGGGACAATTAATTGTTGCGGGCAGGGAAGTAGAGTGTCCGGCACGGGAATTCGCGCTGCTGACCTTTTTTTGCGAACATCCCAACCAAATATTTAGTGTGCGGCAGCTGTATGAACAGGTGTGGGGAGATCAGTATTTGGGTGACGAGAAAACGGTCGTCATTCATATCTCGCGCTTGAGAAAAAAAATAGAGCCCGATTCGAATCTGCCTCAGTATCTGATCAATATCCGGGGGTTGGGATACAAGATCGTCAATGCGGCAAATAAAGGTGGGCGCGTATGAACTCGTTTCTCCGGACGACGTTTCGGTTTATATGGATTCTGCTGTTTATCGCGTTGGTCATTATTGCTGCCTTACTTATGTTATCGATACTGTTCATTTTTATGCAAATTCCATTTTTCTGGCTTCGCACGATCAATATGAAATGGTTTTTGGCAGGAACGTCAGCGACCCTTGGTATCGTTTTTTTCGCCGTTTACGGATGGTATATGAGCAAGCCGTTGTTTCATTTGATTTTATGGTTAAAGCAGCTTTCCAAAGGTGTGTATCAGGAACCGACGGACCGCCGCGGCAAGCCAGCCAGTCAAGGAAAACGTCCGGACACATTTCGTCATCCATATCATCTCTACCGTGATTTGATCCGGCATATGCGACAGTTTACTGAGCTGCTGCGCCGTAACGAAAAAGAGCGGGCAGAAATTGAACAAATGAAGCAGGAGTGGATTGCGGGAGTTACGCATGACCTGAAAACTCCGCTTTCCTATATTGAGGGCTATGCGGCGATGCTTGCAGCTACCGATTACGACTGGGGAGAAGAAGAGAAACGCCAGTTCATTCGGCATATTCAGGAAAAAACTACCCAGATGAAGCAGTTGATCCGGGATCTAAGCGCATCGTTGCAAATGGACGAAGGAAGGATTCGGCTTTCCCCGCAGGAAGAGGACTTCGTCGAGTTTGTAAGGCGGACGGTTATCGACATCGCCAATCGGCCCGGGCGGGAAGAGTACCGATTTTCGTTTGAATCCAACGTGACTTCCTTCAACACTGCTTTTGATATGAAGCTGCTGCAACGTGCCCTGCAAAACATACTAACCAACGCTGTAACACACAATCCCCCGATGACCAATATCGAGGTGAAGCTTCTTTGTACGGACGCCATGACGAGTATTTTGATCCGCGACGATGGCTTGGGGATGGACCGGGAAATGATGGAGCATCTGTTTGAGCGGTATTACCGGGGAATGCCGAAGGATACCGAGGATGCAAGCACGGGCCTGGGCTTGAGCATCGCGAAGCAATTGATCCTTGCACATGGCGGAAGCCTTGAAACAGAAAGCGAACCCGGTACGGGGGTTGCAGTCTGGATCGTCTTGCCGCTGAAAAAGTTTGCTTGACGTTAGTACTCCGTTTACCAGCCGTTTACTTTAGCGGACTATACTTGGGGATGTGGTAGAAAAAGGGACGCTTTTCCTTAGAATGGCGCCCTCTGTCTCGTAGAACAGGTTAGGAGGATACCAATGGTAACCATGGTGATTGAGACCGAAAATTTGACACGTCGATTTGGAAAGCTTGTTTCCGTGAATAATATCGATCTGAAAGTGCCGAAGGGAGAGATATACGGATTTCTGGGACCGAACGGAGCGGGGAAGACGACTACAATTCGCATGCTGCTCGGACTTATTCGTCCTACATCCGGGGAAATCAGAATATTCGGACAAAAACTGAGCGGGAATGAGCTCGAAATTCTCAAAAAAATCGGTTCGCTTGTCGAAGCGCCTTCCTATTATTCTCACCTTTCCGGTTTGCAAAATTTGATAATTATTACAAAAATGTTAGGACTGCCGGAGCAAAGGATTGAAGAGGCGATGGAGATCGTGCGCTTGAGTAAAGATGCCCGTCGGCCGGTGAAAGGCTACTCGCTTGGCATGCGGCAGCGTCTGGGGATTGCAATGGCGTTGATTGCAAAACCCGAGCTGCTCATACTCGATGAACCGACGAATGGACTGGACCCCGCTGGCATCCAGGAAATCCGCGAACTGATTACCCGCCTTCCGCACGATTATGGTGCTACCGTGCTGGTCTCCAGTCACTTGCTTAGCGAGGTGGAGCAAATGGCCACGCATGTTGGGATTATTCATCAGGGAGCGCTAATTTTTCAGGATTCGTTGAGTGCGCTGACCGCCCGGAGTATGCCGAAGCTGAGAATAGAGACGGATAATACGCACAATGCTGCAGTTGCGCTACAGCAATTGGGGTGGAGTGTCGAAGCTGACAAAGACGCGGTAGTGATTCCAACGGTCGACCGTTCACAGTCGGCAGCGGTGGTTGAAGCGCTTGTGGAGCGGCGTTATCCCGTATATCGCGCGATCGAATGCCGGAAAACGTTGGAGGATATTTTTCTTGAGCTTACCGGGAAGGGACAGAGCTTATGATGTGGCGAATTTTTCTAGCCGAAGGAATCAAGTCGAAAGGGATTTGTTGGTGGCTTCCGGTTATTCAAGCCATCATTTTGACGATGATGACAGCGCTCGAATGGTATTTATATTTCCGTCAAGGGCCGGAAGGCGTATATGCAGGGTTTGCAGTTATGTATATGTTTTTGTCGTTTGTTATGATGCTCGGCACGACATTACTGGCAAGCATCGTATCCAGCGTCGAGCATGACACGCGGACTTGGAAGCAGTTGCTTGCGATGCCCGTGCCTCGTGGCCTGATCTATCTGAGCAAAGCCTTCTGGATCATTTTGCTGCAAGCGCTGACTGCGTTGTTGATCATCGCGGGAATGACGACGATTTGGCTATTGTATACGTCCGAGCCGATTCCGTGGGATGTGATGCTTAAGCAGCCATTGTACGCTTTCGTAGCGCTGCTCCCGGCACTGGCAATTCAATTGTGGCTGTCCACACGGCTTGCGAATCAGGCATTGCCGTTAGCCGTCGGTATTTTTGGATCGATTGCGAGCTTGTTTCTGGCTCGAACCGAACTGAGTTTTCTCAAAGCTTTGCCGTGGGCTTATCCGGCGTTGTCTTCACCGATGATTCCCGGGCACTTGGTCTGGGTAATGACCGGTTTGGTCGACGGTGCACTGATCCTTGCCGTCAGTACGGCGTTTTTCGCACGCCGGGAGGTCCTCTAGGGAAGGGGTTATGTCATGAAACGGATTTTATTGGCCGAATCGATCAAAATGCAGTGGTCCATCGTTTGTGTTCTAATCATCGCGGATGTATGGATTAATTCGGTGCTTGGCATCATGAGTCTGAACGATTTGCAGGAGTTTTTCAAACCGGACTGGTCTACGTTGTACATGCATGCGGTAAATTTTCACTCCATGTTTTTTTACCCGCTTTATTGTGGCATTCTGGCTTCATTGATTTGTTTGTATGAGCATCGCGACGGGGGATGGAAGTTTCTGCTGACGCTGCCGCTATCCCGGAAAAACCTATACTTTGCCAAGTTCTTGCTTTTAATCGGTATCTTGGCCTTAATTCAATTTATTTTTCTGCTCGGATACCTGATTAGCGGAATCGTTGCGGGCGTGCCGGGGACAATCGCATGGCCATCGGTATTGTACAGCGTCTTCGGCGGTTGGATCGGTATTTTACCACTCGCTGCTTTACAGATGTGGATTTCCACCAAGATCAAGAGTTTTGGAGTCGCGCAAATTCTTAATGTTTGCTGCGTGGTGCCGAACATTGTCGTTACGGGTCTTCATTCGACGATTGGTGCATGGTTTCCGTTCAGCCCGGCGTATTACATTATGATGCCGCAAACGGCCACGTTCGCGCCACGGGTTGAACCCTATAGCCTGTTTACTATTGTTTTGGTTACATTCCTAGTGTATCTTTTGCTTGGCAAGCGTTCTTTTGTTCGCCGGGATTGGATATAGGCCCAAGCCGGGAGGCCGGGGCCGGTTCTTTCAGTTGATTAGAAGCAGCCGATCCCACCGGGATTCATTCATACCGACGGCAGCCAGTAGCGCAAGTCCTACCCCCGGAGCGCCTTCGAGGAATCCTGCTTTATTCAGCCAACAAGGCTCACCGGTAGATCCTACGGGTTCCGGATCACGGTACCCAAATTCCCAGTCAGGCTGAAACCGTTCCAATATGATGTCGACGAGGCGTTGCTTCGCGTCGGCAAGCGAAGGGCTGCCGGTGTCCTGGGCCATCCGAAGGGTTAGAGTCAAAAGACCGGCAAGTCCGTGGCATAAGGCGGGAGAGTTTAAGTCATGAATGGTATCCGGTTTGGCGAAGACACCTTCGAAAGCCCTTAGGGAGATTTTCTCCAGTTCAGGTTGACCAAGCGTCTTCGCCGCGAGGTAAAGCGCCCGCGCTACGCCAGGCGTTCCGTAACACCAAGCCTCGCGGGAACGCGGATGAGGCCCCGAACCTGCGCATTAAAGCGGGTCAGTCACTGGCGATCGTTGGCCGGAATGGCACGGGCAAATCTACGTTAGTTAAGCTTTTAACCCAACTGTATGAGGAATTTGAGGGAGATATTCTAATTAATGGGGTGTCCATCCGTCATTTGGACAAGGAGAGCATTCGACAACGGATCGGTATCGTATTTCAGGATTTTGTGCATTACGAGATGACCGTTCGCGACAACATCGGCTTCGGCAACATCAGTAAACGCGATTGCGATGAAAGCATCTGGGAAGCCTCCGACCGTTCCGGTATTCGAGGCCTTATCGAAAGCTTCCCCGATCAGTTGGATGCTTTACTTGCAAATGGTTCGAGGAGGGGCACCAATTATCCGGTGGCCAATGGCAGCGTGTCGCTATTGCACGGGCGTTTATGCGAAACGCCGATTTATATATTTTGGACGAGCCCAGTTCGTTTCTCGATCCGCAGGCGGAGAACGAGGTGTTCCAAAAATTCCGCAGTTTGATTAACGATAAAATTGGGATCTTCATTTCGCACCGGTTCTCGTCCGCAAGAATGGCAGATAAAATCATTCTAATGGATAACGGTCGCGTGGCTGAAATAGGTAATCATGAGGAATTAATGGCTCAAAACGGTTTGTATGCCAAGATGTTCCGACTACAGGCGGTATCCTATTTGAAATCGAAAGAAGATGCCGGATGGGAAGGAATGGCTCAAGCCGCTAGCGAGGCTTGACGACCATAGAACAGACGAAGACGGGCCGTCCTCGGGAACTGCCCGTCTAATAACGGCGCTTTTCCCCAGTTAATCGTGTAGCCTGCTCCGCGCTAATCTCCTTGGTGTACAGCGGCAACAGCAGTGCGATATCCGTGTAGCTTGGTCGAAAAAACCTGAAGCCTACTTATATCTGTTGACTATTCTCCCCAAATGACTCCCCCCACTTGATCATTTCTTCAATGACTGCTCGTGTTGATTTTCCGTAATCGGTCAGATTGTATTCTACTCTTGGCGGAACTTCGGGAAAAATCTTGTGCTCGATCAATCCGTATTCTTCCAGCTCACGCAATTGTTGTATCAATACTTTTTTGGTGATAGGTTGATTTGTCGTTAATGGGATGGATCTTAGAAGCTCCGTAAATCGAATCGCACCTTGCTGATGCAGTCGGCAAGAATCGCGGGTTTCCATTTTTTAAATACCGCACACAGCGCAATGTTAATCTGCTTTTGTTTGAAGTTTTCCGGCATAAGAGTCCCCTCGCTTTTATTTATACTGCAAAAAATTATAACATATTAGCGAAACGGTTACTTTCAAATCACCCTGTTACTTGAAAGTGCCTTCTATTCGCATCCAGAAAATCTGCTAGATTGTCAATGGAAGACCAAAACCCTAGAGCAGGAGATGGATAGCTGAAATGAAGGCCATGATTATTGAGCAATACGGTGATGCTGATCAGTTTCGTCTGGAGGATGTTCCATTGCCTTCGATTCATGACGGAGAGGTGCTGGTTAACGTTTATGCTGCCGGAGTAAACCCGGTTGATTGGAAAATTCGTGAGGGCCATCTACAGCGCATCTATCCTTATGCATTTCCCCTTATCATTGGCTGTGATGTTGCCGGTCAGCAAGTCCATGCTTGAAGGGGGTAAGGCGCTAAAGCTGAGGCCCGAGCGGTCCACTCAAGATATCCGTAAAATCGTGAAAAGCTTCTTCAACACAGCTGTGAAACGAAAGTACCTCTTCTACAGTCCAGCGACGGACGCTGCATGACTTATATAGCCATGTCCTTCCATCTGTTCATAAAGAAACGGCTTAGCAGCATGGGAGTATGCTTTTCGGAGATCATCTTTGACCTGTACCTGTGGTTAAGCACCTATAATAATGATATCCAAGCATGGTATAATAAGAAGAAATGGAGTTGATTGTCAGATGCAAGAGCTTCTTGACCCCTAGAATGATTTCGTCTTCAAACGAATCTTTGGCAGTGAAGACAATAAAGATGTGCTGCTTGCGTTCTTGAATCGTACATTTGCCGAATCCGGCGAGCCGCCGCTGACCGAAATTGTGCTGCTCAATCCGTATACTGATAAAGATGCACCGCTCGATAAGCAGTCCATTTTTGATATTTGGGCGAAGATCGTCGAAGGTAAATTAATCAATATCGAGATGCAGCTCTTCAATAAATACGATATCGAGAAACGGACGCTGTACTATTGGAGCAAGCGCTACTCCGGCCAGTTGCAGGAAGGACAGACCTACAAGGAACTGAAGAAATGCGTGACGATTAATATCTTGAACTACTCGTTTATTGCCAACGATCGTTACCATAATGTGTTCCATCTGAGGGAAGATCATACGGGTCTGGAACTGAGCGACGACATCGAAGTCCACTTCATGGAGCTATCCAAGCTGGACGATCAAGCGATTCCGGTGGAAGGCGGTTTGATTAACTGGCTGCTGTTTCTGAAGGGTGCCAACAAATCGAACTGAGAGGTGCTGAAGATGAATGAACCGACGTTGAAGAAAGCGATGGATACGCTGGAATTTCTAAGCCAGGATCGGGAAGCACGCCGACTGTATGAGGAACGACAGAAGTATTTGCATGATGAAGCTTCCATGATCGAATGGGCTACGGAGAAAGGGCTTAAGAAAGGTCGAGCAGAAGGAGAACATGCAAAAGCCATTGAAATTGCCAAAAACATGCTCTCTGTGGGAATTGAAGTTTCAGTCATCGCCCAAGTAAGCGGACTATCCGAGGCTGAAGTCGAGTCGCTCAAGCCGTTTCAATAATTCTTACGCCAATCAATTGACCACCCTTCAACCGAGTGTTGAACCGGAGTCTAAGTAATAATGGATCTAAAAAAGGAGGCGCCTGACGATGGGAGAACCGGTCGGATTTTTATACGCGCACCCGGACGATGAAACCTTTTTGAGCGCGTGCTTGATCCGGCAGCTGGCGGATGAAGGACATGCGCCCGTTCTGCTGCTGGCAACCAAGGGCGAAGCGGGGCAAAAGAACGGCTACGCAGCGCAAGCGACGAAGGAGGAGCTTGCCGCAATCCGGGTCAAGGAAATGGAGAAAGCCTCCGCGGTCCTGGGCATTGCGGAAGTAGAGCATCTGGGCTTCCCCGACGGAAAACTGGAAACGGTCGACGAGACGCTCTTTCTGGAGGCGGTCATCCGCTTCATCAACAAACACCGGTTGAGAATTGTCGTGACGTTCCCGGAGGACGGCGGCAACTTTCATCCCGATCATATGGCGATTTCGCGGTTTGCGACAGCGGCCGTCCGGAGCGGGCGGTGCCCTTCGGTCCAGAAGCTGTACTACATTCGGTCGAAGACGCTGACCGAGAAAGGCTATGAACCGACGCTAGTCATCGATACGGAACAAACCTGGAGCATCAAAGCGGAAGCGCTGCGCGCCCATACGTCCCAGCTTCTCGCAATCGAGAGGTATTTCGGGAATTTGGATGTTTTCCCGGAAAACCGGCGCTACGAATCCTTTGTCTTGAACTGGGAACGGGGACAGCGCTGGCCTTCTAAAACCGAGAGCAGCCTATTCGACGATTTGCTCTGAACCGATGGTTCGACGGGAAAAGCAGCTCAGCCCGAGACGAGTTCCTCGACCGTTTTGCCCGAATCGACATACCCGCAATTGACGGCTTCCCATAAGTAGAGGGAGGCAACAATGCAATACGGTGACCATTTGAGCGCATGCTGCGCCAAAGGGTTGCCGTCTTTTTTATTTTCCGCTGCATAAAGCCGTTGGGGGGCCCTCGTACCAGCCCCATATCGCCCAGAGACAGCACGTTCATTCGCCCTAAAGAAAAGATCAGAAACATTTCCGCGGTCCATTGGCCGCCCCCTTTTACCTTGATGAGCATCTCAAGCGACTCAAAATGGCTGCTGCGCAGACTAAACGTCAATTCGCCGATGAGGGAGGTCAGCTTGGTCTCCCCCGGGAAAATCCTTGGCATCTCCCAATCCATTCCGAACAACTGGGGATTGACAGATGCAGGAACCCATTTTAAACTATTTATTGATAATGAGAATTATTATCAATAAAAGTACATACTTAGGGGGCTGCATCATGTCACGATCCATGCATTATGTTCTATTGGTTTTTTGCTGCGCCATGCTATTCATCGCCGGCTGCGGAACGGCGAATACCAATACATCTTCCGCTCCGAAAGCCGCTTCCGGCACCGACGCCAAGAAGCCGGAGCAAGCTTCGACGCAAGAACAAGGCAAATCGCAAGATCCGGCGGTTCGGTCCATCAAACATCTGATTGGCACAACAGAGATCAAAGGCACGCCGCAGCGCATTGTCGCCCTCGAATGGTCGGTTGTCGAGGATGTGCTGGCGCTGGGCGTACAGCCGGTCGGCATTGCCGATCTCGCAGACTACAAGAAATGGGTGAAGGTGAAGCACGAGCTATCCCCGGACGTGAAGGATCTCGGCAGCCGGTCAGAGCCGAGCTTGGAGCAAATCTCCGCGTTGAAGCCGGATTTGATCATCGCGACTAACCGCGTCGAAGCTTTCTACGATAAATTAAAAGCGATCGCTCCGACCATCGTGTTCTATCCGAACACGGAAAAGGAGCCGGATGCTTACGCGATAATGGAGAAAAATTTCCGAATTGTCGCGGACGCGCTGAGCAAGAAGGACGAAGGGGAAAAAGTGCTGAAGGAAGTTGACGCCGCGATTGCCGGATTGGCCGAAATAGTGAAAAAAGCGGGCAAAGCGGACTCCGAATTCATCCTTGTGCAAGCTTTCTCGATGAAAAAAGCGCCGACGATGCGCATCATGTCAGATAACGCGATGTCAGCTAAGGTGCTGATCAAGCTGGGATTGAAAAACGCGTTCAAGCCGAAGGGCTACGTCCAGACCTTTGAAGAAGGGGGCGTCGAGCCGCTGCTTGCCATGAAGAAAGCGAATTTCTTCTACATCGTGCAGGATAACGATAACATTTTCGCCAACCAGCTAAAGGAAAATCCGGTATGGAAAAACCTCGATTTCGTTAAGGAAAACCGGATGTACGCGATGGGTGGCGATACGTGGCTGTTCGGCGGACCGCTGTCGGCACAACTGATCGCTGAAAAAGCGACGGCGGCGTTGACTAAATGAGAACGGAAAAAAGCGGCGTAAACGCTGCTTTCTTTATGCGCGGATGGGCCCCGCCCGTCCTCGTGTTCGGAGGGGGAGCGGCGCTGCTGCTCCTGCTCATGGTCGTCCATGTGATGCAGGGCGCCGCCGATTTGACTCCCCGTATGGTGCTTGAAGCGGTCTTCGCTCCACAGGATACGGCCGAGCACCAGATTGTACGCACGCTGCGGCTGCCGCGAGTCGTTGCCGGTATGCTGGCAGGCGGGGCGCTTGCGGTCGCGGGCGTGCTGCTGCAGACGATTACCCGCAACCCGCTGGCTTCGGCTGGTACGCTCGGCATCAATGCAGGCGCCTATTTCGCCGTCGTGGCGACCACTGTATTCGCCCCGTCATGGATGGGCGTCTCGCCGATGCTGGTGGCGTTCGGCGGCGCCATCTTTGCGGCGCTGCTCGCTTATTCGCTGGCCGGGGGACTGCGCGCGACGCCGCTGCGCATGACGCTGGCCGGAATGATCGTATCGATGGCCGTGTCCGCGATGACAGGCGCGCTGCAGTTGATGTTCGAAGAGCAAACGAGCGGCTTGTTTCTGTGGGGCAGCGGCACACTTGTGCAGAATGACTGGAGCGGCGTTAGCGCCGTTTGGCCATGGGTTGCGGCTGCCGCCGCGATGGCTCTGGTTCTCTCCCGTTCGCTCGACCTGCTGCTGCTCAACGAGGAGACGGCGCAGTCGCTCGGTCAGCATGTAGGCCGAATCCGGCTGATCAGTCTGGTTCTGGCGCTGCTGCTTGCCGCGGTAATCGTCAGTATCGTCGGGCCGATCGGCTTTGTCGGTCTGCTCGCGCCGCATCTGGTCCGCTTGATCGGGGTGCGCAGCCACAAGCTGCTTCTACCGGCCTCCTTCTTATGGGGGGCCGTCATTTTGGTGGCTGCCGACGTCGGCAGCCGGCTTGCCAACAACGATTCGTACGGCGAGCTTCCGGTAGGCGCCGTGACGGCGCTTATCGGGGGGCCTTGCCTCGCCTATTTGTCCTACCGGGCAGCGCAAAAGCACCGCGAGGTGCCGAAGCCGTCTGCGACGTCGCTTGGCACGACGGCCCGCTTCCTCTCGTACCGGGCGCTCCTCGCTATATTCGGGGTGCTGCTCGTTGCGGTCACGATCCTGGGCATGATCTTCGGCGATGTGAAAGTCCCGCTGCAAGACGTGCTGGCGGCGATTCAAGGCGAAGGCCCTGAGCTGGCCCGCTCGATTGTACTCGACCAGCGGCTGCCCCGGATGCTCGTCGCGGCCTGCGCCGGCGCGGCGCTTGCGGTCAGCGGCCTGCTGCTGCAGGGGGTCGTGCGCAATCCGATGGCCGATCCGTCCATCGTCGGCGTTTCGGCGGGGGCCGGTGTCGGCGCGCTGCTTCTGCTCCTCGTCTGGCCAGGGCTGCCGATCGCGCTGCTGCCGTTTGCCTCCTTCGCTGGAGCGATCGCCGCGGCGCTGATCGTCTATCTCATCGCCCGTAAAACGGGCCTGCAGCCGGCGGTGCTGGCGCTCGTCGGGATCGCGGTATCCGCGTGCGGCTCGGCCGTCATTCAGCTCATCGTCGTCCAGTCCAAAATGAACGTGGCCGTGGGGTTAGTCTGGATTTCAGGCAGCACGTACGCGCGCGGCTGGGAGGAGCTGGCGCAGCTCATTGTATGGCCCGTGCTGCTGCTGCCGCTGGCATGGATGATCGGGCGGAGAGTCGACATTTTGGCCTTCGGTCAGGAGGGCGCGGTGGGCCTTGGAGTCAACGTCGAGCAGACGCGGTTGAGAGCGGCGGCGATCGGCGTCGCGCTGGCGGCAGCGGCCGTATCAATCGTAGGCACAATAGGCTTCGTGGGACTGATTGCCCCTCATGCGGCGCGCCTTCTAATTGGGCACAATCATCGTCGGCTCTTGCCGCTCGCTGCGCTGCTCGGTGCCGTCCTGCTTGTATTGGCCGATATCGTCGGCCGCAATCTGCTGCCGCCCAAAGAAATTCCGTCGGGTCTGATCGTCTCGCTCCTCGGAGCGCCTTATTTTCTATGGCTGATGCGGTCATCACGCAGATAAATAGTTAAACCGAACAAAGGGTTCCACTCAACCGAAGTCCCCACAAAGCGCCCGGATTCTGTCCCGGAAAAAGCCTTCATTTTGTGGGGATGCGCGGCGGTCGCGTACAAGCGAAAGTTAAAGAAATACAATTTTACAAAAATAACGGTTGACACGCTCACAGTACGCATGATAAGATTTCACCAACTTGATGAACACATAAAGCGAAGGGAGGTTAGGAACATGAGAAAGCATAACGCATTCGAACAACTGTTACATACCGAGCAAAGTTCCGCTCATGATTCCTTTCATAACCAACGCTTTTTACGTAGCTTTCGCGTACCTGTACGATGTCTGGCGCTTTCAGACGCATCGTAATTGGAATTCGGTAGGTAAGGCTGCGAATCGTCGTAGCCTTTTTCTTTTGCCTTCGTGGCGGGAAAAAGGGACGAAGCGCAGCTTTTTTGTTTGCTTAAATCCACGTGGAAGGAGAGAATAGCGATGACGAATCATGATAAGATTGTCCATGTTCACGAGATCCAATTTGAATACCAAACAAAGTCCAGTAGTCTTGGTCTGCTCCGAACCCCTCCTTCCCCGAAGGTCGGGCGATTCTGACATACGCTTCGGCGTATGCGAAATACGGAGATACAAGGCTGCCGGATCACGGCGGCTTTTCTTATGCCTTGGAACGAATCCGGGCGGAAGAAAAGCGCGTGAGCAGGCAGTCTTTTCATTTTTAAAACGGCGCATTCGGCAAGCGGTTAAGCCACACGACTTTCACTCGTGCATTCGGCGGGTTCGAATCCCCCATGCGTCACCATTTCATCATGGATAGGAAGTTGTCACAGAGGTTGCTGCTCTCATTCGGCGGCTGGCAGACCTGCGGGCCGTCCCCGCACCTATCCGTCCAACTCAGGGGAATCGCCAAGTGGTAAGGCAGCGGCCTTTGAAGCCGCGAGCGGTGGTTCGATTCCATCTTCCCCTATACTTACATGGAGCTGTGGAGAAGCGGGAGTTCTCGCCGGTTCGTCAGACCGGAGGCCGCGGGTTCAAGTCCCGTCGGCTCCAACCAAATACATAACGAAAGGAGGATGCCGTGTACGTTGTACAGGTGACTACCATGAAGCGAAAAAATCTTTTTACCATGCAAGATGACCTCACATTTCACAATGTGACAGAACGCCGCCTCTCCCTCGACGATGTGATCGAGCGGATGCTGCGGTTCATCTCTCAAGATCCGGCATCGCCGTATCAGTTGATGATCGGTACCGACAGCCAGGTTCACCGCGGTCACACCAAGTTCGTGACCGGCATTATTATCCGTCGTCCGGGCAAAGGAGCTTGGGCCTGCTACCGTCAGGTCGTGCTTCCCCGGGAGCTAACCTCTGTGAAAGAGAAGCTGACGATCGAAACGTCGCTCTCGCAGGAAATAGCCTGCTATTTTGAGGGGGACGCGGTGAACCGGATGGAGGAGCTGCTGCTGCCCTATGTGTATCAAGGCGCTTCGCTCGAAGCGTTCATCGATATCGATGCGGGCACGGAGCCGGTCGTCAACAAGACGTCGCTGTACGTTCAGGAGATGGTGGACCGGGTCGAAGCCATGGGAAGATACGCCGCTCGGGTGAAGCCTGACTCATACGCCGCCTCCGCCTATGCCAACCGGCATACGAAACGGCCAGCTAGTCTGGTCATGTGAACTTGTTAAATAAGGAAGAGATCAAACATGGTAAATGAAAAAACGGAAATCCGCTTAAGCAAATTTATGACCAAACTATTGAGGCATGATCCCAAAGCGTTCGGGCTCGTCCTGGACCCGACGGACGGATCGTGCGAATTGAAGGACATGATGCGCACCATCCAATCGCAGCCCAGGTGGGCGTCGATCACGCTGCAGGATGTAGAGCAGGTCGTGCGCAATTGCGATAAGCAGCGCTTTGAAATCGCGAATGGCCGCATCCGCGCCCGATACGGGCACAGCTACGAGAAGATTCGCTACGAGTCTGGCAATCCGCCCGAGACGCTGTATCATGGCACGAATCGTCATGCCGCGCCGGCGATTCTGCGGGAAGGCATCCGCTCAATGGGCCGCCAGTACGTGCATTTGTCCGAAGGGCTGCAATTCGCCACACTGGCGGGCAGCCGCCGAGGGGAGCTTGTCATCCTTCGCGTGGATACAGTCAAGGCTCGCAGCATGGGCGTAACGTTTTATTTCGCGGGAAATGAAGTGTGGTTGGCCGACGAGGTACCGGCGTCCTGCTGCGCCATAGACGATGGAAAAGGAGTTAACAAACGATGAAGAAGACGTCGCTAATTGATATTGGAGTTAACCTGATGCACCGCTCGTTTCATCCGGACCGCGATCAGGTTGTCGCCCGGGCGGAAGCAGAGGGCGTCTCCCCGCTTATTTTGACGGGGACGCATATGAGGAACAGCGAAGAAGCCGCGCGGTATGCGGCCCGGTTCCCGGGCAAGCTGTACTCCACCGCAGGCATCCATCCGCACGACGCCCGCAACTGCGGCCCGGACACGCTGGCACGGCTTCGGAAGCTGGCCGAGCTGCCTGCCGTCGTAGCGATCGGAGAATGCGGGTTGGATTACAACCGCGATTTCTCGCCGCGTGATGTGCAGCGAAAGTGGTTCGAAGCGCAGGTCATGCTGGCGTGCGAGCTGCGGATGCCGTTGTTCCTGCACGAGCGGGAAGCGCATGCGGATTTCGTCCGCATCTTGAAGACGCATCTGCATCGGATCGACCGGGCGGTCGTCCACTGCTTCACCGGCAGCGCAATCGAGCTGAAGACGTATCTCGATATGGGACTGTATATCGGGATTACGGGCTGGATCTGCGACGAGCGGCGGGGCAAGCATCTGCGGGAGCTGGTGCGGCGCATCCCGCTCGAACGGCTGATGATCGAGACGGACGCCCCGTTCCTGACGCCGCGGGATCTGCCCGTCAAGCCGGTGGACGGACGCAACGAGCCCGCGTTTCTGCCGCACATCTTGCAGGCCGTATCCGTTTGTACGGGTAAAAGCACGGAGGAAGTGGCCGAAGCGACGACGCAAACGGCCAGACATGTTTTCGGGTTGTAGTTTTATGGAGAAGGCCGCCGGATTTCCCGGCGGCCTTTTTCAAATCTGCGCCCAGACTTCGATCATTCCTGCTGCGCAGAGGCTGAGGCGATCCTTGCCTTCATTTTCGCGATAACGTCTTGCGGCTGCGCCTTACCTTCCGGAAGCTGGAGCAGCGATGCCAGCCCCTGAGACAGGAAGACGGACTCGGCTTTGCCGTTAAGCACAAGGAGCAAGCCCTGTCCTTCGAATTCGACATAGCGGATCTGTTCGTCGTTCGCTGCAAGTCCGCGAGCGCTATGGTGCAGTTTCAGCAAATCTTTACTCCGGTTTTTACCGCCCATCTTCACCGGCTCTTTGTCGTTAGCAATCAGAATCCCTTCCGGTACGCCGTTATTCATGACGAACCACAGGCGTTCGTTTGTCGGCTGGAGCAGCTTCTTGAAAGAGACGTCCGAATAGGCCTGAATTTGTTCGGCTGTGGCCGTGGCGTCGATCGCGACGCTGAATTCGGATAATTGCGTGTCGGAGAGGGGATCCCCCGCCAAATTTTTCTCCTGCTGCTGTTGATGGATTTGAATAAAGTCCTGCAAGCCGATTTGCTCAGGAGAGTTGAAAGCGGCGTATCCGGCCATAGCGAATAGAAGACCTCCCGTCATTATCGCTGTCATTAACGAGAAAAGTTTCCGTTTTCCCATGATTTCACCCCTTTCCCCTTCTTAATTGCTCGTACGAATCGTTCCGCTCCATACGAAACGATTGTTGCTTTTAAAAGAGTTGAACGTTTGAGAATAATGATCACCGTACCACGGGTCCATGTAAGATACGTATTGGTTTCCGCCGGTTCCAGAATGGTAGCCGTCAAGAACGAAGAAGTGACCGATGGCCGCCCCGTTCGTCCAGCGGATAAAAGCAATCATCGGACGTCTTCCGTTGACCTCGTTTTGGACCCATTGCAGCGTCGGAAGATAGTAGAAGTCGCTGCTGTTGACGCCGTAACGCTTCAAGCCGTACATGATTTCGCCTGTCGTGGCAGGGGCGTTGTAGAGCCCGCCTTTGACATATCGTACAAACTCCTCTTGAGAAACGAATTTTCCGTAATGCTGCAGGATTGGTACAGATACGCCCGCCCAGCACCAGTTGCTCATTTTTTGCTGCACGTTCGGTACGGTGGCGCCTCCGGCTGCGGCAGTCTGAACCGAAACCGGGGCCGGATCGGCGGCAACCGCAAAATTTGCGCTCACAATCAAGGTTAAGCCGACGATAAGCGACAATAATTTTCGCATCGCACACGACTTCCTTTCCACATTTTTTGGAGTTCCGGCAACGGCCGGAATGGCAAAAAATCGGATCACCTCCCGCTACCTTCCGGTAATTGTCGGGGTCGATGGACAAGGGAAATGTAAACGATATACATTTCGTTTCCAATACTAAGACGGATGATTTGTGGTGTAAATCCTGCAGCGGTAGTAGGTCTTTCCTTGCCGCTTTCACGGTCCAGGCTGTTGTACTGCATGTTCGTGGGCCTCCGTGCGGCGACAAATTGACCATTTTTTCGTCAAAACGACAAAAAAACCGGTTTCCCGATGAGCCGGGAGAACGGTTTTTGTTTTGCGCCTCGTATCTTACGTTTTTATTTTCCGTTTTTCATTTGCTCGGCGAACTCCGTAATTTTTTGCGCCCGCTGGGCGATCGAACCGGAAGAGACGCTGTATTTGGCCGAAAGCGCCGATTGCGTCACTTCGGCAACGCCGTGCATGGAGGCGATGGCGTATTCCAGAGCGGCGAGCATCACGTCCGCTTTACGGATCTGCGGCCGTTCGTGGGAGGCATAGGCATGCCACAAGGCAACCGCTTCCGTAATGCGCTGCCAATCGAAGGTTCCCGCCATATGCTCGGATAATTGTCCGGCGACGGATTGATATATGTCTTGAGGCCAGTCCAGAACCTCAATGAGCGTCTGCACCGTTTCCGCATTGAGAGACGGACCTTGATCCGTTGAAGGCCGGCTGAGGGACGGCGATCCGGAATTCGTTGCTGCCGTTTGGAGTTGAGGCGCTTCACCGGTCAGGAGGCAGCAGTGCTTGTACTTCTTTCCGCTGCCGCAGGGACACGGCTCGTTTCTTCCAATTTTTCGCAAGTTCAATCCACTTCCATTTCTTCTGCCAAATTCACTCTGATGACATTATAGCCTTTGAAAGAAAAAATTCCAAGGCTTCGACACGATTCGACGGTATTTTATCGTTACGGCTGAGAAGACTCCCTCTTCGATAAGGGGGAGATGAATCAGCATCTCTTGTATATAAATGCGAACGTATGTGCTATAATTGTCATGAAATCACCAAAGGAGGTAAATCTCGCATGTTGCATCATAAAGCTTTTCGCGTTCGCATCTACCCTACGTAGAAGCAAACGACGCTGATCCATCAGATGTTCGGATGCGTTCACTTTGTCTTTAACCACTTCCTTGCGAGGTGGAACGACACACCAAGAAACAGGCAGAGGCTTAAGACCAACTGAACTGCGGGAACCGCAGGGATCGCTTGCTCAAGAAGAGAAGGATGCTTCTCTGTTCGCAAGAATCCCCCACCTCAGCGTCATGAGCGCAGGTGGTGGGAGTGTTCAAGTTTGCGAGCTATCGACGTCGGAGAAATGTCATTTTTTTGACAATAAAAAAAAGGAAAAAGGAGCTCGCACGTGGAAAAAGGTTAAGATCACCATATTTTTATCAAGGAGCATGCGATGATAGCTACAATGACAGAAGCTTATGTAGATTCCGTTGCGTTAAACGCCGCTGCGATCAAGAACGGCAGGGATCTGGTCAAGAAAAACAGCTTTCCGAAGCTGTGCCGGTCGGAGGACGAAACGCTCATTTTCGGGGAGTGCAAAGGGAGCGGCAAGGAGCCGTACCGGTGCTCCGTCGATTTCGTCAAGCCGGACAGCCCCGTGTTTCGCTGCAGCTGCCCGAGCCGGCAATTTCCGTGCAAGCATATTTTAGGCTTGATGTACGCCTATGTTCTCGGTAAAGAATTCCAGGTTGATGCGATTCCTCAGGACATCGCGGACAAGCGGGACAAGGTGGAGAAACGGGAAGAGAAGAAGAAGGAAGCGGCGGTCGCCGGAGAAGAGAAGACCGTCAAGCGAAAGCCGAACAAATCGGCCTTGGCCAAGAAACGGGCCGCCCAGCTCGAAGGCATCGGCTTACTGGAAAAGCTGGTTCACCAGATTGTGCAGAACGGGCTGGCGGGACTCGATGCAAAAACGGCGAAGATGATGGAAGACCAAGCGAAGCAGCTTGGAAACTACTATATTCCCGGCGTTCAGGCGGCGTTTCGCGAGCTGCTCTTTATGCTGCGTACATCCAAAGATCGTGAGCGCGTGTACACGGAAGCGATGGACCGTTTAACCGTATTGCAGTCTTTGGTTAAGAAAAGCAGGGACTATGTAACGGAAAGACAGCAAAATCCCGAGCTTCCGCCGGATACGGAAAGCAGCTTGGAAGAACAGCTCGGGCATGCCTGGCAGCTGGCCGAGCTGCGCGAGCATGGATTAGCCCGGCTTCAGACGGAATTGGCACAGCTCACCTTCCGTTCGTATACGGATGAGGCAAGAGGCGAGTACGTCGATGAGGGCTTTTGGATGGAGCTGCAGAGCGGAGACATTTTTGCGGTCCGCAGCTACAGACCGTTCCGGGCGGCGAAGCATTTGAAGGAAGAGGACTCGTTCTTCTCGGTCGTTTCCGCGAAGGAGCTGCTGGTATACCCGGGAGACTTGAATCCGCGGGCACGATGGGAGGACATGACGGTCCGCGATATGAAGCCGGAGGACTACGGGACAATCCGGAATCATGCCCGGCGTTCGTATGTCGAGGCGGTCAAGACGGTCAAAAATCAATTGAAAAACCCGCTGTCCAATAAACATCCGGTGATGCTGCTTCACTACGCCAAGCTTGGCCGGATTGGGGAGGACTACGTACTGGAGGACGAGCAGGGCAAACGGATCGTTCTCGGCGATATTCCGGCGCTGGGCCAGTCGAGCACGCAGCTGCTGCCGCTGCTCAAGCACGGAGATACGCAGGACCAGGCCATGCTGGTTATGTTCGAGCACGATTTTGCGGAGGGGAGGCTGCTGGCTCAGCCGCTCGCTCTTGTGACATCAAGCGAAATCGTCAGGTTTATTTACTAAAACAAGGAGAGAATCCATGAGCTTACAGGTGCTTACCGATCTGCATCAAGAAGTGCGCCGGTTGTATATCGCCGGCAGTTCCGTCGCCACGGGTGACCTGCGGCTCAGCCGGCTGCTGCCTCAGCTGCGCAAGCTCGGAGAGAACGCGCCGGTGTTCAACCGGCTGGCCGATGCCGTGCAGCTCGTAACGGAAGCCAAGCCTGAGCAAGCCTCCGTCAAACTGCTGAAGCTCGGCGCCCTGCTGCACTCCATTTTGTATACCCAAGGACGGACGGAGGCGCAGGGGACGCTGGAGGAGGTTCAAGTGACGGATACGCGCGGGGTAACAGCCGTCCCGTACCGGAAAATGAAGTCTCTCATCGAGGCTTTGACGGAACGAGGGTCCGGCCGCTTGGAAGTGATTCGCCAAGGGTATGAAGACTCGTTGTTTCAAGACTTTCGGACGCATATGCCCGCGGTCGCCGCTTTGGAAGACGGGTATGCGGAAATTGCCGAGTTTATACACGATGAAGTTATTCCGTCGATTGGGCCTGCGGTCGTACCGGTACTACACCGGCAGTTGAACCTTCAGGGCGGCAAAGGGGACGCCCGCAAGCTGTCTTTGATCCATCGTCTGCAAGGGCCGGCGAATGCCGAGTTAATTCTGAAGGCGGCCGGCGAAGGCTCGGCTGACGTTCGCATAGCGGCTGTGGACATTCTCGGGGACTATCCCGAGCTGGAGGACGTCGTGCTGGAGAAGTCGTACGAGCGGAAAAAAGAAATACGCCGCGCCGCCTTGTCGGCCTTATCCCGGCTGGGGACCGAGCGGGCGGCTGACCGGTTGTTCGAGGCGCTGATGGGCAAGGACCGCGAGCTTGCGGTGGAACCGATTCAAGCTTGCTTTCATCCTACGTTGACCCAGCGGATACTGGATCAAGCGGAAGCGTGGCTGGCTGATTTTGACGGAAGCTACGTGATGACGGAATCGGTGGAGCAGTTGTCTGTGGCGGTGCAATGCCTGAAAGGAAAGAACGACGAGGCGGTGCGCGTTTTTTTGGAAAAGCTGCTGTGCTCGCCTGCTTTTATGGTCAAAAAAACGACGGCCGTTCAACAATATGCGATACGACTTCTGCTCGATATGCAGCAGCCGGAAAGCTACCAGTTTGTGGAGTCGCTGTACCGGCGGTGGGGCGGAAAGCACATTTCGTACAGCTTTCAAGCGGCGCTTCACTGCCTGTCCCCGGAGGAGGTTTACGACAAGTTCGAACCTTTGATTCGCCGCGGCAAAGAGCAGGCGCTGGCCAAAGAGCTGCTGCGTACGCTGCACGATTTGACCGAGCGGCTGGCCCTGACCGTGTATCGAGAAGCGGAGGAGTCGTCTACGGTTTCGTGGGACCCCCGGTGGGAGCATTTGTTTGTGGACATCGATGAAGAAGAGCTGGTGTGCCGGTTCGTCCAAGAGCCGGACACGAAAGTCGTTGATTACTTGCTGAAAAAGGTGGGGGTGGCGCCGTCGCAGATGAAGTGGAGAACGCTCTCGCTGTTCTTTACCTTGTTCAAGATCGGGCACCAAGAAACCCCGGAGCTGCTGATGCAGACGCTGGAAGCTTCGGTAGGCACGCGGGAGTTTTGGGACTTTTATTATTCGGGCAGGGAGGAAAAATTGGCGTTGATGTCGCTGCTTCCCGGCAGCTATGCCGAAAGGCTGGAGAAGTTTGCCCACCAGCTCGCTTACGAAAGCATGAAGCAGCAGGTGCTTGAAGTGGTGGAGCGGCTTAAAACGAAAACGAGCGATGAATCGGAAACAGGCAAAGGAGCGGAATGGATCGAATGGATCAAAAGCAAAATGTATTGAGGCTGCCTGCGGAGCGGCTGTACGCCAAGGAACTGGAAGCGTTGAAGGAAGCGGATCAAGACCCGAAGCCGGTGGGCTGGCAGCTGTCGCCACGGTCCGTGCTTACGTTTATTACCGGGGGACACGCGGGCGGCGTGAACATCACATGAGCTTACAGGTGCTTACCGATCTGCATCAAGAAGTACGCCGGTTGTATATCGCCGGCAGTTCCGTCGCCACGGGCGACCTGCGGCTAACCCGGCTGCTACCTCAGCTGCGCAAGCTTGGAGAGAACGCGCCGGTGTTCAACCGGCTGGCCGATGCCGTACAGCTCGTAACGGAAGCAAAGCCCGAGCAAGCCTCCGTCAAACTGTTGGAGCTCGGCACCCTATTGCACTCCATTCTGTATACCCAAGGACGGACGGAGGCGCAGGGAACGCTGGAGGAGGTTCAAGTGACGGATACGCGCGGGGTAACAGCCGTCCCGTACCGGAAAATGAAGGTTCTCATCGAGGCTTTGACGGAACGTGGTCCCGGCCGCTTGGAAGTGATTCGCCAAGGGTACGAAGACTCGTTATTTCAAGATTTTCGGACGCATATGCCCGCGGTCGCCGCTTTGGAAGACGGGTACGCGGAAATTGCCGAGTTTATGTACGATGAAGTTATTCCGTCCATCGGGCCTGCGATCGTACCGGTACTACACCGGCAGTTGAGCCTTCAGGGAGGCAAAGGGGATGCCCGCAAACTGTCTTTGATCCATCGTCTGCAAGGGCCGTCGATTGCCGGGCTAATCCTGCAGGCGGCCGGCGAAGGCTCGGCCGAAGTCCGCATAGCGGCCGTGGACATTCTCGGGGACTATCCCGAGCAGGAGGACGTCGTGCTGGAGAAGTCGTACGAGCGGAAAAAAGAAATACGCCGCGCCGCCTTGTCGGCTTTATCCCGGCTGGGGACCGGGCGGGCGGCCGACCGGTTGTTCGAAGCGCTGATGGGCAAGGACCGCGAGCTTGCGGTGGAACCGATTCAGGCTTGCTTTCATCCTACGTTGACCCAGCGGATATTGGATCAAGCGGAAGCGTGGTTGAATGGTTTTGACGAAAGCTACGTGAAGACGGAAGCGGTGGAGCAGCTGTCCGTGGCGGTGCAATGCCTGAAAGGAAAGAACGACGAGGCGGTGCGCGTCTTTTTGGAAAAGCTTCTGTGCTCGCCTGCTTTTATGGTCAAAGAAACGACGGCCGTTCAACAATATGCGGCACAACTTCTGCTCGATATGCAGCAGCCGGAAAGCTACCGGTTTGTAGAGTCGCTGTACCGGCGGTGTGGCGGAAAGCACATTTCGTACAGCTTTCAAGCGGCGCTTCACTGCTTGTCCCCGGAGGAGGTTTACGACAAGTTCGAACCTTTGATTCGCCGCGGCAAACAGCAGGCGCTGGCCAAAGAGCTGCTGCATACGCTGCACGATTTGACCGAGCGGCTGGCTCTGACCGTGTATCGTAATACGGAGGAGTCGTCTACGGTTTCGTGGGACCCCCGCTGGGTGCATTTGTTTGTGGACATCAACGAAGAAGAGCTGGTGTGCCGGTTCGTTCAGGAGCCGGACACGAAAGTCGCCGATTACTTGCTGAAAAAGGTGCGGGTGGCGCCGCAGTTGATGAAGTCGAGAACGATCTCGCTGTTCATCGCCTTGTTCAAGATTGGGCACGAAGAAACCCCGGAGCTGCTGATGCAGGCGCTGGAAGCTTCGGTAGGCAAGCGGGAGTTTTATTATTCGGGCGAGGACAAATTGGTGATGATGTCGCTGCTTCCCGGCAGCTACGCCGAAAGGCTGGAGAAGTTTGCCCACCAACTTGCTTACGAAGGCGTTAAGCAGCAGGTGCTTGAAGTGGCGGAGCGGCTTAAAACGAAAACGAGCGATGAATCGGAAATAGGCAAAGGAGCGGAATGGATCGAATGGATCAAAAGCAAAATGTATTGAGGCTGCCTGCGGAGCGGCTGTACGCCAAGGAACTGGAAGCGTTGAAGGAAGCGGATCAAGATCCGAAGCCAGCGGGCTGGCAGCTGTCGCCGCGGTCCGTGCTTACGTTTATTACCGGAGGACAGGCGGGCGGCGTGAACATTACGCCCAAATATATCGGCCACACGCGGCTGGTAGAGATTGCTGTCGCGACGCTGCTGACGGACCGGGCGCTGCTGCTGATCGGGGAGCCGGGAACAGCGAAATCGTGGCTCTCCGAGAATTTGACGGCTGCCATCCACGGCGACTCGTCCAAGGTTGTTCAGGGAACGGCCGGAACGAGCGAGGAGCATGTTCGCTATTCGTGGAACTATGCGATGCTGCTGGCGCACGGCCCGTCGGATGAAGCGCTGATCAAGAGCCCGATTTACCGGGCGATGGAGGGCGGAGGGATCGCCCGTTTCGAGGAAATTTCCCGCTGCGCCTCCGAGGTGCAGGATGCGCTGATTTCCATTTTGTCCGAAAAAACGATCTCCATCCCCGAGCTGGGCCGTGAGGTGTCGGCGACAAGAGGCTTCTCGATCATCGCGACGGCGAACACGCGGGACCGGGGCGTGAATGAAATGTCCGCCGCGCTCAAGCGCCGGTTCAACATTCTGGTGCTGCCGTCGCCGTCCGGTCTGGAAACGGAAGTCGAGATCGTGCGCAAACGCATCGGCGAAATTGCCGCCAACTACGAGCTGCAGGCGGCGCTGCCGGAGGAAGAAGCGGTGCGCAAGATCGTTACCATTTTCCGGGAGCTGCGCGCCGGGGTAACGTTGGACAGCAAGGAGAAGCTGAAATCGCCGAGCGGCGTCATCTCGACGGCGGAAGCCATCTCGCTTTTGACGAATAGCATGGCGCTTGCCGCCAGCTTCGGAAACGGCCAGATTCAAGAGGAGGATTTGGCGGCAGCTTTGCAAGGCGCGATTGTGAAGGATGAGGAAAAGGACCGTATTGCCTGGAAAGAATATTTGGAAAATGTGATGAAAAAGCGGGGATCGGAATGGCGGAGTCTGTACAACGCATGCCGGGAGATGAACGATTGAGCACTAGCGACGGGAGAGTCCATGTGTTTGGCATCCGCCATTTGTCGCCGGCGGGCGCCTATCATCTGCGGGCGTTTCTGGACGAAATCCGGCCGCAGGTCGTGCTGGTGGAAGGGCCTTCGGATGCGGGGGACTTGATCGGGCAGATCGCTTCCCGCGGCGTCGTGCCGCCCATCGCGATTCTTGCTTATACCGATCAGCTTCCGGTTCGTACGCTGGTATTCCCGTTGGCTTCGTATTCTCCCGAATACCAGGCTTTTCTATGGGCGGCGGAAAACGGGGTTCACGCCGAGTTCATTGATCTTCCTTCCGATGCGGCGGTGACGCTGCAAGCGGCAAGACGCGCAAGCGCGGGCCCGGAGGAACCGGACCTGGAAGGCGAACAAACGGATCGCGAGGACGGTCAAACGGGCCGGCAGGATGCGCTGGCGGAACGCAGAGCCTTTTACCGGCGGCAGAACGAGCTGTACGAGCGGGTTGCCGAGCTGGCTGGGGAGACGGATTACGACAGCTACTGGGAGCGGCATTTCGAGAATAGTCCGAGCAAAGAAGCGTACCGCCACGCCATCGAACGGTTCTCCGCGGAAATGCGCGAGCTGCTGGAGCAGGAAGAGCGGGCGCATGACCCGCGGGAATCGTCCTATAACGCCGTGCGTGAAGCTTACATGCGGCGGCAGATCCGGCAAGCGCTGGACGCCGCCGGACCATCGGACCGCATCGTGGTCGTGACCGGGGCGCATCACGTCTCGGCGATGGATTTAACGCTGCCTGCAATGTCGGACGAGGAGGTGCGCAAGCTGCCTCGTGCGTCCACCAAGCTGACGCTGATGCCTTATTCGTACTACAAGCTGTCCGTTCAATCCGGCTACGGCGCGGGCAATCAGGCCCCGGCTTATTTCGAGCGGCTGTGGGATTGCTTGAACCGGCAGGACGCGTCCAGACTGCCGTCGCTTTACTTGTCGCAAGTGGCCTTGCACCTACGGGAAAGCGGGACGCATCGCTCCACCGCTTCCGTTATTGAGGGGGTACGGCTGGCCGAATCGCTCGCCTCGCTGCGCGGGGGCAGCATGCCGACCTGGGGGGACTTGCGGGATGCGGCCGTTGTCTGTCTTGGGTTCGGGGACTTGGGCTCGGTGGCCGAGGCGCTGGCCCGCGCGGATATCGGCACGGCGATCGGCGCGCTGCCCGAGGGGGTCAGCCAGACGCCGATTCAGGACGATCTGAACCGGCATCTGAAGCGTCTGAAGCTGGAGAAGTATAAGTCGGCCGTCGCTACCGATCTGGAGCTGGATTTGCGGGAGAACCGGCGGGTCAAGAGCGAAGAGGCGGCGTTTCTCGATTTGCACCGGTCCGTCTTTTTGAACCGGCTTGCGCTGCTCGGCATCGATTTTGCGCGGCAGCAGCAGGTTCGGCAGAACGCGGCGACCTGGGCGGAGCACTGGGTGCTCCAGTGGAGCCCCGAGGTGGAGATTCAAGCGGTGGAATCGACGCTCAAAGGGGAGACGGTGGAGCTTGCCGCAGCGTTTGTACTGCACGAGCGGCTCGAAGGGTGCGCCGATCTCTCGGAAGCTTCCCGGATCATCCGCTTGGCCTGCCAGTGCGGACTTCCCGAGGCGATGGAAGAAGCGAGGCTCACCTTGCAGCGGCTGGCCGTCGACGCCGGAGACTTCGCGCAGATTGCCGCCGCGGCCAACGAATTATCGATATTGATTCGCTACGGCGATATTCGCAAGGTGGATACCTCGTCGTTCGTGCCGCTGCTTCAGCAACTGTTTTTGCGGGGGACGCTGCTTCTTGTGGACGCGGCCGTGTGCAGCGATGAAGCGGCGGACGGCATGGTGACTGGCATGAACGAGATGCACCGCATCTCGCAGGAGCATTCGGAAGAGGTGGACGACGAGCGGTGGCTTGCCGAGCTGTGGGCGCTGGCTTCCCGGGACGACCGGAATGCGAAGCTGTCCGGGTTTGCTTTTGCCATATTGCTGGAGCGGAATTTGATCTCTGCCGACCAGTGCTCGCAGGAAGTATCGCGGCGGTTGTCGCCGGGAATTCCGGCGGAGCTTGGCGCGGGCTGGTTCGAAGGCGTGTCGATGCGGAACCGGTATGCGCTGTTGTCGCGCTCGGGGCTGTGGCAGCAGCTCGACGAATATATCGCGTCGCTGGAGGACGAGGCGTTCCTGCGTTCGCTGGTCTTTTTGCGCAGGGCGTTCGGCTCGTTCGAGCCCAGGGAGAAAGCGGCGATTGCCGAGACGCTGGGCGTGCTTTGGGGCCTCGATGGTCTGGGGGCTGCGGAGCAGCTGCAGGAGCCGCTAAGCAAAGACGAAAGAGGGAAGCTGGATGAACTTAACGATTTTGATTTCGGGGATTTGTAGACCATGACGGATCAAAATAAAGCGTTGCAACGATGGAGACTGATTCTCGGAGACTCGTCTGAAGAAAAGCTCTCGGAGTACGCGCAAGGAGAGTGCTTGCTGAACGGTGAGGCGCAAATTTTGGACGAAGCGCTGGCGGCCATCTACGACGGTACCGGGGGGACAGGACTGGAATATGACGCCTCCTCGGGGCCGCGCTCTGCCGGGCTTGGCCCTTCTTCACCCAAGGTGGCGAAGTGGCTTGCGGATATCCGCACCTTTTTCCCTTCGGACATCGTCTCGGTTATTCAAGCCGACGCTATCGAGCGCAAAGGGCTGACGCAGCTGCTTTTCGAACCGGAATCGCTGGCGCAGGTAAAGCCGGATATTCGCATGGTCGCGACGCTTATGGCGCTGCGCGGCAAAATTCCCGAGAAGACGAAGGACACGGCCCGGCAGCTTGTGAAAGCTGTTGTGGAGGAAATTTCCAAGAAACTGGAGCACGACATCCGTCAGGCGGTCACCGGCGCTTTAAACCGCAGAAAGCATTCGCCGCTTCCGTCCTTATCCGGGATGGATTGGAAAAAGACCATCCGCGCCAATCTGAAGCACTACGATACGGAAACGAAGCGGCTGATCCCGGAGCGGTTCTATTTCTTCGACCGTGCGCGCAGAAGCAAAGAATGGACGGTTATTCTGGATATCGACCAGAGCGGATCGATGGCCGATTCCGTCATTTACGCCTCCGTGGTCGGCTCGATCTTCGCCAGCCTGCCGGCGCTTGACACCCGTGTCGTCGTTTTCGATACGGAGGTCGTCGATTTGACGGAGCAGTGCGCGGACGACCCCGTCGATATGCTGTTCGGCATTCAACTCGGAGGCGGGACGGACATCAACAAGTCGGTTGCCTACTGCGAGCAGTTCATCACCGAGCCGAAGAAGACGCTGTTTATTGTGATTTCCGACTTGTACGAGGGCGGGAACCGGTCCGCGTTGATCCGCCGGATGAGAGAAATGCGGCAGGCGGGCGTGCAGGTGCTTTGCTTGCTGGCCCTATCGGACAGCGGCGTTCCGTCGTATGACGAGCATGTCGCCAAGACGCTTGCGCAGTTTGGCATTCCATGTTTCGGCTGCACGCCGGATCTGCTCCCCGAGCTGATCGAAGGCGCGCTGCAGGGAAGGGATTTGCAGGAGCTCGCCGCGAAGGCGGGGAAGGATGCGAAGAAGTAGGCCGTACGACGGTTGAGGCAAAGATTGAGGGTAGCGGTCGGGCAGCGGATGTTTGCGCCCGGCCGCTTTTTTATGCTTGGTGGAGCGTGATACAATGGCACCATATGGATGATGGAGTATGGGAGTGAGAGGATGCCGGATTGGTCGTATCAGACGTTGTTTCGTCCGTTGTTGTTCGGACTGCCCACCGAGACGGCGAGAGATTTCACGTTAGGAGCCATGGGCCTGCTCAGCAGATTGCCTGGGGGGACGCTGGTCATCAAGACGCTGGGGCATATGGAGTCGCATCCGATTCTGGAAAGCGAAGCGTGCGGGGGGCTGCGTCTGAAATATCCCGTCGGCCTTAGCGGTGGACTGGATGTTCATGGCACGGCGCATCGGGCGCTGGCTCAATTCGGGTTCGGATTTATCGAGATCGGCCCGGTGACAGTCCAGGAAGTAACGGACGACCGCCCGATTCGGAGGGAGGTGTCCAGCGAAGCGCTGTTCTATCCGAACGTCGGCGCGAATGAAGGGCTGGAAAAGCTCGTCCGGCGCATGCAGCGCAAGCAGGGGCACCGGCTGCCGCTGATGTTCCGGCTGCGGCCGATGCCGGGCGCGTCACCTGAACAGGCGCAGGCGGAGCTGCGGCGGATGATGGAGCGGCTCGCCCCATGGGCCGCCGCGTTCTACATCGACAGCGTCGATACGGGCTGGCCGCCGGAAGAGACCGCAGCGTATCTGAGCGCTGTCCGGCAGGCGTCCCGGGAGGTAGCCCCGGGGAAGCCGCTGCTGCTGTACGTGGCGCCGGACGATCCGGCGGAACGGCTGCAAACGCTGCTCGGCCGGATCGACGCGGCGGCATGGGAGGGCATCGTCGTGGGCGATGCCGTGCGGACGCCCGAGGGCTTCGTCATCGGGCGGGAGGCCCTTGTGCCGGGCGCGGAACGGGTGAAGCAGCTTCGGCAGCTTGCCGGGCCGGAGCTGACGATCATTTTGGCCGGGGGCATCCACGAGCCCCGGGACGCGCTGCTGGCGGTGGAAGCGGGAGCGGACTGCGTGCAGCTTCACAGCGGACTTGTCTATTCCGGGCCGGGGCTGCCGAAGCGGATCAACGAGGCGTTCATCTACGAGAAAGTGCGGGAAACGGAAAGTCCGCCGGAAGCACCCTTTTGGCGGGATTGGGGCTGGATGTGCCTGCTCGGCATCGGCATGGTCATCGGCGGCATTTTGGCCTGGATTATCGCGGCGACGACGGTCATGCTGCCGTACGATGTGTTGTTTCTCGGCATGGATCAGACGATGCTCGGACAGGCGAACCGCTGGCTGCTCGGCTTTATGTCGCACGACCGGGTAACGCTGGCGGGAACGATGATCTCTATCGGCATCTTGTATTACCAATTGGCCCGGCACGGGCTGAGAAAAGGGCTGCATTGGACGAAAACGGCCTTGATGACCTCCGGTCTGGTCGGCTTCAGCAGCTTTTTCCTGTACCTCGGGTACGGGTATTTCGACCCGCTGCATGCGCTGGCGGGGGCGGTGCTGCTGCCGATGTTCATCCTGTCCATGCGGGCGCGGGCCGACCGGCCTTCGTACGATCCGCCGAATCTGGCGAACGACCGGATCTGGCGGCGCGCCCAATGGGGCCAGCTTCTGTTCGTCACGCTCGGCTTCGCGCTTGCCGTCGGCGGCGTCGTGATCGCAGGCGTCGGAATCACCTTCGTCTTCGTCCCGACGGACCTTGCTTATCTATGCGCCTCGGCGGAGATGCTCGCGGACATCAACGAGCGCTTGATCCCGCTGATCGCGCACGACCGGGCGGGCTTCGGCGGCGCTCTGTTCTCGAACGCCCTCGCCGTGCTGATCATCGCTTTGTGGGGGATCGGACAAGGCCAGCGTTGGGTCTGGTGGACGCTGCTGCTGGGCGGCTTTCCCGGCTTTCTGGCGGGCCTCAGCGTGCATTTTCAAATCGGCTACACCGATTTCATTCATCTGCTTCCCGCATACTTCGCTTTCCTGCTGTATGTCGGCGGCTTGATTCTGCTATATCCGTATCTGATGCAGCAGCCCGTGCAAAGCGGGCCGCCGTTGGAAGCCACGTTGACCCAAGGCATCGTTCCTGAATGAGGACGATGTCTTTTTTGCTGCCGTCCGAAGGTGAAGCATGGTTTTGTAGTAAAAAAATGGCGAACGGGGAAAATAGACGAGGTAGTGGAAATCATTCGCACAAAAGGTGGGGCAGCATGATTCATCATACTCTGGCCATCGAAGCTGTTATTATCGCCATTGTGATCGTAACCATGTGGTATACCGTCTCGAACTTCATCAGCATCAAACGGGTCATTATCGGCCACCCTATGCGCCTGAAGGAGCTGCACGCCCAACATAACAAGCTGTTCTGGATCGTGGCGCTGCCGATCCTTTCCGCAGATTTATCTTCGTCCGTTTCGTACGGCCCGGAATCCGGAATCACGGAACTCACCGGACTCGGACCGGATGCCAAATCAGCTGTCGGCACTTGTGGCGAGCGACGGCTTTTTGCCACGGCGGCATGCTGGAGGAACGGGAAGGACATTCGGGTCGTATTCATTTGATCTTGCCCCAGTTTATTCCCGGACGGTGGTGGCACAACATGCTGCACAATCAAAGCGCGCTGCTTCTCCGTTCCTGGTTTTTTAGGCACAAAGACGTTGTCATTACGACGGTGCCGTATCATTTGCGAAAGTAGCTTCGTGCGATTGACGGAAAATGGCGGCATGCAATATTTTTCAATGAAATGCTCAACTTTCCGGAGCTAAAGACCTTAGTTCAGTTCGTCAAGAACTGATATAGGTTTTGAGCCAATAATAAGTCCGAATTTTCAATCGTGGGTTATTCATTTTTTGTATTACGGAGAACAACAAGAAAATTAACTACCGACATTATCACTACTACTATAAACATATAAAAGGAAACAGGATCGCCACCGATTGCTAATTCATCAGAAAGAATACCTATTTGATACGTCAAAAAAGCGGATACTACTGAACAAATAAATGAGATACTGAATATTGCATATCCATTAATTGGTTTATGGTGTTTTATCTGAGATATGATGTTTATCAATGAAATGGCTTGAATAATGATAAAGAAAATATATATTGGTCTAAAATTAGTAAAGATAACAACGCTGTCCATAATTCTCTCCTCCCACCATTATTACTTAATTATTGTATCATAATGTTAATTGAGTAAAAAACCGATGGAACTCCCCCTTAAAAGAGAAGTTCCATCATATCATATATTATGGGAGCCTCTCTAACCCACTTTGTAACTCGTATGAGTTAAACTAAGAGATACGATTCCATCTCTAGTTATCCATCCAAAGTCGGAGAAATAAGTTGAATAATTGTTGTCTCAGCCATAAATTCAACTTTAACTGGTTCAGTACTTTACGACGCTTGGATGGGAGCACTTCATTTTTTACGTCCTGACATCTTCTGAAGGTGGGTAACCGAAATGCTTTTTATAAAGTTTGCTGAAATAGGAATAGTCTTTAACTCCTACAAGTTCAGCTGCTTCATGTACCAAGTACCCCTGTTCTACCAGGAGTTTTTTTGCTGTTCTCATTTTTAAATCCGTTACAAAATCATTGACTGTACACCCGTATTTTTTTTTGAAAACCTTACATAAATAAGTTTTGCTATAATGAAACCGTTGGCATAAATCATCAAGTGAAATATCTTCAGTAAAATGCTCCTTTAAAAAATCCCCGACTTGATCGATTTCGCTTTTGTCAGTTTGCTCGATAACCTTTTTAATGATGGTATCTACTTCCGTATGAAGATAATCGGATAAGGTATTTTTGGACAGACCAATTTCAAAGAAAACATGGAGTTGTGCGGGGTTATAATTATCGTTAACATATCCAGTGAATATTTCCTTCATCATACGAAGCACTCTCATTAAGTCTGCAAACTTTGTAAAGACATGAGAAACAGAAAGATTCGGGTGATAGCAGTAGTAATTTAACCAATTGTTAATAATTAGGGAACTCTTTTCTTGGTTAAAATTATATATGCTTATTTCTAACTCGCGTAGTAATACTCGGCTATCTAACAGTATCTCAGGAGGTGATTTTTGTCCGGAATTGGTTATAATGTTGGTATATGGTCCCTGCAAAAATTTTTCTTTTAATAAGTTGTATTGAACAGGTATATTTTGAGGATTTGAAAATTTCTCGCTATTCATTAGTATGACATCAAGGGCAAACGTCTCGTTTAGATACGATATCATCTGATTATGATCCATGTAAATGTCACTTAGGTAAGACTTAATTACAACTACAAATTCGCATTTACCCAACAAACTTGGAACTACAATTGCTTGACCGTATTGACCTAATATTTCCCCTAGAACATTTTCCATCATAAACATGAACAAGTTAGAATCACCAGAGAATTTATTAAAACAGATTTCGTGGAAGTTTTTTACAATTACTAAGTGAACTTGTATATCGGACCAGCCTTCTTCTTCCACTTCCATCATTTCTCTACAATGTCTAGGAATATTAAAAGGATCTGACCAGAGAGTTTGTCCAATTAATTTACGCAGTTCAGTTAATTTTTGATTCCGATCCTTGTGATTAATCTCTTCAACAGCTTTTTGCAAAGCTTCGTTAAGTTCATTTCTGGAGATAGGTTTTAACAAATAATCGATCACTTTATGCACAATAGCATGCTTGGTATAATGAAAATCATCATACCCGCTTACTACAATAAATTTGCAAGAGTTGTCGCGCAGATGAAGAAGAAGGGAGGCGCCGTCAACGACGGGCATGTTCATGTCTATAATCATTAAATCAGGCTTGAGTTTTGCAACCAAATCAAGTGCTTCTTCACCGTTCCTCGCTTCTCCCACAATCTCCATGTTCCATCGGGTCCAATCCCCTAGTAATTGAATCATTTGTCTAGAATACTTTTCATCATCAACAATTACTACACGTATCATGGTTGATCTCCCTCTATAGAAATCGGTATATAAAAATGGACCCTCGTCCCCTCACCCGGAATGCTCTTTATTGTTAACTTCGCCATATCACCGAAATGTAAGATGAGCCTTTCTTGAATGTTTACAAGTCCAATACTTTCATGCATGAAATCATATTGTCCCGCCTTCTCAAGCTTGCTAAGGAGGTGATTAAGATCTTCCTCTGAGAATCCGTCACCATTATCAGATATCGAGATTAATACATGATCTTCAAAATCCATGGCAGAAATAGTGATCTCAGCTTGATCCAGTAAATGATTAAAGCCGTGGACAAAGGAGTTCTCCACAATGGGCTGTAAAGTTAGTTTGGGAATTTTTACATTCCATACTTTATCGGAAATTTCAAAGTTAATCTTCAATTGATCACTAAATCGAAGTTCCTGGATTCGAATATAGTTTCGTAAATGATCAATTTCATCTTTTAATTGAACCAAGCCTGTATCTGGACGAATGCTGTAACGGCAAAATTTGGCTAATGAACAGGTAATTTCATGAATCTCTTCGACCCCTTTAGTCAAAGCCAACGAACCGATAACTTGAAATGTATTATATAAAAAATGCGGATTGATTTGTGCTTGAAGAGCCTTAAGCTGAGCTTGTTGAAGATTTAATCGCATCGTATATTCAACATCAATCATTTGATGCAGCCGCCTAGTCATCTGATTGAAGCTCCCGGTGATACTTTCCATTTCGCGTCCGCCTTCAACTTTTAGTTCAAAGTTAAGGTTCCCTTGTTTTACCAGGTTAATCCCTCTAATAATGTTATATAGCGGTCGATAAAGCCGGAAGGATAATAATAGAGCGATGAACACGCCAACTATGATAAATACAATTTGGACAAGTGCGTTATAGAGAACCATAGCATTCAAATCTTGTTTGAGTGACTTGTAAGAGATTCCTTTAACAATTGTCCAAGGACAAATAGAAAGCTTGTAATATTGTACTAGTTTTTTATCCTTATCTATGATTTGATCCAATTCGGTTTTATCGTTATTAAGTTTTTGGAATAAGGCGGTATTTTCAGCTTCGGACCAAGCAGTACCCAGTGAATATATGACTTTTCCATTTTCGTTAAATAAAATAACGAAATCATTCGGATTATTATATAAATTACGTACGATATTCTTGATATTATTTGCATTAAAATCAAAAAAAAGTAATCCTATATATTCAAATTGATCGTATACGCTTCTCTTAAGAGTAAAACTGATGTCATTACTATTATTGATATAGTTAAAAGGGCTATAAGAACTCCAATCTTCTTTATTAAAACCATGACGTTCGTGAACATCACCTACCCACTCTCTGGAAGGATTATTTATGATTTTATTTCGTTCTCTTGAAGCAACATACAGTCTGTCCCAATTATAGGCATATAACGAAACCGCTCTTAAATCAGGCCGGGTAAAAAGAACACTATTTATTGCTGTTTCCATATCTTTATCGTTTGAAAAATAAGACTCACTTTCATTTGTACGATGAAGATTTCTTAATAATACTTGATCTGAGTAGAGAAAATCGGACTTTACTATGATGTCATTCAAATAAGCTTCCAAATTACTTTT
>JBHJMN010000039.1:0-53441 GCA_042219835.1 Paenibacillus elgii
CAAAGTAGGCCGGATATGGGGAATGAGATAGGAACACCTTACTACGATTGGTTTAATGAAATATGATCGTCTATAGCTTGAGACGAAGGATGACTTTCAGAGAAGGATGTTGTGAATAAAAGTTGATTGGTGCAAATACAAAATTTAATATGTAGTTAATTAAGGGAGGCATGTTGCATCTGCAGCATGCCTCTTATCTAGTCAGAGTGACATCATCTTCACTCACTTGAATTGGTATGTGATATATTCAAATAATAGTGCAGGAACGCGTCGTCCCGCACATAGCCCATCGCTGCGTACAGGCGCTGCGCCGTAACATTGTCGACGGCCGTGGACAACTGCAAGCCTTTGGCTCCGGTGACGCGGGCATGGGCCTCGGCGGCGTTCATCAGCGCCCGGGCGACGCCCTGTTTGCGGGCGTCCGGGTGGACGAACAAGTCGTTCAGCGTCCAAACGCGCATCATAGCAACGGAGGAAAGTGTCGGGTACAACTGGGTAAAGCCGAGCGGTCGGCTTGAATCCTCTGTATAGGCGAAGAAGATGACGGACTGCTGCCGCTCCAGATTGTCGCGTAGAAAGCGCTCGGCTCCTTCCGCGTCGGAGGGTTGTTTGTAAAACTGGCGGTAGGCGTCAAACAGCGGTGCTAGCGACTCAATATCGCCATGCTCGGCTTGACGAATGGTCAAGGAATGCGAAGGGTTCATTGTGTCATGCTCTCCTTCCGGATAGTTGCCGCCGCAGAGCAGACGGCTTCTAAATATTCGACATCGTACCTCGATTATTGACAATGGAAAAGATCCAATTGAGTTCTTTTTTATTAGACCACTTGTAGAAACGAACCTTTTCAGCTTGAAAGGATGATATCGGAAATGCACTTTCACATCGCTTACCACGCTTATCTTGAGCGTCACCCGACGAAGCTTTTGGCGCTCTATCATGCGCTGCACGACGGGGTAACCGGAGGCGTTCTTGCCTACGGGCTGCGGCTTCCGTCGACCCGGGAGCTGGCTGGGCTGTATGGTCTTTCGCGCGGGACGGTCAATCAGGTGTATGAGATGCTGGCCTCCGAAGGCTACCTGCAGTGCCGGACCGGAAGCGGAACCTACGTCGCTTTCCGCAAGGAGGAACAGGGCGGCCCAGGCGCGTTCCGTCCGGAAGCGTCGTACCGCTTGTCGGCTTGGGGGGAGCGGCTCGAATCGGCCTCGCCCCGCGGCCGCATGGTGCCGCAGGCGGCTATCGATTTCGACTGCTTCGCACCGGAGCTTGACGCTTTTCCCCGCGAGGCGTGGAACCGCTGCCTGTACGCTGCGGTGCGCGAATTGACCGCCTCCGGCGCGGGCCGAAGGGAGTGCCCGCCGCAAGGCTACGGGCCGCTGCGCGAAGGCATCGCCCGCTATCTGCGCCGTGCCCGCGGCATCGCCGTAGAGGCCGAGCATATCGCCGTCACGGGCGGCTCAATGCAGGCGCTTGCGCTGCTCGCGCAGCTGCTGGTCGAACCGGGCGAGCCGGCTGTCGCCGAGACGCCGGCCTACGCGGGCATCCGCCGGGCTATCCGGGCCGCCGGGGGACAGTGCATCGACGCGGAGGTCGATGCTCAAGGCATTGTGCCCGCAGACTGGGCGGCGCGGGCGCTGTTCGTGACGCCGACGCGACAGTTTCCGACGGGGGCGGTGCTGAGCCTGGAACGGCGGCAGGCGCTGCTGCGGTGGGCGTACGAGTGCGAAGCCGTCATCGTCGAAGACGATTACGACAGCGAGTTCCGCCACCGCGGCAAAAGTCTGGAGCCGCTTAAGGCGCTTGACCGCGAAGAGCGCGTCGTCTACGTCGGCAGCTTCACCAAGACGCTGCTTCCTGAAGTCCGCATCGGCTATGCGGTGCTGCCGCCTTCGCTCGTGCAGCCGTTCGTCCGCGCCCAGGCGCTGTACGAGCCGCACCCGGCCAACCTGCTGGAGCAAAAAGCGCTGGCCGCTTTTATGGCTTCCGGGGAGTATGAGCGGCATCTGCGGCGGATGAAGCGGATCTACAGCCGCAAGTTTGCCTTGTTCATGCAAATGCTCACGAGCGAATTGTCGGACCGGTTCCGGTTTGTCGAGAGCGACGCGGGACTTCATATTTTCGGCTGGTGGCTGGGGACGGAAGGGGAGTACCTGGACTACCGCACCGCCTGCGAGGAACGCGGCGTCCGCTGGTCGGAAGCGCGGGTCGAGACAGAAACGGGAGTAAGGTACGGGGCGTACTTTAATTTTCCTCATTTGTCCGAAGAGCAGCTCAGGCAGGGCGTGGAACGAATGAAAGGGGCGTAGGCAAAGCCTCCCGATATACAGCAAAAAGGCCATTTCGGAATTCGAATCCAAAACAGCCTTTTCGTATGTTCGTATTACTCCGCTTCTTGCGCCCATTGTTTCAGCGTACGGTCGCTCGGCAGAAAGAACGTCAGCGGGCCGATGAGCGGCAGGAAGCTGACCAGCTGCATGACGAGCGGCAAATGGAAGGTGTCGATCAAGCTGCCGGACCTACCGCGCCGAGCGCTCCGATCCGAAGGCGAGGCCCGTGATCAGACCGGACACGGTGCCGACCTTGCCGGGCATCAGCTCCTGCGCATAGACGACGGTGACGGAGAAGCTCGACAGGATGATGAAGCCGTTCACTAACAGGATGTCATAAGTCCAGAACGCATTGGCATAAGGCAGCGCCGGAGCCAGCGGGGCCGTTCCGAGCATCGCCATAAAAATAACGTTTCGGCGTCCGATCTTGTCGGACAGCGGGCCGCCCATGAACGTGCCGAGCGCGTCTGCGGCGGGTTTGGCCGCCACGTATCCCTGATACCATTGGGAGATGTACAGCTGGACGAGGACACCCCCCCGGCCACGGCTGTAAACCACAAGGCGCCGAGCTGCCCAAGCGGAGCGAACACGAGCGCCGTCATGACCGAAGCGAGCGGTTGCCCGGAGTTGCCGCCCGCTTGAAAGATCGACTGGGCCAAGCCGCCGCGGGAGCCTCCGGCCATGTAAGCGACGCGCGAGCCTTCCGGGTGAAAGAAGGCGGAGCCGATGCCGATTAGCAGAACGGACAGCAGAATGAGTCCGTAGTTCGGCGCGGCGATAGCCCCAAGACGCCGAGAAAAGTAAAGCCGATGCCGATCGGCAGCATGTACGGCATCGGCTTACGGTCCGAATAGAAGCCGACAACCGGCTGCATGACCGAAGCGGTCATATTCAGGGGAATACGATGGTGCCGGATTGCATGTAGCTGAGACTCATCTTATCTTTGAGAATCGGCAGGATCGCCGGAATCACCGCTTGTATCGTATCGTTAAACAGATGCACCAGACTGATGGCGAGCAGAATGCGAAAAACAGTCGGCTTGACGTCCATCCGCACAGCCTGCCGAACCGCTTTGGACCTTTCTGAGAAACGACTCCTTCCGTCTGTCGGTATGCGCTAATCCCGTCGCTTAAACGTTCCGAGCGCTTCTCCGACTTTCACCTTGCTTCCGACTTCCAGTGCGGTCCGCGGTTTGAACGTGCCGTTCTCCATCAGAAGAACGACGGTCGAGCCAAATTCGAAGTAAGCCAGTTCGTCGCCGCGCTCCAGCCGGTCCGGCAGCGGGACGACGTATTGAATGCTGCTGACGTTAAGCGCGCCGACCTTAACTACGGCGATTTCTCCTGCGTCGTGCTGCATGTAGGTGATGAGCCGTTCGTTGCGGCTAAGTACGCGACGCATGTGCCGGAGACCGAACTCGTTGACCGGATATACCTTGCCGGGGACATGCTCCTTCTCAAGAACGTTGCCTGTGACGGGCGAATGAATCCGGTGGTAGTCTGTCGGGCTCAAGTAGAGCACGCAATAGTAGCCGTTCGTATAATTGATCATCCGGGGGCTCTCGTTGAGCAGCTCCTGAATGGTATAATCCTGTCCTTTGACATTGACGATCAGTCCCTCATGAATCGGCCCGATGCCGGTAATCATGGCATCCACCGGGCTGACCAGCGTGTTCGGTGACGCATCGATCGGACGAAGTCCGCTTTTGAGCCGGCGGGAAAAAAACTCGTTCAGCGATCCGTATTCGTGAACCGCTTTTTCCGCGTCCTGCACACGGATCCCGTACGTTTTCGCGAAGCGGGGAATCAGCCCGCGGCTGGCACGGGATTTGGCAAAAGCTCCTGTCAGCCTCGACACCGATTTACGGGAGGAGAGCTCGGTCAGCAGCCGAAAAAACGAAATCTTCATAGGGCTATGGTTCACCTGTTCCTTTTAAATATGGAAATGCGGTACAACGCTTATCTTGACATAGAACAAAAGACAAAGCAACAGCCAAACGGGTCCGAAAAAGCAAGAAAAGCCCCCGAAGGAGCCTTCCGTTCAGACGGTCAGGTCATATAAAGCTTCTACGCAAAAACTTTCGTAGCGGCTCGGTCACGATTGTTCGAAGCGCAGCTCGCATTTCTTGAAAGCGCCGCAGGTCAGACACGTCGCCAAATTAACCAGAATCGGGATGTTTGACCCGGAATATTTAATGCAATAGATGGGAGTTCGGTGCAGCGGCTCGGGCGAGATCATGACGCAATAAGAACAATGTTTCACCATTTCGGTCGTGATCAATTCCGTCTCATGCTGCGATCGAAGCAGTTTGTCCATAGTAAGACTCCTTTCCTCCGTTGAAGACAGCGCTTCCATCGCTTGCATCCTGCATACATGGTTAACAGGCGCGCAAAGGTTCCGGGCAGTACCAAGGTTCCTTTATTTTAGCAGAATCCGATAAAGAAGGCCATAGTTCGTAACCGTTTCCTAAAAAGGATTGCGGTTATATTTCAATCATAAGGTAAATTTCTCCTAGTCTTTCTTCAAAATTCGACACGCATACGGTACAAAAGGGCTAAATCAGGAGTTGATCCCGGAGATTGTCGCCGTTTTTTGTTATTGACAATTTGGTGAACCGTGGTAATATAAGTGTGTCACTAGGGGAGCCGCTTAGGCTGAGATTGGATCGATAGATCCTAGACCCTCTGAACCTGATCTGGTTGATACCAGCGTAGGGAAGTGGAGAGCGTCAGCACGCTTGCACCAAACTGTGCTTACAAGAGCCGCTTCCGTCTTATACGGGGGCGGCTTTTTTAGTTGATGCGGAGCCGTAAGCTTCACGTCATTGACGGCTTCGCGTTTATCTTGGCATAATCCGCTTGGGCAGACCGACGTTGTTGTGTCCCGGATAAGACTACAGTTCTTCGAAGGAGAGGAAACAGATGAAAAAAGGCTTGAAGCTGACCGACATTCTGGTCACCGTCGTCATCGCTGTCGTCTTCGGTATCGTCTACCGGATATGGGCAGATGTGTACAATCTGGCGTCGGTGCCGGGCATCCAATTGGAGCAATTCGTCTATGGCATGTGGTTTATGGCATCGACCGTCGCCTTCTTGATTATCCGCAAGCCGGGCGTCGCCTTTTTGGCGGAAGTGGCCGCGGCTCTGGCGGCAATGCTGCTAGGCTCGCAGTACTCCATCAGCTCGCTGACGTACGGAATCGCGCAGGGGCTGTGCGCGGAGCTTGTCTTCGCGGCGTTCGGTTATAAGCGGTATACCGCGGCCGTTGCCGGTCTGGCCGGAATGGCGTCCGGCGTAGGGGCGCTTGTGTTCGACTATTTCAAGAGCTACTTGACCGTATTGCAGCCGTGGAATCTCTCTTTGTATATCGTGCTCCGATTCGTCGGTTCGTTCCTGATTACCGGACCGCTCGCTTACGCTTTGGTTAAAGCGCTGGAGAAGACCGGCGTCACGCAGCTTGTCCGCCCGGCAAGCCTTGACGATTACCAGGCGCTGGACCGGAAATGAGCGGCACGGACCGGATCGCGCACGTATCGGGGCTGCGCTTGAAATTTCCCGGCAGTCCTTCGCTGCTTTTCGACGGCTTGAGCTTCGGCGCCGACGCAGGGCAGAAGGTGCTGCTGCTCGGGCCAAGCGGCTGCGGTAAATCGACGCTGTTGCAGGTATTGAGCGGCCTGATTCCGCAAGCGATCGACGTGCCGGTCAAATACAACAGCATCGGCATTCCGCCGTCCTGGGGCTACTTGTTCCAAGACCCCGACGCGCAGTTCTGCATGCCGTATGCCGACGAAGAGATTGCGTTCGTGCTCGAAAATCTTCAGGTGCCGCGCGAACAAATGCAGCTGCGGATTCGAAGCTGTCTGGAGCAGGTCGGCCTGCGGCTTGAGGAGCTGCACACCCCGATCGCCGCGCTGTCGGGAGGCATGAAGCAGCGGCTCGCCATCGCGTCGCTTCTGGCGCTGGAGCCGGACGTCTGGTTCCTCGACGAACCGACGGCGCTGCTCGACCCGGAAGGCACGACCGAGGTATGGGAAACCGTCAAGCAGGTGACCCGGGACAAGACGGTGCTCATTGTGGAGCATAAGATCGGCGAGATCGTCGATTTTGTCGACCGGGTCGTGCTGTTCGATACGCAGGCGCGCATTCTGGCCGACGGGGAGCCGGGCGCGGTGTTCAGATCGCATAAGCGCGAGCTTCAGGAGTATGGCATCTGGTATCCTGGAGTATGGGAGGACTACGACCGGCGCAATGCCGCTGCGCAGCGGAAGCGGATAGAAGCGACGAAGGAGCCGCTGCTCCGGCTGGACCGCTTCGCCGGCTATTACGGCCCGGTGAAGAAGTTCGAAGCGTCGGCGGCCGAATTGAACGCCGGTGACTGGATTGCCGTCGTCGGCGAGAACGGCGCGGGCAAAAGTACGCTGCTGCAATCGCTGATGCAGCTGCTGCGGACGGAAGGAAGCTACGAACTGGGCGGCCGTACGGTCCAGGAATTCGACGATGTCGCCGACATGTCGGCCTACGTCTTTCAAAATCCGGAAATGCAGTTTGTCGCGAATACGGTATACGACGAAGTGGCGTTTAATTTCCGCCGGGACGGCGAGCCGGAACCCGCGGTCCGTGCGAAGACGGAGGAGCTGCTGGCGTGGTTCGGCCTTGAGGGCCACCGCAGCCTGCATCCGTATCAGCTCTCGCTTGGACAGAAGCGCCGGCTGAGCGTAGCTGCCGCAACCGTCAAAGCGCAGCGGCTTTTGCTGCTGGATGAGCCGACGTTCGGTCAGGACGCGGCGAATACGTTCGCGCTTCTGGAGAAGCTCGAAGCGTGGCGGCGGGAAGGAACGGCCATTGTCATGGTGACGCACGATCCCGACATTGTGAGCCGCTTTGCTACCCGGGTGTGGGAGGTGCGGCAAGGCGTCCTCGCCGCGGAAATGAGCCCGGAAGCTTATGAGGCTCGGCTGCGCCCGGAGCGGCGGGCGACATTCGAAGAGGTAGGGAGTTGACGAGACGTGCTGTTGGCCTGGTCGTATCGGGAAACGTGGCTGCACCGCGTCAATCCGAGCTTTAAGCTACTCGTAGCGGTATGCCTGTTCCTGCTTGTTCTGTTCACGCATGACATCAACGTGCTTACCAATATCACGTGGATGTATCTGGTGCTGCTCTTTGCCGCCACCGGACACCCGTGGCGCAGACTGCTTCTGCTGTCCCTGCCGTTTGTGCTGATGTTCGTTTCCTCCTCCACCTCGATGGTGTTTTTCGGCAAGGGAGAGACGACGTGGATGCGCTGGGGGCTCGTGCACATCACGGAGGAAAGCTTCTTCCGCGGGCTGCAAATCGGGCTGAAAACCGTAAATGCCGCGATGATCGGACTGCTGTTCGGCTTGACGACCAATCCGGTAGGCTTGTTTTACTCGCTCATGCAGCAGTGCCGGCTTCCGGCGAAATACGCCTATAGCTTCATGGCCGCTCTGCGGCTCGTGCCGATGGTGGCGGCCGAATACCGTACGCTGCAGATGGCACTCAAAGTGCGCGGGGTCAAGATGAGAAAGGGCGTCATCGGCTGGATCGATACGCTGAAGCGGCATTCGATTCCGCTGCTGGCGCAGAGCATCCGCCGCGCGCAGCGGATCGCGGTGGCGATGGAAGCGAAGCGCTTCTCGTCCGTCGTAAAGCGTACGTATTATTACCGTATCGGGTGGTCGGGCAGCGACGGTCTGTTGCTAGCCGTCACATTGATGGTCTGGGCGGCCGCTTGGCTGCTCGGCTGGAAGCTTCCGTATTTTCCGGTCGGCGACGTACGATAGTTAATGCGGCAATGGCTGGCTTACTCAATTTCAAGGAGGTAGATTGATTATGAAATTTTCACAACAAGTACGACAAGCGGCGGACGCAAGCTGGCAAGCCAGCTTCGAGCACCCATTCGTCAAGGGCATCGGAGACGGTACGCTGCCGCTCGATTGCTTCCGGTATTACGTGCTGAACGACGCATACTATTTGTCCCAATTCGCCCGCGTGCAGGCGCTCGGCGCGGCTAAAGCGGCCGATTTGGCAACAGTGAACAGCATGGCGCGTCATGCGCAGGGCACCTATGAGGCGGAGCTGTCCTTGCATGAGAAATTCAGCAAGCTGCTCGGCGTTACCGAGGAAGAAAAAGCGGCGTTCATGCCTGCGCCCACTTCGTATGCATACACTTCCCATATGATCCGCGCGGCATATACCGGTCAGCTTGGCGACATCATCGCAGCGATCCTGCCATGCTATTGGCTGTATTACGAAATCGGCGAGCGGCTGGCTAGCTGCACGCCGGAAGAGCCGATCTACCGCGATTGGATCGCAGCCTACGGCGGCGATTGGTTCCGGGTGCTCGTCGAAGAGCAGATCGCCCGGCTGGACGAGCTGGCGGAGCAGGCAACGGCTCAGGACCGGGAACGGATGCAGAATCACTTCATTCTCAGCAGCCGGTATGAATACATGTTCTGGGACATGGCTTACCGCAAGGAGACATGGCCGGTATTATAGTCCTTATCGCAAACAGGCGCACCGCCGAAATACGACGGTGCGCCTGTTGTTTTGCCTGCCGGGCTCACGGAACCGACCGCCGGATTTCACCGAGCATATAGCTGGCGAAATCGGACAGCAGCCGCTTGTCCGGCTCCATGCGGTCCGCTCTGCCGCCGTACCGCTCGAGGCATAGACGAACGGTCTCTACGTACTCCGAAGGCAGCGTCTTTAAGCCCCATTCGCCGCCCTCTCGTTTCGAAGAAACGACGCCTTCCTTGAGATAATATAGCACTCTGCACAAATTTAAGACATAATACTCGGGCGCCTCCAGGATGCCTTGGGGTGCGTCCTCCGCATCGTGAAGAATGGATTCGGTGTAAAACCGCTTGTCGATAGGCTGCATCACTTCGCGCAGCGGCTTTCCGTATAAAGCAATTCCCCGATGATAAGCGACAACAAAGTGCGCCGCCAAGTCGGGGTCTTCCTGGCCTCCGCAAATATAATTCTCGTCCGTCCGATACTTGTCCCTGTGCAAGGGGGAATAATGAAATTCGAAAGGCGTAGGATGAACGAACTTGTCCAAACTGCTTTCCAGGACGATGCTCAGCTCGATTCCGCCTTTATTCGGCAGCTCGTCGTCGACGGCAAGCAGCTTTTTGGCGATCCGTCTCGCCATTTCCGCTGCCAAGCTGCGTCTGGCAACAATCAGCAGGTCGATATCGCTTTTGTCCGGGTTAAAGCATCCCATCGCCAAAGAGCCGTGCAAATAAATGCCCGCCAGGTTGTCGTTCAGCTCTTCTTTAAACAGGTTTACGATGTTGTCCAATACCGATGGAACAGGCATACCGTCCCTCCTTACAAAATTGTTTGCCTCTCGGCATCACTCTGCGTTGATATAGGTTGACAACGTCGAAATTCCCTTATCTTTAAGGGTACAGCACGCCGGGCAGCAATTTCAAGCGAATATTATCAAAAACAAAGCCATCAAAGGTTATCCCTTATCCTTACAATTCGAGAATAAATAAACAAAACCAAGCCGTCATCGAATTTCGTCACAGCCGGAATCAGGTTCGACGATTTTCGTCTTTTTCGTCCATAAAACGTTCAAAAATCCTCGACTTTCGAAGTGATTTAGATCATAGGGCCTTTCGGTCCCGGACCTCTACAATAAGGACATAAGATGTCCCGCATAAGGGAGGGAATGAGATGGCTAAACCACACAACGCTGCGCCCCAAGCGCATCAAGGGGAAACGCCGGTTGTCAAACAAAAGAACGAAGAGGAAGGCTTGAGAGGCACGTTCGCGTCCGTCATGCTACTCGGATTGTTTCTGCTGCTAAGTTGGATCGGGGTCTTCGTATTGTTCTTGGTCAGGGGGTAAAACCGTAAACGGGGAACGAAACAGAGAATGAAGGAGTTGAAGAAGCATGCATATTCATCGTTTGGAAAAAATTTGGCTTATTTTCGGGATTTCCATGTTAGTCTTGTTTTTAAGCGTCGTTGGAGTGGGAGCGTTTGCATTAGGGATGGAGCCGCCAGGCGATCACCGGCATACGGTAAACCCGGAGACGCTGAGTACAACACCGCCGTTCGATAACCCGGGGCTTCGCCAAATTGGCGACAAAGAGTACGAAGCGATTTTGATTGCTTTCGCTTTCGGGTACAATCCCGATAAGTTGGAAATTCCGGCGGGGTCGAAGGTCCGCTTTCAAGTGACCAGCTCCGATGTCGTGCATGGGTTTCAAGTGAACGGAACGACGATCAACATGATGGCCATACCGGGTGAGGTGAACCATTTCTCGTATACGTTCGATAAGCCGGGGGAGTACCTGGTACTGTGTAACGAATACTGCGGCGCGGCGCACGAAGTCATGATGATGAAAATCATCGTAAAATAGGTGAACACGGTCGCTGAAAGAACCGCAACATCTTATATTGTGAAAAATATCACAATTTATGAAGGCGGAAGCGAGCCTTTTCCTTCGTCGGAATGTCTTGCCTGGTCCGCAATTAAAGGAGCGTATCCTATGATTCAAAATCTGAAAAGTTTCGATCGGCGCGATTCGGCCTTGGTGCTCGCCCATATTTTGTTCGCTTTCTTCGCGTTGTTACTCGGCGGCGTTGCCGGAGTTATGCAAGGGCTCGTCCGCGGGGGAATGCTTGCGCTGCCGATGGGCATCGGCTATTACCAGCTGCTGACGGCGCACGGCGTCTTGATGGCGCTTATCTTCACCACTTATTTTATCATCGGATTTTTATATGCGGGGATTGCCCGTACGCTCGGAGGCCATCTGCTGCCGATTGCCCGCAATCTCGGCTGGCTCGGCTTCGGGCTGATGACGCTCGGAACGGCAATTGCCACAGTTGAGATTTTGCTGAACCGGGCGACGGTGCTGTACACGTTCTATGCTCCGCTTAAAGCATCGCCCGTGTTTTACATCGCGCTGGTGTTCGTTGTCGTCGGGAGCTGGATGAGCGGCTTCGGCATCTTCATCAATTATCGCTATTGGAAAAGAACGCATCGCGGTGAAACGACCCCGCTCTTTACGTTTATGGCCGTCGTGACGATGCTGATGTGGATTATTGCAACGCTGGGCGTCGCGATCGAGGTATTGTTCCAGCTTATCCCGTGGTCGCTCGGTTGGGTCGATACGGTCAACGTCGTATTGAGCCGGACGCTATTCTGGTATTTCGGCCATCCGCTTGTTTACTTCTGGCTATTGCCTGCTTATATGTGCTGGTATGTCGTCATTCCGAAGGTGATTGGCGGCAAATTGTTCAGCGATGCGCTTGCCCGCTTGTCGTTCATCATGTTTCTGCTCTTCTCGATTCCGGTCGGCTTCCACCATCAGCTCATGGAACCGGGAATCTCGAACGTCTGGAAATTCGTGCAGGTCGTTCTGACGTTCATGGTCGTTATTCCGTCGCTGATGACGGCGTTCTCGCTGTTCGCCTCCTTTGAGATGCACGGCCGATCCGTCGGTGCGAAAGGACTGTTCGGCTGGCTGAAGAAGCTGCCTTGGAAGGACGTCCGCTTCTTTGCTCCGTTCATGGGGATGCTGATCTTCATCCCGGCCGGAGCCGGGGGACTGATTAACGCCAGCCATGAGCTGAACGCCATCATTCACAACACGCTGTGGGTAACCGGCCACTTCCATCTGACGGTGGCAACGAGCGTGGCGCTAACCTTCTTCGGCATCACCTATTGGCTGATCCCGGCGATGCTGGGGCGGGAAATGACGCCGCTCATGCACCGGATGGGGATTATCCAAACGATCGTGTGGATGGTTGGCATGTTCTTCATGTCGGGCGCGATGCATACGGTTGGTCTACTCGGATCGCCCCGACGGACTGCCTTTACCACGTATCAGGACAGTGCGGATGCGGTAGGCTGGATGCCGTACCATGTGGCAATGGCCGTCGGCGGCACGATCTTGTTCATCGGCGTTGTCATGATGATCATTAACGTCGTCATGCTGCTCAGCGCCCCGAAAGGGGAAACCGAATTCCCGATCGCGGAAGCGAGCGAAGCGGCGGAAAAAGCGCCGGCCATCTTCGAGCGCTGGGGCGTATGGGTCGGTGTGGTGGTTGTTCTTATTCTTGTAGCTTACTCCGTACCGGTCATGGATATTATTTCGAATGCCAGCGTTGGCTCGAAAGGATTCAAGACCTGGTAATATTCGATACTCTATTCCTCCATTTTCTCTCTCTTGCCTCCGATACGGCCACGGCCGGCGGAGGCCCTTTTTTTACGCGCAAAAAGCCCGGCGACCGGCCGCCGGGCTGCTAACGTATGATTATCTTTTCGGGTATAGCGGATAATCGACGGTGGTAGGAACCTCGATCAGCATGATCCGCAGTGTTTCGCCGTCCGCAGCTTGAAGCGACACGTTCGTATCGGCGGCTGCCCCGAGCAGCATGAAATCTTTGTGCCGGAACGGCGTGACCGCGTCTTCGGCCGAAGCGTTCATCCAGGCTCCGTGTCCGCGGACGGCGAGCGCCGTTAACGTCCGGCCTGCCGGAATGACGTGCCGGTAGACGGCGCCTGGCTCCAGCGTCAAATCCCACACTTTCGCGTCCGCGACGAGCTCGACCGGCGAGCCGTCGCCGATGACCGTTTTGCGTACGAATCCTTCTCCGGCTTCCTCCGGAAACGCCTCATGGTCGAATTGGCGATAAGTCGGCTTCCGTTTCAGCGCTTCATTCAGCTCCGGCTCGAACCAGATTTGGAAGCCTTCCATATCCGGGCCGATAAACCGTTCTTCGTGGGACACGCCCGACCCGGTCTGCATCACCTGCGCGCCGCCGGGCCCGACGACGCTTCGCGTGCCGAGCGAGTCGCCATGCTCCGCTTTGCCGGCAAGAACATACGTGATGATCTCGAACGCTTGATGGGGGTGAGACCCGATATAGCCTTCCTCCGCGGCGAAAGCCCACGCCCAATAAAACAGCGGACCGACCCGCTTGACTATTGATCGTTCACCGGGGAAACCGATCGGCTTCTGCTCCGTAATTCGGCCTCCGTCGAAGGCTCCGGTTCCTTGCATCGTGGGGGGATAGATCATGATTTGCATCAAAATAACCTCCTCATAAGTAAGTAGCATAGTTTGACTTGAAAATATCTCGATATTAAGATACGAGCTGCGGGTTCGCCGGAGGCGACCCGCTATTTGAAGCTTTCCTGCGCAGCGATCCCGAGCTTCTTAAGCAGGCCGATCGCTTGGCGCTTCTCCTCGGCGCTCAAACCGGCGACCGCAGCTTCGATCGCTTCGCGGTGCTGCGGGAACGCTTCGTCCAGAAATGCTTTGCCTTTTTCCGTAATTTGCGCGAAGCTGACCCGGCGGTCTTCCGGGCATGGCTTTCGAGCGACAAGCCCCTTTTGTTCCAGCTTGTCTACGACATAGGTGATGTTGCCGCTGGTCATCAAAATTTTGCCGCCGATCTGCTGCAAAGGCTGGGAGCCCTTATGATACAGCAGCTCCAGCACCGCATATTCGGTCGGATTCAAGCCGTACCGCCGGATGTCGCGGTGGGCGTGGGCCGTGACCCATTCGCACGCCCGGGAAAGCACAATGAACAAATGCAGCGATTCGTCCCGGTTGTTCTCTGCGTTCAACGTTCGCAACCCCTTTCGCTGCCGCTCGATGAGTCTGCAATCAGTATTCCTCATTCCTGAGCGGCAATACATACCTGAGCTAGATTATTTTAGAATTGGTTATAGGTGACAAATTCCCCGGTCGGTTTGCGGTAGCCGCGCGGCCGTTGTCCCGACACATCCTCTTTGCCGATCGTAATCAAAATAGCAGGCACGTAACGGTCCGGAATGTTCAGGACTGCGCGCATCGCATCCGGGTCGAAGCCGATCATCGGGCATGTATCCCAGCCGCGGTCTTTGGCGATCAGTATGAATAGCATGGCCGACAAGCTGGCGTTGCGGATCGCTTCTTCGCGTTTGAAGGTTTCGCCCCGGTCCTCGTAGAACGCATTGACGTATTCGACCGTTTCGTCATATTCCAGCTTGCCCATTACGCCGAGATGGAGAAAACCTTCGTTGATTTTCGCCGCGTCTTTGTACGCTTCCGTATCGCCGAGCACCAGAATGGCCGCAGAAGCCGTCAGCACTTTGTATTGCTTGCTGGCCGCTTCGTGCACTTTCGTTTTTAACTCCGGGTCTTTGACAACAACGTAATGCGCATGCTGCAAGTTGAAAGCAGAAGGGGCGAATTTGACCAGCCCGAATATCTCTTCAAGCTCTTTGTCGGGGATGTCCGTATTCGGGATGAATTTGGTGGCCGATCTTCGTGATTTTAACAGCGCTGTAAAGTCGTTCATAGGGAGGACCTCCGTCGATTGTTACTTATTTATCTTAAATTTAAGATAATACTTTTTAAGATGATTGTCAAGGAAAAAAGCAAAATCGGTTAGGGATTTGAGTTTGTTGAGAAAGTGGTGAATGCGCTAAGCTAAGGCTTCGCTTTTTTCCTTGAATTCGGGTTGCTAATTGGTCTCTGCTTGTTGGAGACGATCGGATTCAGCGGCGATGGCTAACAATCTACGGTATCATCGGATTTCCGGACTTGAGATCGCTACTCGATAGAATGCCGTAAAATTAGTGGGTCAAGCGGGGGAAGCGGGGGAAGCGGCGGGCAGAAGGCTTTTCGGACTGCGCTTGTAGTATGGGCGGCCGCGGCCAGCGCTCCGGCGCAACAGCTCGTTGTAGTAGCTTTTAATCGAATGGCTTCCCACCAGGCCTTTGTTTTGGAAGCGGATCACGTAGCGGTACCGGACATGCTGGTATACAGTTTTGCCGAAGGAGAGGGGGAGCAGCGGCACGAGATCGTACCGGTTGGCAATGTGGGTGCTGTGGTTAATTCGGCGGTTAAACCGACGGACAAAATCAGGGTTACCGACCTTCGGGGCTCCGAATGTGTAGACTACGGGCTGCTTGAAGGGAGTGTGAAAGACGAGGTCGAGCGCGCACAGCGTAACTAGCGAGCCGCCGATACTGTGGCCGGCCAAATAAAGTCTTTTTTGAGGGGAAGCTTTGTTCAAAAAGCGCATAATCGGCTTGCGGAGCACGGATGCGTACAGCTCCGTAATACCGCGGTGCGTCAGACCGGCGTTGCGGACAAAAGGGAACGGAATTTGATCGAACTGCAAATCTTTCTTCAATTCGGATACTGCCGCCGTGCCGCGGAGTGCGATAACGATCGATTGCTTGGACTCGAGAATGAATCCGAGGTAAGGAAACTTCTTTTTGCCCAAGACGGCGGCCAGCTTATACCCGGGGGGCAGCTCGAACGATCCGTTATTGTTGTACTGCCGGATGGCCTGATAGACGATAGCGGCCAGCAGGATGGCCCGGTTGGAAGCTATAGTCATTCGACATGCTCCTAACATTGGATCGGTCGTATAGTGTATTCCGGCGCCTCCGGCAGTGAAACGGGGGAGCAAAGGGAGGGCAGCGGGCTAGTCCTCGTTCAGCCACGCCAAGGGCGGCGCTTCCTCCAATCGATATGCTGGACGTATAGTCTGCGGGAGGCAGCCCGTCGAAGTGTACAACGGCGACAAACGATGTCGCAATATTGTGGTATAGTTAGGGAAAAAGGAGAGGAGAAGTGTCCTATGACATTCCGCTGTGGCTGGTGTAACGAAGACCCTTTATATATCGACTATCACGATAAGGAATGGGGAGTTCCCGTTCATGACGACCGGAAGCTGTTCGAGATGCTGATCCTGGAAGGGGCGCAGGCAGGACTGAGCTGGTATACGGTACTCAAAAAAAGAGACCGGTACCGGGAGGCGTTCGACGGCTTCGATCCCAAGGCGGTAGCCGCTTACGACGATGCCAAATTGGACGAGCTGCTCGGCGATCCGGGCCTGATCCGCAACCGGCTCAAAATGCGCGCCGCCGTGACGAACGCGAAGGCTTTTCTCGCAGTGCAGGACGAATTTGGCAGCTTCGACCGCTACATATGGCAGTTCGTCGGCGGTGATACGATCCACAACCGCCGGCAGAGCCTGAAGGACGTGCCGGCCAGCACGCCGGAATCGGATGCGATGAGCAAGGCGCTGAAGAAGCGCGGCTTCACCTTTGTCGGCTCGACGATCTGCTATGCGTTTATGCAGGCAACAGGCATGGTGATGGACCATACGGTCGATTGCTTCCGGTTTGCGGAGCTTTCCGAAGCTGGGGCGGATTAATCCGCTCAGCAGCCCCGCCGGAACACCGGCTCTACCGTGCCGTCCGGCAGTTCTCCGTCGATATCGAGCCCGTTCGACCCGATCATGAAGTCGACGTGCACCATACTGTGATTGGCTCCGTGCTGCGTACGGTTCCCGTTCATACCATCGGCGCGAGGCAGCGTGAACATCTCCTCCGTCGGAATATTCGGCACGAAAAATACGCCTTGGGCGTTATGTACACCGCCTGCGACCCACTGATTCTCCGGGGCAGCTCCACGCTCAGTCTTCCTCTCAGGATATTCGCTAGTTCGTTCTTTATGATGAGGCCCTGCACAGCAAAATTCAAACGGCCCAAACTACGGCCCGGACAACTCCAGCCTATCCACATCCACAGCGCCAAGAATATACTGCTAAAAAGATCGGGGGGGGGGGCTGCTCCATGAAAGAACGTGATGTCGTCTTCGTGACGCCGGGTTCATTCGTCATTCCTTCAGGCAACAGCAGCTCCGTTGAACTGGTCGTGGAACAAGTCGTCCGCCGCCTGCAGAAGCACGTCCGGCTGGCGGTCATCGGGCGGCGGGGCCGGACGCTCCGCCGGACCGAAATTCGCGAAGGCGTCCTCTACAAGCGTGTGCCTGCCGTTTCGCCCCGCCGCTATGTGGAGGGCGTCAGCCGCAAGCTGAAAAAGCTGCGGCCGAAGGTCATTCAGGTGGAGAACCGCCCGCGCTTCGCCCGGTTTCTCAAGCGAAGACACCCGGGCACCGAGGTGTGGCTTTCGCTGCATTCCGTTACGTTCGTCTCCAGGCCCCATATCCGGCGGCCCGAACTGCGGCGTTGTTTCGCTGCGGCGGACCGGATCGTGGTGAACAGCCATTACCTGAAGGACGAAATGGTGCGCAGGGATCCGCGTGTCAAAGCCAAAATTATCGTGAATCATCTTGGGGTCGATCCGGACCGTTTTATTTCCAGGTGGTCTCCCGAAGGGGCGGCCAAGCGGGAGGCGCTGCTGTGCAGGCTTGGTCTGCAGGACCGCAAAATCATTCTGTATGTCGGCCGCCTCATTCCGATCAAAGGCGTGCATCGTTTGCTGGCGGCGATGCCCGAGATTGTGGGCAGGGTGCCGGAAGCGATGCTGCTCGTGGTGGGCGGGGCTTTTTACGGCTCGAAGCGGCTTACCCCCTATGTGAGACGGCTTCGGAGGGCGAGCGTGCCGCTGAGTAAGCATGTGCGCTTCGTTCCGTATGTTCCGCACGGCGAAGTGGACGACTGGTTTCGTTTGGCCGATGTCCTCGTCGTTCCGTCCGCCCGCCGCGAGGCGTTCGGTCTCGTCAATGTGGAAGCGATGGCTGCGGGCGTCCCGGTCGTCGCCACTCGTGCCGGAGGAATGCCGGAAATTGTCGAGGAGGGCGTTACGGGAATAACCGTGGAACCGGACGCATTGGAGAGCGGCCTTGCGCCGGCGGTAATCTCCCTGCTGCAAAACGAGGACGAAGCCCGCTGTATGGGGGAACAAAGCGTAGAGCGGGTACAGCGGCTATTTACATGGGAGCGGATGGTGGAGCGGTGGCTTACATTGTACAACGGGTGGTGAACGATGCCGCCTGTTTTTTTGTGTTTATCGCAGATCGGGGGTTCATTGATTCAATGCTTAAACGAGCAAAAAACGCCTCGGCGATCTTGAGCGCATGCCCATTTTTCGCCGGGCGAATGACTTCCTCCTGGGTGCATGCATATGTTACAAGTATCCACTAGCGTTGATTTCCAGTATGGCCGACGAGGCATTACACCATATGGGAGGATCTGATATGAAACGAGAAAACCGCCGGATTAACGGCCCGCGCAGACAGGTGCGCAGCAAGCGCATGGACTCGTATATCGATGAGCTCAAATGGCTTGATGACAAGCCGCGAAACGTGAGACGGCAAGCTGATATTGAAGATGAAATCGACGACTTCAGTCAGTTTGTCCTCGAGGAAAGAAAAAATCAAAAGGTTGCCGAATCGCATGCGGTTACGGACCCTCCCCGGGCAGTCGAAGGGGAAACGAGACCGCGGTTGGCACCAGGCGCCGCCGTGTATACCGACGATTTGGCCGACGAGTCGGTAACGACGGAGAAAATCGCGCGTTACGCCGTCGACGGCACCCGGATCAAGCGAAATAGCGTCGGTCGGGACAATCTGACCGACTATGCGGTCGATAGCACCAAACTGGCGGACCGGAGCGTCACGATGCAAAAGCTGGCTTATCAGTCGGTGACATCGGATCATCTTGCTTCGGCCTCCATCTCCACGGAAAAAATTCAAGACCGTGCGATCAGCGGGGAGAAGCTTCAGGACAACAGCATTACTTCGGAGAAGCTGGCGGATAAGACGATCGATGGGATGAAAATTGCCGAAAAATCGATTTATACGAAGCATTTTGCCGACGAAGCGATTACCGGGGAGCTGATTCAGCAGCAGTCGATCACGGCGGATAAAATCAGAAGCGGCTCGATTAACACGATTCATTTGGCCAATGGCGCGATCAATTCGTCAAAACTGTTGGAAGGCGCGGTTACGACGGAAAAGCTGCGCGATTATTCAATTACATCCGCCAAACTGGTTGATGGAGAAATTAACGCCGAGAAGCTGGCCCATCAATCGGTCACGGAGGATAAGCTGGCGCCTTGGAGTGTGGCTTCCGAGCATTTGAAACTGAACTCGGTGCTGCACGATCACTTGACGGCAGGGCTGATCCGGGGAGTCAATATTTCGTCGAAGCAGATCGACGCAAGTCATCTGACGGAAGATGCGGTGCAGAACGTTCATCTGAAGGACGGAGCCGTGACTTCCGCCAAATTGTCCAAGGAAGCTGTGCAGGGGCTGCATGTGCAGGAAAGGGCGATTGAAAGCCGACACCTGCAGCACGGGGCGGTGGAAGGCCATCACTTGTCCGTCCATGCGGTGACAACGGATAAACTGGCGCTTTACAGCGTCGGCACGCCGCAGTTGTCGGATTCGTCCGTCACCTCCGAAAAATTGGGCGAACAAACCGTTACCTCGCGAAAGCTGGCGAAAAAATCGGTATTCGGCGAGCATTTGGCAGAAGACGCCGTCAATTCGGTGCATTTGTCCGACAAGGCCGTGCAAGCTGCGCACATTGCATCTTTGGCCGTCGGTACGGATCATCTGCAAGAGCGCTCGATCACGGCGGAGAAGCTGCAGGACCGGGCTGTCACATCCGAGAAGCTGGCCGGGGCTGCGGTGCTGACCCATCACTTGCAGGAGGGTGCGGTACAAACAACACATCTGGCGAAACACAGTGTCACCACCTCCAAGCTGTCCGGTGAGTCGGTATCGACCGACAAGCTGACTAATCTGGCTGTGACGACGGCGAAGCTGGCTTCCGCAAGCGTAACCTCGGAGAAGCTGGGCAAGGAATCGGTGCAGGCGGAGCATGTGGCCTTCGGTGCGATTCAAAATTCGCATCTCGGCAAAGCGTCTGTGAAGACGCACCAGCTTGTTACCGGCGCCGTCACCCGCGACAAGCTGGAAGACGGCGCGGTAACGTCGGAGAAGCTGGCGGAAAACGCGGTGACGGCGCTGCACCTGACGGAGGGTGCGGTGCGAGGCTCGCATTTGGTGGAGGGAGCGGTGGACGGCAGCCGCTTGGCTGCGGGCGTGGTGGCGGCGAAGCATCTGATGCCCGGTTCGATAATGGCTCCGCACCTGACAGAGGGAGCGGTACGAGGTCCGCATCTGGCGGAAGGCGCGGTGGACGGCAGCCGTCTGGCAGAAGGGGCCGTGACAGCGGCGCATCTAACGCCAGGCGCGGTTGGCGCGGAGCATCTGGGGCACGGATCGGTGGGCGCATCACAGCTGCAAGCACAGGCCGTGACGACGGCGAAGCTGGCGGAAGGCGCAGTGACGGCTCTGCACCTTGCGGAGGGAGCGGTGCACGGGCTGCATTTGGCGGAAAGCACGGTGGAGGGCAGCCACTTGGCGGAGGGGTCCGTAACGGCCGCGCATCTGACGTCGAACGCGGTCGGAGCGGAGCATCTGACAGCGGAGGCCGTGGGCGAAGTGCAGCTGCAGGCGAGGTCGGTCACATCGGAGAAGCTGGCGGAAGGCGCAGTCATGACGCAGCACCTGACGGAGGGAGCGGTCCGCGGTCCGCATTTGGCGGAAGGTGCGGTGAGCGGCAATCATTTGACGGCAGGCGCGGTGACGTCGGAGAAGCTGGCGGAAGGCGAGGTGACGGCGCAGCACCTTGCGGACGGAGCGGTCCGTGGCCGCCATCTGGCGGAAAGCGCGGTGGACGGCAGCCATTTGGCGGAGGAGTCCGTGACCGCACAACATCTGGCGCCGGGTGCAGTTGGCACGGAGCAGCTTGCGGCGGAAGCCGTGGGGGAAACGCAGCTGCAGGCGCAGGCGGTGACGTCGGGAAAGCTGGCGCTGCGTTCGGTGACGGCGCTGCATCTGAAGCCGGGTGTGATTGGCGAGGAACATCTGGCGGCAGAAGCCGTAGGCGAAACGCAGCTGCAGGCGCAGGCGGTGACGTCAGAGAAGCTGGCGGAAGGCGCAGTCACAGCGCAACATCTCGCAGAAGGCGCGGTGGACAGCAGCCGCTTGGCAGAGGAGTCCGTGACGGCGCTGCATCTGAAGCCGGGCGCAGTAGGCGCGGAGCATCTGGCAGCGGAAGCCGTAGGCGAAACGCAGCTGCAGGCAGAAGCCGTAACGTCGGGGAAGCTGGCGGAAGGCGCGGTGAAGACAAGGCACCTCACAGAGGGCGCGGTGGACGGCAGCCGCTTGGCGGAAGGCTCCGTGACGACGGCGCATCTAAGGTCAGGCGCGGTAGGCGCGGAGCAGTTGGCGGCGGAGACCGTAGGCGAAGCGCATTTGCAGGCGCAGGCGGTAACGTCGGAGAAGCTGGCGGAAGGCACGGTGACGGCGCGGCACCTCGCAGAGGGAGCGGTCGACGCAAGCCGCTTGGCGGCGGAGGCCGTAACGACGGTACATCTAGCGCCAGGCGCGGTGGGTGAGGAGCAGTTGGCGGCGGCGGCGGTAACGTCGGAAAAGCTGGTGGCAGGCGCAGTCACGACACTGCACCTCGCGGAAGAGTCGGTTCGCGGCCGGCATCTGACAGCAGGCGCAGTCACGGCGCTGCACCTTGAAGAAAAGGCTGTTCGCGGCCGGCATCTGGGGGAAGGCGCGGTCACAACGCAGCACCTCGCAGAGGGAGCGGTGGACGGCAGCCGCTTGGCAGACGGCGCGGTGACGCCCTTGCACCTTGCGGAAGAGTCTGTGCGAAGCCGGCATCTTGCTGGAGGCGCAGTGATGGCCCTGCACCTTGCGGAAAGGGCAGTCCGCGGCCAGCATTTGTCCGAAGGCGCGGTGGGTACGGAACAGCTGGCGGCAGAAGCCGTAGGCGAAGCGCAATTGCAGGCAGAGGCTGTGACGTCGGAGAAGCTGGCGGAAGGAGCGGTTAAGGAGCTGCACCTTGCGGAAGGCGCGGTTCAAGGCCGGCATTTGGCCGAAGGCGCGGTAGGCGCGAAACAGCTGGCGGCGGAAGCCGTAGGCGAGGCGCAATTGCAGGCGGAGGCCGTGACGTCGGAGAAGCTGGCAGAAGGAGCGATTAAGGAACTGCACCTTGCGGAAGGTGTGGTTCAAGGCCGGCATTTGGCCGAAGGTGCGGTAGGCGCGAAACAGCTTGCGGCGGAAGCCGTAGGTGAAGCTCAGCTGCGGGCGCAGGCAGTAACAGCGGAGAAGCTGGCGGAAGGAGCGGTTAAGGAGCTGCACCTTGCCGAAGGTGTGGTTCAAAGCCGGCATCTGGCCGAAGGCGCAGTGGGCGCAGAGCAGCTTGCAGCGGAAGCCGTAGGTGAAGCGCAGCTGCGGGCGCAGGCAGTAACAGCGGAGAAGCTGGCGGAAGGAGCGGTTAAGGAGCTGCACCTTACCGAAGGTGTGGTTCAAAGCCGGCATCTGGCCGAAGGTGCTGTGGGCGCAGAACAGCTTGCAGCGGAAGCTGTAGGTGAAGCGCAGCTGCGGGCGCAGGCAGTAACAGCGGAGAAGCTGGCGGAAGGCGCAGTAGGCACGGAACAGCTTGCGGCGGAAGCCGTAGGTGAAGCGCAATTGCAGGCGGAGGCCGTGACATCGGAGAAGCTGGCGGAAGGAGCGGTGACGGCGCTGCACCTTGCGGAAGGCATAGTTCAAGGCCGGCATCTGGCCGAAGGCGCAGTGGGCGCAGAACAGCTTGCAGCGGAAGCTGTAGGTGAAGCGCAGCTGCGGGCGCAGGCAGTAACAGCGGAGAAGCTTGCCGAAGGCGCAGTAGGCACGGAACAGCTTGCGACGGAATCTGTAGGCGAAGTGCAATTGCGGGCGCAAGCGGTGACGTCGGAAAAGCTGGCGGAAGGCTCGGTGATGGCTCTGCACCTTGCCGAAGGTGCTGTACACGCTCAGCATCTGACCGAAGGATCGGTGGGCGCAGAACAGCTTGCGGCGAAAGCCGTAGGTGAAGCTCAGCTGCAGGCGCAAGCGGTGACGTCGGAGAAGTTGGCGGGCGGTGCGGTGACGGCCCTGCACCTTGCGGAAGAGTCGGTGCGAAGCCGACATCTGACAGGAGGCGCGGTGATGGCCTTGCACCTTGCGGAAGGTGCTGTACGCGGCCAGCATCTGGCCGAAGGCGCAGTAGGCGCAGAGCAGCTTGCGGAGGAAGCTGTAGGTGAAGCGAAGCTGCAAGCGCAAGCAGTGACGTCGGAGAAGCTGGCTCTGCGTTCGGTGACGTCGGATCATCTGTGCGTCGAGTCGGTCGACGGGCTGCACATCAAACAGGAAACGATCTCAGGCTATCATCTGCTGCCAGGCACGATTTCCTTCATTCATTTGGAACCGTCGCTGCAGGCGCTGCTGAACAGGCAGCCGGCTAAGGAAGCGCGGGAAGATGCCGCCCACATGGTCGGCGATCCGGATCGATTCGAACCAAACGGCGAAACGGAAGATAGCTGCATCCAGAGCGAAACCGAAACACCGGAAGCGGACGAAGCAGCCATTGTTCTGGAATCGGAAGGTGTGGTTACTGAGCTTGAGCCGGAGCCGCCGGAGATCCGTATTAGCGCGCTGCGTCTCCCATTGGACGAAGTGTCTGCGCGACATTCGGAAGCCGACGTCCCAGAGGTCGGCCAACTGCAGCCGGGAAGCATCGGGACGGAACATTTGGCGGCCGGAGCAGTCACGCCGGAGCATTTGTCCTTCCAGCCGGTGCAGACGGTTGGCGTCCGGACGACGGTGCAGCAGTTCGGGATGAGTCCGTTCCAGCTAAGCCTTGAAGACGAACTGACGGAAGTCGTGCTGATCTTTGACCGGCCTTTTGCAGACAACAGCTATGTACTGGTAGCTTCGACAAATCAGACGAACACGTACGCCGTCATTCAACAAAAGGAGCCCGCCGGCGCTATTTTGGAAGTGGTTCGTTCCAAAGATTCTCCGGAGCTGCAAGGAGTGGTCAACTGGATTGCGATCGGAGCGGCGAACGAGTAATTGAAACGGCCATGTTTTCCTCAAGGAAGGCTGTACACCCCCGTAGAGCGGCGGCTTTGAAGCCGGAGCTTTACGGGGGATATTTTTTGACCTGACACCCGGTCTGCGAAACTATTTTTCGGCCCCGTTCGTATAAAAGTTACACCCAAGGATAAGGATGGCTAATAAAGAAGAAGGGCGGGGCTGGAACATGGACGATTTTGCTTTATATACGATGCTTTCCTTAATTGTTCCGATCATCGTTTTACTTACAATTATTATCTGCAAGATGATTGTCGGCAAGGCGATCCCGAACAGCGATTATACTCCTATCGATTACATTACGGGAAATACGCCGATCGAATTTCACGAAGAAAAGCAGGAGAAGGAAGAAAAAGACGGGCAAGGCGACGATAAGGACAAAAATATAAGAAAAGCTCCGTATTAAAAGCCTTTTCGGCGAACAACCATTCATGCGATGACGGAAGCTTTATGATCGATCGAAAAACGTTAAGCGGCGGGCGAAGGAATCACGGTCCTTCCCCGTCGTTTTATTTTAGTTTTAAACGTGATGTAGTTTTACGCACAAACTATTATAATCTGCGATTTTGGTTTATAATCAAGAACACCGCTTAAATTAACTTATTATAACGTATAAAAACTTAACAAAAGTGAAGTCGTTGGAAGGAGATTACGCATGTTTCAAGAAGAAAGACTGATTGCGATTTTGCAACAGCTGAACGAAAAACAGCGCATCACCGTTACGGAAATTTGCGAGTGGCTGCAAATTTCGTGGGATACCGCCCGGCGCGATCTGATTAAGCTGGAGGAGCAGGGGAGCATCATCCGTACCCGCGGAGGCGCGATGCTGCCGTCGATCTCAAAAGAGGTGCCGAACTACGAGCAGCGGCTGCAGCTGGATACCCCGTCCAAGGAGGCGATCGGCAGGATGGCGGCGACGCTGATTCACGACGGCGATTATTTGTATGCGGATTCCTCTACTACGGTTCGCTGCGCTATGGAATCTATGCGGACCCGGCGCAATGTGGTCGTCACCAATTCAATCGATCTGGCGGGCATGCTGACGCAAAAGGACGAAATCCGCATCCATCTTCTCGGAGGCCTGCTCGATAACGAGCAGCGGCTCGTATACGGGGCGCGAACGCTGGAAATGCTGTCCGAATATCAGGTGGACAAAGCGCTGCTGGGCACATGCGGCATCGCGTCGCATGGTCTGACGACCATGTTCGAGGAGGAAAGCTATTTGATCCGTCAAATCATGTGCAAGTCGGACCAAGTGATCGTGCTGGCCGATCATACGAAATTCGGCAAAAAGCTGTTTCATCGCGTCGCCGGGCTGGAGGGAATCGACATTATCGTTACGGACCGGGAGCCGAGCGACGAAATGAAAGAAGAGCTTCATAAGCATCAGGTGGAGCTTCTGATCACAGGCGAAGGAGAGCATCATGTTTAACCCCCATTCCCGATGGGTATCCTTTTCCCTCATAATTCGATAACACCTTAACAAATGTGATTTGTTGCTTGGCTTGTAAAAATTTTGGGAAAATATATTGTTCCTCAAGGTGTTGATGATAATCCTCGCATGGTCATCCGTCTCCTCCCTAATGCTCCAGTTCCTGCCTAGATTTAGGCTCATGTCATAGTACCTTTTCGGGCTACTATCATATATTGTTATTGCCTAGAAGGGACATCAAATCTACTAAAAAGGAGTGTGTTATTTTGTCCGGAACGGCTCATTTACACAATATGTATCACGATCCTGAGCAGATGGCTGGTTATCATTTCGTAAAAGCTGAGCATTTTGAGCGAATGAAGATGGCTTGTGCGGGCAATCCTTCGTTGTTTTACCAATATGCCGAACAAGAATATCACCACAAAGCTCTTGCACACCGTTATAAAGGTATGGTTGGCTGGATGCAATAAGCCGTTTTTTACAGCATGCACGATGCCGTATCGGGGGCTATTATGATCGTGGGCAAAAAATAGACGGCACATGTATGCAAAGCAAAGAAGACGGCACCCGCCATGCGGCGAGGGCCGTCTTCTTGCGTCCGCAATCGCGTGAGGCGATCCGGAGGTTAAACCGTCTTAGTGTGCGGAAACCTGCTTGCTTCCGCCTCCCGAAGGCTTGGCCCGTTTCAGGAAAAACGAAACAATCCAAGCGGCGACGACCAGGCCGAAGGCCAGCAGAAACGCGCTCTTCATCCCGGCCATCATCGCCAGAATAGGCAGCGGAGCGTCTGCTTTGGCGCCTGCGGCGCTTTCCAGAAAACGCTTGGACCCGTTGGTCATCACCGTGACCAGCAGCGCTGTTCCGACCGCGCCCGACACCTGCTGAAGCGTGCTGATAATGGCCGTGCCGTGCGGATATAACCGCGGCGGGAGCTCGTTCAACGCATTGGTCATGACTGGCATCATCAGCATCGAAATGCCCAGCATCAACAGCGTATTCAATATCATGATCATCGCGTACGGCGTCGACAGGGTGATCGAGGAAAATTGCCACAGCGTATTGGCGATAAGCGCCAGTCCGACGACCGCCAGCCACTTGGCGCCGAATTTATCGAACAACCGGCCCGTAATCGGCGACATAATGCCCATCAGAATCCCGCCCGGCAGCATGACCAGACCGGCTTGCAGCGGGCTATAGCCGAGCGCGCCCTGAAGGAAAATCGGCAGCAGCATCATCGCGGAAAACATGGCCATCATGACGATCATCATAATCACCGTTGACAATCTGAACACGTTGAATTTAAAGGTTCTCAGATCCAGCAGCGGTTCCGCCAGCGTCAATTGTCTCCAAACGAACAAGCCTAAAGCAACGGCACCGACGATAACCGGAATCAGGACCGCGCCGCTCGACCAGCCGCCATGTCCTTCGCCGGCGCTGCTGAAGCCGTACACGATTCCTCCGAATCCACAGGTGGAGAGCAAAAGCGACAAGACATCGATTTTCGGATTCCTTGTCTCGGTTACGTTCTTAAGCTTCAGATAGGCGATGACGATGACGAACAGCGCGATCGGAATGACGCCGTAAAAGAGCACCCGCCAGCTGAAATGCTCGACTATGATCCCGGACAGCGTCGGTCCGATCGCCGGGGCAAAGGTAATGACGATACCGATCGTTCCCATGGCCGATCCCCTTTTTTCCAGAGGAACCGTAGACAGCACGACATTGGTCAGCAGCGGAAACAGCAGACCGGTTCCCGACGCTTGCAGCACCCTGCCGAGCAGAAGCATGCCAAATCCCGGCGCGACAGCCGCCGCCAGCGTACCCAGCGTAAACAAGCCCATGGCCGTAAGGAACAAGGTTCTTGTCGTAAACTTCTGAATTAAAAAAGCGGTGACCGGGATAAGCACCCCGATAACCAGCAAGTATCCGGTTGATAACCATTGCGCGGTACTTGGTAAAATCCCGATGTCCGCCATAATTTTGGACAAAGCGACATTAAGGAGCGTCTCATTCAAGACGGCTACAAATACCCCGAGAATCATAACCATAACGACCAGAAAGTTGGTTCTGCTCCCGAATGTCCCTCCACTATCGTTTGGTTTCGTATGGTTCTCCACGTTGTTACTCCTCTCATTTGTTGACTTTGAATTGTTCAGCAGCTTTTCTATTGTAACATGAATCACAGGCTGTTATTTCTTTTCGATTGTGATTTTTTTATTTAGTACTAAAAAATACTTTTCACGCGTTAACATGATATCGCGTTTTGTGCCGGCAGGAATTTCCTTGGTTCTGTAGAATTATGTCGAAAGTACCAGTCGATCCATCGTCTGCACATACTTTAACGAATAGGGGAATTCACTCGCATGTTTCGCAAAAATCGTATGTATGCCATCACGCTTCTATCCGCATGGGTCATGGCGGCGCCGCTCGCTATGCCGCTTCCGACGGAGCGCGCATGGAGCGCGGCGGCCGCCTTGGTGCCCGACGCCAATCTGGAAAAGGTGGTCCGCGGCCAGTTGAAGAAGCCGGAAGGCGACCTGACGCCGGAGAACCTGCAAAGTCTCTCCCGCCTCATGGCCTCGGACGGAAAGAAAATACGGCCGATCGAACAACTGGTCGGGCTGCAGTACGCCGGCCGGATGACGTGGCTCGATGTAAGCGGCAATCAAATCAGCGACGTCTACCCGATCAGCGGGCTGAAGCAGCTTACTTATTTGGACCTGTCGGATAACCGGATCGCCGATGTGCGTCCGCTTGATTTGCCGAAGCTGCGGCACTTGTTCCTGAGCGGCAATCCGCTGCAGGACCCAAAGCCTCTTTGGAAGCTGACGCAGCTGGAAAGTCTGGAGGCAAGCAGCGCGGGCATCGGAGCCGTGGACGGCATCGGCTCGCTGGCTGGACTGCTCTATCTGGATTTGTCCGGCAATCCGCTCGGCAAGCTGGGAGAGATTGCAAAGCTTGCGGGAGTGCAGCAATTGAAGCTTCGGAATACACAGCTTGCCGACCTCTCGGGGATCACGGCTCTGAAGGAGCTGCGCACGCTCGACCTGCGGGACAACAAGATCACGGACATCCGCTCGCTGGCGGGCTTGAGCAAGCTGAGCGAGGTGCGGCTCAGCGGCAACCCGCTGGAGGCGGCCTCTGTAGATACGGTGCGGGCGCTGCAGGATCGAGGAGTTCATGTCGAATTTGACTCGTCCTTGTTCCCGAGCTATGAGCGCAGCATCAACGTGTTTGTCGACGACGAGCGGATCGCCTTCGAGGAGCCGCCACTTAACCGGAACGGCTCCGTGCTTGTGCCGTTTCGCGGCGTGTTCGGGAAGCTTGGGCTGCAGGTGGCATGGAACGAAGAGCAGCGGCAGGTGACCGGGACGAAGCCGGGGCTGGAGCTTGTGCTGACGATCGGGCAGGATGAAGCCCGCGTGAACGGGCAGCCCGTCAAGCTGCCAGCCGCGCCGGAGCTTCGCAACGGGACGACGCTGGTGCCGCTGCGTCTGGTAGGTGAAGCCGCGGACAAGCTTGTCGTCTGGAATCAGGACAGGCAAGCCGTTTACATAGTCGACAACGTCGCGAACGGTACCGGCAAGCGGTACGACGAGAAGGGGCGGCTCATCTACAGCGGCGAGCTGAAGGACGGCAAGTATAACGGAACAGGAACTCGATACGCAAGCAGCGGCGAAATCGACTATGAAGGCGAATGGAAGGACGGCCGCAAGCACGGCAAGGGCAAGCAATATGATCCGGTCGGCCGTTTAATGCTGGAAGGAGAGTTCCGGGACGATCTGCCGAACGGTCAGGGCAAGAAGTACGAGTCAGACGGTAACCGCTTGGAAGGCCACTTTGTCCAAGGTAAGCTGAACGGCCACGGCAAGATGTTCGTGGAGGGCCGTCTGTTCTATGAAGGCGACATCAAGGATAACGTCCTCCATGGCAAAGGCACCGTTTATTTTGAGACGGGGGAAAAGTATGTCGGCGAATTCGAGCGCAATGTCAAAAAAGGCCACGGCACCGTCTATTTTGCAAACGGCGAACGGTTCGAAGGCAAAGTCGACAATCAGACATTGGTCGAAGGCAAATACTTCGTCTCCGACAAGCTGCTGTTCGAAGGAACGTTTAAGGACAATCGTTTTCATGAAGGGACGATGTATTTTTCGAGCGGAGCGGTGTACAAGGGAACGTTTGCGGACGGGGAGTTCGGCAAGGGGACGTTCCTCGACGCGCAAGGAAAGACGCTTGACCCGGTGAAGGACGGCAAGGGCTTTAGGTTCTACGCCAACGGCGATTGGTACGAAGGGGAGACGGCGGCAGGAGAGCCGAACGGTCAAGGGGTGTACCATTTTCTTACATCCGGACGGGTCGAAGGATCGTTCCTCGGCGGCGTGATGAACGGCGAGATGAAGGTATACAGCGAGGAAGAGAAGCTGGAGTTCGAAGGACGTTATGTGGACGGGGAGCGCAGCGGACAAGGCAAGGAATATAATCTGGAAGGCAAGCTGCTCTACGAGGGCGGCTACAAGGCCGGAGAATACAGCGGTCAGGGCAAGGAATACGATTGGCAGGGCCGCCTCATCTACTCCGGCGAATTCAAGGACGGAACGATAAACGGTCAAGGCACGGAGTACCGGAAGGACAAAGCGGTCTACGAAGGCGGGTTTCGCGATCGGCTCTATCACGGCCAGGGCAAGCTGACGTACTATAACGGGGATACGTACACCGGTGAATTCAAAGAAGGGGAATACGGCGATCGCGGCTCCTTCGCCGATTCGTTCGGGAAGCCGGTCACGAACGGAGCGGATCAGGGCACGGGCGTATACCGGTTCGCTGACGGCACGGTATACAAAGGCGAATTTGAAGGCGGCCTCCGGCAGGGCCGGGGCGAAACGTACAACGAGGACGGCACGCTGAACCATCGGGGCGAGTACCGGGCCGGCAAACGAAGCGGCTTCGGGCAAAGCTTCGATCGGGACGGGCATGTATGGCACGAAGGCGCGTACGCGGACGATTACGCCAAAGGGCAGGGCAAATCGTTCTACGAAAACGGCAAGCCGCAGTACGAAGGGGAATTCGATTACGGCACATGGTCGGGCAGCGGGAAGGCCTATACGAAAGAAGGCCGCCTGCTCTACGAAGGGCAATTCGAGGATGGCGAATTCCAAGGCCAAGGCAAGCTGTACTATGCCGACGGCACCGTCTACACGGGGGCCTTCGAATATACCGAATTCGGCGAGGGCGGCAGCTTCGCGGATGCCAAAGGGAAGTCTCTGTCCGGCATCAATACGGCGCGCAACGGTACCGGCAAGCTGTACTACGCCGACGGTACAACGTACGAAGGCGAGCTTGCGGAAGGGAAGGCGCACGGACGGGGCAAGCTGTTCGACACGGACGGCAAGCCGGAGTATGAGGGCGAGTTCAAGGAAGGGTACCGCAAGGATTGGTATGACGAATAAGCCGGGTTATACAGCGGGCCTGTCTCTATTAACGGAGACAGGCTTTTTGCCGTTCCCCTATTTTTCGGTACAAGAGCCAATTTTTCGGCCCGTATGGTATTCGTCCACCAGACCTGCCCGAGGGGTGCATATCATAGGAGCATGGTATTCATCCGTACCAACCGTGCACACTCATCATATGAGAGAAAGGAGAAGCGCGATGAAAGGCATAATACTCGCAGGCAGCGTCGGTACCCGGCTGCGTTCGATGACGAGAGGGGGTGGCGTATGAAAATACTCATTACCGGCGCCGGGGGGCAGCTGGGCCGGGATCTCGTCCGGGTGCTCGGGCGGCGGCACGACTGCGCGGCCTTCACCCGGCAGCAGTTGGACATCGCCGACGAAAAGGCGGTACGGCGGCTCATTGCGGAAGCGAAGCCCGAGGCGATTGTGCATGCGGCGGCTTATACGAAGGTGGATCAAGCCGAGGCGGAGCCGGAAGAGACGTACCGGATTAACGCGATCGGCGCCAGCCACGTCGCCATCTCCGCGGAAGCGCTTGGCGCCAAGATGGTGTATGTCAGCACCGATTACGTGTTCGACGGTGCCAAGGGGGAGCCGTACGACGAGCAGGACCGTACGAATCCGCTCAGCGTATACGGCAAATCCAAGCTGCTCGGCGAGCAGCTCGTGCAGGCCGTCTGTCCGCGGCATTTTATCGTCCGGACGTCATGGCTGTACGGCAAGGATGGCAACAACTTTGTCACGAAGGTGCTGTCGCTTGCGGAACGGCAGCAGGAGCTGACCGTCGTCGACGATCAGTACGGTTCGCCGACCTACACGTACGATTTGGCCGAATGCATCGGCGGATTGCTGGAAACGGACCGCTGCGGCATCTATCATGTGGCGAACCGGGGGTACTGCTCCCGATGGGCGCTGGCGAAGACGATTCTGGAGCTGACCGGGCACACCGGTATTGCGGTCCGGCCCGCCCGCTCAGACGATTACGCGCTGCCTGCGCCCCGGCCGGCGCATTCGGCATTCTCAGACCGGGGGCTGCGGCTCGCCGGATTACCGAGAATGAGAGATTGGAAAACGGCGCTGGAGGCATTTTTGCGCAACGATTGGGGGAAGGCCAATGAAAACGGCGATCGAAGGAGTCCAATCGAAGCCGCTGGTTAGGCACAGCGACGACCGCGGCTTTTTTATGGAAATTTTGCGGGAGGATGACGCTTTGTTCGGACGATTCGGTCAAGCGTCGCTATCGATGTCGTTTCCGGGCGTCATCAAGGCGTTTCATTATCATAAACGGCAGGACGACATTTGGTTCTTTCCAAGCGGGCACGCGCAGGTCGTGCTGCATGACATGAGGGCCGACTCCCCGACGCATGGGCAAACGTCCGTGCATTATATGGGCGAAGACCACCCGTATCTGCTGTTCATTCCGCGGGGCGTCGCTCACGGATACCGGGTGCTCGGCGTCAAGCCGGCGACAATCGTTTATTTTACCAATCTGGCCTACGATCCGGGGCAGCCTGACGAATACCGCATTGCGTATGACGATCCTGCGATCGGCTTCGACTGGACGACCCGGTTCCGGTAATCGATAGGGGGTGACTGCAATGAGCCGGACTCAACAACTCGCACGCCGGAAAGCGGCCGTGCGACAGCAGGGAAGCCGTGCGGGAAGGCTTCTCGGCTACGAACAAGGGTATCGGTACGGACGGTGCGAGGCTGCCCGGAAGTTAACCCCACCGGTTGCGCCAGCTTGGTATGACCTGAAAGTGCTGTATATCCCGCAAGGCTTTCCGGCCATCGATAACGGCGTCATTGCCGCCTTGCGGCGGACGGTCCGGGAAACCGTCGTCGGAACGTCGGACGCCATGCTCGCGCTGGCGGAACAGCACCGGCCCGATCTGCTGCTGGTGCTGAACGGGCTTCACGTCTTTCCCACCGATCATCTGCGGCAGGTGGGCCGGATTCGGGAGCTCGGCATTCGTACGGTGATCTGGTTCGCCGACGATCCGTATTTTACGGATGATACCGCAGCGATCGCTCCGCATTACGACGCCGTGGCGACGCACGAGCAGAGCTGTGTGCCGTTCTATTTGTCGCTCGGCTGTTCTCAAGTTTTGTACGTGCCGCTGGCCGTCGATACCGACGTGTTCCGGCCCGTTCCCGTCGGTTCCGGCTACCATGCCGACATTTGTTTCATCGGGATGGCGTTCTGGAACCGCGTCCGGTTCTTCGATCAAATTGCCAGGTATTTGTCGGGGAAAAAAGTGATCGTCGGCGGGGGGCTCTGGGAGCGAATGCGGTCGTACCGGCTGCTGAAGCGGAGCGTGCGCGACGGCTGGATTCCGATCGAAGAAACGGTTCGCTACTACAACGGGGCCAAAATCGTCATTAACCTGCACCGGGGCTGCCGCCGTCACGGAAGAGATCACCGCAACCTCCGAGGTCTTCCCGGCCAATCGATCAACCCTCGCACCTATGAAATCGCCGCGTGCGGAACGATGCAGCTTACCGATGTCCGCGACGATCTGACCCGTTATTATACGCCGGGTGTAGAGCTCGATATTTACCGGTCGGCCGGCGAACTGATCGATAAGCTGGACTATTATTTAAAGCACGACGCCCAGCGGCAGACGATCGCTCTGAACGGCTTGCGGCGGACCATGCAGGAGCATTCGTTCGTCACGCGGGTAGGTCAATTGCTAGGCTTACTCGGCTACTGACGGGGTAAGCGTCAAGCAACTAACCAAAAGAAAGGAGACAGGAGCATGTCCGGAAAAACAGCACGCTCCAACGTAAAGCGAGTGTCACGAGCCCGCCGCCGCGCCGCTTGGCAAAGCGGTTGGGAGCGCGGGTTTCGGCTCGGCTTGAGCGGCGGCTATCATTTTGGCCGGTGCGATGCTGTCATGCGGCTGCTGCCGAACGATCCGGTCGGCCGGTGGGACGTCCGGGTCATGTATGTGACCTCAGGCAAAGGCCCCCCATATTCGCCGCTGGACGAGTCCATTATCGGGGCGCTGCGGCCGCTGGTACGCGAGCTGATTGTTCGGAAGCCGACCCAGGATTTGAAGTCCGCGGCCGTAAAGACGCGGCCCGACATCGTACTCGTGCTGGAAGGATTGACGATATCCGGCGAGCGGATCGACGAGCTGCGGGCTGAAGGAATCCGTACGGCGATCTGGCTTACGGACGATCCGTATTACACCGACCTGACGCTGCCCCTCGTCACGCATTACGACGTCGTATTTACGCTTGAGCTTACCTGTGTGGAGTTTTACCGCCGGCTCGGCTGCAAGCAGGTCCACTACTTGCCTTTAGGCGCGAACCCGTCGATCTTTCGGCCCAAGCGGATCCCGGCCAAATACCGGCACGATATCAGCTTTATCGGCTCCGCTTTTTGGAATCGGGTTGCCTTTTTCAATCGGATGACGCCTTTTCTGGCGGCGAGAAATACGTACATCGCGGGCATCTGGTGGCAGAGGCTGAGCCAATTTCGGATGCTGCGCCGAAAGATCGCCCTGAACAAGTGGATGGGGGCGGAGGAAACGGCCGCGCATTATAACGGGACGAAAATTGTGATCAATCTGCACCGGGCAACGGACGACCCGACCTATAACTTCAACAGCCAACGCGTCGGAGCCGTATCGCCGAATCCGCGGACGTTCGAGATTGCGGGCTGCGGGACGCTGCTGCTCACCGATATCCGCAGCGATATGGCCCGTTTTTATACGCCGGGACAGGAGATCGTCACCTATGCGTCGCCCAGCGAGTTGATGCAAAAAATCGATTATTACTTGCATCATGAAGAAGAGCGGCGGTTTATCGCGCTCAATGCGCTGCGGCGCACTATGCAGGAGCATACGTATGCCCATAGGATCGCGCAAATGATGCGCATTTTGTTCGGGGGCGCTCCCGGCTGATGCGTTAAGCTTGCCCGCTGCTGTGAAATAGGCGCTTGACTTCGTCCGTTTCCGCGCCCATCCGCATAGAGTGTATAGATGCATGCGGAAGAAAGGAGAGACGGAGGATGGCTAAACGCATGGCGAGCAAGCGGGCGGGCAGGAGCAAGCTGCGCCGGGTCCGAAAGGGGAAGCGAAGCCTCCGGCCGATCCGTAACCGACGGACGGCCCGACGCCGTGCGCCGAAGACGGTTCGACGGCACCGGGCCGTAAGGCCAAGGCCGCGCATTTTCCGGCGAGTCTACAACAAAGCATTCAACAAGGCATACAAGGAAGGCTTTGCGTCGGGCTTCGCCAAAGGGCTTCAAGACGGCGGAGCGCCGGAAGGCTAAAACGGAGCGCCGTTACATGCCGGGTATTTCTCAAGGAGGCATGTCCGGCCCTTCGATCCCGCAGGCCGGACAAGTCCTCCTGACATGCGGACAGGCATGGAACCGGCTCTTTAGGCGGCCGAATGGGTAAATGTCGTGCCGGCCCGGTTCATTTCCTAATATAGTATAGGACTTGGATTGCAATCGGGGAGGCGTCAATTGGTGGTGAGTCACTGTGATGAGGAAAGGCGGCCAAACGGGAGGCGCGAGCCGAAGAGAGTGCTCGTGATCGGCGGCGATGGGATGGCGGGACACATGCTGCTGCGGTATTTGGCCGCGCACACTTCGTATGAAGTGTTCTATACGACGGAGTACGGAAAAACGGACTGCGAATACCCGCTCCCGGGAGCGGCTCTGCGTCTCGACGCGTCGGATAGCGTGATGGTCGACAAGCTGGTGGAGGCCGTTCGTCCCGAGCTGATTGTCAACGCTCACGGTATTATGTACGATGCGGCAAGGCAACGGGAGCTTGAGGCCGTCCGGATCAATGGTCTGTTCCCGCACCAGCTTGCGAAGTTGGCCGACCGGCTTCAAGCCCGCCTCGTTCAGATCAGCACCGACAGCGTATTCCTGGGGGATCGCGGCAGCTACGAAGAACGTCACGTGCCCGACGGGACGACGGCGTATGCCAGAACGAAAGCGCTCGGCGAAGTCGTTCGCGCGCCGCATCTGACGATTCGCACGTCGCTGATCGGGCCGGAGCTGCGGGAGGAAGGCAGCGGGCTGCTTCCATGGTTCCTGCGGCAGCGGGGGGAAATCCGCGGGTTTGTCCGCGTGCTGTGGAACGGGGTGACAACGCTGGAGCTGGCGAGATTTATTCATTATGCGGCGGAGCGGGGAGGCCGGTTAAGCGGCATCGTTCATTTGACCGCGGCCGAGACCATCAGCAAATACGAGCTGCTGGAGCGAATGAGGCGGATATTCGACAAGCAGGATGTCCGCATCCGGCCCGACGATGCCGTCTCGCTGGACCGTACGCTGCGATCGACCCGCCCCGAGCTTGATTTTGCCGTGCCCGGCCACGACGGCATGCTCGAAGAACTGCGCGAATGGATGCAGCCGGTGCGGTAACGGGAAGCGGCGCTTTTTTTCAGGATAGGAGCACTGCGGAATCGTTTGATGGAGAGGGGGAAGCTCAGGTGAGACACACTCGCAAGTCTCGTAAGCGGGGAGGAACCATGCTGGGGGCGGCTGCGGTGCAGACGGCGAACGTCTCGGTTATTATTCCGGTGATCAACGAGAAGGAAAAGCTGCCTTCCGTGCTGCGGGAAGTGACGAAGATCGGGGCGGAGAAGCTGGAAATCATCGTCGTGGCCAACGGCTCGACCGACGGCTCGGAGCAAATCGCCGAATCGATGGGCGCGAGGGTCATCAGCTTTCCGGAGCCGCTCGGCCACGACGTCGGGCGCAGCATCGGAGCCAGTCACGCGAACGGGGAAATCCTGCTGTTCGTTGACGCCGATATGGTCATTCCCGCGCGCGATCTGAGACGGTTCGTTCATGCGGTGCACAGCGGGGTGGATGTGGCTTTGAACCGCTATCTGGGACCGATCCGGAGACGAAGGCCCCACCCGGTCGTGCTGGCGAAGTATGCGCTGAATGCGGCGCTCGGGCGGCCCGATCTGAAGGGAACCTCGATGACGACGGTTCCTCATGCGATCAGCCGCAAGGCGCTTGAAGCGATCGGAGCGGGAGCGCTGGCGGTGCCTCCTAAGGCGCACGCGATAGCTGTGCAAAAGGGGCTTGTTGTGAGGCCGGTTCACCTGGTGCCGGTCGGCCGCTTGAATCCGCTGCGCAAGCGGCGATGGACATCGCTTGGCACCGATACGGTCGGTCAATTGATCGTAGGAGACCATCTGGAGGCGGTTCATTGGCTGCTCACGACGACGGGCGAACGAGGGCCCCATAACGATTTGATGCGAAACCGCAACAGTGTGAGGTGATTTCATCGATGAGGCAGCAACAGGCGATGTTGGTTGACAATCCGGCAGTTCGAGGCCGGCAGATTCGCATACAGCCGCCGGCAGAGAACGGCAAAGCGACCGTATCGGCTGCGCCCGCGCGGAAGAAGCGGGCGTATGGCGGGGCCGCTTACCGGCTCGGGTTTCGGCTCGGCCGCAAGGATGCGCCTCCCAAGCCTCCGGACAGCGCGAGAGGGCTCCGCTGGCTGCTGAACCGGGGCTGGTCAGCGCGGGTGAAGGAGCGCGGCTTGACCGGTTACCCGCTGGGCCGCTATCATGAAGCTGCCGCCGGGTACGTCCGGGGCTTCTTCGCGGGCATGAACCGGCCTGCGCCCAACTGGGTGCCGCTCCCGACGGAGCGTACGGTAGCCGTTATCGTATCGGCCAAGAACGAGGGACGCACGATAGCCGCCGTACTGAAGGAAGCAAGCCGGCTCACGGACGAGATTTATGTGATCGTCAACGGCTCGGTCGACAATACGTTCCGCAAAGCCAGAGCAGCTTCCCGGGCCATCGTGTTGTCTTATCCGCAGGCGCTTGGTCACGACGTAGGAAGGTCGGTCGGGGCCAAGCTGGCACAGGCCGACATCCTGCTTTTCACCGACGGAGACATACCGATTCCGGCGAAGAAGCTCGTGCCCTTCGTCTACGGAATCGAAAAAGGACTGGACGTAGCGCTCAACAATGTCCAGCCGTATCTGAGTCGTTTTGGTCGTCAGGATTCCGTCTCGATCATGAAGCAATTTTTAAACACGGCGCTTGGCAGGCCGGATCTGAAGGCCAGCTCGCTCACGGCCGTACCGCACGCCTTGTCGCGCCGGGCGGTAGAGACGCTGGGCCTTGAGCTGCTGTCGGTGCCGCCCAAAGCGCACGCGCTGGCCGTACTCCGGAAGCTGCGGGTCGGCAAGGCGGGCCAGGTGAACGTCATCCGGGGCAACAAGCGGCGGAAGCTAAACAGGGGCCGCCGCAGTCCGGTAGCCTCCATGATCGTCGGCGACCACCTGGAAGCGCTGAAGCTGGCCGGCGACCAGTTGGGCGAGCGGCTCGTTTATCCGGACGTGATGCGTAAACGGCACTATATCGGAGGCGATTCCTAATGGAAACCGTTAGTATCATTATTCCGAATTATAACGGGGCCAAGTGGCTGTCTCCGTGTCTGGAGTCGATTCGGCAGCACGTAACCATGCCTCACGAGGTGATCGTGGTAGATAACGGCTCCTCCGACCCGTCGCTCCGGCTGTGCCTTCAACATAAAGTCAAGCTCGTTTCGCTGCCCGGCAACCGCGGATTTCCCGCTGCCTGCAACTTCGGGCTGCGGGTCTCTACAGGCGATGCGCTGATGCTGCTCAACAACGACACGCAGATGACGGCAGGCGCACTGGACAATATGATGCGCTGCCTTTACAGCAGCGACGACGTAGGCATTGTCGGTCCGATGACGAACTATGCCAGCGGCAAGCAGCAGATCAAGGAGCCTTTCACCTCGATTGATGATATGGCGGCGCGCCTGAATCGGCCGGACAGCCTCCAATGGCGTGAGACGGAGCGGATCGTCGGACTGTGCTTCCTGTTCAAACGGGAGCTGATGGACCGGATCGGGGAGCTTGACGAGCGGTTTTCGCCCGGGCATTTTGAAGACGACGATTATTGTTACCGTGCCCGGCAAGCCGGATACCGTCTGTTTATCGCGGGGGATGCGTTCATCTACCACCGCGGCAGCGCCAGCTTCAAATTGGAAAGCCGGGATAAAATCAAGGCCTTGCTGAAAACGAACCGCCAAAAGTTTATGGATAAATGGGGCGTCGATCCGCATGCTTTTATATGAACCGTCTGGGCAAATACCGTGGTCCAAGGCGCTTCGGGCGCATAGGATACTAGAAAGGCGGAGCGCATTCGGCACAGCGAGGAGGTGAAGGGGACGATGCATCGGCAAGTGACCAGCATGATCCGAAATATGGCGGCGTCTCAGCAGCAAATGGCCAACATTCTTGAAGCGAAGCGGCATGTGGCCGTGCGCATGGCCCAACTGGTTCACGACATTCCTCCCGACAACCCTTCCTTTCAGGATATCGAGTCGCTGACGGAGCATTCCTTGAACGTCTCGAAAAGCATCGCGATGTATTTAAGCGGGCTCGCCGATCTGGAAGAGGCGTTGGCGGAGCAAATGGCGGTCATTGTCAAAATCGTTGAAATTCCGGACGACGAGGAATGATTCCGGCATCCCTGTTGCCGGAAGGAAAAGAGGGTTATTCGTGAGCAGAATCGACAGCTATCATAAAATGATGCAGGCCGCTTCCCGGTTCCAACACAACATCGCGTTGATTCTGGAAGCCAAGGCGCTGGAAGCCTCGCGTTCGAGCCAATGGATCTGCGGACATTTATCGGGCGCCCACTTCACGGATCACGGCGATCAAGTCAAGAAACTGCTGGAAGTGCACGATCAGATGATCGAAGTGATCGAGGGCATGACGAAGATGGAGCTGGCGCTTGCCAAGCATTTGCATATCCTGCTCGGAGGCGGCGAGGCGAGTGGAACGGAACAGGCGAATGGGGACGGAGGAAATTATTTTTCGTAAGGAAGCGGCGAATCCCAATGAATTGGTACGAAGAGGAAAATAAAGTTAAGCTCCATATTCTTCACTCGCTTGCACGCAGCCAGCGTGCGCTGGCCCGGATGATCGAAAGCATGGCCGATGTCGTGGGAGGCTCCGAGGCGGCGGCCCGCAATCTATTGGCGCACATGGAGGCGATCAGCCGATATCAGCGCCAAATCGCCGTGAAAATGACCGGGGTCCGCATACGCCGCTTGCGGCGCGGAAGCCCAGGCAGACCTTGGCTTGGCAAAGAAGTGAACAAGGTTGTCTTAAGGAAGAGAGCCCGTACTTAGCCTCAAGGAGGAAAGACGGACTCTTTTTCACGTGTCTATGCTTTCGGAGATAGCGCCTTCCAGTTTAGCAGCAGGCCGCCATAAACGAGCCCGCCGCCGAAGCCGAACAGCAGGACGGTATCGCCGTCCTTCAGCTTCTCTTCCCGGGTCGCTTCCTCCAGCGCAAGCGGAATCGTAGCCGCAGACGTATTGCCGTACTTCTCGATCGTATGCAGCGTCCGTTCCAAAGGAATCCCCATCTTCTCGCATACGGAATCGATGATGCGCAGGTTGGCGCTGTGCGGGACGAACCAGTCGATGGCATCCGTAGACAAGCCGGTTTGGCTCAGCAGGTCGTTCACGCCTTTCGGAATGGTCTGAACGGCAAATTTGTACACCTCGCGGCCGTTCTGGACAAGCTTGCCGCTCGTATTGACCGGGCTGCCGTTCATATGATCGGCAAGCAGGGAGCGATAAATGTGAGATCCGCCGCTGCCGTCGGTACCGCCCGTATAAGCGAGAAACTGCGGGCCGGAATCGTCCGAATCGTCCCGCTCAAGCAGGACCGCTCCGGCGCCGTCGCCGAATAGAACGCACGTCGTACGGTCCGTATAGTCGGTGATCTTGGAGAGGGCATCGGCGCCGATGACGAGCGCCTTGCGGTGCAGGCCGGAAGCGATCATCCCGTCAGCCAGATGCAGGCCGTAGACGAACCCGGCGCACGCGGCGCTCAAATCGAAGGAGGTCGTCCGCTTCATGCCGAAATGAGCTTGAACCTGACAAGCGGTCGCAGGGAAAGCGAAATCCGGCGTGCTGGTGCCGACGATAAGCAGATCGACATCATCCAACACGGCGCCGTAGCGGTCGGCAAGCTGCTGGACGGCCCGGATGCACAAGTGGCTCGTATACTCCTCCGGCGCGCTGATGCGCCGCTCACGGATGCCGGTCCGCTGCACGATCCACTCGTCGTTGGTTTCCACCATGCGCTCCAGATCGGCGTTCGTCAGACGGCGTTCGGGGACGTAGCTGCCGATGGCGGTAATACGGGAGCGGTGAAGCACAGCGGGGGAGGAAGGGAAAGGATGGGATTTCATAAGGTCACCTCATTCATGAAATGGTTATGATATTTAGTGTTATGTTCAGGTATTAGTACTAAGTACTAAAAATGATACTCCGTTTTCTCTCTTCTGTCAAACGATGGAATAGCGGCCGCTCAGGCTTCGTATCCCCGTAATAGTCCGAGTACGGTGCTGCATATAATCTTATCAATTTGCAGCGGAATAATGGGGTGATGGACATACGTAAAAGAAAGATCGCGAGGAGAAATCCAGATTGGTTTTTCCGTACAACGTGGAAGTATCTTATTGCGAGGTATTCCCGGTCAAAGCTGCGCGTCCGAAAACATTATAAAAGGTATTATCGCGGTCAGATCCATCATTTTGCGGAAGCGAAACGACTCGTTCCCGAGCTGTACGAGGACTTTCGGGCCCGTACGGTAAAGTTGCCCGCCGCCTTTGTCGCCGTGCTGAAATATGGCCGTGTATGCGGCAAGAAAGCTTTCGTCCTCTCAGCGAGATATAAGCTTCTACAAGATGTTTCCTTTCAATTTAGCGCCGAACATCTTCAACCCATAAAAAAACGGAAAGCCTATCGGACCTGGAAATCACGTCCTTTTCAATATATTCGGGGTACCGTCGCTGTCCTCGCCTTTTGTTCCGCTCATAACTATTTCCATTGGATGTTCGACGTATTGCCGCGAATCGAATTGCTGCGCAAAAGCGGTTTTCGGATCGACAAATTTGTCCTGAATCGTCAATGGTTTCTTCCCTTTCAAGACGAAACGCTGGCGGTTCTCGGAATTCCCAACGAAAAAATAATCGATAGCCGGGTTGACCTGCAAGCCCGCAAGCTCGTCGTTCCTTCTATAATAAACCGCTATAGTTTAGACCATAGCACGTTTGTCAGACCGCGCGTCATTCCCAAATGGCCTTGTGATTTTCTTAGAGCTACGTTCCTTCATCCAAGCAATAACGATTGTTCGATGCAGCACGAATACATCTACATTAGCCGGGAGCATGCCATGCACCGCAGAGTCATCAATGAGGAAGAAATCGTCGATCAATTGGCTGCTCTCGGATTTAAAAAAGTGACGCTGGAGTCTATGAAGGTTGCCGAGCAAGTCCAATTATTTTCGTGCGCTAAATTTATCATTGCTCCGCATGGCGCGGGTCTTGCCAACCTGGTATTTTGCAAGCCGGGAACGAAGGTCATCGAGCTGTTTTCGACCCAATATATGCCCGCCTACTTCTGGATGATCAGCAATCATGTTCAGCTGGATTATTATTACTTGGTTACTCACGTCGACAAAAATCATGAAAAGTTGGACTATACGGTAAATGTGGACCAATTGCTGCAGCTAATCACACTTGCCGGCCTATGAGCTTAAAGGGGAGCGCATATGAAAATTTTAGTCACAGGCGGAGCGGGATTTATTGGTTCATATTTGGTAGATCAATATATCGATCACGGCCATGAAGTCGTTGTTTTGGATGATCTGTCCACAACATAGCGAATGATACATTCAATGTCGGAACACAGTGCGGTACATCGTTAAATGAACTTTTAAAAAATCATGATGGAGGCTGGTCGCCGAAAATTTCACTTGATCAGGGAGTTGAAAAGCTGTTCCGGAACGAACAAACCACTTGACTGCTTGATGCAAGTCAAATGGTTTGTTTTCGTTAGCTTTTTTGGAATAGGGTAACACCATTCCAAAAGGTGGGATGCCCGTTATAAGCGGTAGATGAATCAAAGAGTATTCTATAATCATTTACACTATTGGCCATAAAATCAAGCGTAGCTTGTCGAGGCTGTTCCCAGTTTGTATCGTCTATCATAACAATGCAATGATCGGCGAAGAAAGGTTCGGCTAACTGTAGTCCTGTTAATTGATTATAGTAATCATGGGCACCGTCATAAATGTAAAAGCCAATCGGATCGTTGTGCGTATGAATGAAGTAGTCAACATAATCCATGTCATGGAAGGCGTGAGAATCGCTTTTGTAATATGAAAATCGTGATAAAAAGTCCCCTCGCGGCCCTCCAAATTCCGAGAAGTTATCGATGCCGATACATTTTTTATTCGGATTATTGATCATTCCGGCAAGAAATGTGAACCCATGCCAAACCCCTATGTTCACAAAAGCATGGCGATCGTCCATTTGCGATACGCCTTTATTAATGATGGCTCCCAAGGCGAGGGTTGACATTCTTGGTATTTTGCACAGCTCGTAAAAGCTTTCTTTTGTTTGTTGATCCGCTTCCGGCAATTTCGTATTCGCTAACTCAAAATCAAGCATGTTGTCGATAGGAGAACTAGGAGACATGTTCGGCTGCAGCCATGAGAATGAAATTCCGTTTATATATTTCGTAAACCTCATTACTCGGTTCCTCCTCCAAGTTGGTGGACAATTTATTAGTACTTTATGATGCTTTCAATCTTTTGGTGAACCTATTTTCGTCCCAAACCGGATGCCGTTATGCCATAGCCGTGTCCTTCCAAGGCTGTGTTCATAAAATGTAGGAAAACGTTGTTGACCGCCAAAGGAGCTGCTAGAAACTATGACCGGTTCAAGCGAATTGATGCCTCCTTCAGGTTTTTACGAATCCACATTAGATTGGATCAAACAGTCGCAGAATGAAAGGCTGTTATACTCTATTTATCCGGAGATTCCGATTCCCATCGTTAGAAAAAAAGAAGAATTGCAATTGCTCGTCGATAAATCCAGATTCAGCAACAAGGCATTTGTTGCCATCGTACCCTACGGACGGGTCTTGGGCGAGCGGGCGGTTATCTCACCCGACCATAAACTATTATGGGATGTTTCGGTTGAATGGGCGAAAATGCCGCCGGAGCATTCCGTATTTCAGGAACATAAGCTGCCGCCACTGATCCGAACCGATAAAACCGTAGCTTTGCTTACCCATCCGGCCGCTAAAAATTACTATCATTGGTTATTGGAAGCGATCGCCCGCGTTCATTTGCTGCAAATGACCCAGATCCCAATAGACAAATATATCGTTAACCACCGCTGGCTGCCATTTCAGCTTCAAACGCTTGCCGCATGCGAAATACCTGCCGAAAAAATCATTCAACCGTATGAGCTTTTTCATCTGCAAGCGCGACAGCTCATCGTTCCCTCCTATGTTAATTTGCCAAATTCGTGGTCTTGCACGTATGTTCGAAATTTACTTTTACCCCATATGGCCATTCGAGATGAACCTGGATACGAGCGGATTTATATCAGACGGAATTCCTATCGAAGAGTTACGAATGAACATGCCATATTCGGTCTGCTAGAAAAGTACGGTTTTCAAAGCGTCGAGCTGGAGTCCCTGCCGTTGGATCGGCAAATCCGATTGTTTCATTCCGCCAAAATGGTCGTTGCACCGCATGGGGCCGGGCTCGCCAATCTCGTTTTTTGCAAGCCGGACACCAAGGTCATCGAATTATTCACACCAAGCTTTATGGAGCCGCATTATTGGCTGCTCAGCAGATTAATGTATTTGGATTACAACATGATCATTGGACATCGAGAAAATCCGAATAATTATTGGAGTGGTTTCGACGATATGTCCATCGATCCCCATCGATTAGAGGAGGTGTTGTCATGTCTGTTGTCGTGATCACAGGCTCTGCCGGGCTGATCGGGTCCGAAGCGACCGAATATTATGCGAGCCTGGGCTATCGTGTCATTGGCATGGATAACGATATGCGTCAAGACTTCTTTGGCCCGGAGGGGACAACGAGATGGAACCGAAGCCGGCTTGAGAAGAGCCTGGGAGCGAACTATGTACATTATGACGTGGATATACGGGATCATCACGCGCTCAGCGAAATCTTTCTAAAGTACAAGCAGGATATAGCGCTCATCATTCACACCGCCGCCCAACCGTCTCATGATTGGGCTGCCAGAGAGCCGCTCACGGATTTCCATATTAATGCGAGCGGGACACTGAATCTGCTTGAAATGATGCGTCTGCATTGTCCGGAAGCCGTGTTTATTTTTACCTCGACGAATAAAGTATATGGCGACCGTCCGAACGAGCTCCCGTATTTGGAGCTAGAGAGTCGCTGGGAGCTTGATTCGGGCCATCCCTGCTATAATGGAATACCGGAAACGCTCAGTGTAGACCAATGTTTACATTCGTTGTTTGGAGCGTCAAAGCTTGCGGCAGATGTCATTGTCCAGGAGTACGGCCGCTATTTTCAGTTGAAAACAGTCTGTTTTCGCGGAGGCGTATTAAGCGGCTCCAGACAATCCGGGGTACAGCTGCACGGATTCATCAATTACCTGTTAAAGTGCGCCATGACGAATAGTCCATACACCATATTCGGATACAAGGGAAAGCAAGTCCGGGATATTATCCATGCGAGCGATGTTGTCGCGGCCTTTCATGCGTTCTTTCAACAGCCAAAGCGGGGGGGCGAAGTTTATAATCTTGGCGGCGGGCGTGATTCGAACATCTCCATTCTTGAAACGATCGAATGGGTCCAGCACATTACCGGCAAAAAGCTAAACTATTCCTACTGTGACCAACCTAGAACAGGCGATCACATTTGGTATATTTCGGATACATCAAAGTTCCGGAAGTATTATCCGAATTGGAGCATTCAAATCCCTGCAACTCAAATTATGGAACTGATTTACGACGAAAATAAAGATCGTTGGAAGGTCTAAATTCAAAAAATCCCGGACCACTTGATGGGTGGTTCGGGAAAGGTTCATGGTTTAATATTTATAATTCCATATTTTAAATACTTTTCTTCTCCAGCGGGGACCTCTACGTAAGAGACGATGCATTAATCCGTTCGATAGCCGGTTGTTTAATACCACGGCTGCATGAAACGTTTTTCTTTTTTTCAGTAAACGTATTTTTCTGGAGTCTCTGATTGTTCTTACATAGACATAATTTAATTTTTTGAACCTCTTGCCTACCCGTTTCTTGAAGAACAAGCATCCTTTTTTTGAGCCTACAATGGTTAGGACAGGCTGTTTTCTCTTCTCCCAAAGAAGCTTGTTGTAGAGATGGAGAGACGATATCGTCATTAATTCGGTGATTGTCTGCTTCGTATTTTGTTTGCCTAAGGAGTCTTCGCGAAGCCTGTACTGATATAATACTTTGGGGATTTTCTCAATGGGGGCAATTTCGAACATGCGCAGCCATAGATCATAATCATAAGAAATCTTATACATTGGATTATATTGCCCGGCATCGTAGAAAGCTTTTTTCGAGAACATAACCGAGCCGTGGCACAAATAGCACATAAATAACCGATTTTTGTAGATTTGTTCTCTTTCCAGCATTTGATTGTAATACTCGACTTCGGAATTGTTGCTTACGATCTCATTTCCTATGCGGCCTGTGATCAAAGAGCCTACGCCAATACTTTCAGGGTGTGACAGCAAATAGCCGGCCTGTTCCTCCAACCGGGTGGGTTCGCTGAGATCATCCGCGTCATGTATGGCAATCCAATCCCCTGAAGCATGCTCGATACCCAAATTCAGAGAAGCTGCCGCCCCTTGATTCGTTTCAGCATGAATCATTTTGACCCGATCATCGGCAATGGCGTCCAGGATCTCCCGCGTTCGATCCGAAGAACCGTCGTTAACGATAATAAGTTCAAATTGCGAATACGTTTGATTCAATATACTTTGGATCGCTTCCTCAATATACTTCTCGCCATTATATACGGCCATCACAACGGAGATGTACATCATGAATCCTCCTCGCTTATTTGCTGAGTAACGACTCCAAAAGCGCCAGTAATTTAGGATATTCCCCTGAAGCTTTCAGCAGATTCAATTCCGCAAAAAAAGCATGCTTCCACTGCTCATCTCGCATGGTTTCGGATGCATTCATGAGGTTGGTTACGGGCAAATTGCGAATCCGTAAGGTGAAAATTTGATCAAACAAAATAGGAAATGCCTGAATCAGATGGGAGTATTGATGCGGATGCTGATGAACCATCGCTTTATATTCAATAACCAGTTCGTTGACTTCAAGCAAGTTTTTGTCGATCCAGCATAAGGATTGTACACCCACTTCAAATTCAGGATGCCGGGTAAAAAAATATTGATAATTGATCAAAGCGTCTTTCGTTTGGTTGCCGAGACTACGGGGATGTTCCTGGTGGTACACCTTCACCTTGGGGTTGTCAATAATTTTAACGCCATTTCGATACAGGCGGTAGCCAAACTCCCAGTCCTCGCATCCCCAGCCTTGAAATCCTTCGTCAAACGGTCCAGCTTTGTCGAAGGTGCTTCTCCTGACGGATATATTATGGGTAATAACAAAAATATACGGCAAATGATATCCTTCATAATGCGCGCCATGGCGGTCAATGATCTCTCGAAAGAAGGGAGCTGGGTACGCATATGTCTTATATTTTTGCTGAAAAATGCTCTGCTTCTTAAATAGCCTCATTTTCGAGTATTTCTTGAAAACACGCAGAATCCTCAATCTCCTATAGCGGGGATTTTTTTTACGGTTCAACCGTCTGAACAGCTTTAATTGTTCACGATTAAATTTTTTATCCAATACCGTGTAGGTATTGTAATGCTTGGCACAGCCCGTTACCACCAGGTTGGGGTCGGCTTGATGGAGACGGTAATGCTGTTCCACGTAAGCAGGGTCCAGAATCATCTCGGCATCGATGATGATCAGGACCTCCCCGGTAGCTGCTTCAATCCCAATATTTTTAGCTTTCGATCTCCCCACATTTTGCTCGCAGCGAATATATCGAAAATGAAATGGCGGACGATAGTTTTGCAGTCTTGGCGTTTCATCCGTCGAGGCATCGTCTACCAGAATGACTTCCATTTGTTTTGGGTCAAAGGTTTGGTTTTCCAATGCATATAGGGAATATAGATTTTGAGGATATTTATTATGCGTAATCATAACGACGCTTACTTGAATACTCATCGGCGGTCACGTCCCTTCTTGGAGTCAGGCTATTTCAAGATATATGCTCAGCCAATAGGATGTGACACGGCCAGTTCATCAAATTCATCTAAACCATCGTTATGCGTACATTAGCTGATAGCGTAGTAGGGCTATTCTTCATAGGATGTTATGAGCCGAGCATCGTGAAAGGAGGGAGTTTGGATAAAAACGATTCGCAAAGCTGTCATTCCTGCGGCCGGCCTTGGTACCCGATTTCTTCCCGTGACGAAATCGATACCGAAAGAGATGCTGCCGATCGTCGATAAGCCGACGATTCAATATATCGTAGAAGAGGCCGTTCAATCCGGAATTCATGATATTTACATTGTGATCGGAGACAACAAACGATTGATTCAGCATCATTTCGATAAGAACCTTGAGTTCGAATTCGTCTTGAAAGAGCGCAATAAGCTGGAATTGTTAAGACTCGTCGAGGACATCGGCTCACTGGCAACGATTCATTATGTCGTGCAGGAACAGGCACTCGGCCTTGGTCATGCGATTGGGTGCGCTCGTCCGTTTATTGGCCATGAGCCTTTTGCGGTTCTATTAGGAGATATGGTTGTCGATAGTCAAGTGCCTTGCTTACAACAGCTACTCCATGTATACCATGAAAAACAGTCATCAGTTATCGCAGTCCAACGGGTAGATTGGTCGGAGACAAGCAAGTACGGCATTGTACAGGGGAAGCAAGTAAGGGAACAGCTGACCTTGGTTACGGATTTGATTGAAAAACCTCCAGAGGCTCCCCCTTCAAATATAGCGATCATTGGAAGATATATTTTAGACCCGAAGATTTTTGAATTTTTAGAGGAAATGCGGGTCGGAACAGGCGGGGAGATTCAGTTAACGGATGCCCTTCAACAACTCATACAGGAACAATGTCTATGGGCCTATGAGTATGAAGGAAAATTATATGATGTCGGCGATAAGTTAGGTTTTCTTCAGGCCAACGTTGAATTGGCTGTGAAAAACGACGAGGTAAGCGAAAAATTTAAGCTTTTTTTGCATAAATTTCTGAGAAGCGCCGAAGAATGATCGACTGAGGTGGATTCATTGAAAAAAGTCATTGTGACGGGTGCCGCCGGATTTCTCGGTTCGTGTCTGACCCGAAAGCTGCTGGCCGACGGAAATCAGGTGATCGGAATAGATAATTTGCTGACGGGTCGAGTTAGCAATCTGGCAGAGATACGAGACCATGCCAACTTCACGTTTATACAAATGGATGTCGTATCGGAAAGTATTATGGAGATGAAACAGCTAGCAGGGGTTGATGAAATCTATCATTTAGCCTCCCCCGCATCGCCTAAGTTTTATCAATCGGCTGCTCTGGATACGATCGCAGTCAACACCATCGGAACGAAGCATATGCTGGAGCTGGCGAAATCCAATGGAGCGAGAATGGTTTACACCAGTACAAGCGAAGCCTATGGAGATCCGGAGGTTCACCCGCAGCGGGAGATGTATCGGGGGAACGTCAATACATGGGGACCCCGGGCTTGTTACGATGAAGCCAAGCGGCTCGGTGAAGTATACTGCTATGAGTATTATCGTCAGTTTCAAGTACAGGTCAAAGTTGCTCGTATTTTTAACACGTATTCGGCAAACCTGCGCAACGACGATGGACGAGTGATCTCCAATTTTGTGAACCAGGCGATACGGGGACAAGACATCACCGTCTACGGAGACGGAAGTCAGACAAGGTCTTTTTGCTATGTCGACGATACGAATCAAGGACTTATGCGGATGATGGAGAAGAACGCGGCTACCGGGGAAATCATTAACCTTGGAAATCCGCAAGAGTACACGGTATTGCAGGTTGCGGAGCTTGTCAAGAAGCTGGCGCATTCGAATAGCCGCATCACGTTTCACGACCTCCCGAAGGATGACCCCAAGCTGCGTTGTCCGGTCATTGATAAAGCGAAAAAACTCCTCGATTGGGAACCTCAAATTACACTGGAGGAAGGACTTGTACGAACGATTGAGATTTACCGTGCGCAGTTGAGCGAATCAGCCGGAGGGGATCGAGCGTGAAGGTGGTATGCGTTGGTTCGGGCTATGTTGGAAGTGTCACGGCTGCCGCCTTGGCGATGGCAGGGCATGCTACAACCGTAATCGATGTTGACAGGCACAAGGTCGATTGTATCAACGCAGGGCGAAGTCCGGTCTTCGAGCCCGGTCTGGATTCGCTTATACAGCATCAAGTCGGTACGTCATTGAAGGCTTCCGTTTCCGCCCATGACGTGCATGAGGCGGATGTTGTGTTTATTTGCGTAGGTACGCCGTCGCTTCCCGACGGGACGGCCGACTTGCGCTTTGTGAAGGCTGCGGCCCGTTCCATTGGAGAGCATTTGAATACGGAGCGGTTCACGGTCATCGTCAACAAGTCTACGGTTCCGGTGGGCACGACCGAGCTGGTCGCGATGATCATCGAAGAGGCATCAGGATTAAAAGCCGAGGAGCAATTCGCTGTCATTAGCAACCCTGAATTTTTGAGGGAAGGGTTTGCGTTAGAAGACGTTTTTTTCCCTGACCGCATTGTCATTGGCACGCTAAATCTAAAAGCAAGAACGGCCATGAGGGAGCTGTATAAACCGTTCGTCGAACAGCTTTATGATGAAGATGTTACGAGGATTTTGCCATTAGAAGCCTGCAAGAACCGGCAGAAAGCCGTCTATTTCGAAACCGATGCGAAAAGCGCGGAATTGATCAAGTATGCTTCCAATGCGTTTTTAGCGGTTAAAATAAGCTATATTAATGAAATTGCACGGTTATCCGAAGCGCTCGGCTCGAATGTTTCGGATATTGCAAAAGGGATGGGACTCGATTCGCGAATCGGGGAGAAGTTTTTGCAGGTATCCAGCGGATGGAGCGGGAGCTGTTTTCCCAAAGATACGGGGGAACTATTGGCGACCAGCCAAAAATACGGGAAGGAGCTCGCCATCGTTAAAGCGGCAATCGAATCCAACCAGCAGATGTACCAGTTTTGTGTGAGCAAGATTCAACATAAATTGAAAAGCTTGAACGGAAAGACCATCGGGATTCTGGGACTGACCTTTAAGCCGGATACGGATGACGCGCGTCAAACACAAGCGATACCGATCATTCACAAGCTGCTGCAATTTGGAGCGAAGATAAGAGTCCATGATCCGAAGGGGATGACCATGTTTCGGACTTTGCATGGCGAGCTGCCGATTAGTTTCTGCGATCATGCCGAAGAGACTGCCGACCGTGCAAATGCGCTCGTCCTGTTGACGCATTGGAAGGACTATCAGCAGTTAAATTGGAAACGAATCTTCGATGCCATGAAAACTCCTTATATTTTGGATACACGCAATTTCCTACCGGCGATCAAACTGCGTAGTATTGGATTTGACTATGAAGGTATCGGTATCGTATAGTGTCGAAGGACAATGTATCCCCTTTAAGCTGACCATGTGTTTGAGGATTACACCATGGTCTAACTTAAAGGGGAATTTCTTTTTCTTAAGGTAAAAACGCAGAGAAAGCCCTTCACTGATCAACTACCCTTTTGTGTGATAAAATTGAAAGGTACGACCTCGCGATTTTAGCTTGGCCTCCTAACAAGCACATACGCTTTTAAAAATCAGGATGAATGGGAATGGACAAAAATGCTCGATTACCATGCTCTTTATGAACAGTATCACCGGCTTCTTTTTTCCATCGCCTACCGGATGCTCGGAATGGCGCAGGACGCCGAAGATGTCGTCCAGGACGTGTTCGTTTCGCTGCAGCGCCACAATCCCGGCGAAATCGCCAATATGAAAGCGTACCTGTGCAAACTTGTCACCAACCGCTGCCTGAACGAACTCAAATCGTCGCGTAAGGCGAAAACCACTTATATCGGCCCATGGCTGCCCGAACCAATCGTCACGGTGGTCGAAGGCAATCCTGCGGAAGCACTGGCCCTGCAGGATGATATCGCCTACGCATATCTGGTCGTCATGCAGCGGCTGACGTCGGCGGAACGGGCCGTGTTCATACTGCGGGAAACACTCGGTTTCACATTCGAGGATATCGGCGAAATGATCGGCAAATCTGCTGTCAATTGCCGGCAACTATTCAGTCGCGGCAAGCGCAAGCTGGACGTACAGAAGAATGACGCCGGCGTGCCGATTGCACCCTTTAATCCGGAAGCTGAGGCGCTCAGCGCATCGTTTAGTGCCGCCTTTCGCGCCGGAGATATCGCCTCCATCGTCGAATTGCTAAGCGAAGACGCCATCTTGCTTACAGACGGCGGCGGCAAAGTGAAAGCCGCTGTCAATCCGATTTATGGCCGGGACCGTGTCCGGGCTTTGTTGGCTTTTTCTATTTCTCGCTATCTCCGGAATGGCGATATCCGGTCGATTGTCGTCAACGGCCACAACAGCTTCATGGTGATGTATGGCGGCAAACCGTATGGCGTTTACGCCCTGGCTTTCACTCCGGACGGTTCGGCCATTTCACGCGTTTATGTCATGATGAATCCGGACAAACTGAATAGCGCGGCCCGCTTGCTTGAATTGCCATCCTGATTTTTTGCGCATCGATGTCACAGATCTGCTCATTCAATTGTCTTCGTTAATGTACAATCAAAAAGACAATGGAGGTCAGCTATGAAGGTACTCATCGTTTATGCTCACCCGGAACAAAACTCTTTCAATGCCGCAATGAAGAATCTGGCGGTGGAAACACTGACTGGAGCAGGGCACCAAGTACAGATTTCAGATTTGTACACAATGAAATTCAATCCCATTGCGGATTATTATGATTTTATGGAGCGAACAAACAGCGAGTTTTTAAGTCTATCTGCAGAGCAAATGAATTCCTCGATTCATAAACGCTTTGCAAAAGATATTCAGCAAGAACAAGACAAGGTGCTATGGGCGGACTTGATCTTGTTCCAATTTCCGGTATGGTGGTTTTCCATGCCTGCAATCATGAAGGGGTGGGTCGATCGGGTATTTGCCTATGGATTTGCTTATGGACATATTGACGGTGTTCCTCAAAACTTAAGCGGCCGAAAGGCCGTATGTATCATGACCACGGGTGCTTCAGAAGAATCCTATTCCTTGAAAGGACAAAAGGGACCGATCAGAGATTGGATTAAACACATTGAAGTCGGCATGCTAGAGTATTCCCACATCAAAGTCTTGAATCCTTTTGTCGTCTACCAACCCGAATATATATCAAATGAGCAGCGCATAAGTTATCTGGATCGGTATAAAAATTATCTGCTGGATCTTGAAACGATGTGAGCTCGGTAGTGCCGCAGTTAGTTTTCCCTTCGTACGTCAGTAAAACGAAAAATGCAGGTCGTTCCCCGCTAGGGGACGGGCTGCATTTTGTCTAGGAGTCTTATATCA
>JBHJMN010000004.1:0-208214 GCA_042219835.1 Paenibacillus elgii
CTTATTTGACAATCAGGTACGATTTTCCTTACCATAGTTACCCAATCTTTCGTTCAACTTATATAGATAAACGCTATCTACTCCCCAATCCTTCGCTTCCAATTGGCTGCCCGCCGGCCAAGACGCAGCCGGAAATGTATTGTCGCTAAAAGTTGCTGTCAAAGCAGTCTCGCTCACATTACCGGAGCGGCTTACCGCCAATACCTTGTATTCATACGTCTTGCCGGGGGACAGCATCGTATCGTCCTCACAGGGGTCAGCAATTCTCCATTTCGATACAGCAAATAATATTTGCCGGCCCGAGGCCACTTTAAAGTCATTTTGCTGCTTATTCCCTCCCCTTCAAGCTTCAGCTCGCTATTCGCAGGCCACACAGGAACATCTACCGGAGCCTCGAAGGGAGCCGCCGCCAAAGGAACATAATTCACCCGGACATTGCTGCCCAGTTTAAGCTTCGAAGCGACCTCCTGCTCGTCGGTCGTTCCCCAATAATTGTTTTGAAGCGGTATTGTGTCCGAGCCATTATAATTGTTAATTACGCCGTTCAACCCGTTGCGCAGAATATTGCTTTCAGTCACGGGAATCGGTCCGTCAAAGCCAACTGCGTTATCGGATAGTTCTCCGCTCTTAAAACGGACCGTATTTTCTGGATCTCCCGTCGTACTGAGCAGACCGATTTGATTGCCGCTGACTTTGGTATTATAGAGACTTATAGAAATCTTTCCGAACATGCCGTGGAAAACGCGGTCGACATATGCGCCGTACACATTCCCGGTAATAGTAGAATCGTATATGGCTCCCGAGCCCTTAAATCCATACGAATCGTTTCCTTCGTTGCGGCTTTTGACGACCAAATTATCCTTATCCTTCCGCGCCTCGGAGTCCCCAAGGTCCGTCACCCCTCCTCCGTTGTTACGGATGATGCTGTCGTAGACAAATACCCGGCTACCTCGAATCCCCGTACCGTTATTTTCAAATACCGAGGAAGCTATGTTAAAGTTCTTGATATCTCCGTTTAGTGCAGTCTGATTGTTTATGAACTTGACATGATCGATAATCGCCGGGTTCTTGTTGACGATGGGGTAGGTCCCTGCATCAATAGCGGAGGCGGCGCCGGTAAATTCGGCATGCTTGATTCGGACGGTATTCGTATCAATATATTGCAAGTCCAATCCTTTCCAGCCTGGAACAGACTGTGGAGTTTCCGGACCGAATAAGGCCGGTTCGCTTTGCGTGCCGTTCACGAGCAAGTTTCCACCTACCCGGAGTCCCGTTTCGTTACGGAACTTGACGACAATGCCCGGCTCGATGGATAGTGTGACGTTTTCATGGATGAAAACGGTTGTCGTCACGATGTAGGGACTGCCGGCTTTAGTCCATACCGTATCTTGGGCGATATTTCCAGATATTTGCGTGCCGCTTCCGGATGAAGCTTGGGGCGGCTGAAGTTCTTCCGCCGATCCGGGGGAAGCAAAAGCAAGAATCGCGAGAATTAACAAGAACAATGCACTGATCGATAGCTTTTTCATGAAGATCCTCCTCTTGGTTTTGGATTTTCCGACTGAACCAAGATGCGCGAATCAAGCTAACTCTGGCAACGCTTAAACAATGAAAATCTCCGCACCCCCTTTACTTCACTATTCACCCAAATAATACCACTCGTTTCTTCTAGTTTTTTGCTAAAGAATTCTAAATATTTCAACAAAAATCGCCGCAAAAAAAGAAGAGCGCTCCCGCCCCCGGCGAAAACGCTATACGAACTGTCTATGTCGAACCGGCTATCCGGGCGTCAGCTACTAAAACAGAGGCCGGTAGCTCTACTTGCCCCGGCACTCTCCGGTCAGTTCCCCGGCTGATAGCTTTCGCTCCGGTTGCGACCCTCCTGCTTGGCCCGGTACAACGCCTTGTCCGCCATACCGACCAACTCGAGCGGCGAGAGCCCCGCATACGGAATGAACGAGGCGGTACCGACGCTGACGGTGACGTACTCGGACACTGACGATCCGATATGCCGGATGCGAAGCGCTTCCACTTCCCGGCGGATGCTCTCCGCCACGCCGACGGCTTGCAGCTCTCTGCATGCCGTCAGTATGACCACAAACTCCTCCCCGCCATAGCGGGCAGCGAGACCGTCCATGTTGCCGACGACTCGTTGCAGAGCGCCTGCAACCTGTTTCAGACAAGCGTCTCCGCCTTGATGTCCGTACGTATCGTTATACGCTTTGAAGCAATCGATGTCGAGCATAATGACGGATAGCGACTGCGAATACATCGCCGCTTTGACCCAGGCCGCATCAAGAAATTCGTCGAACGCCCGGCGGTTAGCTACTCCGGTCAGCCCGTCGCGGCGCGACAGCTGCTCCAGCATGCGGTTAGCCTGCATCATGGTCTCTTCAGCCCGCTTCGACTCCGTCCTGTCGACGATGATCGCCAAATAGCCAAGCAAGCGTTCACCGTGTTCTCTCACTTCGCTGAGCATCAAGTGGACGTGAAACCGTTCCCCGTCCCGCCGGACGAAGGTCCATTCCTGTTCATGGCCTTCCCCTTCGGACAAGCCTGCCACGAACACCTCCAGATCATCTGCCGTTCGTCCTAACCGGCGCTGAAGCTCCTGTTTTTTCAGCGCAAACTCCGCAGGGTCCGCGATCGTTCCAGAAATCCGCCGTCCGATGACTTCGTCGGCAGGAATTCCGAACATTCGTTCCGCTCCGGGATTGAACACTTTAGCGACACCGGCCGGGTCGGTGAAAATAATCGCAACGCCCGTCGCCGAGCGAAAAATCGCTTCCTGCAGCGTAAACGACCGCCGGTAGTTGGCTTCGCTTTCCTCCAATTGATAGACGAGACGGTTGGCATCGGTCAAATAGCGGATCAGGTAGGCAACGAACAGACCGCCGGACAAAATGACCGCGACAAAATAAAGGTTTACCTTCCAGCTTTGCCATCCGAGCAGGAAAAACAAGCTGGAGGTGACGACTCCAATGCTTGCCGCGATGGAAAACAGCCATTTTTTCCAATAATCCGTAATACGCTTCGCAAGGATGCCGCTGATCAGGCCGAGAAGCACGGCTGTCGTGGCTGCCGTCAGAGAAGACGGAGTCACCCCGAACATCGCAATCCGGCCAATGGCGATGATCAGACCCGCCACGGCCGAAGCGTAGATCCCTCCGAAATGCGCTGCCGCGATAATGGCGATCTGCCGAAAATCGAGAATCGTCGTCCCGTCGATCCTGACGCTGAAGAACATCAGTAAAATGCCAAAAAACCCGTGCGCCCCTCCGATAGCGAAACGCAGCTTAGCGGGTAGAAACGGCTTCCGTTCATGGTTGGGCAGGAGGCGGCTTGACAAAAACATAAATGCAGTTAATAATGCCAAATTAGCGATGAATAATTGGAACACAGACCGCACCCCCTCTATTTCTCTGTGCTGTCGATCATAGCAGACACGTATTAAAAAAGTGTTAGGACTTTCGTGCTATTGTATTATGACTAAACGACCCCCGTTGAAAGGAGCTTGTCATGAAATCACTCGTACTAGCGGAAAAGCCGAGCGTCGCCAAGGAAATCGCGCGCGTTCTGGGCTGCCAGCAGAAGCATAAGCATTATATGGAGGGCCCCGGTTATGTGGTGACCTGGGCATTAGGGCATTTGGTTACGCTGGCCGAGCCCGAGGAATATGATCCAAAGTACAAAAACTGGAATTTGGAGGATTTGCCTTTGCTCCCCTCGCGGATGAAGCTGAAAATCATTCGTGAAACGACGCCGCAATATAAGGCGATCGCACAGCTTGCGAAGCGCGGCGATCTGGAGCAGCTCATCATTGCAACCGACGCCGGACGCGAGGGCGAGCTGGTCGCCCGCTGGATCATGGAGATGATTCGTTGGAAAAAACCGTTCAAGCGGCTCTGGATTTCCTCGCAAACGGACAAGGCGATCCGCGACGGCTTCGCCTCGCTGAAGCCTGGGCAAACGTACGATCCGCTGTACCGTTCCGCCGTTTGCCGGGCGGAAGCGGACTGGCTGATCGGACTCAACATTACGCGCGCCTTGACCTGCAAGCATAACGCCCAACTGGCAGCCGGACGCGTGCAGACGCCGACACTGGCAGCGATGATGGACCGCGAGCGCGAGATCAAATCGTTCCAGGCGAAGGACTACTGGATGCTTCGGGCGCAGTTTGGCTCGTTCCAGGCCGTATGGCGAAGCCAGGCTCATCCGGACGGACGCCTGTTCGATAAAGCCGCAGCCGACGCGCTGCTCGAACGCTTGAATAAGGCGCGGTCGGCCAAGGTTGCGCAGCTTAAAGTCACAGAGAAGAGCGAACCCCATCCGCTCGCCTACGACTTGACCGAGCTGCAGCGCGATGCCAACAAGCGGCACGGCTTCACCGCGAAGCAGACGTCGAACGTGCTCCAGCGACTGTATGAGCAGCATAAGCTCGTCACGTACCCGCGCACCGATTCGCGGCACTTGTCCTCGGACATGGTCTCTACGCTTCCCGACAGGCTCAAGGCTTTGAACGTCCAGCCTTACGCGGCTTGGATCAAACCGCTGCTCTCGAAGCCGCTTCCGGTCACCAAGCGCCTCGTCGACGACAGCAAAGTATCGGACCACCATGCGATCATTCCGACGGACGAACGCCCGCAGCTGCACAATTTGACAGCCGAGGAGCGCAAGCTGTACGACCTGATTGTGCGCCGGTTCATCGCGTTATTCACTCCGGCGTTCCGCTACGACGAAACATCGGTGACGCTGGAGGTCGGAGGAGAGCATTTCCATGCCAAAGGGCGCATCGTGAAAGAAGCGGGCTGGAAGGCGCTGCATGAGGCAGGCGCAGCGACCGGAGCGGACGAGGACGACGAGGCGGCTGAAGACGAACCGGCCTCCCGGCAAACGCTGCCCCCGCTTCAGCCCGGGATGGAGCTGAAGGAATTCCGGCTCAGCCAGCACAAGCAGACAACCAAGCCGCCGGGCCGTTACACCGAGGCGGCGCTGCTTGCGGTGATGGAAAAGCACAATCTCGGCACGCCGGCGACCCGCGCCGATATTATCGAAAAGCTGCTGCAGACCGATACGATCGAACGCCGCATGAACACGCTCCAGCCGACCGGCAAAGGCGCCCAGTTGATCGAGCTCGTCGTACCCGAGCTGCGTTCCCCGGAGCTGACAGCCGCCTGGGAGCAGGAACTGGAGCGCATCTCCAAAGGCAAAGGCGACGCCGGCAAGTTCATGGAGAGCATCCGCAAGCAAACCGAGGCCATTGTCCGCGAGGTTAAGGCGAGCGAGGCGGAGTACAAACCGCATAATCTGACCCATTCCCGCTGCCCCGAGTGCGGCAAGCCGCTGCAAGAGATCAAGAGCAAGCGGGGCAAATTGCTCGTGTGCAGCGACCGGGAATGCACCTATAAACGGGCCGCGGAGCCTGCGCTCTCGAACAAGCGTTGTCCGCAGTGCCATAAGCGGATGGAGATCCATACGGGCAAAGCGGGCAAATACGCGCAATGTCGGCCGTGCAACGTAGTCGAGATGCTCGGCGAATCCGGCGGCGGACGCGCAGCCAAGCGGCAGCAAGCCCAGCTTGCCAAGCAGTACAGCGATAACGTTTCGCTCGGTTCCAGCCTGGAAGAAGCGCTGAAGGCCGCGATGGCGAAAAATAAAAAAGATTGAAGCCGCATTTGGCTTCAATCTTTTTTTAGCGCATATGTTCCACCGTCGGCCGGACTTCCCGCTCATAATACACTCGCAGCTGCGCTTTTTCCTGCTCCGTAAACTGGTACTCGCAGTCTCTTCCTTCGTCCTGCGGGACGATTTCGACGATGTCTCCCCGGCGCGTACAGACGATGAGCGCTCCCAGTTCAACGATTCCTTCCGGCGCCTCGCTGTCCTCCGCCAGCTCCATACTTACTTCCACATCGATCCACTGCTCGCCGCGCACCTCTGCCCGGGAACTAAACCGCGCGAACCGCAGCTCGCGGATGTCCGGATTGCCGTATTCGATCATCTCGCGTTCACCCTTTCTTGCCGGACTGTACCAGATTTTCGAACGCATGATCGATCGCCGGATAGTTATACCGAAATCCGAGGTCGGTGACGGCTTTCGGAAATACTTGCTGACCCTTCAACATAAGCTCGGACAATTCGCCGAACAACGCTTTCAGCACAAATGCCGGAACCGGAAACCAGTATGGCCGGCGAAGCGCCTTGGCCAAGCTTCGTCCGAACTGGTCGTTCGTCACCGGAATCGGCGCCGTCGCATTGACCGGCCCCTCGATCTCTTCGTGCTCGATGCAGAATTCAATCATCCGGCACAGGTCTTCAATATGAATCCACGACATGATTTGCCGGCCGCTGCCGACCCGGCCGCCGACACCAAGCTTAAACGGCAAGCTCATCTTCGGAAAGGCGCCTCCGTCGTTGCCGAGCACAAGTCCGATCCGCAGCAGAACGACGCGCGTATCGGGGATATGCTCCGCCAGCATCTCCCATTGGTCGACGACGCCGGACAAAAAGTCCTCCACGCTCAGCTCGCTTTCCTCTGTGAACGTCCCGGTTTCCGAAGTGCCATAGATCGATATCCCGGACGCATTCACCAACACAGGCTTTTTATCCAGCTGTTCGATAAGGGCTTGGACGCGATTAACCGCATCCAAACGCGATTCCAGAATCCGCTTCTTGGCTTCCTTCGTCCAGCGCTGGTTGATCGTTTCCCCGGCCAGATTGACGATCGCGTCGACACCCTCCAACGGCTTCTTGTTTCTTTCCAGTTCATCCCACGTCATATGGCGAATCAACGGATGATCCGAACGTCGCTTTTTCCGCGAAATGAGGATTACCGTATCTTTTTTTTGTAAAAACAACCGGGTCAAATGTTTGCCGACAAAGCCGGTCCCCCCTGTAATTGCGACCTTCATGAATGTTCCTCCGCTTACACTGATATCTTTTTGACATTCATTATATCGGAAATCGCTTCGTGAAGCCATGCTGCGCCGAAAATCTTTACTTCCCCTTCTACTCCTGTGAAAATGTACCGCGGCGAAGAGTCGGGCACACCAAAGCCCGCCTGTCTCCAGCGATGAAATGATCCATTTCATCCTGAAGACGGCGGGCTTTTCGTCGGCGCTGATAGTCAAACCGTCGTGGTGTGCTTTGGCGCCGATCCGGCGAAATATCGTTCGATGAAGCGGAGCGCCTCAGGCAGATGCCCTCCGAAATACTCCCAAGTATGATCCCCTTCGAATTCCATATACTCGTGCGGGTAGCCAATTTGCTCCAGCAGCGCCTGATAAGCGGAGTTGAGCGGGATAAACGAGTCCGATGTCCCGCAGTTGAAATGAAGCGCGGGCCGGACTTCCTCCTTCACCCTTCGTGCAGCCAGCACATGCAAATCCAGCTCTTGCGCATAAGGCCCGTGCACGGGTCCAATCATCCGGCACACTTCCGTACGAAGGAACTCTTCCGTCATAAGGCTGACCGACATGAGCGCGCCCGCGATACTGGCGGCCGCCCCGAAGAGATGCGGATTGCGCAGCGCCAGCACGAACGAGCCGTAGCCGCCCATAGACAGGCCGCAGAGAGCTCGATGGGAAGGCGCTGCAATCGTGCGGAACTCGCGGTCAATCGCAGGAATAAGATCGTACAGGAAATAATCCTCGAAGCGTCCCGAGCCGTCAAACCAATTGACGTAAAACGTGCCGTGGCCGTAACCTCCGTCGCTGACCATCACTACGATGCTCTCGCGAAGGTCTCCGGATGCCATGAGCTGTTCGATCGTTTGCTCGGCGTTTCCTTTCACGCTCCAGCTCGTTTCGTTCCCGTATAGCCCGTGAAGCAAATATATAACCGGGTAGCGGGTATCCTCGGACTCGTTATAGCCCGGGGGAAGATAGACGTAACATAGCTTGCGCGCAAACAACGCGCCGGAAAAAAACGCTAACGGCGTCACTCCCATTGCGGTCGCTCCCCTTTTCTCAACCTCAGCTCGCGGCCTTAGTTCAATGCGGCAGTCATGCGTTTTTCGTTAATATTCCAATGCGAAGCGTCCCAGACCACTTCTTTGTTCTTGATATATAACATTTGCGGCGAAACATGCCTCAATCCCGTATCCTCGGTAATTTGGTTGGACACTGGACGGGACTCAATGACCTTGACCAAAACATATTCAATATCCGGGTTCGGCGTTTTGCTGAGATAAGCCTCGAATTCCTGCATCGCGATGAAACTGATCGAGCATGCCGTGCTATGTTTGTATACAACGATCGGTTTTTCCGTCGTCGCCGCAAAAAGCTGTTCCCATTCTTCATTTGTTGTAATTTCTTTCCACTGTGCCATACCGCTTCCTCCGTCTCTTGAATCAATTGGATTTATCAAAATAATAATGGTCAGCCTCCACCCGGTCCCCGAGCTGAAGGATACCGTAGGAATACCGGGGCTGCTGGCGCTTATCGGTCGGTGATCCGGGATTGAACAGCAGCATGCCTCCACGTTCTTCCTTGTAAGGGATATGCGAGTGGCCGAACAGCACGATATCCGCCGTTCCTTTCCCTTCCGCGTCGCGGAAGGACTCATAAGCCGTATCGGGGGTAGAACGACCGCCGTGCCCGTGTACCATCCCGATGCGGTATCCGACGAGCTCAAGGAGCTTGCGGCGGCCAAAGCGTCTAACGATGTCCACACCGTCGTTGTTGCCGGCAATCCCGTCAACCGGGGCCAGCGCCTCAAACAGATCGCACACGGCCTCGTCTACCCAATCTCCCGCGTGCAGGATCAGATCGACCCCCTGCAAGCCTTGAACAAGCGGCTCCGGCAGCGCCTTGGCCCTGCTGAACATATGAGTATCGGATACGATTCCGATGCGCATGGCAGCTCCCGCCTTCCAATTACATTGATTTCTTCATTTTACCATACAACCATGGGAAAAGAAAAAAGCACCGCGAGGGTGCTTGCCGTATCGAACCCAGAAACCGTGAACGACGAGGTCCACGGTCGTTCGAGCGGTCCGCCGGTTTAAGCTTGCGGAGTACCCGCCAACTCAAGCGCTTGGGACGAAATGTTTTCTTTGAACTTGGACATGCAGTTGCACAAAAAGTCTTTGCGGCAAATCGGGCAAGGCTCTTTCAGCAGCCGGTTAATATGGGTTGGCGTAATGTTGCCTGCCGTATCCCGTTCGTAAATAAGACGGCAAGCCGTCCGATCCTTCAATTGTGCTACGATTTCGAACAATCCGTTTTTCGGATTGTGACTGACGATTTTGGCATCGATGACCTGTGGTTGGTACGCCATCTACAGCACCTCTTTCAACGATATAGTGAGCGGCAAAAATTATCGTACTATCGATCATATCGTTTTTTAACGGTCGCCGTCAAGCAGTTTCCCGACGCCGCCCAAAATGCTGCCCTCCTCCTTGCGTCCGCCTGTCCGCGCCGCGCTCGCCACCCGATCCGCCAACCGGCTGAATGGCAGCGACTGAATCCACACCCGGCCCGGTCCGCGCAGCGCGGCGAAGAACAGCCCTTCGCCGCCGAAGATCGCCGTCTTGATGCCTTTGACGAACTCGATGTCGTAATCCACATCCTGCGTCATCGCAACCAGACAACCGGTATCTACACGGATCATTTCGCCTGGGCCCAGCACTCGCTCATAAATCGCCCCGCCCGCATGAATGAACGCCAGACCGTCGCCTTCAATCTTCTGCATGATGAAGCCTTCCCCGCCGAAAAATCCGACGCCCAGCTTGCGCTGAAACTCGATGCCGACCGAAACGCCCTTCGCCGCGCACAAAAACGCATCCTTTTGGCAAATCAGCTTGCCGTTCAGCTCCATCAGATCCATCGGCAAAATGCGGCCGGGATAAGGGGAAGCAAAGCTGACGCATTCCTTGCCCGCGCCCCGGTTCGTGAACGCGGTCATGAACAAGCTCTCGCCCGAAAGAAGCCGCTTGCCCGCGCCGAACAGCTTTCCGACGAAGCCTTTGTTCTGGTCGCTGCCGTCGCCGAAAATCGTTTCCATCCGAATGTTCTGGTCCATCATCATCATCGCTCCGGCTTCGGCAAAAACAGTTTCTCCCGGGTCAAGCTCGATCTCGACAAACTGCATTTCCGAACCGATAATCCGGTAATCAACTTCATGTGCATTCATAGACGATTTCTCCTTTTAGGGGGGGGCTTGTACCCGTTTCAAAATGATGGATTACAGAAATCCGACAAGCATACAACCGCTGCGCGCAAGCGCTTGGTTCCTCCCTTGTCCCCGATTCGGGGACCGCTGCATGCGCACACCGGGGTTCGCGGCCTCAAGCCTTGTCCGTCCCGTATTCGATGCGCAGGTGCGAAGCCGCTTCCTTGGCCTGCCGGCGGGCGGCTTCTACCGTCTCCGCCGAGCTCAAAGCAACAGCCATGCGCCGGCCCGGTTTTGTCTCCGGCTTGCCGAACACGCGAACCTGGGAATTCGGGACCGCCAGCGCCTGTTCGAGACCGCCGATGCGAAAGTCCGGCGTTTCCCGGTCCGCCTTCAGCGTGTACGAAGCCGCCGGTGTCAGCAGCCGCACATTCGGGATCGGGAACCCGAGGATCGCCCGCACATGCAAGGCAAACTCGGACAAATCCTGCGAGGCCATCGTCACCATTCCCGTATCGTGCGGTCGGGGACTTACCTCGCTGAAATACACCTTGTCCGGCGCAAGGAACAATTCCACCCCATAAATGCCGGCGCCGCCAAGCGCTTCGGTGATCGCTCCCGCCACCTGCTGGGCCTCTGCGATTTGAGCGTCGCTCATCGCATGGGGCTGCCAGGATTCGATGTAATCGCCGTCCTTTTGGATATGGCCGATAGGCGCGCAATAGGTCGTCCCGGAGACGGATCGGACGGTCAGCAGGGTAATTTCCGAATCGAACCGGATGAATTCTTCCACGATGACGCGGGTCTTTTTGGCCCGGCCGCCTTCCATCGCGTAGTTCCAGCAAGCTTCAACGTCTTCCGGCGCGCGGCAGACGCTCTGTCCTTTGCCCGAGGAGCTCATAATCGGTTTAATGACGCACGGCGTCCCGATCGTCGCGACAGCCTCCTGCAGCTCCTCCAGGCTGTCGGCGAACGTATACCTTGCTGTCGGCAAGCCAAGCTTCTCCGCGGCCAGCCTGCGGATGCCTTCCCGGTCCATCGTCAGCCTTGCGGCGGTTGCCGTAGGCACGACGCGATAGCCCTCACTTTCCAGCTCCACCAAGGTGGGCGTCGCAATCGCTTCGATCTCGGGCACAATAAGATCGGGGCGTTCTTTCTCAATGATTCGGCGCAGCTCCTCGCCGTCCAACATGTTGATGACATAGGATCGGTGCGCCACCTGCATAGCGGGCGCATTCGCATAACGGTCAACCGCGATCGTCTCTACGCCAAGACGCTGAGCTTCAAGAATGACCTCCTTGCCCAGCTCGCCTGCTCCCAGCAGCATCATTTTTTTTGCGTTCGTCGATAACGGTGCACCGTACATGGAAGGTTCCTCCTGAATGATGGTATGATTTTCATGAAAGTCCTATCGCTGTTATACTTTACTTTATTCGATTTTTCAACTCTATTTTGCGACAAAAAACGACAAAACAAAAAACTTACTTTTGTCAAGTAACTTATGCTAAAATGAACAGTAAGAAGAGGTGAAAACGATGACAGATCATCCGCATCATTTATGTCCCAAGTTCGAAGCCGCCTTTGAAATTTTAGGCAAGCGCTGGACCGGTCTGATTATCCGATCTTTATTGGGAGGGCCGTGCCGCTTTAAAGATATTTCCGAGATGATTCCCGGGATGAGCGACCGCATGCTTGCCGAACGCTTCAAAGAGCTGGAAGCCGCCGGATTAATCAGCCGGCACGTCTATCCCGAGACGCCGGTCCGGATCGAGTACGAATTAACAGATAAGGGAAAAGCACTGGAACCGGTTATGAATGCCATTCAAAAGTGGGGAGAAACGTGGGTCAAATGACCCCGTTTCTTGTCATTCCCTCTCGTGTTACAATGGGAGAGGCGTTAATCGTGGTGGACAGGCTCGGTCATCCAGGTGACCGGGGAATAGAACGTACGGTGCCCGCACTGCGGGCATTTGATTTTCATATCCAGCGAGGCACATAGCCCCCTGTCGACGAGTTTATATGTTGGTTATCCTGCCGACTGCGGCGGGCGCATGGCAAGCAAGATGAGCTCGTCGAGCTCCATGCTCTTATATACGACTTCCGGATCGGTCAGCAAACAGCCTTGGCCGGTGACCAAAGCGTTTCGTTCGTCGATGCAGCTGCGAATGCGGCGTTCCAACTGTGCATGGATAAGCATCAGCATACCTCGATGGCTTTGTTCGCGAGAACGAACAGCCTATCTGTTTCCGTGACAGTTTCTCCGCATCTTAAGGCTTTCTATGATTTCAATTATGAAGGACATTGATTTAAAAAGTAGCAGCTGCGTATTTGATTTTTATTAAGTTTCTTAACATTTATCTAACACTTCATTGCGTCGAGGTGCCACGCCATGTCTAAAGTATTGCTGGTTGAGGATGATCAAAGTATTGCGGATATGATATCCATTTACTTGAGCGAAGAAAATTATACCGTGTATTGCGCAACCGACGGCAAGCAAGGCAAAGAATTGTTCAGCCGGCATGAGCCGGATGTCATTATTCTTGATTTGATGCTTCCGGATACGAACGGCATCGAGCTATGCAAGCACTTTCGCTCCGTCTCCAACGTACCGATCATGATCGTTTCCGCCAAAAACGAGGTATCCGAACGCGTCAACGCGCTGATGATCGGCGCCGACGATTATTTGTGCAAGCCGTTCAGCATGCGGGAACTGGCCGCGCGGACGAGTGCGCTTCTGCGCCGCTCCGCCCTAACCCAAACGGTCAGAACTGCAGCTGCAGGCCCCGTTCCCGCGGAAACGAAGGACATCGTCCTCGATGTGGAAAAGCGGGGCATCTACTTGCACGGTCAAGCGGTGGAAACGACGTATTCGGAATTTGAAATCATGAAAAATTTCTGGCTTCATCCGGGCAAAGTATTCTCAAGAGAAGAGCTGCTGAACAAAATTCGCGGTATCGATTCCTTTGTGACCGAACGTTCGGTCGACGTACATATTACCAATCTCCGCAAAAAAATCGAGACGGACCCTAAAGAGCCCAAATATATCAAAACCGTATGGGGCGTCGGATATAAATTCGAAATGCCAATGAAGGCCAATTAACCGGGCTCGCCAACGGCGCACTTTGATCAACATAAAAATCCGGCCGGGCACGCAACCTTGTCAAGCGTTGCGCCCGTCCGGATTTTTGCATACGGCGACATTGTTTATTTGCGGGTGTTGGCATCGTCCGGAAATACGTGCAGAATCAAGGTGTTGAACTCGTTCACATAATTGGTCATGGTGCCGCGCTCCTTCTCTTCCTTCGCATAAAAGCGGACGCGCTGCACGAAATTCGGGTTAGCCGATACATATACCTGCTGAATGTTGGTAGGCGCCATCGACAACACCAGCTTGCGGATTTCATCGGCCTTTCCGGTCGACAAGCCCCCGTTTTCCGTCCACGAATACCGGTTCGGCCCTTTATCGGTTCCTCCGAATATCCCGACTCCGCCTTTCGACGTTACTTGATAGCCCAGCATGTCCGGAGACGCCTCGGCTTCCGGGCTATGCCCGTCCAAAACAACCGCCACATAGCCGTTTACTTCCGTCAGCAGCACCTGGGCCTCACGCACGCCGGAGACGCCCTTCACCCGCTCTGCGATCTGCGGCGCAAATGCCATCGTACCCGCCGAATGCCGGTTCGTCATATCGAGCTGTTTTCGTCCGCTATATTCCTTCCCTTGGCGGGCTTGCTGCTCGTCTACCCAACGCTGCTTGACCCCAAGCGATCCGTCTTCGTTATTGCGGGAATCGCGATCGTACAAGGCTTGCCGCCGGTAATCCTCCAGCCCGCCGCCGGGTCGGCTGGCCTGCGGCCGATTCCCGCCGCACGCGCTTTGCAGCAGCAAGCAGCCGGCTACAGCGAACAGAAGCAGCCCCTTTCGGTTTATCACGGTATTCATCCTGTCGTGTCCCTCCTGTAGACGTGCCCTCATAAGGCTCACGCTTAGGATGAATCACCCGCCGGAAAATATGCGCAGCGCTACTTCTTTTCGCTATCGCTGGGATTTAACCGCTCCAGCAGCTCGCGGACTTTTTGTTCCGATACGTCTCCCGCTTGCTTAAAGAGCGCAAGCTGCTCCGCAATGTCGCGGCCAATCGCTTCATGCTCGGCTTCTGCGGCCACATAGCTTGGATCGAACCACACATAATCGCCTTCGGGGCCATTGCGCAGGAACGGCTTGCTCCAGTGGGCCGGATAATCGTAAGGCGCTTCCCCGAATAAAAAACCGAGCACCTCGTCGCTTTCCAGCGGCATCAAATGGTGGAACGATTCTTCCTGTCCGGCATCCGGTCCCGCCGGGATCGCGGCCAAATTCCGGTGCACGTAGGCGTAATGCAGGTAATGCTCCCCGGTCGCCTTGTCTTTGGCGATCTCATACAGTTCAAGCGCATCTTCCTTCAACACGCGCACGGAGTCGAGCCGCTCCCCGATTTCTTCGCCCGGAATACGCTTCCGGCTGCTCCAGGACGCGTTCTGTTCGTTTGCTTCGAACATCATACTAAGCCCCCTCAGCTTTTTTCGATTCCTCACTAAGCCGCAGCGTGCGCCGCGGCAGCCGCCATTTGTACACCACCGACAGCATCCGTAAAATAACAATAAGCGCGAATAGTCCAAGCAGCGCCCACGACCCTTGGAACCAGCCGATCCCGATCAGAAATCCCGCGAGCATCCCCCAGACCGCATAAATCTCGTCGCGCAGCACAAGCGGCTTTCGTCCGGCCAGCACGTCGCGGATAATTCCGCCACCGATCCCGGTCATCATTGCCGCTACGATGACGGCGCTTAGCGGAGCATTCATCTGAACCGCATACAGCGCCCCTTGAATGGAAAAAGCCGCCAAACCGAGCGCGTCGAACAAGGATTCCCATGTTTTCCAGCGGCGAATCCAGCTGACAGGAACGATAAAAACAAGAAACGCCGCGATGAGCGCCGTTTTCAAGTAAAGTCCCTGCGTCCAAAGCGTGTTAACCGGAATGCCGATCAGCAAGTTCCGGACGACCCCGCCGCCGAACGCCGTCACAAACGCCAGCACAAAAACTCCCAAAATATCGTAATCTTCTTCCATGGCAACGACCGCGCCGGAAATAGCAAACGCGATCGTACCGATAATACTGAATAATTGCAGATTGACTTGAAGCAATTCATCCATAAGGGTTAATCCAAGCTCCAATCCAGCGTAACGAGTTGACCTGTACGGGACGACTCATAGATCGCTTCCAGCACTAAACTGTTCGTCAGACCTGACATCGCAGAAGTAAGCGGCTCGCGATGCTCCCGGATACATTCCAGGAAGTGGCGGCTCATTCGCTGACGAGGCCCTTCTTCGTTGGAATCCACCGTCAAATCCACATCGGCGGTCCGGTCGAACAGCTCGGTATGCAGCGTCCCTTTACCTGCGCGCAGGGAAGCGCCTCCCTCGGAGCCCATCAGATAAATATAAGGCCCGTTATCGATAAAATCGGTATTGGCGGCCCAGCTTACATCAAGCGACAGCGTGCTGCCGTTATCCAGTTTGATTAGAGCGGTTGCCAGATCTTCAACGTCATAGAAGCCGTTCCAGTCTGTTTTGCCCCAAGTGCCGATGCCGCGCTTCTTCGGCCCAAACTCGGCATACGTCGTCCCGAAGACGGAAACCGGCTTCGGACTGCCCATCAAGTGCAGCGACAAATCAAGCATGTGCACGCCGATATCGATTAGCGGCCCGCCGCCGGATTTATGCATTTGCGTAAACCAAGAGCCCCAGCCCGGAATCCCTTTTCGGCGCATCCAGCCGGTTTTTACATTATAGATGCTGCCGAGCGCGCCTTTGTCGATTTGTTCCTTCACCTGCATGTTAAGCGATTCCCAACGCATCTGATGCGACATCATCAGCACTTTGCCCGACTTCTCACGTGCCTTGACAATTTCTTTGGCGGAAGCCGCGTTAACAGCCATCGGCTTTTCAAGCAGAACGTGCTTGCCGGCTTGAAGCGCTTCAATGGCAATGGGGGCATGGGCATCGTTCGGGACGGCCACGATCACTGCATCCACGCTCGGGTCCTGCAGCAATTCCTGGTAGGTTGCGTAAACGTTCGGAATGTTATATTCCTTCGCCCGCGCGATAGCCATAGGCTGGTAGACGTCCGTCACGGCTGTTACAGCGGCGTCCGGGAGTTGTAAAAATTCCTGAATGTGTACGTTGCCGATGTTGCCGGCGCCGATGACGCCGATTTGTATTTTGTCGTTTGCGCTCATGCGTTAGGCTCCTTCGCTGACTGTTTTCTATGTTCTCAAACAGTTCCACTATACCACAAACTTCGGGCAAGGTGTAACGAAAAAAAGCGGCGTCCTTCCGGTTTTTACGCCTGTGGCAGCCGCTTTTCGGGCAGATTACAAAATGCCCATATCTTTTGCTTTTTGGGCCGCTTCCTTGCTGCTTTTCCCACCCAATTTCTTCAAAATATTCCCAACATGCACTTTAATCGTCCGGATGGAAACGACGAATTTGTCGGCGATTTGCGTTTGCGTGTGACCTTTTTCGATCAGGTCGAGCACTTGAATTTCGGTCGGCGTCAGCAAATTTTTGAGTTCTCTCACCCGGACCTCGTGCTCAAGCTGCTTCAAGCGGCGGAATTCTTCCCGCATCTGTGCGGCGACGCTCGGATGGATCGAGCTCCGGTTAGCGTATGCGCTGCGGATCGTCTGCGGAATTTCCGTGAAGTTGGACTTCACCATATAATCGACCGCGCCGGCCTTGAACGCCTCAAAAATGATTTCTTTCTCCTCCATCGAAGAAAGCATCACGACGCGGGCCCCGCTGCATTTGACAATTTCCGCTGCGGCCCACAACCCCTCCGGACTATCGGACATCATGACGTCCATCAGAACGACATCCGCTTCCGTATTCTCCAGCAGCCCGACAGCCGCTTCGCCGGACGAAGCCTGACCCACTACTTCGATATCCTGCTCCTTCTGCAAGTAGCTGTGCAGGCCGCGCAGCCAGTCCGGATCGTCCTCGACAATGACGACGCGAATCGCAGGGTGCTCCATTCAAATTAACTCCCTTCCCGCCGGAAGACGCTTTCGCTTCGGAAACTGCATGAAGACGCTCGTTCCTTGGCCCGGCTTGCTGTGAATGTTCATGGTGCCTTTGTGCTTCTGAACTATAGTATAACAGTAAGACAGTCCCAAGCCGAAGTTCATTTTTTTGCCGCTTTTGGTCGTGTAGAACGGATCGAAGACGCGCTTGAGCTGCGCCTTCTCCATTCCGGGGCCCGTGTCCTTTATTTCCACAACGACTTTGCGCTTCGTTTCCGTCAAACGTACGGTCAGGACGCCACCGTCCGGCATCGCTTCAATGGCATTGGTCAGCACATTGGTCCACACCTCGGTCAGCTGCGCCCGGTCGGCAGCAATCGGCTCCTCGGTCAAATACTGCTCACGAACCTCGACTTTTTGCAGCTCCGGAGATAGCGTGCGGATGCAGTCCCTCATCAGCTCACGCGGGTCCAACTCCACCAGTTGAAGCTTGATCTCCTGGGTTTGTCCTTGAATCCGGTAGATCATATCGTAAATATGCTGCGAAGCGGACAATATAACTTCCATATCCTGCACCACTTGAGCCGGGTCCGTTCGTCCGGCTGCCGCTTCGGATTTGATTTTGTCGCCGAACAGCCGGATTTTGCCGACATCGTTCTTGATCGCGTGGTTCAAAATCGATGTCCCGGACGTAATCGCGCGCAGCGTATAATCGAGCTTCTGGTTTCGTATGGAGATTTGCAGACCCATGAATCCGTAGCGGAAGCTCGATCCGACAATGATGGCCAGGGTGAGCGCGATCACCCCGATGTTATAGCGCCACAATTCGGAGAAACCGAAAAAGGTGGGCAGCAAATAAAGCGTAAACAAAGCGAATACCAGCGTTGGCGCGGCCGCTAGCGTCGTCAGCACCCGGCTGCGGCGAAGAAACGAATTTTTCTCCTTCAGCAGCGCCATGATCAATAAAACGGCCCCTGCCACAATATACGGCGCCGCCCAAGGGGTGACAAAGTAATAAGGGATCGGATCGCCAGGCTTCGGTTCGAGCACGAAGGAAAAAGCAGGAAGAACCGCCAGCGCCCACGGAATCCAGCGTTTCCACGGCCACACCGGATAATCCGGATAGTAAACGATTGCGAACATCAAAAACGTATAAGGCAAGCCGAAGTAGCACACCAGCGAACTGGCGAGCTCGGCTTTGTTAACCAGCACCGCAACAGGCATCGTCAACAGGCCGCGGTCAAATAAATAAGGCACGAAATCGTCCGCAATTACCGCAGACAATCCCCCGCAGCCGCCTGTAAAGGCGATACTGCTGATCCATTGTGTCGTCGCCCGCTTCGGATCGGTGACGATCAGGAGCAGCCCGATCGTCCATAGGCCGATAAACACAAACAGCATGACAACCCGATCCCTTCCGTCTTAAGCGTACTCTCCTTCGAGCCGATCCAATTCCTCGAGACACCGCTCGGCCCAGCGAGCCGTCCGCTGCAGCTTCGCGCGCTCCTGCGCCAAGGCTTGCCGCAGCGATTCGCGGTAATCCGGCACCGTCCCTTCATACGGCCGGACCGTATTCGGCGGCATTAGCGCAATCTCCTGATAAGCCAGCGCGCGCCGCTGATGAAAAAACGCCACATCAGGGTCCATCGGATTGTGCAAATCTCCTTGCGTCGGGTGTTTTACGACCGCGGCAATCTTGACGGCCACTTTACCGGTAGGAGACAGCTCAACTACCTCGCCAATGTAACCGCCTGTTTTGTAGGAAGCCCGGACCATCGTTCCGGGAGTTAACATGGATTCCAGCATCGTATAGATACGACTCCCTTCCTTGTTATAAATTTGAAAGGCCTCATTAGCCATTCGTAGTAACGTTCATCCAGCGATGCAGCTCCTGCACGTCGTCGAACCGGTATTTTTTGTCCATCGCCCCCCGCTGCCATCGCACCAGACACGGCACGCTTTCGATTTGCCAATTCCGCGCCAGAACCGGAGAGAAATTAATATTGCAGCGGCCAATGGTAGTCTGCGAATTCAACGCCGCGACGACTTCCAGCATCCTCTCGCCTACCTTGCACGTGCCACACAGCGGAGTGTAGAAGAATACGTACCGGGGCTCCGAATGAGCCAAGCGGCCTTCGGACGGAGCGAGCGTCCATGCAAGCAGGTCTTTTTCCGACCATTCCTTGAGCGTCATGGTTTGAATCCCTCCCCTACCTATTTGCTTATTGCTTCCAGAGGGACCTATCCGGTAGAATGGAACTATCCAGGGTATAGGGCAGGTGTTAAACAATGTCGGACACAACGAACCAAAATTTGAATGAGCAACCGCAATCCGCCGGCGAGCCTAAAAAAGTCAGCTTGGCGGATGCGATTAAAAACAAGCTCGCGCAAAAGAAGCAAGCCCAGCATGACGCTAAAGGCAACGGCCAACTGCGTGCCGGAAACGCATCTGTAATGAAAAGCCAAAACAACAAAAAGCCGAACAACCAACGCCGGCGTACCGGCGGAAGCTGACCGGCCGCGATTGGAAAAGAAGGATGAGCACAGCCTTTTCAGGCCTGCGGCTCATCCTTTTTTTAAATTATCGGAACAGCTGTCTGGCAAGCTTGGGACGATAATTAAGCATACAGCAGGTCGCGCTGCTTCTTAATCTCGTCGTTTTCCAAGTATTCGTCGTAAGTGATGACCTTGTCGATCAAGCCGTTCGGCGTAATTTCGATAATCCGGTTTGCCACGGTTTGCACGAATTGATGGTCATGGGATACGAATAACATCGTGCCGTCGAAATCCATCAGCCCGTTGTTCAGCGCCGTGATCGATTCCAAATCCAAGTGGTTGGTCGGCTCATCCAGAATCAACACGTTGGCGCCGCTCATCATCATTTTGGACAGCATGCAGCGTACTTTTTCGCCCCCCGACAGCACGCTTGCTTTCTTAAGCGCCTCTTCGCCGGAGAACAGCATGCGGCCAAGGAAGCCGCGGATATAGGACTCGTCTTGATCTTTGGAGTATTGACGCAGCCAGTCAACGAGGTTGATGTCCGTATCGAAATAAGCCGAGTTGTCTTTCGGGAAGTACGCTTGCGTCGTCGTCACGCCCCAGCTGTACTCTCCGGCGTCGGCTTCAAGCTCGCCCGTCAGCACTTGGAACAACGTCGATTTGGCGATCCCGTTCGGGCCGACGAGGGCGATTTTGTCGCCTTTGTTCACAGTAAAGCTGATATTGTTCAAAATCAACTGGCCGTCGATCGATTTGCTGACCCGGTCCACTTGAAGCAATTGCTTGCCCGCTTCCCGCTCCGGAGTAAATTTGATGAACGGATACTTCCGGGTCGACGGCTTGAGATCTTCGAGCGTCAGCTTCTCCAGCAGCTTCTTACGCGAAGTCGCCTGCTTCGACTTGGAGGCGTTCGCGCTAAAGCGCTGAATGAACGTTTCGAGCTCTTTGCGTTTCTCCTCGACCTTCTTGTTGGCCTCGCGCTGCAGCTTCAAAGCCAGCTGGCTGGACTCGTACCAGAAGTCGTAGTTGCCAACGTACAGTTGGATTTTGCTGAAATCGATATCCGCAATGTGCGTACACACCTGGTTCAGGAAGTGACGGTCATGGGATACGACAATAACGGTGCCTTCATATTTGGCAAGGAAATTTTCAAGCCAGTTGATCGATTCGATGTTCAAATGGTTCGTAGGCTCGTCAAGCAGCAAAATGTTCGGGTTGCCGAACAATGCCTGCGCCAGCAAGACGCGGACTTTTTGGTTGCCGTCAAGCTCTTTCATTTTGATGTCGTGCAGGTCTTTGGAAATGCCAAGACCGATCAGCAGCTCCGCCGCGTCCGACTCCGCTTGCCAGCCATCCAGCTCCTGGAATTCGCCTTCCAGCTCAGCCGCACGCATGCCGTCCTCTTCGGAGAAATCCGACTTCGCATACAAAGCGTCTTTTTCCTCCATAATTTGGAACAAACGCGCATGTCCCATCATGACCGTCTTGAGCACATCCACTTCGTCATATTCGAAATGGTTCTGCTTCAGAACCGCCATACGCTCGCCCGGAGTGATGCTGACTTCGCCTTTGTTCGCTTCCAATTCACCGGACAAAATTTTCAGGAATGTCGATTTGCCCGCTCCGTTTGCGCCGATCAAACCGTAGCAGTTGCCGGGAGTAAACTTAATGTTTACGTCCTCGAACAGTGCCCGTTTACCGTATCTTAAGGTGACTCCTGTTACCGTAATCATCTGTTTAAAACCTACTTTCGCAATATAATAAAGCGATCAGCCCATGTAAGGCCGCTTCCGAACGTATATTATAGCATAAATTGGCGCGTCTTCCCACTGGATGTTATTTTTCGTGCCGCCCCATTCGGCGAGCCGCACCGATGAAACGCTGCTTCGTTACTTGTTTTGTGCGATACTCTCTACCAGCTCGGACAGCTCGGTCCAGCGCTCCATCGCTTCCTCCAGCCGCTGTGTCAGCTCCTGCTCTTCCTGAAACAGCTCTTGCGCTTTCGTATAATCACTGCCAGCGTTCTCAATGTCCTGCTTGACCTGTGTCAAACGTTCCTCGATCCCGGCGATTTTATCCTCAATCTCGTCCCATTCCTTCTGCTCCTTATAGGAGAGCTTGCGGGGACGATTCGGCTCGCGCTGCTGCGTCTGCGCCGTTTCGACAGTCAATTTGGTTTCGCGCCGCTCTTCCGCTGCCGCCTGCTTTTCGCTTCGGGACGCTTCCAAATATTCCGTATAATTGCCGAAAAACCTTCGGATGCGGCCCTCCCCTTCGAACACGAACAGATGATCCGCCGTCCGGTCCAGAAAATAGCGGTCATGGGATACGATAATGACCACGCCCGGAAAATCTTCAAGGTACTCCTCTAAAATAGTTAACGTCTGGATATCCAGATCGTTCGTCGGCTCGTCCAGCAAAAGAACATTCGGCTCGCCCATCAGCGTGCGCAGCAGATACAGACGACGACGCTCGCCTCCGGACAGCTTCCCGATCGGCGTCCATTGCTGGGCGGGCGTAAACAGGAAGCGTTCGAACATTTGCGCCGCCGTAACCGATTCGCCGCTCGAGGTTCGCACCACCTCGGCCGCTTCCTTAATATAGTCGATCGCCCGCTGCTTCTCGTCCATCTCGACGCTTTCTTGCGTGTAGTAAGCCAGCTTCACGGTCGGACCGGTTACGATAGAGCCCGCATCCGGCTCCAGTCGGCCAGCTAGCATGTTCAAAAACGTCGATTTACCGGTCCCGTTCGGTCCGATAATGCCGATACGATCTTCAGGCAAAACGATATAGCTGAAATTGTCGACGATTTTTCGCTGCTCGAACGATTTGCTGACATCTTCCAGCTCCATGATCTTTTTGCCGAGCCGGCTCGCACCGAGCGAAATATCCAACTGTGCTGAGGGGCCGTCCACCTTGCGGTCGCGCAGCTCAATGACACGCTCCACACGCGCTTTCTGTTTCGTCGTCCGGGCTTTGGCGCCCCGCTGAAGCCATGCCAGCTCTCTGCGCAGCAGATTTTGCCGCTTGTCTTCCTCCGCGGCTTCGCGCTCCAGCCGCTCGGCCTTCTTCTCCAGAAATGCCGCATAATTGCCCTCGTAGCTGTACAGCTTGCCGCGGTCCAGCTCGAAGATCCGGTTCGTTACCCGGTCGAGAAAATATCGGTCATGCGTCACGAGCAGCAGCGCGCCTCGCCACTTCGCCAGAAATTCTTCCAGCCACTGCACCGTTTCATGGTCGATATGGTTGGTCGGCTCGTCCAATATGAGTAAATCCGCCGGTTGAATCAGCGCCCGTGCCATGGCGACGCGCTTGCGCTGCCCGCCGGAAAGCGTGCCGACCTTTTGGCCGAAATCTCGGATGCCGAGCCGGGTCAGCACGGTCTTAGCCGTCGTCGAGGCGTCCCATGCGCCTGTCGCATCCATGCGCTGCTGCGCAGCGAACAGCTTCGCCTGCCGTTTCTCGTCCTCGGGGGCAAGCTGCAGCTCGGCAAGCGCCCATTCGTATTCCCGCAATGCCTGCATCATCGGCGTATCCCCGTAAAATACCTGCTCAAGCACGGTCGAGTCGGAATCGAACGACGGATTTTGCGGCAAATACTCGACATGGAAGTGGTTCGCATGAATGAGCTTTCCTCTTTCCGTCGATTCGAGTCCGGCCATAATTTTCAGCAGTGTCGATTTGCCCGATCCGTTCACGCCGACAAGCCCGATCCGTTCTTTCTCGTTGATCTGAAAATGAATGCCGTCAAATAAAACTTTCTCGCCATAGCTTTTATATATATCTTCTACCGTAAAAAGGTTCAAGCGGATTCAAGCCTCCTCGCCGCTGCTTGCGTTTATTAATTGCCGTAAGGTTCGGCGGGCTCCGTCACGTAAGCGGCAAGCAGCGCAGCCGTATGCCGTACGGCGTCTTTATGCGTCCGCTCCATCGCGTGGGAAGCATGAACACCCGGGCCAATCAAAGCCGCACGAATGTTGCTTCCTCCACGAAGCGCAGCGGAAGCATCCGAACTGTACTGCGGGTAAATATCGACCGCATAGCTCAATCCGTCGCGCTTCGCCAGCTCGATCAGCTTCGACGTCATCACGTAATCGTAAGGCCCGGACGAATCTTTGGCGCAGATCGAGACGTCGAACTCCGTACAATTCAGATCTTCTCCCATTGCGCCCATATCGACCGCGAGCACCTCGCTGATGTCTCCCGGAATCCAAGACGAGCCGTGTCCGACCTCTTCGTATACGCTGATCATAATCTTCAGCGTGCAGGATGGTACGATAGCCTCGCGCTTAAGCAGTTCAAGCAACCCGAACAGGGCGGCAACGCCCGCTTTATCATCCAGGTGACGGGACTTGATAAAACCGTTTGTTTTAAACTCGGTGCGCGGGTCAAAGGAAATGATATCCCCTGTACCAATACCGAGCGCTTTGACATCGTCCGCAGACTTAACCGGTTCGTCCAGACGCACCTCCATAACCGCTTCTTCCCGCTTCAAATCTCGCGCATCCGGAAAGACATGCACCGAAGGCTTGGTCGTCAAGATCGTACCGTCGTAGGTTCGTCCGTCACGGGTATGCACGCGGCAGTATTCGTTTTCGACGGAACCCATCATGTAGCCGCCGATCAGCGTAAAACGCAGCGTGCCGTTGCTCTTAATCGAACGCACCATCGCTCCCAGCGTATCGACATGACCGAACAAGCCGATCACCCGGTTCTTTTGCTGGCCTTCAACTGTTATAATCCCGCAGCCCTTGGGCGTGAAGCTCATCGGGTACCCCAGCTTTTCCGCTTCGGCGGCCAGCTTGCCCATTATCTCGCTGCAAAAACCGCTCGGGCTCGGCGTCGAGAGCAGCTTGTCCAGCACCTGCATCATATACGTTTCGTTTATATCCCATTTCATACAATCGGCCTCCGTTCGTTTGCTTCTCAAAACAATTTAAGGTAAGCTACGGAATGGATCTAATAACCAAGGAGGTACATATCAGCATGACTCAACCATTGCCGCCGAAAACCTGTAGTATCGACCGTCTGGTCACCGTTCAAGAAGATGTCGAAAAAGTGCTCCGTGGCGAAAAAACGGCTACCCGCCGCAACGGACGTTACGCCGATCCGGGTGAAATCATGGAGTTGAACGGACACCGCTTTGAAGTGACGAACGTTTATCAGCAATCGCTCGGCGAGCTGACCGACGAGCACGCAAAGATGGAAGGTTACGAGACGGTCGATGCCTACAAAAATTATATTTTATCTTTGCATGCGGGCATGCCGTGGCTTCCGCACATGAAGGTGTGGGTCCACGAATTCCGCGCCGTATAATACGGCAAAAACAGTGTAGCCTCGGTACTTGCCGCGGCCTCCCCGGCCAAGCCGGGTCCGCTTGCTGCAGGTGCCTTTGCTACACTGTTTCTTTTCTTTGAAAATTTTCAGCTACCGTTTGGAGGTGTGTTGACCTTGTATTCCTGGCTCGTATTCATTCATGCCGTCAGTGCCATGGTATCGATCGGACCATTCTTCGTGCTGATACCGATGCTTCGCAGGTTAAAAACCGCCGATGGCGATCTGCTGCACTCCTACCTTGATTCCTTCCGCTTCGTCGTTCGTTTGTCCAAGCATGCCGGACACGTGCTCGTCGCTTCCGGGCTGCTGCTGATGTGGCTTGGCGGTTGGCCTTGGACAACCCCATGGATTTTCGGCACGTTCGTTGTCCTGTTCGCGTCGCTGTTGTTCATGGCCCGCGCGTTCTCTCCGACGATCCGTAAGCTGCGCGAACCGGAACACGACCGTCAGGCGCTTCTCCGCAAGCTTAGCCGGTCGCTTTATTTATATTTATTCGTATTGTTCGTCATGCTGTGGCTCATGATCATGAAGCCGATGTTATGGTGAAACCTTGTGAAAGCTAGTCCGGAATCAGCTTTGGAAATCGACGCAAATGCTGGTTCCGTCAAGCACCTGCTTCATATGCGCCTTCACTTCTTCATGCACCGGATGCGTATCGTACGTTTTCAAGTCTTCGAGGGAATCGAATTTCGTAATCAGCGCAATATCGTAGGAACGTTCCAAGTGAAGCACGTCCATGCCGACTTCCAGATGGCGAAGTACCGGGATTTTGCCTTCCATGTTCGTCAGCACGTCATACGTGCGCTTGACCGCTTCCGGGCTGCGGTCCTTTAATTTGAACAATACAATATGAGTAATCATCGCTTCCAATCCCCTTTTCAAAATCGAATTTGTCAGCTGCTTCTGTCCTTACCTGCCTGCTTTGGCGGCGGACCATTCCTCGACATTCCACACCTTGGTTACCCAATCCTCGTAAAAATCGGGCTCGTGGCATACAAGTACGATCGTGCCCTTGTATTCCTTCAGCGCTCGCTTCAACTCGTCTTTGGCGGCCACGTCCAAATGGTTCGTCGGCTCGTCAAACGCAATCCAGTTGCTCTCATGCATCAGCAGCTTGCACAGCCGAACCTTTGCCTGCTCGCCCCCGCTCAAGCTGCTCAGCGGCCGGGTAATGTGCTCGTTTTTAAGCCCGCACCGTGCCAGGGCAGCCCGAACCTCATGCTGATTCATATGCGAGAATTCATTCCATACATCGTCGATCGGCGTCAAATTCGGCGCTTTCACTTCCTGTTCGAAATAAGAAGGGTACAGAAAATCGCCTAAAAACGTCGATCCGCCGAACGGCTGGATTTTACCCAAAATCGTTTTCAACAGCGTCGATTTCCCGACTCCGTTACATCCCACGACAGCGATTTTATCGCCGCGCTCAATCGTGACATTCATTTTGGGCAGCAGGGCATGGGAATAGCCGATTTCCAAGTCCTTGCCCTCGAACACAATGCGTCCGCTTGCCCGCGATTCCTTGAACACGAAGGTCGGTTTTACCGCCTCCTCGGGACGGTCGATCCGATCAATTCGGTCAAGCTGCTTTTGGCGGCTTTTTGCCCGGCCCGATGTCGAATAACGAGCTTTGTTGCGCTGAATGAAATCTTCCTGCTTTTTGATAAACTCCTGCTGCTTCTCGTACGCGTCGATATGCTGCTGTTTATTGATATCTGCCATTTGCAGAAATTTTTCGTAGTTAGCGGTGTATCGCGTCAGCTTGGCAAATTCCAAATGATAAATGACGTTTACAACCTTGTTCATAAACTCGGTATCATGGGATATCAGCATGAAGGCGTACGGATAGTTTTGCAAGTAATCCGTCAGCCAGTCGATATGCTCAACGTCCAAATAGTTGGTCGGCTCGTCGAGCAGAAGCACCGTCGGCTGTTCCAGCAGCAGCTTGGCTAGCAGTACCTTCGTCCGCTGTCCCCCGCTAAGCTGAGCCACGTCGCGGTCCAATCCTATGGCATCAAGTCCCAGACCGTTCGCCATCTCCTCGACCTTTACGTCAAGCAGATAAAAGCCGCTATTTTCCAACCGGTCTTGAATCTCGCCCATTTGCTCCAGCAGCAGCTCCAATTTGTCCGGGTCGGCGTCGGCCATCTGTTCGGTGATCCCATTGAGCTCCTGCTCCAGTTCAAATAAAGGCAGAAAAGCGTCCTTGAGCACTTCGCGGACCGTTTTCCCCGGTGTGAGCTTCGTATGCTGGTCCAAATAGCCATAATTTACTTTGGGGGTCCAATCGACCTTCCCTGAATCTTTCAATAAATTGCCGGTCAAAATATTCATCAGCGTCGATTTGCCGACGCCGTTGGCACCTACCAATCCAACATGCTCTCCTGGAAGCAGGCGAAACGAAACATTTTTAAACAATACCCTGCCACCAAAGCTGTGGCTTAGTTCTTCCACCGTCAACAAGCTCATGTAATTTCGGAATCTCCTGTCTATGAAAATAATTCGCGCTCGACAATTCATTATAACATCAGTAGGCGCAAGTTATCCAGATGATAGACTTGACAGGAGCTTGCGGCCGCAGCGATAAAGTTGGCGGAGCCATAGTCCGCCGTGTAAACGAAGCCGCTCTTTTGCGTTCTTTCTCCCCGTCACAGGCTTGAGCAAAACAACGCTGATATTGTCATCGGATTTTCGCTGCAGCGCTTTTGTTAACAGCAAGTCGCACATTTCCTGCAGGTCACTGCCCTTGCCGTTCGCCGTACGCAGCAGCGCGGCAATGGACCCAGGTAGAAAGCGGTCGTGAAAACCGTCGCTGCTCAGCAAAAATAAAGTGCCCGGTGCGTAGCAGCCCGAGCGGATGTAGACGTCAGGCCGCTCTCCCATGCCGAGCGAATGCAGCAGCACATTGCGCTTGGGATGACTTCGCGCGCGCCGTACGGACATTCGTCCGCGGCGGACTTGCGCGGATACCCACGTATGATCGCGGGTCAACCGATTGCATCGCCCTGTCGGCGTTAACCGGTAAATGCGGCAATCCCCGACATGTGCTATGAAGTAGACGGCATCCGTCAACAATAAGAGCGTCAATGTCGTGCCAAGACGGCCGCCGCTGCCCCGCCCCGTTTCGACTAACTCCCGGTGAACAGCAAAAAACCATGCTTCCGCCTCGCGTTCCAAGCTTGCCAGACGATCTCCTGTGGAAAGCAAAGCGGGAACCTTGGCGTCAAGCCACTCCTTCAACCGACGAATGGCCAATTCGCTGGCTTGTGCGCCGTCCTCCGAGCCGCCCATCCCGTCGGCGAGCGCGGCAGCGGCATACGGAACGCCTTTCACTGTCTGTCCCACTCGCAGCAGCGAGCGGTCTTCGTTAATTGTACGGAACCATCCCGTATGCGTGGCGGATCCATATTGAAAATGGACGGCAATCGTCGGTTTCACGCGTCAGAACCCCATTTTAAACGTAAATTCGGTCGATACGATCTTAACTATATCACCTTCCTTCAACCGATGCACCCGGTAAGGCACCAAAAATTCTCCATTGACGCTTGTTCCGTTACGCGATCCCAAATCTTTGATGGTATACCCTTCGTCATCCTTAACAAATTCGGCATGCAAGCGGGACACGCCGGCCTCCTCGTACACCCAATCCGCACCCGCTCCAGCTCGTCCGATGACGAAGCTGTTTTTATTAAGTTGTATTTGCTCCCTGACGCCGTTGCGATAAACTTCCAAACATGCGCATGAGCGGTCCGAAGAACGCGGCGTTTTGCCTAGAAAGACCGTTGTATCCTGCGGCGCAAGCAGCGTTGTTCGCATCGCGTGATCCGAGGATTGGGGCCGCGATTCGTACGGCTGCGACTCCCCATTCGGCAATTGGCTGTACCCGGTTGCCAGAGAAGAAATCGAGTCAGACTCCTTCGAACGCCCCGCATCCGGCGCAACCGGGGCTCCCGGAGTGACAAAGCTAATCGGTGATGGCGAAGCCAAACCGATACGGCTCATAAAGCTTGCCTGGTCCCCGCGGTCCGGCTCGGGAAATTTTTCGTTAATGGATTCGAAAGACAAACCCGATGCCCCCTGTTTCGGAGCCTCGGAAGAAGTCTTTGCAATTCTGAGTAACAGCAGCAATGCTCCCGCCGTGAAGATCAGCGTCAAACCAATACACATCCAGAGCATGGTGTCGCTCGGATCGTCAAGATACATTTTCCAAATGAAGCACCATACGAGCACGGTAAGTAAAATAACAAACAATTGCTTCCTACGGGATTCGGGCCTCGCTTTCGGTGCTGCTTCGGCCTTGGACATTCCTGGCTCCGTCGAATGCTGCGACGGGGACGATACCGGTACTTGTCCGCCAATCGGTTCATACCCCGAATGCTCGTTGCGCATCGCTCTCGGGGGATCGCTAAACAACTGGTCCGGACCATGGAATAACGCAGACTCCGGATGAACGGAAGCTCCGAAAGCATGCTTTGGCGAAGCCGCCATCCCCGCCAGTTCTTGTCCTGCGGGTGACACATGCTGCAAAAGACTGATTTGCTTCAAGAGCAGTTGTTTAAGCTCGGGCAAATTGAAAGCTTCCTCCTGCAAATAACGCATTAGCTCCTGAAATCCGCTTCCGTGAAGCTCGGTAACCCGATGAATCAAACGCGACGCCAAATGATGGAGATCTGAAGAAACCGATCCCTTCCCCTCCAAATGTTCTTTAGGAATATAAATTAAATACAAATCCTGAAAACCGGCTCCGCAATAAATGTACTCCTCCTTTAGAACGTATCTGTCGGGCTGGAGCATGTAGACCTTGCTGTCGTCAAGCACTTCGACAATATGCAGCAGCAGCGCATAATATTGGGCGAGCGAAAGCTTCTCCATTCGCAGCCAGTGGCTGAGCATCCGTTTACCGGTAATGGCATAATACAAGCATACATCTCCGTTCCTTGCCTCTACCTGAACTTCGAGCAGCCGCGGAATCCGGTTAGCCGACAGCATATTGACTTGAAAGCTCGAGAGGTCTTGCTGCTTCATCCCGGTCGGTGAAGAGAGTACCATAAAATGACCGTTCCGGTTGTCGAAATCGACTTTCAGGCCGTATAGCTGCTGGTCCAATGTTATTCTCCTTTCCTTATATTTTCCATCTATCAACTTAAATTCCTAAAACTCCCCATTGAACGATCGTGAGACTAACGCCCGGCAGCACTGCCCACATGAATGGAAAGCGGAGCCGGCCGTCGGATGCGGGATCAGACTTCAATACCGATAGCTTGCGGAACGCGGCGAGCTGGATAAGCAAAAATGCTGCATGGGTCAGCCGTTGAACACCGTCGCTGCGCCATAACAGCACAAGCAGCGCAATCAGACCGGCGCATATGAGAGAAGCTGCCATTGCGTAAAGAGAAAACACCGCCCCGGTAAAGGCTCCCAGCGCAGCAAACAGCTTAACGTCTCCTGCCCCTACCGCACGCAGCACATACAACGCGAGCATCGGAGCAAAGCCGCAGGCCAATCCAGCAGCGGAAAATGCCAGCCCGTTCCAACCGGTCGTAGCCAGATGAAAGATCAATCCGGAGAATGCTCCTGTCACGGTAAGCCAATTCGGAATTTTTTGTTTCGTGATGTCCGTAACGAACGCAACGGCCAGCATCACCGCAGCAAACCAAATACCGAGCATGCTTATCCCCCTATCCATGCGCGCTCCTGCGCTTTTTTTCGAAGTATAACGGTTTTCTTAAAAAAAGGGACTGCGAACGTATACTCATACTGCGCTTCGATAACAACATAAGCCTCCCCATGGTCGTAAAAGTTTGGAAATTGTAAAGAGGTTACTTTGAGCTTACGTTGATCAAGGCTTCTCATATCGGCAAACGACGCAATAATTGGCGTCGCCGCCTCCGCGACCTTTTTTTCGACCGTTTGCTTCGCCTCGTCCTTCGCTGAGCTGCCAAGCGCCTCCAGCTGTTCTCTTCGTTCTTTGTCCCAAGCGACCAAACGTACCATAGGTTCAGGAATCCACTTCGAATAGTCCTCTACGAATTGTTCGGAATCGATGACCGTTTGTCTGGCTGTCTCCAGTTGGGTGACAACGTTACCCAGCCAAGCGCTGGCTTGGCTGTTCTGCCACTGCGCTTGCCCTTGTCGGTACAGCAGCTTGATCGGATACATGTTTGCGGCAATGACTTTAGCCGATTCCGAGACGGCAGACTGAAGCGCCATCTCAGCCAAAGATACGCGAATAAACGCAATCAGCAGCAGAAGAAATGCCAGAAAAAAGGGCAGCACGAGCGCCGCCTCAAGAGTGATGCTTCCTCTCTGCTCTTTCGTCCATCGCAACATACTGGCCTCCCTAATATGTAAAGTCTGCCGTTTTGGTCATTCGGCAGCGGTTACTGCTTACCTCGCAACCGGAGAACTCGCTATTCCCTACCAGCTTCATAATAGCCGGTAAAAACCAGAGCCGATATGAGGTTGAAACACCACCGGAAACATAGGTAGTCATTTGATAAAGCTTCTGTTTTGTGTTCAATTCGATCAGCGCCTGCATCCGGGACAACAGAACCGGCTCACGGCTATGAAGCAGCAGGAATAATCTCAAGTAATCTTTATATCCTAGCGTAATTACTCCGCTCAATTTCCGGGACAGCGGCACCTGCTCGCCTTGAACGAGCTTCGTCATGTCCGCTTGCGCCCGGATTGCGCCTTCCGTCACCGCAGCCAGCAAGACGAGTAGCGGTGAACCGGCGGCGAGCCCTTCGTTGCGCGGTTCAAGCAGCGCTTCGGTCGTTCCGATCGCCAACCGTACAGCAAACATTTCTGCGTACGCCGACGAATAATTGCCGCTGCACGTATTCGAGCCGTAAATTAAATATTCAACTTCCTGATTCGTTAATTCATGGCTTGCAGGGTTGGAAAGCTCTTTGGAGGCTTTCGGCCGTCCGAAAGTATCCTTTTCCAAGCCAAGTGTCCGGTAGCTGAATTTGCTGACGGCAAATTCATCAATATAAAACTCGTCCCGCACCTCCGTCAACAGACCTTCCAGTGCAGAAACCAGCTTCAAAGAGCTGGAACCTGCCTGATCCGGAGTTTTCAAATGAACAGTCGATACAGGAGAAATTGCCCCGGCAGCTTGGTTCATTTCCAAATACGTCTGATAGAAACCTTTGCTGCCGGCCGTCCCCGGATCGCCCTGAAGCTTACGGTAGCTCTCCTCATACGGATCGGCATTCGATACAAGAGAGCAGCTTCCTATCGTTCGCCGAAACTCGTCCAGAATCGGCTGTGCTTTGACCCTTTGCTCCCGCTTAGCCGCTGCCGTCGCTTTGTTTTTGCTCTGACGCTCGGTTTGCGCCTTATTCTGTTTGTCGTACCATTCATCCACCTTCGTTTTGAAGCCGTTCAACGCCGCTGAAGTCGCAGAATATTTTTCATTCGTAAACAAGAGGTTATCTTCAAGCTGAACCCTTACGCTGGAAAACTGTGCTAACGCCGTTCCTACTCCCACTTCCCACTGTTCCAGTTCCTGACGGTCAATTAAATGCACAAAGTTGAAAACATCCTCGGCCCTTAGCTGCTGATCCGAACCGTTTGACTGCCGAATCTTGCTGATTTCGGCAGTCAACTCATCATTTGCTTTTTTAGTCAGCTTCATCGCTTCCAAGAACGCATCCTTATATTGGGAGAGCGCCGCATCATCAAGCGCTGCCTCGCCCTTCAACAATCCGAGCAGAGCTGCGTATTTGGTTTCCAGCGTAGGGCTGCCGATATTCTCACCTAAGGTATTCAAATCGCGAAGCTGCGTGTCGTAGTGCGGGTACAGTATCTCGGATTTTTGACGTATCGCTTGAAAGGCGTCCCAAACTTCGTCCAGTCTACGATCGCGTTCCTCCAGAAGCTCTTGCACTTTAACCGCATTTTCGGCGAATTTCGAAGCCTGACTCAATCGGGCATCAAGACCTGTTTTTTTGAATTTGTCGGTCAGTTCAAGCGCGTATATGATTGGAGCCCGGTATTTCATCTCCTCCAATATTTGCTGCTTGAAAATCGTATGATTGGATAAGACAAAGATCGGTGTCACCTTAGCCGAATCCTCTTCCAAACGCTGATCAATAAACCGGAATTGACCTGGCTCCGCAGCGCCGGACAAATTGCCGGCTACCGTTTGCTTGAAAATCTCGTCTCCCTTGCTGCCAGTCAGGTCCGTACCGAACAATCCATAAGCTGCCAACTTCGGGGAAAAAGCCGAAAGTATCGAGCGAACCCCGGATTTTACGGCATTCTCGGCTTCCTTATCCGCGGTCCTCCACCTTGCGACATCGATCAGCAGCCCGCACAGCAGAAACAAAGGAACAAGAATGATGATCAAATAGATGGATACGGCACCGCTCTGCTCTTTCCATAGCTTTACCAACCTCCTCAAAAATTCACCTCCGGATTCCCCCGCTTTCCTTTACTCATGAAACACGACCACAATTCCTTTTTGTTCCAGCTCACGTTTTAACCCTTGAGACAGCCTCATTTCATCATTCTTCGACACTTTGAAAAAATGCCATACCACGCCTCTAATTTTTGTGCCCTGCTTCAGCAGCTCTGCGTCTTTTGCCATCTGCTCTCGCAAATTTTGTTCATAAAAGGTGTAAAAAGCCTGATGCGCTACATTGGAAGAATCCAGAGCGTCAACAACTCTGACGGTCTCCGGGGCCACATTAATTTTTTTGCTTACCCCGCCAACCAAGCCGCGTAAATGCTCTGCAGCTTCTCTTTCGGAGGCGATTTTTACCGGTTCTTTGACTGAAGCCTTCGGGTCGACCATTGTTTTCAGCGCATCCTTCGGCTTGATTCGCCCTTGGATTTCACCGATAAAGGTTCGGGTCAGATCCGTCAGCCGGATCGTTTCAATCGGGTCAATGACGTAGGATTTGGACGAAGTCTCCACATCGGTTTCTTTGCCCCGCCAATACCGAGCCATAGAAGGAACGTGAAACTTTTTTTCCAAGGCGACGCGAACATAACGCAAAAACCCGTGATTCGAATAATCGATCTCCCCGCGCAGCTGCTCCGGCAGGCTGCCTGCGGCTCGGGAAAGCTTCCCGGCCGGACCGTTTTGACCGGCTGCTTGCCCGGATACCGGAAGCTGAACGGTTACGGGAGCGATAGGGAGCATAAAGCTGAACAAATTCATCACATGGTCGTTCGTCAGCCGCCAGTACAACCCATCCGTTTGTCCCAACCCAACCGATCCGGTAACCGGATCTTTCCTGCTGTTGTCCCAAATATAAGCCGTCCGTTCCGCCGTCAATGCCGCCGTATAATGAACGGAAGCCTGTTGATAAGCAAAAAGAGATAAAAAAATAAGCAGCAAGGTTGCGATTAAAATGATCGGCAGCGTCAGGGACGCCTCAATTGTAAATTGACCGGAATGACCGGTGACGAATCGGCGGACCGTTATAACGAACGACCGGTTATAAATAATTCTCATGAACCTTGTCATGTCATCATGCCAAGGTTAGGGGGTACCTAACTTGCTGTCATCGATTTTTACATTTTTGGAGTCCTTAATTTCTTTACTGGCATCGTTAAATAAGCTTTCCATCCACTTCGTGATCCACTTCCGGAAAGCAATCGCAATAATGAGCAGTACCGCGATGATTAACAAAATCTCAAGCGTACCGAGTCCGTCTTCTTCTTTCCAAAACCGATGCCACGCCGTTTTCAAAGCTTCCATTCCTTTTTCCTCCTCTATTGTCGCAAGACTATGTCTGTTACTTTATTAATTCACCATCATTAAAGCAGGCGCCGCCACCATAACCATGACGACAAAAAATATCATGACCATCGGAAACACCAGCTTGGATGCCGCTTCTTCACCGAGCGTTTTGGCAAGCGCCTTGCGCTTCTCCCACAGATTGGCAGATAGTTCCTTCAAGGCCATGACCAGTTCGTCGCCTCCCCGCTTGTAATTTAACAGCAGCGTAGTCGTAAACAGCGAAACCTCCTGCATTGCGCACCGCTTGCTGAAGTCCTCCATCGCTTTGGAAAAGGACACGTTCACCTTAAGGGCGTGAACGGTTTCTTTCAATTCGGCCATTAACGGACTGGTAACGGCCTCTTTTCCATTTGCAATCCGTACCAGGGCCTGCGGTACCGTTTCGCCTGCGCCTACCAGCAGCATCAGTTGGTTCAATACTTCCGGAAGCTCAATCAAGATGGACTGTTTCTTCCGTTTAAGCTCCCCGGCTGCTTGTTTATACATCAGAAACGGAACAAAGATCGTCAATGGCAGGCCGTAAACCAGCATCTCGGATTCTCCGGCAGCTAAACCGGCCATGGTGCTCAAAATAACCAGACCATAAACGATAATGAGCGTCTTGGCCGCAAACCATTTCGTTTCCGAGATCGCTAATTTCGCTCCGTATAGTCCTATCATGACGCGATGCACCTTGCCGAACGGCTCGGATAATCGGTCGGCCAGCTTCGTCCGGTCCATAAACCATAAGCCAGCGGGAGCGAGCCAATAGAACGCATCCGAACGCGAAAGACCTCGATTGTCGCGGACCCATGGAGCATACTTTGGAAATCCTGCCCACGCCGCACCCGCAACGGCAATCAGCTCCAACAGCAACAGCCCTAGCATCCACAAATCGCTTCACACCTTTATATTCATAATTTTTTGCGCCAAGGCAAAGCAGCCGAACAAGACCCCAAGAGCACCGGTCATGATAAGCAGGCCGCCGCCTTGATACAGCGGTTCCATATAATCCGGCGTCGTCCATGCGAGTGCTGCAATGAGAATGACGGGCGCAACCGTGAGCACTTTGGATTCGAATTTCTTTTGGGCCAATGTGACTTGGATGTCCTGCTCGATATCCAATTTTTCCTGAATAATAACGGCCGTTCGCCGAACCACCTGAACCAGACTGCCTCCCGTCCGCTTGCATATCACAAATACGTCCGCGAACTGGCCGATCTCGTCGATGTGGGCCCGACGGCTGAAGTCGAGCAGGCATGCTTCCACCGTTTCACCGTTTTGCAGCCGCCAGATGATCAGTTCGAGCTCGCGCACAATCATCGCTCCGGCATCGGGATACAGCATCCGCAAGTCATCGAGCGCCTCGGCAAATGACGATTCGATCGAGCGGCCGGCCCCCATGGAAGAGGCCAGCGAAGCAAGCATTTGTTTGAACTGCTGTTTAAGCTGTGCCTTCCTTTTAGCTACGATGGCCTTGCGCCGTATGACGGGATAATAAAACCCGGTTAAGGCAAACAGCCCGGCAATCAACGGATTTTTGTAAAACACCATAGCAATCCCCGCCATAGCGGCCGCACCGAAAAAGGTAGCAGCGGCCTTTTGTCCCCACGTCAGTTGGTATTCGTTATAGTCCGGAAGCTTAGCTTTGGAGACCGCAGGCGCCAGCTTCGTGCCGAAAGACAACCCTACAAAGGCGCGCAAACGGCCGAAAGCCGATTTGTTCATGACAGATATCCTCCCCCTTTCCTGCTATTGTCCTGTTAGATTAAGCCAGCCATTTCCAGCTTCCATGTCCCTTCCAGTTCATTCCCGGTAGGCTCAAGCTGCCCGATAACTTTGCCTTCCGGCGTCTCACCTGTCTCCACGAACCGGTAAAGCGGATTGAGCTTCACCTCCCCTTCGTCAACCCCGACAATTTCGGTAATTTCCGTCACCCGTCTGGAACGGTCGCGAAGACGAGTCAAGTGGATCATGACATCAATCGCCGATGCGATTTGCTTACGCACAACCTCGACAGGCAGGCTGGCTCCGCTCAATACCATCGTCTCCAAACGACTTAGCATATCCTGAACCGAATTCGCATGGCCGGTCGATAACGCCCCGTCGTGTCCAGTATTAAGCGCTGCAAGCATATCCAAGGCTTCAGCCCCCCGGACTTCGCCGACAATGATGCGATTCGGCCGCATCCGCAGCGAGGAACGAATCAAGTCGCGAATCGAAATCTCGCCTTTTCCTTCCGTATTGGCATTGCGGGTTTCGAGGCTGACGAGGTTCGGCACGCCGCGAATTTGCAGTTCGGCCGAATCTTCGATCGTAATGACGCGTTCGTCCGGCGGAATATATTGTCCCAGCGCATTGAGAAACGTCGTTTTCCCCGAACCTGTTCCCCCTCCGATAAACAAATTGTATTTTGCCTTAACGAAGCGAATAAGCCGTTGCGCCGCTTCGCGCGAAAGCGCCTGACGTGCAATCAGATCGTCCAGCGTCATCGGCTTTTCCGGAAATTTCCGGATCGTCATCGCGGGACCTTTCAATGCAATCGGCGGGAGGACGACGTTGACGCGGGAGCCGTCCGCAAGCCGGGCGTCAACGATCGGAGTCGACTCGTTCACAATCCGGTTGACCCGGCCGACGATCGCTTGAATCGTGTCTTCCAGCTTCTCCCTACTTTCGAAGCGGATTTCCGTCTCCAGCACGCGGCCGTCTTTTTCAACAAAGATCTGGTCATGAGAATTGATCATAATTTCAGTAATCGTCCGATCGTCGACGAGCGGTTGGAGCACGTCCAAACCGCGGAACGAGTGAAACACCTCTTGCACCAAAGTCTGCTTTTGCCCCGCGGTCAAAAAGGATTCCCTAGAGTAAGCAAACACAATTTGCTCAATCTGTTCCATGAGCTGCTCGTCCGACAAGGCATTTCCATAATCCAAGCTGTCCTGTACGCGCTGTTTGATCAGCTGTTTTAGGGCCACATCCTTCATCGGTACCGCGATCCCTCCCCGCCGGCTCGAACCAAACCGGCAGCAGCCAAGGCAAAGGCCGGTGACATCATGTCCTCCACTCGCCCGACGCCTTTCCATTCGGGGACGTAAGGCAATTCACTGTTATTTGCAAATCCGTACGCTTCGAACCGGTTCACCGCCTGTCCGGCATTTTTGTTATGTACGAACCGCACCCTATGCAGCCAGTCTGTCGATCGTTCCCCGGCAGTCCAGCTTCGGAGCAGCTCGGCGTTTTTACTCAAATGTATGCAGTCGTCCAGCAGCAGCCATAGAACGAGGTCGGCCTCTTGAATCGCTTCCCTTGTCGCCGCATGCGGCGCCGAGTCCAAATCGATTACGATCCAGTCGTACATCCTCGTAGCTTCGATCCCTTGCAACATGTGCTTTAGATCGGACGCCCCCATCTCCGCCAGTTCTTTCAGGTGCATCGACGGAGGAACGTAATCGAACTTGTAGTCAGGATGCTTCCTTTTGAGCCCTTCCAGCTTGGAAGAAATAAGCGCTGGGGCCGTCTTGGCATAGTATAAAAGCTGGGAAAACGATTCCGTTTCCTCCGCTCCTTCCTGAACATACCAAGCCCGGGACGGGAGCAGCTCCAGACCCAAACAGAAGACGCGTTCCCCCTGCTGGGCAAGCTGGTACGCCAAATGAACGGCCGTTACCGTTTTGCCCGTTCCGCCGACGGCCGAATAAACGGCGACCGTCTTCGCTCCCCGGTTCCCCCGCAGCGGCTCGCCTGCACTAAATTCATTGTAATGCGCAGTAATACCCGATAACAGCTTGTCTAGCGGCTGGTATTTAAACATAATCGGATATTCGAGCAGTCCGCCCTCTCTTGCCGAATCGCTGATCACGACCGTACACCCCGGTTTAAGCCCGAAAACGGCATCAGGCAGCGGCATAAGCGATTCGTGGACCATAATGATCAGCGGTTCCTTGCTTTGCTCTACAAACCGGACTCCTTCATCCATCGACGTAAACACGCGTATACTAAACCGCTCCGCATATTCGGACGAGCGAACGTAAGCGGACAGCATCTCGCCAAAATAAGCATCCTCGTCCAACAGCACCAGCATAATTTTGGCCACCGACGGCACCCCCTCCTTCGTATCTGTGCGATAAGCTTATTCCATTTCTCCCCTGCGCTTCATAGATCACATACTCTCCAGTTCCCCCTTAGAAACACAAAAAAAGCACACACTGACAGGAAATCCTTTCCTAGGTCAGCGGTGCTTCCGCTTTTGTAACTATGCAATTAACCGTATTATAGCATAAAAAATGGGTAGCGCAAGAGTCCGGAGCAAAAATTACGTTTCCACTTTGTCCGCCTCCCGATCTACACTTCCGTATCCCCCGTTGCATCGCCGATTAACAAAGCTCGGGCTTGGTTGCCGCCAGTACCCAGACAACCTTCGGTTTGTCATAGCGGTTCATGGTCTGCTCCTGTACAAACGTGACTTGCCATTCCTGAAACAGCTGTTCCAGGTGCGGACGGTCGAAAAAACGCTTGCGCTTCCCGTCGAGCTCGTAATAGTTCGGCTCGATGAACCTTCCTTGTCCGGCGCCGTATTCGAAGTCCCTTGTCGAATTGACCCGGCACCAAAGCTGCCCGCCCGGCTGAAGCACCCGGGAAATGTCCGCGACGATTCTCCCGGTATCGCTCCATGAGAAGTAATGGAGGCTTAAATCAGCCACCACAGCCCGCGCCGAACCGTCTGGAAATGGTAGCGGCTGCAGCAGATCAAGCTGCTTCGTCTTAGCCTGCGGTACCAGTTCTTGCACCAGCATAAGCGCTTCGTCTGAACGGTCGCAAGCGGTAACGGAGAAGCCTTTTTCCGTTAAATACAGCGTATCGTTCCCCGCGCCGCAGCCAAGATCCAGAATAGACCCCGTCTCGGACGGATCAAGACCTCCGATGAACGGCTCCAGCCACATATCGTACTTGACCTGCTCCGGTCTCAGCTTGGAATACAAATCGGTCCAAAAAATCGTATCCGACATTCGCAAGGCTCCTTTCGGCTCTCATTGCTAGAACAACCGGTCACATATGTTTCATCAAAAACAGCGTAAGCTCCTCGCGGTTGTGAAAAAGCTGCTTCGCTTGCTGCAGCTCCAGCTCCGGAGCCAGATCGCTCACCACTTCGCGAAGCGTTTGAAACGCCTTCTTGTGCATCAGCTTCACTGTGATAACAGCCGTTCCACCCTGCTGCAGCGCACCCAACAGCCCCCGGACGAGCTTGGCCATTTGCCGGTGACTCCAGCTCATGTCGCAAACGAGCAGATCGAATGTGTTCGCCGCAAACGAAACCTCATCCGCCTTTTTCGGAAAATACGTAAGCTGCGGATGACGCAGCAGCGACGCATCCAGCTTGGCCGGGTCGACCGCGGTTACCCGAAGTCCGCGCTCCAGCAGCAGCGACGTCCATCCGCCCGGCGCCGCGCCGATATCGAGCGCCGCCCGGTATTGAGACAAATCCAAGCCGAAGGCCTGCTCCGCCTCCAATAGCTTGAACTTGGCTCGCGATACTTGCCCTTCTTCCTTGCGGAAGCGGATGGCGCCGCCGGACCAATCGGACAAATTGTCCTGCGGCCGGGACAACCCGAAATATAGGTTAGCTTCCGTGAAATACAGCGAAAGGATGTAGTCTGCGTCGCGCGATACCGGATTCGCCTCGAAAACCGCTGCCAGCATCTCTTCAACGGAAGAGCGCACCGTCGGCAGGGAAAGGCTCGCTAAAGCTTCCCCTTCCGCTTTTCTGGCTTGTACCACTACGTTCATCTGCTTCAGCGACGCTCCCCTAGCGACCAGTATCTCATGAATATGGTGAATTGCATGTTCGAAAGTACCGTCCCACGATTGCTTTACATCGACCGGCAGCATATGCCGCAGAAATACAGGCTCCTGCGCCAGGATGCGCCCAATCGTCTCGCTGCGCTCAAATTCGGATGTAAATACGAACACTTCGCCTGGAACCAGCCATTCGAACTTAACCGACTGACCCAGCAGACGCCGAAGCTCTTCTTGCGCCTGCTGAGCAAATCCCCGGTTGGACGTGCCGATAAATGTCGAGTCGCTCATCACAGCACCTTAATCCAAGGCCGGTCTCCGGACCATTCGATCCGGATCGGCACTTGATACGCTTTTTCCAAATTTTCCTCGGTCAACACGTCCCGCTTCGCGCCGGAAGCAATAATACGTCCCTGCTCGATCAGTACAACGTGCGTGAAAAGCGGTACGATCTCTTCGATATGATGCGTAACATAAACAACTGTCATTTGCTGGCCGCCGAGCACGTTGATATTTTCAAGCAGCCGCTCACGTTCGTACAAGTCGAGACCCGAACAAGGCTCGTCCATAATGAGAATCGACGGATTTGTCATCAAAGCGCGGGCCAGCATCACTTTTTTTCGCTCGCCTTGCGACAGCGTACCAAGCGGCTGATTGGCCAGATGGGCAAGCTTCACCTTGTCCAGCATAGCGATCGCCTTCTCACGGGCAGACTGCGGAATTTCTTCATAAAAACGCAAGTAACCGAATTCGCCGGTGGCAATCACTTCCCACACCGGGTCCCCGGCATTTAATTTCTCATACAGCGATTGGCTGATATAACCGATCTGCTTGCGAACTTCACGGACGTCGCACTGCCCGTATGTATTGCCGAGCACTTGCACTTTTCCCCGGGTCGGGAACTCGTAGCCGTTCATCAGCTCCAGAACCGTCGTTTTGCCCGAGCCGTTCCGGCCGAGCACGACCCAATGCTCCCCTTGACGAATATCGATATTGACGCCGGACAAAATATGCCGGTCTTCGCGGATAAAATAAATATCTTGTAAGGATAAGACCATTGTCATGTTGAATCACAACCTATTCTTTTACAGTTTCGAAAATTTCCACAAGCAGCTCGGGAGGCATCGGACCGTTCGTCAGCCGGACGTGCTCAGGCTTGCTCACATAAAGTAGTTGAAACATTTGCTGACGACCCGCATCGCTCGACGTATGCAAATAAATGCGCTGCGGAAATAAACCGGCGCTTGCCATCGCCCGGACCAATTCCAGTCCGTTGGGCTGCCCCCAGCCCAAGTCGTAGTCGAGCGAAAGCACGTCCACTTCGCATTCCCGCAGCAGCAGCAAGCATTCCTCCACGGTACGGGCAGGCACGAAGCCTTTGGGACAAGTACGATAATCGTCCAAATAAACGTGGATCACCCTTCGCTCAGCTCCTTGACGTATCGAATTTCCGAAGCGTGCGTGCTCCCCCGCAGGACAGGCGTTTCCAGCACAGCCGGAAGGTCGGACATCGACTTGAGCACAGTCGAGCGCAGCAGCGAAGCGAACCTGGCTTCCCCGATTTCACCCCGGCCGATCATGGCGTGCCGATCTTTATGCGCGCCTCGCGGATACACGGAATCGTTCAGATGTATCGCCCGAAGATGCTGCAAATAACCGGTCCCTGCCGCATGCCGCTCCAGCTCCGGCCACCCGTCCTTGGAGGAGGGCCATAAGCCCGAGGCAAAAGCATGACACGTATCAAGGCAAAAGCCGACAAGTCCCGGAAAAGCGCAAAGATTCCGCACCTGCACCAGTTCCTCAAGCGTCGTCCCCATGGAGGTTCCTTCGCCCGCCTGATTCTCGATCAGCACCAGCGAACGGCCCGTATAGCCGGCAAGCGCTTCATTCATACATTGTATAATATTTTTATAGCCTTGTAACGGGTCTTCCCCTTTATATTTGCCAAAATGGACCACGACGCCGACCGAGCCGCACGCATCTGCAATCTCAAGATCGTTGCGAAGCGAGGCGATCGTCGCCTGCCGCAGCTCGCCCGGGCCTACGGCAAGATTCGTCGGATAAGGAGTGTGAGCGATGCTGAGCAGGCCATGCTCGCGGCAAAACCGGGCGCACTGCTCGGCGTCCTGGCGGTTGAACGACTTAACGGTCAGGCTTCGTGGATTTTTGGGGAAATATTGGAACGACTGGGCTCCTAGCTTTACCGCTGTCTTTGCTGCTTCTGCATAACCGCCCCGAATACTGATATGGCAGCCGAAACGCATGGTCAACGCCCCCTCACCTCTGACAGATAAGACAGCAAAACGATTTCTTGGACGAGACATCGCGTCTGGCAATCGGGCTGCCGCAGCGCAAGCACGGTTCTCCTTCGCGGTCGTAAACCCGGCAGCGGCTGTCGAAGCCGCCCGTAAGCGAATCGCCGACGAATAGCGGCATTTCCATGTACCCGCCGCCCCGCGTCGCTTCCGTCAGCACTTCGCGCATGGAGTGGAATAAGCGGTGAAGCTCTTCAGCGGAGAGCGCACTGGGACGCCGGGACGGCAGGAGCCCTGCATGATAGCAGATTTCATCGCTGTAGCAGTTGCCGATGCCCGCAAAGACGCTTTGATCGACGAGACTGCTTTTGAGCGTACCCGCTTTTGCACGCAGACGCTCGGTGAAACGGTCGGGCGTCAGCCCCGGATCGAATGGCTCGGGACCGAGCTTATTCATCAGCTCATCGACTTCCGACGAATTATGGAGATGCAAATAACCGAGCCGCAGCCCGATAAAAAACAAGTGACGATCTCCGAAGCCGAGTCGCACTTGAACGGACCGGTCGGGCTTTTCCTCTGCCCTGCCGTAGAACATCATGCCTCCGAGCATTAAATGAAGCACCAGAACGTTGCCTGTCGTTAAACGAAACAGTAAATGCTTCGCTTTCCGATCGATGCGGGAAACGGAGTGACCGATCAGTTCCTGCGCCCATCGCTCGGGCGTCACGTTAATCGATTTTTCTCTTGTGATTTCGGTATCCGTCACAGTCCGGCCTATGATTCGCTCGCTTAGCAGCTTACGGTAATTTTCCATTTCGGGCAGCTCCGGCATCGTCATTGCTCCTTTCGGATCATGATCTTACCATGTATTACCACACCGAAGTGAAATTATACTTGCAGCGGCATAGAAAGCTGTTCCACCGCAGGCAGGCCGGACTTTCTTTTTCTTGTAGATTTAGGAACAGGGGACACCGCTGGCGCTGCCCCCTGTCGCGGAGCTAATGCCAGTGCTTGACCAACTGCCCTGGCGGATAGCTTTGCCTTTGTGCGGGCGCTTGACTGCGTCGGCAGTAACGAATCGGACGCTTCCCGCTCCATAGCACCAGTAGCACGCGTCGCAATAGTGGCGGAAGACGTTTTCCGCCGCAGCCGTTCGATTCGCTTGCGCAGGCTGACGGCTTCGGCATCCTCCACCCGCTCCTCTTTTTCCTTCAAACGCTTGCCGTCATTTGTGGACGATTTGCGCTCCCCGCTCCGCTTCAAGGCATCCCGCCGCCAGAGATGGTCCAGCGCTTCCTGCGCATAGGCGAGAGCACGCTCCCACTGTTTTTCCTTATGCTCATAGTACATAGACAGCTCGATATACGGCTCCAATGAAGCCGTTGCCCGACCGCCCTTTAGGGCGATATACCGGCTCCAGAGCGAGCAGGCTTGCGTAAAGCACCCCCGTCGCTTGTAAAATTGTGCAAGGGGCAGCAGGCACGGTTCTTCAGAAGCAAGCTCGTCCGCAGCGAGAAGCTCTTCGGTCAGCGCGTTCATCACGGTGTCAGCCATGCCGCTTCGACCGATTTTATCAAGCCACAGGCCGAGTCGAAAGCACTCCTCTATACCAAACAGCCTCGCGTGAGACCAACCGTAGGAACCGTTCAGCAAGCAGGCAAAATGAACGGCCAAGCCAGCTAGCGACAGCACGTCCAGCTCGTTATGCACGAACAGGCCTTCCAAAACGGAAGGGTCGCGCTGCGCCAAATATTGAAAATAGAGCGTCGGCGCAAGCGAGCCCGGCACATCTTCTTCGCGCCGGACGCCAAGCCGTTCCTCCTCTACTTTGCCCAATCGGCACGAAGGCAGCGTATGCTTCCATAAGCTGCGGGAAGGATGCAAAAAATCGATGTGCCCCGAGGGTTCGTCGGTCAACTCCATCCGATTCATGATATAGCGGTTTTTGATAATCGGCCAATCGAACGATTTGCCGTTATACGAGATTAACACCGGATGCGCCGCAAGCTTTTGTTCCAAATAGGCCAGCATCGCCGCCTCTTCGCCGGGGTGCCGGATCAGCATCTGCTCGATATGATATTGATCGCCTTGGTAAAATCCGACCCCGACCATAAACGGCACGTTACCTGCCCCATGCCCCAGCCCTGTCGTCTCGGTATCCAGAAAGAGCAACCGTTCGTGGAATGGAGCGGCTGAACGGTTCGCAGCAGCCTTGCCTGCCGCCGGCTCCAGCAGTGTAAACAGCTCCTCCGCGCAGGACGATAAACGGCCAAGCTCATACTGACCGTGACGAAACCCCGCTTTATACGTGCGGCGGCGGATAACGAAATCGCCCCACTCCGTATGCTCCATGGCCGCATCGACAACCGCCCATTCGTCAAACTCCGCCGCGGACTCCGGTTTACTTCCAGCGTCAGCTATATGGCCCTCTTCGGCCGCTCCTGGCGGCTCGTCTCCCACAGTCATTCGAGTCTTAACATCTTCCTCGCGTTCCTGCGTACCCGCTATCGACTTTTTGTGCCGCAGCAGCCTTTCCTTAAGCGAGCTCATCGCGAGGCCTCCAACTGCTTCAGCAGCCCGAGCGACAGCTGCTTCCCGGTCAGCCCGACTTCTTCAATCGGTCCGACACAGGCCGGACAGCCGCTTAAACAGCTGCACGACGAAATCAGGCGCTGCGCTTCGGCAAGCAGTTCCCCATGTACTTCGTACAGCCGTTCGCTAAGTCCAACGCCGCCCGGGTAACGGTCGTAGAAAAAGATCGTAGGCTGCTTGTTATGCACCGCCTTCACCTGCGGAACGACGCGGATGTCATGCGGATCGCACATCAAATAAAGCGGCGCAATGTGTACGAGCACGTTCGCCAGCCCCAGCAGCGCAAACTGCATATCGTTCACCGTCATGCCCGCGGCAATCTCGTCATCGAACGTGAACCAGTAAGAGCTCGTGTGCAGCTCCTCCTCCGGCAGATGAATCGGCCCCGATCCGATATTCTCATGGGTCCGCAGCTTGATTTTTTTGAAAATCGTCGCCTTCGCATTTACGGTCACTTCGCCGAACTGCCGCTTGAGCCCCCGGTCAATCGCCTCCCGGTGCACGTGTAGCACTTTCAACTGGACGGCCAGACTGGCGTCCGTGAAATAATCGACATCGACCTCGCGTATGTAAGCCTTCTTCTCCTCGTAATCGAGCTTCTCCACCTGATACTGTACGCCCTCGTGGATATAGATCGCTTCCTCGTGAATCATCGTCGGCGCGCTGAACCGGTCCACCTCACCGATGACCCGCGCGCCATTCGTCCTATCGATGATAATGAAATTTTCCTGCGCGGCCGAACGCAAGCTGATGTCGTGCGCCGGAAACGACTGCTCCATCCAGTGCCACCTGTTTTTGACCCGGTGCAATATGCGTTCCTCCGTCAAAAACTCCAAAATATCATGCAGCGATTCGCCGCCGAATTGTTCGTTCTCTTCAAACGGCAGCTCGTAAGCGGCGCATTTGACATGGTCGACCAAGATGATAAGGTTGTCCGGCTCGATCAGCGCCCGCTCCGGCGGACGCTCGAAAAAAAATCGGGGGTTCTGGATCATATATTGATCCAGCGGATTGCTGCTCGCCACGAGGAACGTGACGGAGCTTTCCTGCCGCCTCCCGGCGCGGCCCGACTGCTGCCATGTGCTTGCGATGGTGCCGGGATAGCCGTTCAGCACGCATGCCTGCAACTGCCCGATATCGATCCCAAGCTCCAGCGCGTTTGTGCTGACGACGCCGCGGATCTCTCCGCTGCGCAGCCCCCGCTCGATTTCGCGCCGCAGCTTGGGCAGATACCCTCCGCGGTAACCGCGAATCGATTTCGTACCCAACTCGTGGGCGACCAGCTCCTGCAAATACGTAAGCAAAATTTCGACCCGTACGCGGCTCCGAGCGAAAACGATCGTTTGAATGCCTTGGCGCAGCAGCAGCGCAGCGATTTTCCTCGTTTCCAGCACGCTGCTTTTACGGATACCAAGCTGCTGATTGACCACAGGAGGATTATAGAAGACAAAATGCTTCTCTCCTGCGGGCGCGCCGTTATCGTTGACAAGGGATACGCTCTCCCCGATCAGCCGCTCCGTATGCTCCCTCGGATTGTCAATCGTCGCCGAAGCGCAAATAAACTGCGGATTCGAGCCGTAAAAGCGGCAAATCCGCTTAAGCCGCCGGATCACGTTCGCCACATGGCTGCCGAACACGCCGCGATAGGAGTGAACCTCGTCAATGACAATGAACCTTATATTCTCAAACAGCTTCACCCATTTCGTGTGATGCGGCAAAATCGCGGAATGCAGCATATCCGGGTTCGTCACGACGATGTGCCCGGCATTGCGAATGGCTTGGCGTACGGTCGGCGGCGTATCCCCGTCGTACGTATGAGTCTTGATATCGGCGCCCATAATATTCGCCAGCTCTTGAAGCTCGGCCACCTGGTCTTGAGCGAGCGCTTTGGTCGGAAACAAATAGAGCGCACGCGCGCTCTCGTCGTTCAATATGCCCTCCAGCACCGGCAGGTTGTAGCACAGTGTCTTGCCCGAGGCGGTCGGGGTTACGGTTACGACGTGCCTCCCCGCGCTTACTTCGCGGAACGATTGGGCTTGATGCGTATATAATTGTCCGATGCCCCGGGCGAGCAATGCTTCCCGCAGCCCGGCGTGCAAGCCTTCCGGGAATGACTCGTACCGCCCTTCCCGCGGTGGAATCGTATGCCAGTAAGTCACCTGGGACATCAGCTCGGATGACGAGCGGATCAAATCGATCATTTCTTCGATGGAAGAAACCTTGCCAGTCAAACGGTTCATAAATGCAGCTCCTTTTGACGGTAACGTTCCTTTCATTATAACGAATGCATGTTCGCGTGACAATCTCTTTTCTTAGCGGAGCCGGTCGAACGGAATCGGAATGACACGCCCAAGCGGTGCTGAAACTTGAAGAACGCATGTCGTATCCTGCGCTTTCCCGGGAAAGTTTTTCGTTTTAGAGTCGTGTAAAAGGGGCAGTTCGATTTGGGAAGGAAAAGTAAAATTCACAATGATGGTTGGCTTGATGCGATGCAAATTTTATTGGGGGATAATCACATGTGAACCCGGCAAGCGGCAGTCGAGCAGAAAAGCCTTGGCCTGCCGCCCGTCGGACTGGCTGTTCCCGATCGCTCTAAACGCCAGGATCAACTTAGAGCACATCGGAGGAATCGTCGTAGTCGAATCTTATGCCGTCATGCATAGACACCTTATGAAACGAAGCTGAGTTCATGGCCGCGTTAGCGCTCGCTTGGAGCTTGCCCAGCACTTCCTGAAATATCTGGGCCTTGGCGTCGCTTGATTGCGACCGAATGGCAAGCTGCAGCGCCTGCTCGATTACGGCGATATCCTGGCTTGTAAAATCCATTCCGTCAACCTCCCCATGCTTGGTTGTATACTGGAACTATTTTAACCCGATCGTTTTTTATTCATACCTCGGGACAAATCATATTTGCCAATTATGGAACGATAGTACAGTATTTTGTGGGCTAGGCTTCGCCCGGCTTGTCCGGCTATCCGGCACAAAAAAAGGAACCGTTCAGAACGGCTCCATCATAGAGAGACTGATTTTTTCAATACTGCAGTTTGAACGTCACCGCAACCACCAATACAGCGGAATAAAAAGCAACGATGTCAAAATCGCCGCAGCGCCCATCGCGAAGCCGCTGACGCTGCCCGCCAGCTCCGAATCGCGGATGATCCGCGCCGTGCCGATCCCGTGCGACGAGGTGCCGATGGCGGCGCCGATCGAAATGTCGTCGCGCACGCCTGCCAGCCGCAGCAGCCCCGGTCCGAACATGCTTCCGATCAAGCCTGTCAGAACGGTCAGCACGGCGGTCAGCTCGGGAATCCCTCCCGCTTGCCGGGAAATCTCAAGCGCAATCGGCGAAGTGACCGACTTGGGCATCATGGTCACAAGCAGCTCGCGGCTGCCTCCCAGTACCCAGACGAGTCCGGCAGCCAGCAGCAGCGCGCTGATTGAACCCGCGGTGATGCCCGCAGCAATCGGCAATAGGGCATTGCGGATGCGCTGCGCGTTTTTGTACAGCGGGATGCCGAGCGCTACCGTAGCGGGACCGAGCAGGAACACAATATAGTCCCCGCCTTTTCGATAGGCTTCGTAAGGTACATTCGTGACGAGTAGGAAAGCAATCACAAGCGCCGAGCACGTCAGCAGCGGGTGAAGCGCTTTCCAGCGCTGCTGCAGCGCGAGCGCAAACATATAAGCCAGCACCGTCAGAGCGATGCCGAACAACGGCTGCTCCGTCCATTCACGGAACGTCATGACGACGATCCTCCTCCTTCCGTGCGCGTCCGCCGCCAAGGAGCTTAGCCGTCCAGCCTGTCACGAGCAGCACCCCGAACGTGCTGGCAAACAAGCTGACCAGGATGGTCACCGCCTGCTCCCCGATCCAAGAAAAAAACACCATCGTCCCAACGACAATCGGCGCAAAGAGCAGCAGCATATGCTTAATCAAAAAGCTGCCGGCCTCCTCTACCCATTCCAACTTGACCCACTTAAAAAACAAACTGGCCGTAAACAAAATCAAACCGATGACGTTAGCCGGAAGCGGAAGCTGCAAGCCGAGCTGCAGAATCGTTCCCAGCAAATAAAAACCGAGCAAGATAGCAAAGCCGCGCATCAGGAGCCGCCTCCCCTCTCCCCAAAAATAACAGCCGTTTCTGCTGGTATGCCAAAGTTGATGCTTTCATGCATATTCCGGCACGGACAGTGGCACCGTAAAGATGGTGCGCTATCCAAGCACCTTACTTTTACAATAAAGGAGTTTGATGGAATTATGGCTAAACCGGACAACCGTGCCGACAACGTGGAGCATTTGCAAAACAGCATCGACCATACGATTGAAAACATGAATGAAGCCGAAGACTATTTGAGCGAGCACGCTGGTGAAATCAGCCCGCAGGAATGGGAGCAAATCGAGTCCAAGAACGAACGCCGCCGCGAAAGCTTGAATGCCTTCCGTTCGGAAATTAAGGACGAAGCCGAAAATCAACAGTAATTGCAGCCCGATACAAAAACCTCCGGTTCCTTGCAGACATCTCGTAAGGAACGGAGGTTTTTCATCGCGGCGATGCGATGCGGACCATACTTACAACGGAGCCGCTTCGCCGGAAGCCGGCGACGGTTTTCGCGTCGGGACGTCCAAGCGAAAATGATCGTGCGCAAGATAAGTTTCATCGTGAACCGTCCGCGCTTCTTCCCGTAGCCGCTCAACCTCCGCATCCTGATACCGGGAGCTGATATGAGTTAAAACCAACATGTTGGCCCCTGCTTCCTGAGCAGCACGTGCTGCATCCATCGCTGTGGAATGATCATATTGCATCGCAAGCTCCTTGCGGTCCTCCGCAAAGGTCGCTTCATGCACCAGCACGTCCGCCTGGCGCGCAAGCGTGACGACATGTTCGCAAGGCTGAGTATCGCCAAGGATCGTCACGATCCGGCCGGGAACCGGAGGACCGATAAACCGGCTGGCTTCAATCACCGTTCCGTCCTCCAGCGTAACGTCTTCACCTTTCTTGATTTTGCCGTACAGCGGTCCCGAAGCGATGCCGAGCTCCTTCAGCTTTGCCGCATCAAGCTTCCCCTTCTGCGGCTTTTCTTCGATCCGGTAGCCATAGCTATCAACCCGGTGAACCAGCGGAGCAGCCTTCACGATAAACTGCTCATCCTCGTACAGCACGAACTCCGCCTTCTCCTCGAACTCCACGATGTTCGTCTGGTAGCCGAGATGGGAATCGCTGATCCGAAGCGCCGTTTCTACAAACTCCCGGATGCCTGCCGGCCCGTAAATCGTAAACGGCGTATCCCCCCCTTGGTAAGAACGGCTCGACATGAGCCCCGGAAGGCCGTAAATGTGGTCGCCGTGCAGATGGGTAATAAACAGCTTTTCCAGCTTGCCGATTTTGACCGGCGCCCGTAATATTTGATGCTGCGTCCCTTCCCCGCAGTCGAACATCCAATAGACGTTCCGCTCCGCAATCAGATTCAGCATGACGGAGGTGACATTCCGCTCTTTGGAAGGCATACCAGCGCCTGTTCCAAGAAAATACAGCTCCAAGCTCCATCAACCCCATTTCTATCGTTCCGATTGGTAAGAAACAAAAGAGTGGAGCGACCAAGGCCCCACCCTGTTATAGCATACCCAAAAAACGGCTATGCGTTGAAATAACGAGCCTGCGGATGCGCAAACACGATAGCCGAGACGGATGCCTCCGGCTCCATCATGCTGCCTTCCGTCAAATGTACGCCGATATCCTCCGGCTTCATTAAAGTAAACAGCTGCTGCTGATCGTCGAGGTTCGGACACGCCGGATAGCCGAACGAGAACCGCTGCCCGCGGTACTTGGCTCCGAAGCGCTCCTGCATCGTCATTTCGGCCGGGTCCGGGAAGCCCCAGACATCGCGCATCATTTGGTGGATACGTTCGGCGAACCCTTCGGCAGCCTCAAGAGCCGCTGCTTGAAGCGCATGGGACCGCAGGTAATCGCCTTTCTCCCGCCACTCGGCCGCCAGATTGCTGACGCCATGACCGGCCGTCACGACGAGGAAGCCGACGTAATCCATTCCGCTGTCTACCGGCTTAAGGTAGTCGGCCAGGCACAAGTACGGCTCCTTCTCCTGCCGCGGGAACGTAAACTTCTGAAGCACTTTCGTATGATCCTCGGGATCGTAGATGAGCACATCGTTGCCGTCCGACTGCGCCGGGAAGAAACGGTACATGCCGTGCGCTTGAAGAATGCCGTTTTTCTGGGCCTCCGCCAGCAGGTCGTCAACGGTTTCTTTAAGCTGCAGCGCCTTCGGATCTTTGTCGGCAAGCAATTGCTCGATTTTCCCCTTCAAGCCAAGATGATGTCCGAGCAGCATCTGCATGTTGATATATGGGATCAGATGGCTTATCGGGTAGTCGCGCAGCACGCGTCGCTCCAAGCTCGGCGGCACCTGTACCGGAACATTCCGGTCCACCGACGATGTTCTGACGCGGGTCAAGACCGGCATTTGCTCTTCTTTGCGGCCGGATTCCTTCACGTCGGATTCCATGCTTTCCCGAAGCTCCCGCACAAGCTGCTGCCTTTGCTCGGGGTCGCTCAGCTTGTTCGCAATATCCAGCCCATCCATCGCGTCCTTGGCATATAATACCAAACCGTCATATTCCGGCGCAATGCGCGTCTTGGTGAATTTCCGGGTCAGCGCCGCGCCGCCTACCATAATCGGCACATCGATTCCGGCCGTCTTCAAGTCCTGTGCGGTGATAATCATCTGCTGCGCCGATTTGACGAGCAGCCCGGACAGCCCGATCGCATCCGGCTGCTCCTTGCGGTAAGCGTCGATCAACTGCTCCGGCGGCACTTTAATGCCCAGGTTGATGATCTGGTAACCGTTGTTGGATAAAATGATTTCGACCAAGTTTTTGCCGATATCATGCACGTCGCCCTTAACCGTAGCCAAAATGATTTTTCCTTTCACGGCGCTTTCCGATTTTTCCATGAACGGCTCCAAATAAGCAACGGACGCCTTCATGACCTCGGCACTTTGCAGCACCTCCGCTACGATTAGTTCGTTATTGTTAAATAGCCGACCGACTTCCTCCATTCCTTTCATCAGCGGGCCGTTAATAATATCGAGCGGCTTGTATTTTTGCAGCGCTGCGCCCAAATCCGTGATCAATCCGTCCTTCGTGCCTTCGACAACGTAAGAGGCCAGTCGCTCTTCCAGCGTTAAGTTTGAAATTTTTTCCTTCTTCTCGACCTTCTTGGTACGGAAGTGCGCTACGAATTTGGCCAGTGTTTCGTCGTTCGTATCGTAGATCAGGCTTTCGGCAAGACGGCGCTCTTCCTCCGGTATGGACGCATAGCGCTCGAGCTTTTCCGTATTGACGATCGTATAGTCCAGCCCTGCTTTCGTACAATGGTACAAAAAGACGGCGTTCAACACCTCGCGGCCCGCTTCAGGCAAGCCAAACGACACGTTGCTGAGACCAAGAATCGTCTCGGTGTCTGGCATTGCTTCTTTAATTAACCGGATACCTTCGATCGTCTCCTTGGCCGAACCGATATACTGCTGATCTCCCGTTCCGACCGGGAAAACAAGCGGATCAAAAATAATATCGTTCGGGCGCATCCCGTACTTGTTCACCAGCAAATCATAGGAACGCTTGGCTACTTCAAGCTTGTCTTTGGCCGTAATGGCCTGCCCCCGCTCGTCAATCGTGCCGACGACAGCAGCCGCGCCGTATTGATGAATAAGCGGTACAACCGTCTCGAACTTCTCTTCCCCGTCCTCCAGGTTGATCGAGTTGATGATCGCTTTTCCCTGTGAATATTTGAGCCCCAGCTCAATGACCCGATAATCCGTGGAATCGAGCATAAGCGGCACTTTCACTTTTTTAACGACAAGCTCCAGAAACTGCTGCATATCGCTCATTTCGTCGCGGTCCGGGTCCTGCAGACAGACGTCGATGACATGCGCGCCGCCTTTCACCTGCGCCCGGGCAATCTCGGATGCTTCCTCATACTTGCCTTCGGCAATAAGCCGCTTGAACTTCCGCGATCCGAGAACGTTCGTCCGCTCCCCAACCATGTAAGGGCGGTTCGCATCTTCAATGTAGACCGTCTCGATGCCAGATACCGCGGGCGGATGCTCTCCCCGGTGACCGCGCGGTTGGTACTGGCCGAGCGTTTCGGCCATGGCGCGGATATGATCCGGCGTCGTGCCGCAGCAGCCGCCGGCAATGTTCAGCCAGCCCTGCTCGGCAAAGCCTGCCAGCTTCTTCGCGAGCGATTCCGGCGATTCATGGTACTGTCCGTTCTCGTCCGGCAGACCGGCGTTCGGATAGCAGCTTACCGCGGTTCCCGCAATATCGGCCAGCGTCCGGATATGGTCACGCATAAACTCCGGTCCGGTAGCGCAGTTCAGACCGACCGAAATCGGTTCAAGATGCTCAAGCGATATATAGAACGATTCAATATTTTGACCCGCCAGCGTCGTGCCCATCGGTTCGATCGTACCGGAAATCATGAGCGGCAGCTTGCGGCCTTCCGTCTCAAATGCTTTGCGGATGCCGATGCTGCCGGCTTTAACGTTTAGCGTATCCTGCGACGTTTCGAGCAGCAGCGCGTCCACGCCCGCCTCCATCAACGCCAACGCTTGTTCGTAGTAGCTGTCCACGAGTTCGTCGAACGTGACTCCGCCGGTTACGGAAAGCGTCTTCGTCGTCGGCCCCATCGCACCGATAACGTATCTTGGCCATTCCGGCGTACTGTATTTTTCAGCCGCTTCGACGGCCAGCTTGGCCGCTGCCAGGTTAAGCTCCCGCGCGCGGTCCTGCAGATCGTATTCCGCCAGTACGACGCTTGTTGCGCCGAACGTATTCGTCTCTACCATATCGGCGCCGGCCGCAAAATACGCTTCATGAATTTTACGGATGACGTCAGGCCGGGTCACCACCAAAATTTCGTTGCAGCCGTCCAGCTCGTCGCCGCCGAAATCATCCGCGGTTAAATTCTCCTGTTGGATCATCGTTCCCATGGCGCCGTCTAAAATCATAATTTTTTTCTGTAGTTGCTCCTGCAATAAAGGCTTGCTCATCCGTGATCCCCTTTCACCCTGCCGCCCCGCTTCGTTGTGTATTGGGGTCGGATACTCGTGCAGCCGATCTATAATTTCCACACCGTACTGCGCATAATACTCACAAATTATGTAACCTTAAGTGTATCAGAAACGATACATGTTGAAAAGCAACTATGACAAGATTCAGCAATTATCAAATGAATCCTATCGGATTTATATACATTATACATCGACAGATGCGGTCCCTTCCACTATAATAAGTAGCAGAAGTCACGAATTCAAGAAGGAAGAGGGAGAACTATGGCAGAAATTCGCATTCGCAACACCAACGAGCGCATCTCGGGCGAAGCCAACGTCAAAGCATTTTTAGATACGCAAGAGGTGCTTTATGAGCATTGGAACGCCGCTAAACTGCCCGCAGAGCTTCAAGGGAAGTTTTCGTTGACGGACGAGGAAAAATCGCAGATTTTGGCTACCTACGATGAAGAAATTCGCGATCTGGCTAGCCGCCGCGGCTACCAGACTTGGGACATTGTCGCGCTTTCCGACGCCACCCCGAATTTGGACGAACTGCTCAAAAAATTCGAACAGGTGCATACGCATACGGAAGACGAAGTTCGCGCCATCACGGCCGGCAAAGGAATTTTCATCATTAAAGGGACGGACGATGTCGGCTATTTCGACGTTGAACTGGAAGCCGGCGACGTGATCTCGGTTCCGGAGCATAAGCCGCACTTCTTCACTTTGATGGAAAACCGTCAAATCGTAGCCGTCCGTCTTTTCATCGAAACCGAGGGCTGGATCGCACATCCGTTCGAAGACCCGACTTTCCAAAAAGCGTAAGTGGAACTTTTAAAATAAACGAACAATCTAGCAGCAAGCCCCCTTGTCAAAGGCGGCTTGCTTTATTATTGCAAACAAAATGAAAACCCGCCAAATGGAATGACGGGCTTGTCTAGACTAGAACAAAAATGAGTGCCGGTTGCACATTGGCTCATAGATAAGGTTATGATACCGTTAGATCCTAAGCTTCCAGAGAATCAATGATCTTCTGAATATCCCGCAGGCTTGTAATTTCGTGCGCCGGAGCAATCTCGTCCGTTAACGTAAGCCCATGACGGTTAATCCACATGTTCCGCATCCCGATCGAGTTGGAGCCCAAAATGTCCGTTGTCAGCTTGTCCCCGATCATGACGCCTTCCTCGGCCGAAATGCCAAGCAGTTGCATAGCATGCTCGAAAATCGATACCGCCGGCTTTCCTTCGCCAAACTCACCGGAAATGACGATATGATCGAAATAAGGAGCAAGCTGCGGGACACCCGCCAACTTCTCTTTTTGTAGGTCAGGCGAACCGTTCGTAAGCAGAAGCAGCTTATACTTCCCTTTCAGCTGATCCAATACCTCGAACGTCTCTTCATAAACGATCGGACGGTTTCTTCGCTCGGCCGAAAACATCTCCGCCAGCTTTAGTCCCAGCGGGGCATTTTCTATCCCCAGAGCCTTTAAGCCGCGCGTCCACGAATCCCGCTGATAGGCCGGGGCCAACGCTTGAAGCTTGCGGAACTCTTCCTGTTCTCCTTCGATAAACCGGGCCCACAGCCCTTCAAACGGGTTAATGCCAATTTTTTTGGTAAACGGGAACGTCTCGAACGATTCGTACAATGCCCGCGCTTCGCGTCTCACCGCTTCCTCAAGCTGGGCAGGATCAAGATCATAATGCTTGGCAGCCTCGCTGCATGTCGCATGAAACGCTTCTTTTACGCTGCGCTCGTCCCAGAGCAGCGTATCGTCCAAATCAAAAAGCACCGCTTTGATTGCCATAAGCCGGATTCCTCTTTCTCCCCTGTGATGTCGGTTCTGTCTTAAGATTCTTGCTTAAATGCCACTTGATTTTTTTGAGCAAATTCCTGAAGCTTTTCCTTCGCCGCATCCACAGGGAATTGATGATAAAATTTCGTGTATCCCCAGCGGGCGCCTTTCGGCTTTAATGTAATAAAGATCGAATCCTTCGACACGGAAATTTCGTTAATCATATCCGCACTCATCGTCCGGTCCCCGCCGAAACGACGCGAGGTAAGCGAATCCTGACCTATTTTCAACAGCGGCCTGCGGACCCAATAAATCAACAACGCAAGGACAATGTAACTTGCGCCCGTGAACCAGTACATCTGATCCTGCCCCGCTTGACCGCGGAATACGATGAAGCAGAAAATCCCGGTGGCGACCAGTATCAACGGAAGAAACCAGCTGCGTCCTTTGAAGGTGACCGAGTTGTCGGAGGCGCTGGACTGCGAAATCGATTCCTTGCCGCTCTTTTTGCGCTGAATGTTAGTTACTTTCGTATTTTTACGAACCATACGTTCCCATTTCCGTGACATAGTTGAGCCCCTTTATCCATTCTTTCTACACTTCCCGTAAATCGCCGATCCCGAGCGAATTCGTCAACCGATACGTCCAAATACGCCAAAAAGTTGGAGCATCCAAGTATACCGCGTTTTTCCAGCGGCTACAAGATCGTCCAACGTGTGGTGCGTGTCTCAATGGGGTGTACCCGTGAAGCAAGTCCCCTCCTCCTTACTTCTTCTCGTCCTCATCCACGAATTTAATGTTGTCCAGTTGAGAACGCAAGGAGGATTTAAAAGAATCAATATACTTTTTCCTAAGTGCGTTGCGCTCGTCCATCTCTTCTTCCGTCAATCCTTCGGCTTTCGCCTTGCGGGCCAATTCGTTGATCCGCTTAACGGTTACGTCGTGTTCCGATTCAATCATGCCTGTCCTCCCGGTAATGTTAGGTCTTCGTCCGTTTATCCGCGAACGATAAGAGCTTCATATCAAATTATACTTTGACATTACCGGATTTGAAAGTCAAGAGAAGACCCAAAGCCTTGCGGAAGAAATGATTCAGGAAAAGTCAAAACAGTTATGTATTATGGAAGCAGCAGCTTCTGCCCTTCGTAAATCGTTACGTTCTTCAAGTTGTTCAGCTTCTTTAGCTGAAAAACGTACTCTCTCAGATCTTGTCCTTTGGCCGCGTGCGAAGAAGCAATGCTCCACAAAGTATCTCCTTGATGTACGACTGCATAAGCTTGAACAGAAGCGACGCCTTTGGCGTGCGCGTCACCGTTCCCTACCCAAGCGGAAACGGTACCTCCGACAAAGAGCAGCAGTATTACCGATATAACGAAAACCACAACTCGTACATATGTTCGGTTTTTTTTCACTTTACAAGCGGGATCTATGGAGACGGCAGCTGGACCGTGGTTGAATTGAGCTAGCATTTGACTGTTTTGATACATGAGTATCATCTCCCAAACATTTGTTCTGTTCTGAATTTAACACGAACAAATGTTTGTGTCAATCCATTTTTCGAACTTATGTTTGTACGAACTCCGGTTCTGTGTTATACTCCTAAGTAATGATTACCAAAAATGGAGTGATTCATATGGGCAAGATATCCACTCGCCAGCAAGCTATTCTGGAGTTCATCAAGAACGAGGTCAAAGATAAAGGGTATCCTCCGTCCGTTCGGGAAATCGGCGAAGCGGTCGGTCTTGCTTCCAGCTCGACGGTACACGGTCATTTGGAACGGCTGGAAAAGAAAGGGCTGATCCGGCGCGATCCTACGAAGCCCAGAGCCATTGAGATTTTGGACGGCACGACCAGCGACGGCGCATTCGCAGTATCGGTTTCTCGCGTACCGCTGATCGGACGAGTTACGGCAGGTCTACCGATTACCGCGACGGAGAACATTGAAGACTACTTCCCGCTTCCGAGCAACGTCGTCGGGGACCATAACGTCTTCATGTTGAGTGTTATCGGCGAGAGTATGATCGACGCAGGCATTCGCAACGGGGACTTCGTCATCGTTCGCCAACAGCAAACGGCGAACAACGGCGAGATCGTGGTCGCCATGACCGAGGAGGACGAAGCGACGGTCAAAACGTTCTTTAAAGAAAAGGATCACATCCGCCTGCAACCGGAAAACCCGACGATGGAGCCGCTCCGTCTGAAGAACGTATCGATCCTGGGCAAAGTCATCGGCGTATTCCGCAATATTCATTAATTTCTTTCCTATGAAGCCAAAATCAAGACTCCCAATGAGGGAGTCTTTTTTTCTGCCGTCCGCCGAACGTCCGGGCCTTCGGATTAAAACGCGCGCTCCATCCCTACTATGGTAAGCAGTGAATAAGTGGCCGGAGGTAGGCGAGAGTTGTTCAGAAGTTTGAAAAGCAGCCTCTCATCATGGCTTCACCATCATGAGAGGCTGCTTCTAACGCTTGCCAGGCTTATTAATAAAGGGTCAAATACTGATCGCGTTCCCAAGCATGAACTTGAGTCCGGAAGATGTCCCACTCGATTTCTTTGAGCTCGACGAAGTGCGCGAGAGCATGGTCTCCGAGCGCGTCGCAGATGACATCGTCGCGAAGCAGCTCATTGAGCGCTTGCTTCAGGTCAGCCGGCAGGCTTGGAATGCCCTGCTCTTCCCGCTCCTCTTCGGACATCACATAGATGTTCCGGTCCGTCGGAGGCGGCAGCTGCATTTTGTTCTTGATGCCGTCGAGCCCTGCTTTAAGCATAACAGCGAGCGCAAGATACGGGTTGGCCGCCGGGTCCGGGTTGCGCACTTCCACACGCGTACTGAGTCCGCGCGAAGCCGGGATGCGGATCATCGGGCTGCGGTTGCTGGCCGACCAAGCTACGTAGCAAGGCGCCTCATAGCCTGGCACCAGACGTTTGTAGGAGTTGACCGTCGGGTTCGTAATGGCTGCAAAAGCGCGGGCGTGGCGCAAAATACCCGCCATGTATTGTCTGGCCAACGTGCTCAGACCCAGCTTATCGCTTTCGTCGTAGAACGCGTTCTCTTTACCGCGGAACAGCGATTGGTGGCAATGCATTCCGGAGCCATTCACGCCGAACAGCGGTTTCGGCATAAAGGTAGCATGCAAGCCATGCTGTCTGGCGATCGTTTTAACAACGAGCTTAAATGTTTGAATCTGGTCGGCCGCTTTGATGGCGTCCGCATATTTAAAGTCGATTTCGTGCTGGCCCGGAGCCACCTCATGGTGAGACGCTTCGATTTCAAAGCCCATCTCCTCCAGCGTCAGAACGATTTCGCGACGGCAGTTTTCTCCCAAGTCCGTCGGAGCGAGATCGAAATAACCGCCTTGATCATTCAGTTCCATCGTCGGGTTGCCTTTTTCATCGGTTTTGAACAAGAAAAACTCCGGCTCCGGACCGACATTCATCGAGCTGAAGCCCATTTCCTCGGCTTCCTTCAGCATCGATTTCAGAATGCCGCGCGGATCGCCCGGGAACGGCCGGCCGTCCGGCAGGTACACATCGCAAATCAAGCGGGCAACGCGGTCTTCCGTCACCCATGGAAAGACGACCCAAGTATTCAGATCCGGGTATAAGTACATATCGGATTCTTCGATACGAACATAGCCTTCGATGGAAGAACCGTCAAACATCATTTTGTTGTCGAGAGCTTTCTCTAACTGGCTCACTGGAATTTCCACATTTTTAATCGTACCGAGCAGGTCGGTAAATTGCAGGCGGATGAATCTTACATTTTCTTCCTTAGCGATGCGTAGAATGTCTTCCTTGGTGTATTGTTTATCCGTCACTGTACAATCTCCTCCTTAAACTATGAGCCAAATTAACGGAGCGTTGTCCGGACAGGCGCGAAAGCGCTACCGAAACAGGCCCCAAAACAACCTTACTTGCGGAAAAAGCGGGATAATTCGCCCTGTATCAGCGATACCTGATTTGGACGCTTGCCGCCGACCAACAGCTCCTGCTTAAGCATTTTGTGCAGCTGCGTATCGGTCATTTCCCGACGTTTGACCTCGGTTTGCTCGTTCAAGACGGTCGCTTCCTCGGAGTTTTTGTCGACCGGCAGCAGAACCTGCTTGATCCCGGCGATGTTGACTCCCTTTTCAATCAAGTCTTTAATCTCGAGCAGTCTCTCGACATCGTTGAACGAATACAACCGCTGGTTGCCTCCTGTTCGGGCCGGAATTACAAGCTCGTGCTGTTCGTAGTACCGGATTTGCCGCGCGGTTAAATCGGTCAGCTTCATTACGATGCCGATGGGAAAAAGCGCCATATTCCTGCGGATATCATCACTCATGACCATCACTCCTAAGCACTTAGAACCTTACCGATATTGTAACCTTGTTCAAAAAACGTGTCAAGTTATGTAAGGTTTTCGCCTTATGTCAACCCATAGTACCGTATATTTTCTCACAAAAAATACGCGGATGACCTGCACCCGCGCATCGAATTACAGACAAACGATGTTATGACAGCAGTCCGCGGTCCATCATATTTTGGATCGCGGTCAGCACGCCCATTTTGCAATGCGAATACGTTAACCCGCCTTGCATATAGGCGATGTACGGCTCCCGGATTGGCGCATCCGCGGAAAGCTCCAGACTTCCTCCCTGAATGAACGTGCCTGCAGCCATAATGACCGGATGCTCGTACCCCGGCATGTCCCAAGGCTCCGGAACGACGTGGGCATCGACCGCAGCCGCCTGTTGAATCCCCTGTACGAAAGCGATCAAATGCTCAGGCCCCGTGAATTGAACCGCCTGAATCAGATCCGTTCGCGGATCGTTCCAGCGCGGATGCGTCGTGAACCCAAGCTGCTCGAACACCGATGCGGCAAAAACCGATCCCTTGACGGCCTGCCCGACCAGATGAGGCGCCAGAAACAGCCCTTGGAAAATAGCCTGGGTCGTCCCCAGCATGGCCCCCACCTCGCCGCCGATACCGGGCGCAGTTAAACGGTAAGAAGCCAGCTCTACGTAGCGGCTCTTGCCCGCGATGTAGCCTCCCGTAGCCGCAAGACCGCCGCCGGGATTTTTGATCAGCGAGCCAGCCATCAAATCGACGCCGACCTCTGTCGGTTCGGTCAGCTCCGTAAATTCCCCATAGCAGTTGTCCACAAATACAATGACGTCCGGCTTGATTTCTTTGACAAACCGCACCATCTCTCCGATTTGCGCTACGGTGAACGACGGACGCCAAGCGTACCCGCGGGAACGTTGAATGCCGATCACCTTCGTCCGGGGGGTAATACGCTCCGCAACCGCGGCAAAATCCGGGGACCCGTCCTCCAGCAAGTCGACCTCCTGGTAAGCAATACCCCAATCCTGAAGCGAGCCGTGCCCGTCTCCCGGCTTGCCGATTACTTTATGCAGCGTATCGTAGGGCCGTCCGGTCATCATCATCAGCTCGTCTCCCGGACGAAGCACCCCGAAGAGCGCGGTGCCGATCGTATGCGTTCCCGAAACGAAATGCGGCCGGACAAGCGCCGCCTCGGCGCCGAACACGTCGGCGTACACCAGATCGAGCACTTCCCGTCCCCGGTCGTTATAGCCATAGCCTGTCGAGCCCGCGAAATGATAATCGCTCACTTTATGCTTCTGAAAAGACCGAATGACCTTCCATTGGTTCCGGTCGATCACGCGGTCGATCTCTTTCAGTATCCCCTCGATCTGCAGCTCGGCCTGCTCCATGAGACCGAGCACCTTCTCTTTAAACATCCTACAACGTCTCTCCCTTGGGTTCCTCTTGCGTTGAACGCGCCTCATCGTAAGCGGCGAGCAGATACCCGATTTTGTCGTATTCTTTGTTATTCACCCGCACCTTGAAACGCATGTCTTCCCCATCCACTTCATTTTCCAGCACCTCGCCCACGCGATAAACGAGTGAGATCAGGTCCCCTTTGTCCGCCGGGATACGGTAGGTTCGGCTTGTGCCCATGAACCGGGATTCGATCAGCTCGACGAGGAGACTTAAGTCTTCTTCCCGATAAGCCGAGATGCGGACAAATGGCCCGCCGGTCGTCAGCAGCTCTTTCTGCTCAGGGGAACAAAGGTCGATTTTGTTAAACACCGTTACGCGTTCTTTGCCGTGCGCCCCCAGTTCTTCCAACACTTGATCGACGACCTTCATTTGCGTCGCCATCATCTCGGAAGAGCTGTCGACGACATGCAGAATCAGATCCGCCTCGCAAGCCTCCTCCAGCGTCGCCCGGAAGGCTGCGACCAGATCGTGAGGCAAATTTTGAATAAATCCGACCGTATCGGTAACGACGATCTCCATGCCGCCCGGCAGTTCAAGCGAGCGCGAAGTCAGATCGAGGGTCGCAAACAGCTGGTTCTCGACATATACGTCAGCATGGGTCAATTGCCGCAGCAACGTGGATTTGCCGGCGTTCGTATAGCCGACCAGCGCCACTTGAAACACACCGGTCTTTTTGCGGCGGTCCCGGTGCAGGCTGCGGTGTCTGACGACCTCTTGCAGCTGCCGCTTCAGCTCCGAGATTCGCTCTCGGATATGACGGCGGTCCGTCTCCAGCTTCGTTTCCCCCGGCCCCCGCGTCCCGATGCCTCCTCCGAGACGGGACAAGTTTTTGCCTTGTCCGTACAGCCTCGGCAGCAGATAGCTGAGCTGGGCAAGCTCGACTTGAATGATCCCTTCCCGCGTCTTCGCCCGCTGCGCGAAAATGTCCAGGATGAGCTGCGTCCGGTCGATAATTTTAACATCTAGAAACTGCTCAAGATTGCGCACCTGCGCGCCGGACAGCTCCTGATCGAAGATGGCGGTATTGCCGCCGATCTGCTCCAGCATCGCTTTCAGCTCTTCGGCTTTACCTTTGCCGATGAACCATTTGGAATCGGTATACTCCTTATTTTGCGTCAACGTGCCGAGCACCTCGACCTGCGCGGTCTCAGCCAAGCTGATCAGCTCCGCAAGCGAATGGTCCGGGTCGTACATCTCCTGCTTTTTGAGCTGCGGCGTGACCAGACTGACCAGCACCGCACGGTCTTGAATTTCTCCCGTTACTTCGTGAATCGTTTTTTTCATATAAGTTTATTTATCTCCTTTGGGGTTGTGCGTTCCAGCCTCCACCAAATTTTAAACCAATTTCAATTTCATCTTCAAGGAATAAAACTTTTTCTATAAATATTATAAATACTTGAACAATGTTTTTCTCATGACGATTCTCCGAGTTATGCGTGATACTTACCGGCTGGCGCATCAAGCACCCACTCCAAAATTTCAATCTTTGCTTTAATTTCATTGATTTCATTTTCGTTGTGCGCCTTATCCAATCGTTGTGCCATTTGTTCCAATTGAATCATCATACGTTTAATTTGATCTTCGGATCTCATAAATCTAAACCTCCAAGGCTGAAATAAATTAAACTCCGTCGTTGAATCGATCTGGCATATGCAGCTCCCGAAATTCATGCTCCAATATGCTCATGTTTATCGTATCGTGGTACTGATGGTTCCAATATAAGTAATCCCTTTGAACTCCCTCTCTTTTGAAACCCAGCTTCTCGTAGACATGAATCGCCCTGTCGTTAAAAGCATAGACGCTTAGTTCAACCCTATGCAAATTCAAAGTTCCGAAAGCATGATGGAGCATGAGCAGCATCGCTTCCGTACCATAGCCTTTCCCTTGATTCGTTTGACCCGCTATGGCAATCCGGATATTCGCACTCCGGTTTACCGGATCAATGTCATTCAACACCACTTCTCCCACAAGACGATCTGTCGCTTGGGAAACAATCATAAGATCCACACGGCTTGAATCAAATTTTGAGATTTTTTCAATCCAACTGGCTGCCGTTTGTTTCGAAAACACTTTGTGGCTGCCCGTGAACCTACTCGTTGTTGGATCGGACAAGCACACATAATAATCATCCAAGTCATCCATTTCGATAGGCCGCAGGTAAATATGTTTTCCTTCCAAAATTTTGACTGTTCCTTGTTTTTCCACGCCCTGCGTCTTCCTCCTTGGCCTATATTCTCATTTATTAGACCGGTCCTCGAAATCAAACGTGAAATCAAAATCATACTGCGCTTTACGAAACAGCAGCCCTTCCGGCTTTAAACACAGCAAACGAATCAACCCGATTTTACCATATAAACAATGCGAACGCACAATTCGCCAGACGAACCGCTTCCGCCTTTGAATCATCGGAGTGCTTGTCCCTTTTTAGCGCAAAAAAAAGAGGCATGAGGCCTCACCCTTGCTTTGAAAGCGCAGCATTCCGCTACGACGGTTTCAGGTTAAAATAGGTCTCTTCCTCTGTTCTGCCATTGATATGAAAATCCTCATGCGTCAGATTCAACAGATCCTGCTTCGTCAGCTTTCGTGCCCTTCGAACCAGCCTTACAGCCTGAAACCTGATCGCTTTTTCGATCAGATTCCTAATGTGACGGGCATTGCTGAAGTTCAGATTTAGTAACTTTTCCTGCATCAAATGGTTCTTGATCTTTTGGATCGCTTCAGGAAGAATAACATACTCCCGTTCCGCCGCCATTTGCTTCGCGATCTCGATCAATTGGTCGATCGTGTAGTCGGGAAAATTAACCTGAATCGGAAAACGCGAAGGCAGGCCGGGATTCGTCTTTAAAAAATCCTCGATCTCTTTAGGGTAACCGGCCAAAATAAGAATAAAATCGTTCTTGTGATCCTCCATGGATTTTACTAAGCAATCGATGCTTTCTTTGCCAAAGTCTTTATCTCCGCCTCGAGCCAGGCTGTACGCCTCGTCAATAAACAAAATGCCGCCGAGCGCTTTTTTGACCATTTCTCTTGTCTTCAGGGCAGTATGGCCGATGTATTCGCCAACCAAATCCGCTCTTTCCACTTCGATCAGATGTCCTTTGGAGAGCAGCCCCATGGATCTGAATAGCTTCCCGATAATTCTGGCTACACTTGTTTTTCCCGTACCGGGGTTGCCCTCGAAGATCATGTGATATACGTTGGAGCTAACCTGGAGCCCCTCTTGAGAGCGAAATTGCTTGATTTGCAAAATCGCATAAATTTGAAAAACAAGCTCTTTGATCTCGTCTAAGCCGATCATCTTATCCAGTTCTTTGTAGATATCCGAAAATGCTTCCATGGCTTGCAAGACGTCTTTTGAATCAACTTTTTCCTGCACGGAAAGCGGCTCAGGAGAGGTTGACTTGAAAACAACATTGATTTGCCGGTCTCTCGTCGTAATGAGCCTGTTTGTTTCTGGAGTCATTTCATCACCTTCCCCTACCCTAATTAATAGTCGGCCAGAAGAAAATTTATAACTCTCTGAAGCAAACTAATGTGAGTACGGTCTCCTGAGCTGACGCGCTTGCCTCAAGTAATTCCGAACGCCGGGGATATGTAAAAGAAGTGCCGTGCCTCATGATGACGTCGGACGTGAGTCAAGCGATATGGCGGACGGAGCCCATGCACGGAAATTCGCTGCGCGCCGTTGCCCAACCATCGCCTGACGCCTCTTGGCTGAAGCATTTTTTGGCACTGGAAGGCTTCGCCCCCGAGCTCTTGGAATTTTACGATAATCTCTTCTCCCGAATCGAGGCTCCGACCGCCTATGTAAGCATTATGGAACGCGACCAATATGTCGGGATGGGAACGGCCGTCGCTGAAGACGGATGGTCCAACTTCTTCAATATCGTCGTTCATCCGCACCATCGCGGTCAAGGCATCGGCAAGCGCATCGTTCACGAGTTGGCGCGTTATGGGCAACCTTTAGCCGTAAAATGAACTACGAAAAAACTCCCTCTATTCTAAGCTCAGTAACGAGCATAGGGTAGAGGGAGTTTGCGCGAGTGATCAGGCCTTCTTATCGTCCTGCGGCTTCCTGTCGTCTTTATCCCCGGACACGAGGCCGCGGGTCGATTCCTTGAATTCACTGAGCGTCCGACCGAAGGCTCTTCCGAGCTCCGGTAGCTTGGACGGGCCGAAAAGCAACAACAGCACGATGACAATCAGAAGAAGTCCTCCGATACCGATGTTTCCGAAAGGCAATGCAATCAACTCCTTCGCATCTGGAGATCGTAACTTACATTATACCAGCTTGTCCCCGGAAAATAAACCGCTTCCGCCTTACATTACCCGCCAGACTCAGGTTAGCGTCCGGTATCCGAATACGGACCGCATCTTGTCCCACTGCCATTTCGTGAACGCGAGCGTTTCCCTGCTCTTGTGCCAAGCCATCGTAAGCACACTGGAATCCATTGGCGATACGGAAGGGGATTCGTACCCCAGGAAGCGCGCCATATCGAGCGCACGCACCGCATGATAGCGATGCGTGACGATAACCGCCGAAGTCCAGCCGTGATCCTGCATGATCTTTTGACTGAAAAGCATATTTTGCAGCGTGCTGCGCGCTTCGTTTTCCAAATAAATGGATGCGCTCGATACTCCTTTCTCCACCAAGTAGTTGCGCATCCCTTCCGCCTCCGTCAGCAGCGAATCCGCACGGTCGTAGCCGCCGGATACGATGATACGGGGGATAACACCGGCTTGGTACAGCTCGACCGCACGGTCCAGCCGTTCCTTTAACGCCGGACTCGGCGTCGTTTGCCATAAGGCCGCTCCCAGCACGATTCCAACGTCGTGCGGCGGCAGTTTCTCATCCGGCAGCGAAGCGATCCGCCATTGAATGAAACCGACCCACAAAAGCGCCGCAGCGCCCACCGCGAGCATGAATCGGAACAGCTTGCTGACGGTACGGCGAAGCCTTGGCTCAATCGGTTTTACGCGGTTTACCCCGGTCATCAAGACCACCCCTTCATACGTTCCGCTAAACTGCCCGTAAACAGCTCCAGCTCGGTACCGTCCGGATCGAGAAAGTTGATGCTGTACCCGCCTCCCCGCTCCAGCGGTCCCCTAACGATGGGAACCCCCGCCCGCTGCAGCTCGGCTGCCGCGTCGTGAAAATCTTCTTCCAGTATCGAAAATGCAATATGGTCAACGCCATAACTCGGCCTCTCCGAAGAATCATAGCTTCGTTCGATCAAACATACCCATGCGCTTCCCCATTCCAAATAAACGTCGAACCGGCCGCGATGAACGAGCTTCATTCCCAGCAAAGATTCGTAAAATAACAACGATTTGGACAAATCGGATACGCGAATCGTCACATGATTGAACCCTGTAGCTTTCAACTCAAACTCCCCTATGCTGTTCATTCGATGAGTCCAAAAAGCATGCAACGGCCGAAAATAATCCGCAAGCGGCTCCAGCTCAAACGGTCCGCCGCTAAATCCATGTCGCAGCAAGCAAACACGCGGTTCATGATTCGACATGCCCGACACTTCCCCTTAGGCGAGCGAGCTTCCAAGCGCTGCTTGATCATTTGGACTCTCTTCTTAATAGACGTGAGACAGGGGAGTTTCGTTTCAAATTTCAACGGCATTTCCGAATTTTTAATTTTAAACCAGCCCGCCCATACGAATGCCGATCAACGCAAAAGCAGCGTGGCATGCCACGCTGCTGTCAATTTATTTCTCGGTAATCGCAACCGATTGGATCGTCACTTTCTCGGTCGGAACGCTCGGAGACGCTTCGCTGCCCTGCTTAACGGGGGTCTCGGCGATCTTCTGGATGACATCCATGCCTTCAACCACTTTACCGAAAATGGTGTAGTTCGGACGCTGGTTCAACGATTTGCAGTCCTCTCCGGAGCAGATGAAGAATTGGCTGCCGTTCGTATTTTTCCCGGAATTGGCCATCGCGACGATTCCCGGCTCGTATTTGTGCGTCGTTTTCAGCTCGTCCTCAAATTTATAGCCGGGTCCGCCTGTACCATTGCCGAGCGGGTCGCCCGTCTGGATCATGAACGTCTTGATGATCCGGTGGAACGTAATGTTGTCGTAGAAGCCTTCCTTCGCCAGAAAAACGAAGTTGTTTACGGTCTTCGGCGCTTCCTTGGCGTACAGCTCAATCGTAAATGCGCCTTTGGACGTCGTGACCGTCGCCTTGTACGATTTGGTCGGATCGATGGACATCGCGGGCGGAGACGACCAAGATTTTTTGGTAGCCTGCTCGGTGCCCGTTTTCCCTCCTGATTCGCCGTTCGTCTGCCCGGCAGTCTGGTTGCTGTTCGTAGCGGGCTCTTTCTGGGCTTCCGGAGCGGGCTTCGTGCCGCAGCCGGTCGTAATCATAGCGAGCAGCGCGGCGGCGCATGCCCATTTTGCCGTTTTTCTTACCATTTCTGCATTCATCGGATCGATTTCAACTCCATTTAAGTCAAAATTTATACAAACAAGCCTTAACCATGCTTTATTATACTACGAGCTTCCGGAAAAATGAAAATCCTTCCACACAGCGGGACAACACGATCGCATTATCGTCCCGTCTGGGTCGTCGATCCTGACGGAGCGGAATCGGCGCCTGCTCTATCCGTCGTTCCTGTCGAAGCGCCGGAACCAGTCGTGCCTCCCGCTGCTCCACCGCCGCCTCTGGAAGAGCCCTCAATTGCCGCGTCCGTGCCTTTTACGGTTCCTGAACCGCTTTTTCCGCCGCCCGTTCCGGAGGTTCCTTGGCCCTTGCTGCCGTTCGTCTGCGCGCCGGAGTTTACGCCTCCCGTTCCTGTCCTTGTATCGGTTCCGGCTTCACTCTCCGTTGCCGGGCGTCCCGTTCCCGCTCCGGCACTTCCTCCCGGCTGCGTAGTCTCGCCACCGGGTCGTGTACTTCCGCCCTGCCCTGTACCGGGCTTCGTACCTTGTTCCGTGCCGGGGCCAGCGTCCGTCCCATTTCCGCCTTCCTGGTCAGGACGCTGTCCTTGGCCCGGCAGATCGGTTCCCGTTCCGTCGTTCCCCGGTTGTTCAGTCCCCGGCGGATTCGTTCCCGGTTTGCCTCCTGGCGAATTCGGGTCAAGCTTGCCGTTCGGATCGGTTCCCGGGTGCAGCGGGTCGAGCGGATTCCCACCGACCACATCGACCTTGACGGAAGCCACGTTCGATCGCCCACCGGTCGTATTATTCTCGGCGTTGTAAGGCACTACGACATATTCATACGTATCCGGTTGAGAAATGTACTCCGAAAAATCCGTCGTCGTCGTACTTTCTACTGGCTCTGCCGGGAAGTCGGACATCTTGCTGTCTTTGCGGAAGATCTGGTACGTAATATTGTCGCCAACGCCGCTCCATTTGAGCTGTACCTTCGAATTCCCGCCCATCACAACATGCTCGGCCTTCAAATCGGCGATTCCTTTCGGAGGCGCGGTCAGATCCTTGATGCCGTCCGGCCGCTTGAAAGAGGTCATCGGGCGTTTGGTCAGCGCTTTTTGCAGGACCTCCTTGAAAATAACGCCGGCGCTGCCGCTGCTCATCGAAACATAATGCTTCGAATCCGTTTTATCGAAGCCCATCCACACGGCCGCCGTCCATTCCGGCGTATAACCGACGAACCACAGGTCACGGTTATATTTTTCCAGCCCTTTGATATCGAGCTGCGTGGAACCTGTCTTGCCTGCCACAGGGCGATTGAACTTCGCCGCGGTTCCGGTACCGCCCGGTTCGACGACGCCCTGCATGAGCTGGGTCATATACCAAGCCGTCTTCGCGCTCATGACGGACTTGGTTTCTCCTTTGAATGGGGTGACATTACCGTCGCCTGCGACGATTTTGGTAATGGCGTGCGCGGTTGGCAAATTTCCGTTGTTCGGGAAGGCACTGTAGGCCCGCGCCATTTGCAGCGTCGTTACGCCTTTGTTCAAACCGCCAAGCGCAATCGCCAGGTTTCGGTCGTTTTTATCATCGAGCTCAATACCCAATTTTTTGACGAAATCGATTCCTGTCTTGACGCCGATCTGGTTCAAAAGGTCGACGGCCGGAAGGTTCATCGACTTCTTGACCGCATCGAACATGCTCACTTCGCCGCGGTATACCCCGTCGTAGTTGCGGGGCGAATAACCGTTATACGATTTCTGCACGTCGGGCAGCCTGCTGTACGGATTGTACTTGCCGGTTTCGATGGCTGGCGCAAAAGCGACAAGCGGCTTGAACGACGAGCCCGGCTGCCGCGGCTGAGCGACTGCGCGATTCAGGCCGCGGGTAACGTAATCCCGGCCTCCGATCATCGCGACAATGCCGCCGTCCTCATTGTTCAGGATGACCATGCTGCTCTGCATTTTCTGCTCTGGTCCATCCTTTTGGAATAGCTTGTCGTTCGCATACGTCTGCTCCATAATTTGCTGGGCGTTCGGGTCAAGCGTCGTATAAATTTTGTACCCGCCCCGCAGCAAATCGTCCTCCTCGATCTTATACATATCCCGCGCTTCCTTTAGAACGTAATCGATGTACGTCTGGTACTGCGATTTGGCCGTATTCGCCTGAGGCACGTACTCTGCGGCAGCGGCTTCGGCGCGCTGGGCCCCCGTAATGTAGCCCTGCTCCTCCATCAGCTTAAGCACAACCGCCCGGCGATCCTTCGATTTATCCGGGTTCGAGATCGGATTGTACGTGTTCGGCGCTTTCGGCATGGCCGCGAGCGTAGCCATTTGCCATAGCTTCAAGTCATTCAGATTGGAAACCCCGAAATACGCTTTGGAAGCGGCTTTCACGCCATACGCCCGGTTGCCGAAATAAATCCGGTTCAAGTAAGAAGTTATGATTTCGTCTTTCTTATATTCTCTTTCAAGCGCAAGCGCAATGGACATTTCCGTCGCCTTGCGGAAGAACGTTTTGTCCGAGCTTAAAAATACGTTTTTGGCGAGCTGCTGCGTGATTGTACTCCCGCCCTCGACCATGCTTCGCGCGACAACATCCTTCACGAGAGCGCGTCCGACGGAAAACAAATCGACGCCCTGGTGCTGTTCAAAGCGTTGGTCTTCCGTGGCAATGAACGCCTGCTTCAACAAGGCGGGAATCTCGGCCGGGTCGACATTTTCCCGGTTCTCCACCTTCAAAACGCCCGCTTCATTCCCACCCGCATCATAAATGATCGACGCTTCGCTGAAATTCAATTTGCCGATGTTGTCTCTTAAGATATTGGCTCCGTTCACCAAGACGAAGATGTATACCCCCATCCCGCAAATGGCGGCCAGCGCGCCGACGACAAACGTCCATGCCAGAACTTTGCCTAAGGTGATCTTCTTCTTCTTTTTCTTCGGTTTTGCGGATGATGTCGGTTTCTTCTCCTTCGGTGCTTGGCCCGGTGTTCTGCTGTTTCTTCCCGTCATGCCCCGACTTCCTTTCTGTGTCTGTGTACAATGCACAGCCTGTTTAACCTGCATCAAGGCTTACTAAACAAAGAACAACCCTAACGAGCCGGGTTGCTCTTATGCTTCGTATCCATAGACGTACGGAAAGCCGAAAAAGTTGCTCCTTCCGCTTCCAAGTTCTGCCGCCAGCCAAAAATCCGCTATTCGGCGCTGCTTTCCTGCTGCATGAGCGATACCGAACGCTGCGGCGTAAAGGTCGAAATCGCATGCTTGTACACCATCTGCTGTCGTCCTTCGCTGTCGATAATGATCGTAAAGTTATCGAACGCGCGAATCACGCCGCGAATTTGAAATCCATTGGTCAAATAAACGGTGACCGGAATATTCTCCTTGCGCAATTGGTTCAAAAACGTGTCCTGAATGTTGATTGACTTGTTCATCAATGGGCCCCCTCAAAAATGGTTAACGCCAAATGTTAGCTTGTCTGCTATTATAGCACGAATCTGGTTCAGTTGGGTAGTAAATCCTTCCATTTCACTCATATCCACCCAAGCGATGTCCTTCATATGCCGGAACCAGGAAAGCTGACGTTTTGCAAAATGACGCGTGTTCTTCTTCAGTAAATCGACGGCACCTTCCAAAGAATACTCTCCCTGCAAGTACGCCGCAATCTCCTTATAGCCAAGCCCCTGCATGGAAACGAACGACGGTCCGTAACCTTTCGCCAGAAGCCCCCGAACCTCCTCGACCAGCCCTTGCTCCAGCATGAGATCGATTCGCTCTTCAATACGTTTATATAGTAAAGCTCTATCCATTGTCAACCCGACGATACACAATTCGTAAGGGGTCTGTTTTTTTTGCGTTTTAAGCTGGTCAGAAAGCCGCTCCCCGGTCATGTGAAAAATCTCAAGGGCCCGGATAATGCGCCGCCTGTCGTTCGGATGCAGGCGCTGCGCCGATTCCGGATCGATCTGACGCAGCCGCTCGTGCAGCACTTCCGCGCCGAACGCTTCGGCATAAGCTTCCTGCTCCGCGCGAAAAGCCTCGTCCGAGCCCCCTTCGCTGAACCGGTAATCGTAGCAAACCGATTCGACATAAAGACCCGTTCCTCCGACAATAAACGGCAGCTTTCCACGGGAATCGATATCCCGAATCAGCGATACGCACCGTTCTTGAAATTCCGCAACCGAAAACGGATGATCCGGATCGTGGATGTCGATCATATGATGCTTGACCCGGGTAAGCTCCTCCGGCGAAGCCTTGGCCGTCCCGATATCCATCCCGCGGTACACCTGCATCGAATCTCCGGAAATAATTTCCGCGTTGTATTCTTCGGCCAGCGTCAAGCTCAGCTTGGTTTTACCGACGGCGGTCGGGCCGACCAGCACAAGCAGCTTCGGCCGATGCCGGTCCGTCTCTGTCAGCATCTTATCACTCCGTAAGCTATTTTGGTAGAAGACCGGTGCACTTCCGCGAAGCCCAGCCGGTCGAATTCCTGACTGTCCCGATGCTCCTTCATCACGACCGCCCGGCGAGCAACCCGCTGCGCTTCCGCCATCGCTTCTTCCGTCAGCGCCCGGTCGTCGGCTATGCCGCGGATCGCCTTGATCGAGCTCGATTCCGTGATCGGCTTGCGAAACATCGGATCGAAATACACCAGATCGGCGCTGTCCGGCGGCAGCGCACGCAAATACTCGGTATGATCCTGACGGATCACCTCTATGCGGCGCATCGCTTCATTCAGTCCGGGCACCTTCGAATGGTAGGTCTTAAGACCTTGTTCCAATAAAAAGCACGGTACCCGCGCCGTTTCCAGCGCCGTCACCACTCCATCGGGTCCCGCCGCAAACGAGAAAACGATGGCGTCCGAGCCAAGCCCCGCCGTACAATCGATAATCCGGTCCCCAAGGCGAACGCCGGCCAGCACCAGCAGCGGGTCCGTCTCGCCGTTCAGCAGTCTTTTGATCCGGACCGCCGCCGTGCTGGGATGAAAAAACAGCGGCAGCCGCTGTTCGTGATGGTATTCGATCCGCTCTTTCGAGATCAGCAAAATATCCTCATCCCCGTACCGCTCCCGCAGCTGGGCCAGCGTCATCCGCCGCCGCCGGATGCAGCGCCCGCCAAGCGCGCGCGCCAGCGTCTCCGCCTCGCTCAGCTGAGCGGGATTCGGGTCATAGGAGGTGGTAACGAACAACTACATCACCCTTTTAAACATTTTTTCCAGCTCGTAGGTCGAAAAGCTCACGACAATAGGTCTTCCGTGCGGACACGTATACGGATTGCGGCAGCCCGCCAGCCGGTCGAGCAGCGTCTCGATTTCCAGCAGACCGATGCTTTGGTTCGCCTTGATCGAAGCTTTGCAGGAGCACATGATCGCCGCTTTTTCGCGCAGCTTGCCGATGTCTACCTGCTTTTTCTCGCCGAGCAGCCATTCGATCATTTCTTCGATAAGCGCTTGCTCCTCACCCGAAGGCAGCCAATGCGGATACGCGCGGACGAGGAACGAAGCCCCGCCGAACGGCTCCAGATAAACGCCCGCCTGCTCCAGCTGCGGCAAGCGGTCGGCCAGCTTCGCCGCTTCAATTGCGGTGAATTCCAATGTCAGCGGCACAAGCAGCTCCTGGCTCGCTTCCGCGGGATTGCCGAATTTTTCGTAATAATGCTCATAATTGATCCGCTCATGCGCCGCATGCTGGTCGATCAGGAACAGTCCTTCCTCGTTCTGTGCGACGATGTACGTGCCGTGAAGCTGCCCGATCGGGTGCAGCTTCGGAAAATCCGGCAGCGCCGGAGGCTGCTCCGCCTGCGGCGTCATCGCGCGCAGCAGCGCCTCCGAGGCCGCCGCCGTCTCGCTCGGCGCTAGCCGCTCGCGCTCCGCGCCCGGCTGCGCCGCGGGGCCCGCGAACGCGGAGCGCAGCGGCGGCCCGCCAGCGTCTGCGGCGCTGCCGCTGCGCTCGGGCGGCTGCGCCCACAGCGAGGCGCTTGCGGCGGCCGGCGCCGATGCGCTCCAGCGCTCCGCGGGAGCGGCGGCGCCCGGCATCCGCGTCCCGGCGGGCTGCCCGGCAGCCGATGCCTGCACTTGCGGCGCCTGCGGCCGGTACAGCTCCAGCTGCTCCTGCACGACCGCCTCCTGCGGCCGTTTGGCCGCAGGCATGCTTGCGGCCGGGATCAGCCGCTGCTTCCCGAGCGTCTCGCGCACCTCGCGCTCAACGAGCTGCATCAGCTCCGCTTCCTTGCTGAAGCGCACCTCCAGCTTCGCCGGATGGACGTTGACGTCGATCAGCGTCGGGTCCATCTGCACATGCAGCACCGCAACCGGGAACCGGTTGATCGGCAGCAGTGTATGGTACCCCTGCAGCAGCGCCTGAACCATCGGATAGTTGCGGATGTAGCGGCCGTTGATTACCGTCGAGATGCCGGCGCGGTTCGCCCGGGTCAGCTCCGGCTTGGCGATATAGCCGTCCAGCCGGTAATCGAGCGTTTCCCCGCGGATCGGCAGCATGCTTTTCGCAACAGTCGTGCCGTATATCGCAGCGATCGCCTGGAGCAAATCGCCGTTGCCGAGCGTTTGCACCAGCGTATGTCCGTTATGCTTCAGCGTAAAGGCGATCCTGGGATGCGCGAGCGCGAGCCGGTAAATATAATCGGTCACGTGTCCGAGCTCCGTCTGGATCGTCTTCATGTATTTTAGACGCGCAGGCGTATTGTAAAACAGCTCCCGCACCGCAACATCCGTTCCCCGGGGAGCCGTCGCTTCCGTTTTCGTGCGGATAGTGCCGCCTTCAATAACAAAACGGCAACCAAGTCCGCTCGTATCCGGCGAAGTCAGGCACTCTACCTTCGACACCGCGGCGATACTCGGCAGCGCCTCGCCCCGGAAGCCGAGCGTGCGGATCGCGAACAAATCCTGCGTGCTCGCAATTTTGCTTGTCGCATGACGGAAGAAAGCCGTCTCGCAATCGTCCGGTTCCATGCCGGAGCCGTTATCGGTTACGCGGATCAGCTCCAGCCCGCCTTCCTCGATCGCGACGTCGATTCTCGTGCTTCCGGCGTCGATCGCGTTTTCCACCAATTCCTTCACGACGGAGGACGGACGTTCGACCACCTCGCCCGCCGCAATCTGGTTCGCAATGTGTTCGTCTAAAATGTTTATTTTACCCATAAACAGGTCTCCTTAAAAGTCCGGCCAATCAAAGTCGATACGTGCACGGCACGATTCCGGACGCTACCTTCTCCGCATAACGGAATCCTGCCAAGGAAACGGAATCCGGCTGCTTTACAGGGCCCGTTCTGACAATCAGTTAGCGCCCAGCGTCAACGTCTTGCCGTCGTCCTTCCAGCTCAGACCGCTAAAGGCTGCGGCCGTCTTCGCTGCGTTGAGGTAGCCGGTGCCGTTCTTGAGCACGAAATCGGCCGCAGCCGGCGTGTACGAAGTTTTGGCATCTCCCGCTACAAGCTGAACCGATCTTGCGGCTTCGTTCCACTCAACGCTCGCGCCCAGAAGAGCTGCCAGCACACGGGCCGGAACATAGGTTTGTCCATTCTCGCGAATAACGTCGAAGGATTCCTGCACTTCCGTGCCGTTCACCGTCGCGCTGTGCCGGTCGAGCGTCAAGTCGATCCGGCTGGCGCCTGCGGCGCGAATCGCCGTCAACAGCTGCGCCATCGCGCCTTCGACTTTTTTATCCGGCTCAAGGCCGACCTGGTTCACCTTGCGCAGCTTGGGCGTCAAGTATTCCTCGAACGTCACTTTGATTGCGCCGCCCGATTTCAGCGGAATAACGCTTTGTACGCTGCCTTTACCGAACGTTTTCGTGCCGATCGCCGTAATCGCGCCGTAATCCTGCAGCGCTCCCGTCAACACCTCCGAGGCGCTCGCGCTGTTCCCGTTCACCAGGAAAAAGACGGGGAACGGCTGCGTCGTCCCGTTCGCGAACTCGACCGGCTGATCGACGCCGTTGCGGTCGCGCGTATGAATAAGCGTTCCCTGCTTCACGAACAGACGGGCAAGCTGCTGCGCGGTTTCAAGCAACCCCCCCGGATTGTCGCGAAAATCGACGATCAGACTTTGGATGCCTTGCGCTTTAAGCGCGCTCAGCTCCTTGCTGGCCAGCTCGGCTGCATCGCTGGAGAAGCTGGCGATGCTGATATATCCAACGTTCTGGAACCGCTTGGCAACGACCGTCGGAATCTGCACCTTTTTCCGTTTGACGGTCAGCTCTTTCGTTTGCCCGTCGCGCAATACCTGCAACCGGACTTCCGTATCGACCGGGCCCAATATTTTGGACGTCACTTCGTCGATCTTCTTGCCGGCCGTCGGTTCGTCGCCGACCTTCACGATGATGTCGCCCCGGAGCATCCCGGCTTCCTTCGCCGGAGAACCGGCGAATACGTCCGCCACGTATACGCCTTCCTCCTCCATGCCTACCCGTACGCCAATGCCGACATATTGATTTTGGACCGCGTCCTCGAACGATTGCAGCTGCTCCGCTGTGAAATACTGCGTATAAGGGTCGCCCAGCGACTCTACCATCGCCCGGATGCCCGTTTCGGAAAGCTTGTCCGCCTTCGGTCCGCTTACATGGTTTTTCTCCAGCGCGTCCAGCACTTCGGCCATCCGTTCGGCAGCCGGCGACTTGGCATCTGCCGCGAGCACCGGCGAAGCGACAGGAATCAGCAGAGTTAACGCCAGCATCGTCGAGACGGTTTGTCGGCGCCATTTTGGAAATTTTTTGGAAATATTCATCAACGGTTCCTCTTCTCGAAGTAATGGATTAGACTTAATTAGGCAGCTGTTTCTTCAACTCGTACAAAAAATTCATCGCCGTCATCGGCGTCATGTTCATTAAATCGGCCGAGCGCAGCTGCTCCAGCACTTTGTCCGCTTTAGCGTCGCGCTTGGTCAGCTTCTCCGGCTTTGCTTCGTGCACAGCGAACAAGCTGAGCTGCACGATATCCCCTACTTCCGGCTCCTTCGTCGCCGCGTCCAGCCGCTCCGCTTGAAGCTGCGTGACCGGGGCGGCGGCTTCCACAGCGTAACGGACGCCCGCTTGCGCATCCGAAGCGGAAGCTTCTGCGATCGTACCCGCTCCTTTTGGAGCCTCCGTTTTGGGTTCTCCTGCATCTTGCCCATTCACGTTCCATGCCGCCGGTATATTCGCGCTGCCAGCCGCCTGTTGAAGCCGGCCTTGCAGCAGCTCCGTCCGCGCTTCGAACGTATGCAGCAGCTCGTAAGAGCGCTCGATGATGCTGGCGGGCAGGCCGGCGCTTTGCGCGCAATAGATGCCGTAGCTCGTGCTGGCAGCCCCGCGGATCAGACGGCGCAGGAACGTGACCTGCTTGCCGCTTTCCTTGACCGCCATGCAGTAATTGCGCAAGCCGTCAAGGCTTTCCTCCAGATGCGCCAGCTCGTGAAAATGCGTCGAGACGAGTGTTTTGCAGCCGATTTTATCGTGTAGAAATTCGATGACCGCCTGCGCGATGGACATCCCTTCTCCGGTCGAGGTGCCCCGGCCCAATTCGTCGATGATGACCAAGCTTCGCTCCGTCGCTTTTTCGGTCATCACTTGAATGTCCATCATCTCGACCATGAACGTGCTTTGGCCGCCGATCAGATCGTCCGCCGCCCCGATACGCGTGAAAATCCGGTCGATGACCGGCACTTTCGCCCGCTTCGCCGGAACGAAGCAGCCGATCTGCGCCATCAGGCATATCATCGCTACCTGACGCATGTACGTGCTTTTCCCGGCCATGTTCGGACCGGTGATCAGCAGCATGTTGCCGTCTTCGCGGGTCAGCTTCGTCTCGTTGGCGATAAACACGCCGTCCTCCAGCACGGCTTCTACAACCGGGTGACGCCCCTCCTCGATTTCCAGCGCGTAAAAGTCGCCGATTTCCGGGCGGGTGAATCGGTTCGAAGCGCTCACGTGAGCGAGCGACTGATACACGTCCACGGTCGCGATCAGCTCGGCCAGCTGCTGCAAACGCGGAATATACGAAGCGAGCTGGTCCCGCAGACCCACGAACAGCTCGTACTCGAGATCGACCATGCTTTCCTGCGCTTCGAGGATCAGCGCTTCCTTCTCTTTCAGCTCAGGCGTCACAAACCGCTCGGCGTTGGTCAGCGTCTGCTTCCGCTCGTACCGGCCTTCTTCAAGCTGGGATAAATTCGATTTGGTCACCTCGATAAAATAACCGAACACTTTGTTGTAGCCGATCTTTAGCGATTTGATGCCCGTCCGCTCCCGCTCCTGCTTCTCCAGCTCGGCAAGCCACTGCTTGCCGTTCGCGCTCGCTTCGCGCAATTGGTCGAGGCGGGCGCTGAGCCCGGTCCGGATCATCCCCCCGTCGCGCACGGAGACGGGCGGCTCGTCCACAATCGCTTCCGCAATCCACGTCATCAGATCCTGGCACGGATCGATCCGCGCCGCCAAAGCCGCAAGCGTGCGGGAGCCGCTTGCTTCACATTGCTGACGGAGCGCAGGCACCTGCTGCAGCGACACCTTGAGCGCGACCAAGTCGCGCGCGTTGGCGCTGCCGTACGCGATGCGCGCCGTAAGGCGCTCCAGGTCGTACACTTCCTTGAGCGCCTGCTTCAGCTCATCCCGCACGATTAACTGGTTATACAGCCGGTCCACCGCTTCCAGGCGGTCGTTGATGTGCGCCGCGTTCATCAGCGGCTTCTCGATCCAGCGGCGGAGCAGCCGCCCGCCCATCGCTGTGACGGTATTGTCCAGCAGCCAGAGCAGCGTCCCTTTCTTGGAACGGTCGCGGACCGTTTCCACCAGCTCCAGATTGCGGCGGGTGAACGGGTCCATCACCATGTACTGATTCGGCTCGTAGACCCGGATATGCTTGATATGCGATAGCGAACGCTTTTGCGTTTCCTGCAAGTAACCCATCAGAAGCGCGAGCGTTTCCCGGCCGCTTTCCGGCAAGGACGCCAGCTGCTTCTCCGAGAACAGTTCTTCCGGCGGCAAGCCGCCTCCGGGTGCTGGCTCACGCGGCGTCATGACCGCGGTTTTTAGCCAAGCGGATGAACTGCCGCGGATTTGCTCCAGCACCGCCTCGCTGCCGAGCAGCTCCGATGGATTGTAAGCATTCAGCTCGTCGAGCAGCAGCTCGAACGAACCCGAAAGCCGCGTCACATACAGCTCGCCGGTGGAAATGTCACAAGCGGCAAAGCCGTACCCGCCGCCGGAAAAGACGACCGCGACGATATAGTTGTTCACCGTCTCGCTGAGCGAGCGGGCATCCATCACCGTCCCCGGCGTCACGATCCGGACAATTTCGCGGCGCACGACGCCTTTGGCTTCCGCAGGGTCCTCGACCTGCTCGCAAATGGCGACCTTGTACCCTTTTTCAATCAAGCGCGCAATATAATTTTCCGCCGAATGGTAGGGCACCCCGCACATCGGGATGCGCTCTTCCCCGCCGCCGTCGCGGCCGGTCAGCGTAATTTCGAGCTCCCGCGCGGCCAGAACCGCGTCATCGAAAAACATTTCATAGAAATCGCCCAAACGAAAAAACAAAAAGGCGTCCGGCGCCTGCGCCTTTACAGAAAGATATTGTTCGATCATTGGCGTATATTTGGCCATGCTTCATCCTCCAACTGCCTGCTTGCGTTTTCACGTTTTCGCTGCCATATGTATCATACTACTCTAGCATTTCATCATTATAACATGAATTGCTAGAGAACTCCCATCCTCTATCGGAAGGGAGAGATTTTCCACTTGGGCCGGATATCCTCGCGTTCGTTCCACGATTTCATCCGGAGCATCATGCGCCGTAGCGGCAATAAATAGCTTTCATACCGCCCATACTCCGGTATTCTCTCCAAATCTCTCCAGAGCGATGGCAGGAGCAGCCGGATACGCTCCTTGTCGCCGCGGTAATATGACTTGACAACTTCCGGGTCGGACAAAGGCCGCTGCTTCAGCGCGCGGTCGTTCCCGGCCACAAGCTTGGCCAGCGCCAGCACGCCCTTCGTCACCGCAGGCGATACCATCCAGCTTGGCAGCACGCGATATTCGAAGCCGCCGTGCTTCTGACGGCGAAAGTCGCCGAGAAATCCGTACCGCGGCTTACGCGCTCCCGTCGTTTCTCCCTCCAGCAGCGTCAGCGGCAGCGCCACAAAGTTGTCCAAAGCACGCAGCAGCCGGCTGCACAGTTCCACGCCGCTGAAATGAATATGGCCGCCCAGCGGAAAACCGCGGACCGGCATGCCGCCCGCCACCCAAACTAGTTCGGTATCGGAGATTCGTTTGGCCGCAAGCTGCATCGTCCGGTGCAAATGAATAACCAGCTCGCGTACATCCGTGCTTGGCTGCGGACGCAGCTCGGCGAGCGCGAATAGTTTTCTTCGTCCGGGCAGGATGATCGAATCGCAGCCGAACGGTCCGTCCTTCTCCGCAAACCGGGAGGCGAGCGTCACCTTCCCCTGCCGGTTAAGCAGCAGAAACTCCGGGTCCGCGCCCAGCATGACGTCCTCGTGTTTCACGGCCGTCTCTTCTTCCGGCAGCTCGCCGTATCGGTTCATCGCTTCCGCGAACAGCTCGGCCAGCCGCGGAGTCAAGAGCGGCACCGCCTCCACGCCGCGCACCGCAAGGGCCCCGTCCGGCTTGACCCCGACTCTTACGACGCCGTAATCAAGTCCAAGCGCATAGATCGCTTTTACCGCTTCGCGCCTCGCTTTCGCGCCGTAATAGCTCGGCTGCTCCCGCCCGATTTCCGTATAATCGGCTTCGTTCTCTTCACGTGCCGCAAGGCTCTTCCTTGCCTGGCTTCCGTAAAATACAGTCTGCGGCTTATGGAACAGGGAGAGCGCCTGCAGATGAAACACCGGTACGACGAACCGGTGCGACCAGCGGTTGTCTTGACGGCGCACTCCGCCGTCTGCCTCTTGTTTTTCCAGGATACAATCGATCCCGTGCAGCTTCAGCAGCTCCGCAGCGCGATGCGCGTTCGACGCCAGCAGTATGCTTTTCACCGGTTGCAGCACCTCTCTGTCTCCGCGGTCCGGATGATAGGTGCCCCAATGGATCGTAACGTCCGGCCTTTCGCCTCCTTCCGGCACTTTCGTTCCGTGCGGAATGCGAAGCCGCTCCAGCAGCAGACCGAGCGTCGGCTCGCCGGAGTGCAGCAAAAATGCGCGCATACCGATTCCTCCATTCAGAATCATTTCTGGCTTACGCATGGCCCGTTCTTAGGGCAAAAAATAATTGGGACCGATCAACAAAAAAGAGGGCAAACGCCCTCTCCAACCTGCAACCGTTCGGCATATATTAACAACATATCAGTTCAATTCCTCATCAAGCAGATCGGGATCGAGATCCTCGAAATCGCCGTCGTCCACGCCGCCGAAGTCCACATGCTTGTCGTCGTATTCGTCGCAGCCGTTCGGGCAGACAACGACACACACCTTCGTTTCGGCGAACATTTCAACCTTGAACTCCCGCTCGACGCGGATCAGCACGTTATCTCCGTGCGAGGAGATGCTGGCTTCCACGCAGTTCGGTTCTTGCGTTGCGACCGCCGCCACTTCGGCCGTCGACGGTTTATGCTTCTTATCGAGGTAGTGGAGCGGCACCACTTCCACATAAGAAACGGTTTCTTTCGCGACATCCGTCTTGGTATTCCGGTCGTACGAATACCAAATATTGATGTCGTAAGTACCTACCACTTCCACATTTTCCCCCGACTTTACCGCATCGTATTGGTTGTTGATAATCCAAGCACCCAGAATACTGGTCGGAGCATGAGGCGGAGTGACCGTGTTCGTTACTTGCGAAAATTTGCGTCCTTTGCCACAGACAGCCTTCGTATAGATCTCTCTGCACTGCAAATCTTTATCTAATGACATCCTTTTAACCTCCTCCATACAATCATTCATTAGAATTGTATGCAGGACGTTGGCCTAGTGTGATAACTTTTTTATCATATTTTACGTTTGTCGGAAGGTTAACAGAATCAGGCTCTCCCCAGCGGTTCCTCCATGGGCCGCTTTTCTTTTTTGGCGACGGACAAGTATACTTTCAGCTCTTCAACCAGCTGCAGCAGCGCGGCGCGAACCTCGAATTCCTCCCGCGTGGCCGGCAGCGGCATGGATCGGAATTGCTTCTCCAGCTCGTTCAGCTTTTTCTCGCTCCGCCCCGTATAATAAGGTACCTTGACATCCTCCGTCAGCCCGTCGAATACCAGAGCCAACAGCTCGCCGTGCGGCAGCGTCTGGTAGATGCGAGCGACGAGCTGCACCATTCGCTGGATCGCGTCCAGCTGCCGTTCCCTCATGTAAAAGTAAACCGACCAGTTGGGTCCCTCGGCGAACAAATCGTTCTCGTTCGCACGCTGGGCGGCTTGAATCGCCTTATGGATCGTATCGTCCGCCTCCAGCAGCTCCGCACCGCTCCATATGTAGTCGTTGTCTCGCAGATGATGCGAGAGTTCCAAAAATATTTGCGAGAAAAGCTGCTCCACCCGCTGCTTGTATTCCTGCAGCAGCTTGTCCTCTCTCGGCATATAGCCAATGTTGATCAGCGTCGCCGTGCCGAGCCCCACAAGGAGCAGGGCGATCTCGTTCAGCAGCAGCTCCGCGCTGACCCGCCCGGAGGCGAACACATGGAACATGACGACTGAGCCGGTAACAATGCCTTCCTTCAGCTTTAACCGGCTCAAAATCGGGTACAGCACCAAAATAAACACGCCGATCACCCACACGTGAAAGCCAAGCGCCCAAAACAGCCCGACGCCGAAAAACAACCCGACAATCGAGGCGGCAATGCGCTGAAACGACGTCTGAAGTCCTCTCTTTTTCGTTACATCGACGCCTAACACCGCGAGCAGCCCCGCCGAAAGGGGGGACTGCAATCCGAGCGTCTGCGCCAAAAAAATGGATGCGATAACCGCCAGTGCGGTTTTGATGACTCGAAATCCCATAGGCTGCGTTCCTCGCTTCGACAACGATCATAGTCGCTAAAAATTCTTATACAGATAAGGTACCCACATTTTACCGTTTTTCGACAAAATCCTCAACGAGTCGAGCTCGTTTGTCGATAATCTTTTGTTTTTGGGATCTTTTCACGATTGTACCGTTAGCTTCCTTTCCAAATAGACAACGGCTTGGTACATGAAGGTCGCGACTACGGCAATCAGAAGAACGCTGCCGATCACAAGCGTAAAATTGAACACCTGAAAGCCGTAGATGATCAAATAGCCGAGCCCGTCCTTGGAAACGAGAAACTCGCCGACGATGACCCCGACCCAGGAGAGCCCCACGTTTACTTTGAGTGTGGATACAATCGTCGGATACGAAGCAGGCAAAATTACCTTTCGGAAAACCGTGCTCCGGTTTCCCCCGAAAATCCGTACTACCTTGAGCAGATTCGGGTCCACTTCGCGGAAGCTGTTATACACAACCAGAATCGTGATGATTACGGTGATTGAGAGCGTTGTCGCGATGATCGACAGCATGCCCGGGCCGAGCGCAACGATAAACAAAGGTCCGAGCGCCACCTTGGGCAGGCTGTTCAGGACGACGATATAGGGATCGAGCACGCAGGAGAGAAACGGCGAATACCAGATGAGCGCAGCGATTGCGGTGCCGAGAAGCGTGCCGAGCATGAAGCCGACGATCGTCTCCCACACGGTCGTCCACGTATGCACAAGCAGCGTACCGTCCGCCGTTTTCTCAACCAGCAGTCCCCACACGCGCGTCGGAGAGCTGAAGAGAAGCCCGTCAATCCACTGCAATCGGCTCGCCGTTTCCCAGCCCGTGAAAAACAAGATCAGCAGCGCCAACTGGGTCAGACGCACAGATGTCGTCAGCTTGCGCTCGTTCCGGCGAAACTGCGCGTAGACTTGCCCGGCCAAGCTTTCGGAGCGTGCTGCTCCTGACGTTAAGCCGTCGGCCTTTACAGCCCGATCCTCCGGCCGTTCGGACGGTTCGCCTGTTCCTTTAACAGCCGCGCACGATACACTCCCGCTTTCCCTCGTTTCCTCAAATTTCCGCCGGTCCATGTCCCTCGCCTCCCTTCCCCTCCATCTGTTCGAACCGCCCCCACAGCTCGCGGAACAATTCGTGAAAGCCCACAATCTCGCGGGCCTGCAGCGGCTGGGCTTCCCGAATAGCCTCCGGCACAATGGCCTCGGTCAGCACACGTCCGGGATTCGGCTGGAGCACCACAATGCGGTCGCTCATTGCAATCGCTTCGGTGATGTCGTGGGTGACAAGTACGGCGGTCTTGCCGCGAGCCTTCAAGGTTGCCGAAATCAGATCCTCCAGTTGGAGCTTGGTCTGGTAATCCAGAGCCGAGAACGGCTCATCCAGCAGCAGGATGTCCGGTTCCGCCGCAAGCGTCCGCACCAGCGCGACCCGTTGACGCATGCCGCCGGACAACTGGTGCGGATAACGGTCAGCATAGCCGCCAAGCCCCATTTCACCCAGCAAATCCAGCACATATTGACGGGAGGCGGCATTCAAGCGTCCGAGCAATTCAAGACCGATGGAGGCGTTCTCAAAGATCGTCCGCCAAGGAAATAAATAATCCTGCTGGAGCATATATCCGACTTTCGGGGTCGGTTTTTGAATCGGTTCGCCGAACACCCGCACCGTTCCCGAAGTCGGCGTCAGCAAGCCGCTGATTAGCGACAGCACGGTCGTTTTCCCGCAGCCGCTCGGGCCGATGAGACTGACGAATTCGCCCGGCGCGATTGCGAGCTCCACATCCTGCAGTGCGACGAATGCGCCTTTGCGGTTGACATATACTTGTGAAACGCCTTCCAGCTCCACAGCATACATACGGCCTTCCCTCCTTGTGCGCGCTTAGCCTGTGAGTGAGACAGCGGGAGGACGCCTGACAGCTCTTCGAAAAAGCGACGTTTTCCGCAGCGAGCCCTCAAGCCCCTGCAACGGCAATCCCGAAGCGCTGTCGCGCCCTCGTCGACCCTAGCGGCTGCCGGCACTACTTCACGTTTTGTTTTGCTTTTTCGGCAAGTCGGTTGTTGACGAGCGTGTTGAAATCGGTGCGCTTCTTGAGCTCCCCGGCCGCTTCCATCACATCCTGCAGGTTGTTCCACTCCTGTTCGTCGACGATGCCGTCGGCAGCAAACGAGCCTTGGTCCTTGTAGCGCTTGATTACGCTGCGAACGATATCTTTATCCGTGTCCTGGAAGTAGGGGGCGATAGCCGCCGCAATGTCGTCCACGCTGCTTTGCTCCACCCAGTTTTGCGCTTTTTGCACGGCATTGGCGAATTTTTGGAGCGTATCCGCGTTCTTGTCGATGTAGCTCTTTTTCGCCATGAACACCGTATAAGGCAGCTTACCGCTCTCCACCCCGAAGGAAGCGACAACGTAGCCTTTGCCCTGCTTCTCGAACATCGAGGCCTGCGGCTCGAACAGTTGCACATAGTCCCCCGTGCCCGATGCGAAAGCGGTCGGAATGTTGGCGAACTCCACGTTCTGGAGCAGATTCAAATCGTTCTGGAGATGGATACCGTGCTTCTTCAGCGTAAATTCGCCTGCCATCTGCGGCATCCCGCCTTTTCGTTGGCCGAGGAAGGTTGAGCCCTTCAGCTTGTTCCAGTCGAACGAGCCTTCGGGCGGCTTGCGCGCTACGAGAAACGTTCCGTCGGTTTGCGTCAATTGCGAGAAGTTGACGACCGGGTCGCCTGTACCTTGCTGATACACGTAGATCGATGTCTCGGAACCAACCAGCGCGACGTCGATCCCGCCCGACAGCAGCGTCGTCATCGTTTTATCGCCGCCGAACGTCGTCGTCAGCTCGATATCGAGCCCCTGCTCTTTGAAAAATCCTTTCTCCAACGCCACGTATTCCGGCGCGTAGAAGATCGACCGGGTCACCTCGCCGATCCGGACCTTTACCCGCTCCTCGCTTTTCTTCGGACCGCAGCTTGCGAGCGCCGCGCACGCCGCAAGCGCCAGCACAAGCATAAGCGCAGCCGCTCTCCCCAGACGCCTTGTTTTCATAGGCAAGTTCCTCCCTGTCAGCGCCTAACGTATGACGAACTTTAGTTATGACAGCATATGAACGCGCCTAGAAAATGGTGAAAGCGGATGTCTGTCGAAGCCAAAAAGGGCCGCTTCCACGGAAGATCCGCGGAAACAGCCTCGAAGCAGCATTTCATTCGTATCAAGTTCGTTAAACGGCGGTTATTTTCGGCCATGCCAATTCAAAGCCTTGATTGACAAGCGCTTTTTGGAAGGCTTCGAGCTTGGCCGGCGTATTCCGCACTTCGCGGGGCTGGTAGCCGTTTTGCAGGCAAAAAGCGGCCAGCGCCCCTGCGGCTTCCCCGATGTTCCACTCCACAGGATGCAGCCGGTAGCAGCCGTTCGTAATATGCGTCGTGCCGAGATTTTTGCAGGCCGGCAGCAGGTTTTCCAGCCGGACCGGAATCAGACTGCCAAGCGGGATTTGAAACGGCAGCGATGAGATGTCGAGATAATTACGGCCCGTCATGCTGGGATGCAGGTCGATCCGGTAGCAGCCGACTCCTACGGAATCCGAGAACGCCGCCGCCCCCTGCTCGCCGCGCACGGCTGCGCTCACATGCTGCTCCAGCACGGTAAACTCCGCGCGGATGCGTCTGGACTCCCGGATGTACGGATATTTCGCCAATCCGTCCTCCGTACCAACCACATCCGGCCGCAGCCGCAGGCCAGGATAACCTGCCCCTCCGTCCGGGCGGGGAGCTTCCGTTTGCATCCAGTACAAGAGCGACAAGCTGAGCTGCTTCGCCTGCCGCGCGTGCTTTTGCGCGTCCTCCGGTTTCACGTCGTACACGTTGCCGAGCCAATAATCGTTCTGCGACCAATTGACAATCGTAATGTCGCTCGGAAACGTGCCGGGCGCGAAATTTGCTTTGTCGACGATGCGACGGTAGTAAAACAGCGAATATTTATTCGTGCCCCAAAACAACGTGTCCTCCTCAGGCTTCAATGTGCGCGGATTGGGCGATACCCAGCTAAGCTGCTTGTCCGGCCAAAAATCCGCCTTATAGTTTCGCCAGAAGTTGTAATCCTTCGGTTTCTCGATTACATGGTTCTCGCCTTCCTTGAAATCCATGGCGAAGCAGTGGGTAAACGCCTGAATGTCCCGCGGATCGGGCGCGCCGTCCAGCGCATGGGGCTCGCCCGTCTGCTGCTTCGATTCAGCGCCCGTCACATATTCCGCGCAGGTCAGCGGAAGCAGCTCGCCCGTCTCGGTTGCATCCAAAATATATGCGGCGCGAATCGTATGCCGATGACCCGTCTCCCCGATTACGGTAACCGACCGGACACGGTCGCCGTCCGTCTCGGCTGCAACGGGCCTGTGCCGGGTCATGATTATGAGCCTGCCGCTGTGCACGTAGGGGGCCAGCATGTCTTGCAGAACGGCCAAATAGGCTCTGGGCTCCGCACCAAGCCGGCTCACGCCGCCGTTGCCGGGGTTTAAGTAATAGACCGAACGCGCCTCTGTAGTCAGCGGAAACTTTGTCTTATAATAGGCGCGCACGCCGTCGCGAAATTCTCGATAGCTGCGGGTGCAGCCGAATTGTTCGATCCATTGGTGCTCGTCGGGCGGGACGGCCTGACTGGTCAGCTGCCCGCCGATCCAATCCGTCTCCTCGGTCAGGATGACCTGTCTTCCCATTCGGGCGGCCGCCAACGCAGCCGCGCAGCCTCCGACACCTCCGCCGATAATGGCAATGTCCGCTTGAAGTTCCTTGTGCATTCACTGTCGCCTCCTTGTCGTCTGTTCTTCGGATAAACCAAAAATCGTCTTACATAAGAATAGACTGGAAAAACACCCAAAAGGTTACACTCAAGGAAATAAAAAAGCGGGGACCGTGTCCCCGCAGTTGGATTAAAGCTTATAAATATCGGAATATTTCACGCGCAAATAATCGACCAAGTAGGACGGGTTCAACTCCTCGCCCGTCACCCGGGTAATGATTTCCGTCGGCGTCTGGCTTTTGCCGTATTGATATATTTTATCCGCCAGCCAAGACTTGATCGGAATCAGATTGCCCTCGCGAACCAGCTCTTCCACGTTGCCGAGCTCCTGCTCCAGCGTGCGTTTCATTTGCGCGGCGTACATATTGCCCAGCGCGTACGACGGGAAGTAGCCGAACATGCCGCCCGACCAGTGCACGTCCTGCAGCACCCCTTCGCCATTATGAGAAGGCACGATGCCGAGATATTCCCGGTATTTCTCGTTCCACACCTCCGGCAGGTCGGCAACCTTCACCGCCCCGCTGAACAGCGCCTTCTCGATCTCATACCTTACCATAATATGCAGGTTGTACGTCAGCTCGTCGGCTTCGATCCGAATAAGCGACGGCTTCACCTCGTTCGTGGCGCGGTAAAAATCTTCTACGCTCACCTTGTCGAACTGGCCGGCGTAATTTTTTTGCAGCTCGGGGAAGTAACGGTTCCAGAACGGGCGGCTGCGTCCGATCATATTTTCCCAGAAGCGCGACTGCGATTCGTGAATGCCCATCGACGTTCCCGTGCACAGCGGAGTACCGAGCAAGTCCATCGAAATGTTCTGCTCGTAGAGCGCATGCCCGCCCTCGTGAATCGTTCCGAACAGCGCGCTGTTCACATCGTTCAGCAGGTAACGCGTCGTAATCCGCACGTCGCCCGGGTTCAGGCCGGTCGCAAACGGATGGACGGTTTCGTCCAGGCGTCCCGCTTCGAAATCGTAGCCCATCTGCTCCAATATGTATAAGCTGAACTTCTTTTGCTTGTCCTTGTCGAAGCTCTGCTTCAAGAATCCGGTTTCCGGCTTATGAGCCGACTCCTGAATGGCCGACAGCAGCGGAACGACCTGCTCGCGCAGCGCGCCGAACACTTGATCGAGCTTCTCTACGGTCATGCCCGGCTCGTAAGCGTCAAGCAGCGTATTATACTTGTGTCCTTCGTACCCCCACAGGTCGATGAACTGCAGGTTCATATCGACGATTTTTTCCAAATACGGCTGGAAGCCCGGAAAATCAGCCTGATGCTTCGCATCTTCCCAAGCCGATTCCGCCTGCGAGGTAAGCACCACATATTCCTGATACAGCTTCGGCGGAATTTTTTTGCTGCGGTCGTACTCCTTCTTGCATTCGCTTACAATTCTGCTGTCGATATCCGACAGCTCCGACTGTACCCCGGACGAAGTGAAGTAGTCCAAAAACGAACCCATTTCGTCCGACACCGACATTTTGAACAGCTCGCCGGACAGCTCGCCGACGACTTCGGACCTTGCCGCAATTCCTTTCTTCGGCGCGCCTGTGCGCATGTCCCAATAAATAAGTCCGACGGCTTCCTCATAGCTTTTCATCTTTTTCAGATATTGCTTGAATTCCGTCAATTTAGTTTCCAGATTTCCTGTCGACAACGGGCATTCCCCTTTCCAAAGATATACATTGATCATACTGCGTTCGCAGAGCAGAAGCAAATATCGCCGGAATGAGGTATGATAATAAGGAAAGGAGTGTGACTTGAGATGCGAATCATCTTTACGGAAAGTGCGATAGCGGAAATCCGGCGCATTCTGGACCGGCAAGCGGGCGGACGGCTGAAGCTTGTCTACGATGCGGAGGGCTGCGGGTGTGCGGTCAGCGGCGTGCCGACGCTGTGGATCACGGACGAGCCGGACCGGAACGATTTTATCGTGGCGGGGGAGCCGTTCGAAGTGCTGATGGACCGGAAGCACGAGGTGTTTTTCGAGGAAAATATGACGATCGACTATCAAGCGAGCGGCTACTGTTTTGTCTTGAAAAGCAGCGGACAAATCTACAATGCGAGCATGCGGCTGATCGATAAACGCAGCGCCGTCGCGAACCGGTGAGAGGCGGATAGCCTTCTCACCTTTTTCGTTCCGGGAACGGTTTAGTAGCCGTTGACGATGACATCCAGCTTTCCGGTCGATGGGTCGATGACAAGCCCGTGAATCGGGATGTCCGGCACGAGCGGATGGTTCTTGATCAGATTTACGCTGCTTTTGACGCTTTCGTTGACATCTTCGAAGCCTCGCAGCCACCGTTCGAGGTTCAAGCCCGAATATTCCAGCGTTTTGAGCGTCTCTTCTTTAATTCCCCGCGCCACAAACTTCTCCTTCACGCGTTCCGGGTTCAAGTGGCTCATCCCGCAATCGTGATGGCCAATGACGAGCACTTCGTCCGCACCCAGCTCATAGATCGCCACGATTATACTGCGCATGATGCCGCCGAACGGAGTCGAGACGACGCCTCCGGCCGCTTTAATCATCTTGACGTCGCCGTTCTTAATATTCATGCTGGCCGGAAGCAGCTCGATCAGACGCGTATCCATACAAGTAAGAATGACGAATTTCCGATCCGGAAACTTTGAGGTTAAATAGGGCTCATACTTTTGCTGCTCGACAAACGAGCGATTGTACTCCATGATCTGGGATAGTAAATTCGGCATCCGCACTTCATCCTTCCTGTTTTACCTTTAATTTTCTGTTGAGCCGGTTCCAAGTTGGTTAGGCTGACATTTTTTAAATCTTAGCTTGTTTTTCGCTAATTCACAAGGCGCACCGTTTCCAGAAGCCCCATCAGTTGCCAATGCGCTCCGGGGAGAGAAGCGGGAACGCGATCCGAAACTCCGTTCCTTTCCCGAGCTCGCTTGCTGCCGCAATCGACCCTTTCATCCCCGTGACGAGATGCTTGACGATGGTCAGACCGAGCCCGGTGCCGTCCGAATCGCCGGAGCGCGACGGCTCCGCCTTGTAGAACCGGTCCCAGATCCGAAGCAGTTCGCTCTCGCTCATACCGATCCCCGTATCGCGCACGACGATGACGGCCTCCTCTCCTTCGGCGGCAAGCTCGACGGTAATCGTTCCCCCGGAAGGCGTGAACCGGATCGCGTTATATAGCAGGTTGAGCAAAATTTGCGCAAAGCGGTCCGGATCAAGCTCACACCGCAGCGGCGGCGTTCCCGGTATGGGGTCGATCAAGCGCACATCCAGCCCTTTGTCGGAAGCGGCGCTTTGCACCAGTTCCAGCGCCTCGCTCACCTTGGCCGGCAGCGCAACGGGTCGCGTCCGGAAGACGTCCGTTCCGTTCTGAATGCGGGCCAAGTCGAGCAGGTCGTCTACGAGCCGCTGCAGCCGCTGCACTTCATGATCGCATATTTTCAAATAATGCGAAAATTTCTCGGGCGGAATGACCCGGTCGTTCATCGCGACGATCAGCCCGCGCAGCGACGTCAGCGGCGACCGTAGCTCATGCGATACGTTGGCCAGGAACTCCTGGCGGTTGTCGTCCCACTGCTCCAGCTGACCGACCATGAAGTTAAAGCTGCACGCCAGCTCACCGACCTCGTCGTTGGATGAGACCGGTACTCTCGTTGAAAAGTCGCCGTTCGCCACTTCAAGCGCCGCATGGTTCATTTGCTGAAGAGGACCGGCCAGCTTGCGCGACAAGACGAAAAGGATCACCCCTACGGCAATCAAAGAGAACAGCAGCGGAACGAAAATATTCCAGCGGATGGCCTTTAGCGCTTCGCTGCTTTCCAGCGCAGGGACGAGCATCATGATGACGATCGGCTGGCTGCCCAGCTCCGCGGGCGCGTAATAGGCCAGCAACCCTTCCCCGCCGTACGAATCGACTTTGTAATGCCCTGCCGAATACCCGCTCCTACCTCTAAGCCCTTCAGCGAGCAACGGCTCAAGCGGCCTCGGAATCGTCGTTCCCTCCCGGTCCGACGAACCGTTCAACACCGTACCTTTCGCATCGACCAGCCATACCGAGCCGTTCATGCTGCGGCCGATGATGCGGCTGCCGAGCCGCAGTTCTCTTGTGGAAAGCGTCCCCTCCTGAACCGTGGGCAATAGCTTGACAACTTCGGCGGCACGCGAGCGCAGCAGCTCTTTTTTGTCCTTATAGAAAAAATCGGTAAAATAAGAATTCCAGAACACGGCCAGACCTACGAACACGAGCACGCACGTGGCGAGAAAGGAAAGAAAGATTTGAATATACAGGCTGCGCAGCCACTGCTTGATCATGTCCCGCGCACCTCGAACGAGTACCCGATGCCCCACAGCGTTTGAATCGTCCAGTCCTCATGAGAGCCGAGCTTCTTGCGCAAATTTTTCACATGGGCATCCACGGTTCGGGTACCGCCGCTGAAATCGAAGTTCCACACGTACCCGAGCAGATCCTCGCGGGTGTATACCCTGCCGGGGCTGGCGGCCAAAAAATGCAGCAGCTCGATCTCTTTGGGCGTCAAGTCGACTCTGCTCCCGTTTAAGCTTACCTTGTACTGATCCAGATCAATGTTTAAATTGCCGACCTCCAACGGCTTCGGGGCATGCTCTCCGGGTACCGGCAGAGCGGTTCCCGGCTGCCCGGCGCGCCGCAGGACGGCCTTGATCCGCGCAACCATTTCGTTCGGGTCGAACGGCTTGACGATATAATCGTCCACCCCAAGATTAAAGCCGCGCAGCTTGTCGATCGACTCGCCCTTGGCGGTCAGGAAAATAATCGGTGTAGCGCCTTGCGCTCCCGGCAGCTTGCGGATTTGGCTGCACAACTCAAAGCCCGATACGTCATGGAGCATGACGTCCAGCAGCACAAGGTCGGGCGCTTCGGCCTTCACCCGCTCCAGCACCTCTCCGCCCCGAAAGTGCAAAAGGGGAACATAGCCCGCGTGCTCCAGATAAAGCCGTATGACTTCGACGATATGCGGCTCGTCGTCCACAACCATAATTTTCTGCAGATCTCTGCCTACGTGCATCCGGCTCATACGCCGTCCCCCATCGTCCTGCGCTTCATTCTGAGCTGCTTCTGCATCTCCCGCTCCGCGATGACGTCGCTGCGGTCGCGCAGCGTATGCTTATGGATGAGATACGTATCGTTCAAGTTGCTCGGCTGTCCCCATTCGGCTTGCGCTTGAGCGGCAGCATCCCGGCATAAGACGTTCAGCGCCTCGTCCTGCAGCGGAATATCCAGATCGGTATAGACGAAATCGGCCTGTTCCAGTTCACGCAGGCGCACCTGAAGACGCAGCCGGAATTCGGCCGCGTCGATGCCGAGCTGCTCCAACTGCTCGTCTTTGAACCGTTGGAGCGAGCTCGCAAGCATTTTGACCGCCCCGGACCGATTGCCCCGCCGCTGATGGTAAAGCGATACGGCCACTTGAATCAGCCCGACGCAAGCCTCACTGCAAGGATCTTCCGGATGCTCCTTCCAGTATTCTTCCATCACCTCGTGGCATTCGAAATAATCGCGCTCCACGTGGAAGTGCACCAAATATTGAATATACGCTTCGGTATAATTAGGCATCGCAACATCCCTCTGTTCCTAGAAATGATCTTTTTCCTCTTCTTATTGTAGCAATTTCGTTTAAATTCTGAAACCATCGCCCACATTATACGTAGTAACCTATTGCAAGAAATCTAATCTACTTAATGGAGGATGCAAAAAGATGTTGAAGAAGTTGTCTCTTATTTTGATGGCTTGCATGCTGGTGTTCTCGTTCACCGCGCCCGGTATGGTCGATGCCAAGGGGTACAAGTCCTCGAAAAAAAGCTACACGCCAAGCAGTTCCAATACCACGCAAACGCCGAACAACGGTGTCAATAAAACCGAGCCGGCCGCTTCCAAATCGCCAGCCGGCACGCCGGCAACGAAACCGGGCTTTTTCAGCGGTGGTCTGATGAAAGGCTTGATGATCGGCGGTCTGGCGGGTCTTCTCTTCGGAGGTCTGTTCGGCGGCATGGGCTTCCTCGGCGACTTGCTCGGCCTGCTGGTAAACGTGCTTGCGGTTGTCGTGCTGTTCGTCGTCATCCGTAAAATTTTCGTCTACTTCCGCGACCGTAAGAAGTTGAAGGAAGAACCGAAGCAACTTTAATAAGGGTAAAGAGGTTATCAGTATGCGACTATCGGAACAAGAAATTATCAATGCGATATGCCTGAATATCGCCGAACGAAAGCAGATTCATCCGTCGCAAGTCGAAGTGGAGCTCATGTGGGACGAGGACCATGGCTTCTCCGCAGAAGTACACGCCGAAGGCCGAAGCCAGATCCTGATCGCCGCCAACATGCTGGAAGCAATCGAGCGCTACCTGCTCAAGGAGCAAAATATCCGCGTGTTCCGGGATCAAATCCAGCTCGTGCTGGAAGACGAAATCGTCGCCGATATCAGCTAAACCTTACGAACGGCCCTTCAAGCCATAGCTTGGAGGGTTGTTTTTTTGTCCCCAATGGCCGCCTAATCAGGATTCTATTATTTCTTTGCAACTTCGAGCCTCTTCTAACGTTTAATAGAGTAGACTGATCAGAAAGAGGCTGATGCATGTTGAAGCGCCACACCCTGCTGACGTTGTCCGTTATGACGCTCTTCCTCTCCTCCGCGGACTCTGTTTTGGCAGCCGACAAAACATCCAAGTTCCGCGTCTATCAGGATACCGCCATGCTGCTGGAGACGTCCGATTACAAGTCCGCCGAAAATTACGCCAGGCAGTTCGCGGACAGCCACGTCGAAGAGATCGGCAACCGTAAATGGGTATGGCACAACTACCCCCGCTACAAGGTATACCAGAACGGCAACAGCTCGTCCAAATGGGAATATGCCAGCTTGGATGAGGCGATACGCGAAGCGTCCAATTGGGGACACGCCAGCGTACGCGACCTGCAATCCGGCGGTTGGGTATGGAACAATTACCCGAAGTACCGCGTCTACCAAGGCGACGATATTACGAAGGATTCCTGGATCTTTGAAACGTTGAACCAAGCGATCGCCGAAGCGAAAAAATGGGGCAATGCCCATATCGTCGAGCTTGGCACGCATCGCTGGGTATGGGACAACATTCCGGCCAGCCGCAAGACGGAGCTGCGCAGCGGCAGCAAAATTTATCAAATCTATCAAGGTACATACTCCGCTGAGAATTGGAAGTTTGCTTACATAGAGGATGCCATAAACGAATCGCTTCGCTGGAGCAATTCGAAGATTGTGAACACCGAAACGGGCAAGGTCGTATACTCCAACGTCAAACCGTATAAAGTGTACCAGTTCGAAAAGCTGCTGAATTCGTTCCTAAGCATTGACGAGGCGATCGCGTACGCCAAGCAGTTCGATCATACCCGAATCACCGATGACGAGGCGGCAGGACTTGACGGCACCGCACGCGTCATATGGAATAATTATCCTTATTATCAAGTGTTTCAAAAAGACAAATGGGTTGCGGACTTCTCTACGATTGGCGCCGCTCTATCCTACGCCATGGGCTATTCCAACACCTCCATTCGGCTGTACGACGACGGGTCCAGCATCTGGAACAACCTTCGCGGTCTTCAGTTCTGGGGCTGGAACGGAAGCTCCAGCGACGCCACGATCCGCAGTCAAGTGAGCAACACTTTGGGGCTGGATGTTGTCTCCCCCACCTACTTTCAGCTCGCCGACGGTTCGGGCAATTTGACCGACAGCTCGAACAAAGAAACTGTCGCTTGGCTGAAGAAGCAGGGGTATTCCGTACATCCGCTTGTCAACAATCAGTTCGATACGGCGATGACGACGCAATTTCTTGCCTCGGCGCAGGCTCGCAGCAAGTTCATTTCCGCGCTGGTCGATAAAGCCGTCGCCATCGGAGCGGACGGGCTGAACATCGACTTCGAAAGCGTCGCAGGCACGGACCGCCCCGCCTTCACAACGTTCATGAAGGAAATCGCGGATGCGGCCCATCAGAAAGGACTTGTCATCTCGGTCGACCTGCCCAGAGGCAGTGCCGTGTGGAATGCAAAAGCCGCGTTCGAGCACGAGAAGCTCGGTCAGATCGTCGACTACGTCATCACGATGACCTACGACCATTATTGGAAAGGCAGCACCGAACCGGGTTCCGTGGCTGGTCTGCCTTGGGTCGAACAAGGCGTGCAGGAATTTCTGTCCTACGGCATTCCGCGCGACAAGCTGATCATGGGAATTCCGTTCTATGTACGGGAGTGGAAGATTGATAAATCCGGCAAGCTGGACAGCAACCGTGCGCTGCTGATGAAGGACTTGACCGGCCTCATCGATTCCAAGCAAGCGAAGCTCAGCTGGGACAATCGCTTCAATCAGTACAAGGTCGAATACGAGCAGGACGGCTTCAATAACGTCTTCTGGCTGGAAAACGAAGAGACCGTCAAAGCGCGGATCGACATCGCCAAAAAGTACGAATTGGCCGGCGTGGCCGCTTGGCGCCTCGGCTACGATACGAAGGAATTATGGAATACGATGATTCAGCAGAAATAATAGCAAATACGCAAAAGACCGCCGGACTCGGCGGTCTTTCCTATGAGTTAGACTTACGAATTTTTGATCAGAGACACAATCTCCTGCAGCTGTTTCTCGATATCATGCGGTGTGTAACCGAACCATGTATCGAGATTCAACATGTATACCCGGTTGTTTTTGACGGCAGGCAGATTCGCCCATAGTGCGGTTTTCGAAATTTCATCCAGCCGCTTCTTGGAATCGTCATCGCCAAATGTCGACACAAACAAATAATCGGAGGCATACTCCGGAAGCAGCTCCAAGGATACCGGAACAGCCCAGAAGTTCGGGTCCTTCTCGATTTCTTTCTTCACCGGTGCCGGAGGCGTCAGCTCCAGCGCCTTGTAGATGGTGAAGCCGAAATTCCGTACACCGTATACGTAAATTTCCTTCGGGCGAATGTTATAGATCGCCGCCGTTTTTCCCGGTTCGATGATGCTCTGAAGCTGCTCCCGCACCGTTTGGAACTTAGCCCGGAACGCCGTGCCCCAAGCTTCGGCTTCACTTTGGCGGTTCATGATATCGCCCATAACCTTGACATGACCGAACACGTCGTGATCCATCCACGGAACGACAACCGTCGGAGCGATTTTGGACAATTTATCGTACGTCTCCTGTTCGATGTCCCCGGCGATGATCAGCTCCGGCTGGAGCTCCAGTATTTTTTCGAAATTGTATTTTCCGGCTTCGCCGATATTTTCAATTCCCCCCGATTTCTCTCCGAGATCCTTAAGGAGATTAGTCGGTCCGCCAAGAGGCTTGACGCCAATAGACAGGAGCTGGCTGACATATTGGAGCGTGACGACCTTTTCCGGCTTGACGGGAATTTTCGCCTCTCCCATCGCGTGCTTGTAGACACGCTCCGACGCCGGTTTCGCGCCGGAACTATCGGCGGAAGCGGCCTGCTTGGCATCGGGTGAATTGGCCCCGCAGCCTGCGATCACGATCAGGATTAGCAAAAACACGGCGATGCTGGTAAGCTTTGATTTTCTCATCTTAACGACTCTCCTCCAAACCACTACTTGGTACTTTGATTTATCTTGCTCTGGCAAGCAAATAAAGAAAATACGGCGCGCCGATGATCGCGACGACAATTCCGGTAGGAATCTCCGTAGGCTGAATAACGACTCGTGCAATCGTATCGGCGACGATCATCAGCAGACCGCCGACCAAGGCCGAGGCTGGAAGCAGTATTTCATGCTTCGGACCGATCAGACGCCGGGCCAGATGCGGACCGACCAAGCCTACAAAGCCGATGCCTCCCCCTACCGCGACGCAAGCGCCGGCAATCCCGACGGAGGCGGCAAGCAAACCGAGCCGTTCCTTCTCAACAGGAGCGCCCAAGCCGGTCGCCATCTGTTCCCCGAGATTGATCACATTAAGTACTCTGGCTTTGTAAAATACATAAGGCAGCAGCACGATCAGCCACGGCAGAAGAGAGGCGACAAACTTCCAGTTCGAACCCCAGATGCTTCCCGCCAGCCAGATGGCGACGAACTGGTAATTTTGCGGGTTTAACCGCAGCGTCAGCACCACCATTAAGGCGCTGATGCCTGCTGCGACGGCAATCCCGGTAAGAACCAGACTTGTCGGAGACAAGCCTTCGTGCTTCTTGTAAGCGAGTCCGTAGATGATGGCCGCGGTGACTCCCGCGCCGACGAAAGCGAGAATCGGCAATAATAAAACCGGCGCCGCCGTCTTCGACGGGAAGAACGAGATAAAGAGCACGACCATCAAGCCTGCGCCGGCATTGATCCCCAGAATACCCGGATCAGCCAGCGCATTGCGGGACAGCCCCTGCAAAATGCATCCCGAAACGGCTAGTCCCGCGCCGATCAGCACCGAGATGACGATGCGGGGAAGCCGAAAATCGAACAAAATGAGCTCCTGCTTCGCCGTACCCGCACCGAACAGCGTTCGGATGACATCAAGCGGCGACAGCCGGGTGTATCCGGTGTTCATGCTGACGAGAAAAGCAAGCACAATCAGCACGCCCAGAATAGATAAAACCGTAATGGCCTGAATTTTTTTGCGGCGTTCCGTCGCTCCCATTTTCAATGCTTCCATCTACAGTTCCCTCCTCTGCTTGCGTGCCAAGTAAAGGAAGAACGGAACCCCGATCAAGGCGATCAATGTGCCGATCGGCGTCTCATAGGGCGGATTGATCATTCTAGCCCCGATGTCGGCAATAACCATGAGCAAGCTGCCGAGCACCGCCGAGCAAGGAATAATCCAGCGGTAATCGACGCCGACCAGCGACCGGGCAATATGCGGAATGACGAGCCCGACAAAGCCGACTGCGCCGACCGCGGAGACGGCCGTGCCTGCAAGCACCAGCACGACAATAGCGCAAGCCAGCTTCACCCAGCCTGTACGCTGGCCCAGCCCCGTCGCCACTTCATCGCCAAGACTCAGCAGCGTAATGGACCGGGAGAGCAGCAAGGCAGCGATCAGAGCGGCAATGATCCATGGAGTCATGATTTTGAGCTGGAACCACTTCGTCCCGGCTACCCCGCCGGCATGCCAGAAAGCGAGATCTTGTCCGATGTTAAAATAAATCGCGATCCCCTCGCTGATCGCAACAAGAAGGGCAGTTACAGCAGCGCCAGCCAGAGCAAGCCGGACCGGCGTCAGACCGTTTTTCGACATGGAACCTACCCCGTACACCATAATCGCCCCGATGGCAGCGCCGAGGAATGAATACAAAATTAACTGCATGAACGGCATGCCCGGAAAAAAGGCGAAGCAGAGAGCAAGCATGAATCCCGCTCCCGCATTCAAACCGAGCAGCCCTGAATCGGCAAGCGGATTGCGGGTCATCCCCTGCATAATCGCTCCCGCAACGGCGAAGCAGGCGCCGACGAGCGCCCCGGCAAGCGCCCGCGGAAGACGCAGCTCTTGAATGATCTGATGCTGGGTAATGTCCGGATTAAACTGAAACACGGCTTCCCAAACGGTGGAAAGCTGGATATCCGCCGCACCGACGGAAACCGAAAAGGCCAGCCCCAGTAGCAAGACAGCAAGTCCCGCAAACAAAACAATCGTTGCCGTTACCGGCCGGGACCGCAGCTTCGGTGTGGGTTGTGGCGCAGCCCCCGTATGTACGTTCATGACAACCATCCTTATCTTTGCTGGAATGAAGAGTATTTTGTCTCGTGAATCATGATACTGATAATCATTATCAGTAAATGATTATACATGCAATATGCATTTCCGTCCATACTTTCAAGCAAGTTTTAGATAATCATGCCAGCAAATTAAGAAGCAGCGAATTACAAATTTCCTTCGATCGCTATTTCATCCACCTGCACCAGCGTTGCGATCACCCATCGACTTACATAATCAATAAATTCAGCGCTGGATGGGTTACTGATCGCTAGTTTAGACCAATGGTTCAGAATCACTTTCCATTCCGACTTATTAATGAAATTCATGCTAGTATCATCAAAACTCTCAAAGCCTTTCTCCTTACGTGGATATACCTCCTTGATTCCTTCGTATAAAAGATAAAAGTCCTCACGATATATCCATAAGCCAACACCCAAATTTTCTCGCCAATGTCCCTTCTCATCTTCAGCAAAAGGGTACAAACCATAGCCAATTTTCCCATCAGCATGATGATGAAATTGCCGTACCTCGATGATCTTTTCTTTTTGGGTGATATGAAGTGTCGAAGCGGGATGCTCCATATGCTCTTTCAATTGCAAGACGATTTTCTCGAATTGCTTCTGTCTGCCATTATCCTCCAATCGGTTAAAAAAGCTGCATTTCAATAAGAAATGCCCGCTCCATCTCTGTTGCTCCGTCCATTTAAAAAGAAACAATTCTTTAGTCGTTCGGTCTGGTCTGCCTGCATTGATCCATTCGAAAAAAGTTGTCTCCTCTTGCGAGGCTGTGATAGAAAAACCCGTCTCAACAAGAAAGAAGTGGGCCGTGCCGAAATACTCTATCAAAAACGATTTGATCCGTCGTTTTTGTTCGTGAAGTGTCAAATAAGATGTGCAAGCCATTTCAGTGTCGTAACGCAATTATGTAACTCCCTTCTGACTGTGGTCATCAGAATTCCAGCCGATCAAAAATCTTTACAAAAATCTTTGCAATATTCCGGGCATCATCCATTCCCCGATGGTGTGTGCCGTCTAGCGGGAGCTTAAGCATGTCAAGCGCCCTTGCCATACCTACACCCCGCTCTTTGCCAATCAACTTGCCGTGTTGATGTTTGATGCTGATATGATTAGCGAGCCATTTTGTACTTATCGTATGTAGTTCACAATCCTTCGTTAGTTGACTTTTATCATAAAAACCCCAAGAACATAAGATATAATCTTCTTTGCCAATCCAATCTTGAAATCGTTGAATGGCTTGCTGAAAATATTCTGCTTGATTCACATCATCTTGTGTAATGGAAGTTAGTTGTTTGCAAAAATCAGATAACCAAGGATTTAATATCGGCTTAATAAATGATTGAAATTCATCGACAATCTCAAGTTTATCATTGATTTTAACGGCACCAATTTCAATAATTTCGTTTTGCTTCGTTCGATCATTTTCCCAACAAGTAGCCTCTAAATCCAATACGATGTAATTCACTTTGTATCAGTCCATTCATTTAAGTAAGTTACATTCCATAATATAAAGTGCTATGTCGCCACTCTTGCCCTCTTCCTTTATTATAGAACTGCTAAGATGAAACGCCAAATCCCCCCTGCCTTGGATCGGAGGGGGGATTCAGTTTTAATCACGCCTCTGTGTTGTTGACATTCAACCGCCTGTACACAATAGCGGCCAGCACCGCTCCAATAAGAGGAGCTACAATAAATACCCATAGTTCCGCTAAGGCTTCCCCGCCCAATAGGACTGCCGGTCCGAAGCTTCTAGCCGGATTAACGGAAGTGCCCGTAAGGCCGATGCCCAAAATGTGAACCAGCACCAACGACAAGCCGATAACAAGACCTGCAACATGACTGTTGGCAGCATCGGACGTGACTCCCAAAATGGTGTAAATGAAGATGAACGTCAAAACGATTTCCACGATGAATGCCATCGTCCCGGTTATCCCGATCCCGTACCCTTCGCCGAATCCGTTCTGCCCCAGGCTGGATATGGACTTGCCTGTTGATTGGATAATCGCGTACAGCAGCGCCGAACCCGTAACGGCTCCGGCTGTCTGAGCAATCACATAACCCAGGAAATCCTTACCGGGCATTTTCCCGCGTATGAGCATTGCCAACGAAACTGCAGGATTAATATGGCATCCTGAGATCGGACCGATCACATAAGCCATCGCAACGATGGACAGACCAAATGCGAAGGCGATTCCAAGATAACCCAACTCGCCCCCTGCCATAGCTGCACTTCCGCAGCCGATCAGTACGAGTACCAATGTACCGATGAATTCGGCCACATATTTCTTCCATGACAGATACATCTTTTTTCCCCCTCCCGTATATTTAAGACCTAAGTTAATATACAAGGGCGATCTAAACAAAAAATGAACATTAATCGGCCGCAAATCGTCTTTTTTTCGTAAAATGATGAATTTATTGCGTACTAATGTAATAATCATCAAAATGTCTAATGACCAATTCCAAAAATTGTGATATACTCTTTGTGCTTTCATTTCTTACCACAAAAAACAAATTGCTTATTGATTGGAGCGAGTGAGTAAAAATGCATAAGATTATTGAGCAAAGCGTGAATTATTTACTGTATCATCCTGATCGAGGCTACTTATTTGTTGACCCGGTTCATGCCATATTCGAGCTAATGCGCAATCTTAAACACACCGACAATCCTGTAGAAGCATATAAGTTTACATTTGAAGAAGGCTCCGAAGTTAAATTTAACGATAGTATTGTTCAGTTTATGTTGAATGGTTACTCTATTCATAAGCTAACAAACACAACAGCGATTAGCAAAATAAATGAATAGGTAGAGCTGCTATTCATTTGTTTCTTTTGTGCGGATGCCAATGGACTTGAACCATTGGCAATTTCGCCATACATGAGCAGATACATGGAAGTACTTCATTTCACAACAATCTTCACTCGCGTCCCATCCGGATACTTATCTAATTGATTGCTCACCCAAGCTCCCGCTCCTCGATTGTCGGAAGGGCTTATATACATGATATCGGCTCCTTTGCCGCCTTCTTCGCACATCGCCATGGGGAACTCGTCCCGATCCAAATTAGGCTTTACGGGTACGCCTCTTAGAGATTCCTTTCGATTGGCTTCTGCGCCTTTTCTATCGATTGTACAGATGGAGGATTTCCCATGCTCAATCGCCGATTTTATGTGGGCGGCAGTTTCCGGATAACGATCGGATGGAAAATTAAGTGTAACTTCGCTTTCAGCTTGGTTGCTTGCCGGTGATGAAAGATTCGTTATAATCCAATCTTTGTTAAAATATGAAATGAATAGCACAAATAGGATAATAGCTGTATAAATCGTTTTATTTTTCATTTGGCATACGTCCTCGAAGTAGATTTTTATGATTCTATTGCCGAATAAAACTCCGGGCCTTCTCTCTCCGCTTTGAATACAATACCACCAAACAATGAAATCTGGCAAGGAAAACCAAATAAAAAAAGAGCCGAATAAAATTCGACTCTCGAATGGGAACTATCGACCGTTAGGAGAAAAATGGTTCTTATCGTTGTTTACAGGAGTATAATGGACCAAGCCATACGTTTTGGCTACGGAAATCAAGGTTGCGTTTGTACTATTTTTTTCGCCGGAATTGATCGTTACTTTTTTGCCGTTCGCATCCGTGATCACGACGCTGGACTTCGACCAAGATGTAGCAAGATCGATTGCGTTTCTTGCGGTATGGTTGGAGTTCAGCGCCGGTGCGACTTTCAATTCAGAAATCCCGTAGCCGTTTACCATCGCTCTTGCTCCGGCGATCGATTTGCTGAAATTTGCATCATCATTATCGTGTACCCATTTGATATTAACGCCGGCTTTGGCAGGCGCATCCTTCGGGCTTGCCTTTTTATTCGCAATCATCCACGACCAATGCATCAAATAGGCTCGTTCTAGCGGTCTGTAAGTAGATTTGACGCTCGTTGAAATGCCCGCCTCATGAAGTGCGGCTATGAATCTTTTGACATTGCTTTTAAACGGGTCGTTGAGGTCATCGACACTTGTGGAGCCGGGAAATCTCGCTACCCAAGCAGAGCCGCTGTTTTCAGCTGCTGCAACGGAAGCAACAGCATCGATGGGATCTGCAAAAATGTTTGTAGGAGTCATCAAGGTGAGTGTAACCATAGCGGAAATCAAAAGCTTTTTCATAAAGTCACTCCTTAATGATAGTTTAGTATAATGTGCACAATATACTAAACTCAAAATATCATAATATTACCATTTATACAATAATATTTAACAAATTTATATTTATTTTCTATAATTCTATTATTTTCATGGTTTTAAAAGTGAAAAATCCCCTCCAAGCGCACTCTTTTTTAAGAATGCTGCTTAGAGGGGATTTACTTTGAAAACAAATTTCGACAAAACCCAACAGGTTAGTCCGTAATATTACTCGTATAGTACTCGATTATATCTTTGCGGCGGATAATTCCGATGAAGATCCGGTTATCGTCTACGACGGGAACGAAGTTCTGATCGGCAGCCAGATGAAGCATATCCTCCAGGTGCGCATTGATCGACACGCACTCATTATGAATACGGCGTTTAATTTCATGAACTTTGATGGTATCCAGGTTTTGAAAGCTCAATCCGGGGGTACTCTTCATCTTCCAGAATAGGTCCCCTTCCGAAAGGGTACCAATATATCTACCCTCACCGTCATTAACGGGAATTGCCGCGTATTGACTTTGCTCTAGCTTGTCCAAGGCCTCCTGCATCGTCGCAGACGAGTTAATATAGACCACTTTGTCCTTGGGGAACAGAAAATCGGATATTTGCATCGGTGAAAACTCCTTTCTTCTGAGTTGGACGCTATCCTTTCAGTTTAGCACACCTCGCAGAAAGAAAAAACAGCTGTTGGGATATCACTGTGAAGCGTTGTACCATTTTATTTTTACTGCGATCAGCAGGTAAGCTAACAAGGCAAACCCGACCCCGCTCCAAACAAGCTGATGGATTCCCCATTGCCCGATAAACCAGCCGCCAACCGACGCTCCGATCGTAATGCCGAGATTCGTAAAGGAGACAAACAGACTGTTGCCGAACTCAGGAGCCGTCCGCGCCTCGGTCATGAGCCAGCTTTGGCTGACGACAAGCCCGCCGGAATGTACGATTCCCCACAGCAAGATCATTGCGATCATGGGAAGGAAGTATCCTCCCGCAAAATAAATCAGCAGGTAAGCAGCAGCATAAACTACGGGAAAGAGGAGCGTCGTTCGAAGAACGCTCTTTTGCAAAAAGCTCCCGAATAAGAAATTACCCAAAATCATAATTACTCCGAAAACCATCAGCATCATACTGATCCAAGAGCCGTTCATATGGGTAACTTGTCCGAGATATTCGGCGAAGTAGCTGTACACTGAGAACATCGCAGCGAATATACTCGTTACTGCGGCGATATTTAGCCACAATGCGGGCTTGCGTAAAATACTTAGCTGTGCGCCGTAAGACAGCTTGGTTTGAACCGGCATCGAGGGAAGCCAAGCCCAAATACCGATAAAGGCCACGAGGCTGACGACTGCCCCGAACAGGAAAGCGGCTTCCAGCGAGACCCGCTCCGCCAGATAGGAAGTCAACGGCACGCCGAAGGCAAATCCGACCGTAATGCCGGCAAAAACCTTGGTGATCGCCCGGCCGCTTTTTTCCGGAGAAACGAGCGATGCCGCCGTGACAAGCGCTACTGAAAAGAAAGCGGGATGAGCCATAGCCGGAATAATGCGGAAAGCCAGCATGACGTCAAATCTCGTCGTAAAAGCATACACGATATTGGAAATTGCAAACAACAGCACGGCGGTCAATAAAATAAATTTGCGGTTTATTCCGGAGGCGAGCAGCGTCAGGAACGGGCCTGAGACCGCAACGACTAAAGCAAATATGCTGACCAGCCATCCGGCTTGCGAGGCGGAGATGTTGAACTTCTGCGTAACCTGCGGCAAAACCCCGATAATTCCCATTTCCGTCGTTATAATTCCGAATACGCCTAATGCTAAAACAAGGATAAGCAAAGGGTTGATCTTGTTCATCTCTCGACATATCTCCTATCCTAATCTAATCTTCATATGCATATATATAGATATGAATATGCAAAAAAATAAAAAAAGAGGGGCTCTCCTTTCTTACTAAAGTTCGGTCCGAGTATACTCGGCAAATTGTTGGATCGTCTTTTCGTTCCGACGATAGAACGTCCACTTTCCATACCGCTCCGCTTCCAACAAGCCGGCTTTTTGCATCGTTAACAAATAGTTGGAAACGACCGACTGGGCAAGCTCCGCTTTCGCTTGAATATCCGAAACACACACCCCGACGCGGAAATCGATCCCGTGTTCGATATAAGGGGTTTTATCGAAATGTTGCTCCGGATCTTTTAACCACATCATAATTTGACGGCGGGTCTCGTTAGACAATGCTTTATATATCAATAAAGGATCCATACGCATCATTATATCTATTTTTGTAGATTTGTAAAGCTGACCTATAAGGGAACATATTAGACTTCGTTAAGCAATTCTTGTAGTATTATTAAAAGATTAAATAAATGATCAAAATTACCGATATATGTATAGGCTATCCCCCTGCGGGATGGCAATCCAAAACTATTTTAAGGCGGTGCATCATGTATCAAAACAAGCGAAGCGATGCTTTTAGATTTAGTTTAAACACTCCGTTAGTTTGCTATTTCGAAGTTACGAATATTAACGGCACTTCAACGTCGAGCACACCAGTCAAAGCAACCTTGATGGATATCAGCAACTCGGGGTGCAAAATCGTGACTCCCTTAAATTTAAATGCTGCCAGCAACAAGCTGCAAATCATTTTACATGTGCAGCTGCAAGAAGAGCTTTTGAAGCTCAACGGCTCGATTCGCTGGCAGCTGCAATCCACGAACACGCTCAATCACTACGGCGTAAACTTTATAATGAACGAGTCTGAAAAAAGACATCTGCTCGCCAGACTGCGAACCTTAACGGCGCTAAGAAAAATTACGGTAAATTAATAAGGCTCGATTCACTCTCCTTATTATAGAGTTACAGCTCTGACACGATAAACATGCCGTTCTGCAAGATCACTTTATACAATTCATCGAATCCTTCTTCTGCATCGGGCGGGGTCAATTTCTTAAGTACGCTTTTTATGCCGATCTCGGGAATCTTTTCTGTCCCTGCCCTGAGTTCATTGCGCTTTATGGATTCCGCAAAATCCGGCTCAAAATAATAGCCGGTAACCTTGAACCTCCCCCGCTTCGCGGCTTCAATATACTTTTTGCGATCCTCGGCTGCGGGATTCGTGTTATCGACGACAAACGGCTGCTTCGCTTCGATGGAGGCAGCCACGTAGATATCTTCTCGGTGTCTTGTTTTCAGCATGTCCAAGTTAATTCTGATGTGCGTATTAAAAAACTTTTCTTTGTAGAAGGTCGATTTGCCGGAACCCTGAATTCCAATGAGCAGGACGCACTCCAAGCCTACTCCCCCTTGTCCACATAAACATACTGATTCAAGTATTCCCTATGCCGCGAAAAGATCGGCGTCTCGTGATCCACATCCATTTGCTTCTCAAGGCTTCACCTTTATCGTACGTCCGCTTGGTGATGCATGCCCCGTGTTTCTATGCTCCGACGCTTTTTATTCCGACATAGACGGCCAGCAAAATGATGGCTATGCCAATAAGCATTTTGATCCGCTTTTTCTTTTTTCGCTTTTGGCGCTCTTTCTTAATCGCCTTTTCCACAGCTTCGCCAAGCAGTTCGAATTTCTCTTCAGCCGTATGCTGCAGAATGATTCCGCAATGGGAACAGTGCCTCTGAAACGCCGTAGGCTTCGCGCAGTTCGGACATTCCACCATAATCTAAGACCACCTTTGGCAAGCTTTGTTCATAAACTTCGCAGCCGTTATCCAGCGTTTCTTCCGTCACAACCCGCTACAGGGATTTAAACAAATAATAAGACAGCCGGTCGTCAATCAGGCTCATATTTTCTTGCCCGATATAATCCGGAAGTTCATTATAATGAACGGAGATGTTCTCCAGTTGCCTGACCACAGTCATTTCAAAGGTATCATAATGATAAGTGGCCTTCGCAATCAAGAAATAGGTGTCCGGTTTAATAAAGACCTCGATTCCCGTATGATCGCCTTTATTCACGACGGTAAGATAACAGCACTTCACTTGCAGCTTCGGATCATTGTCATTTTTTTGAATCGTGGTTCCTTCCGCCAGCGGATAGGAAAAAGGAACGTTCATTACAATTTTTCTTAGCAATTTCTCTTCCATTCATGTTCTCCTTTGGACCAAAACAAATGATTAATCTATTCCTCAAAAGCCGCTTCCCCTCCTATCATAACCAATTCAAAATTTCTTTTCCACAATAGGATAGGATTCATCGTAAGAATCTAGCGGTTTGACTCCATAGTGGTTATATGTTATGGTCAATTGGTAAGGCATTCCACTCTATCGGGCGGGATGCCTTACTGCATGAAAGCGGTTTTTACATTTAATGTATGGCGGGTTATCATCAAAGCCAAGAAAGGTGAAAAGCATGATTCAAGTGAAAGAGTTCATTGATTCCGACGTTAGGCTTGCCGAGAAAAGCTGCAATGAATTTCTGTCCACATTGGCGGAAGATCAAATTGTAAGTATATGCTACGGATCGATTATCAAAAGCAAACCGGATAAAGGGGAATATCAAAGAAGCACGATCCTGGTTGTCTACCGGACACAGGAGAAGTAAACCGCCATGCTTGGCGGTCTTTTTTATGTAGAATAATTTTGCCGCTTGCTGTAAATGATATCCATTGTGAAGGAGATGAAGCCATGCCGCAAGATAAGCTGGAAAAAGAAACGGATGGAAATCCCGAAACGGTCTATGAGGACCTTACGTCACATGAACGTGATGGATTTCGAACGGACGATACCCAGGAAATCGGAGATCGTGAGAAATTAGATGGATATTCGATGGAATAACTACAGGAGGTAACGATGGATAAAGAAACTCAAGCAGGCATTGAAAATCTTGAGACAACGGCGGAAGCAGCAGATTTATTGACTGTCCCCGAAGGCGCTAAGGATTATGTGGACATCATTGGGGACGAAAATCTCGATCCCTACGGCAAGCCGTCTTCAAATGCGGATCAGCTCTAAAGCAAAAGAAAAACAAGCCTGGAGTGCAGCAACCGAAATTGCGCTCCGGCTTGTTTTTAAACGAAGCAAGTGCATGTCAGATTTTCCCCGAAGTATGCGCTAGCGTTGGTTTTTCTTCGACGATGCAGCCTGCACAAGCTCCGATAGCAAAGCCGCCTTCTCCCCTTTTTTGGCTTTGGCAGCGGCAGCCTTAAGCTTCTCCACACCGCCCCAAATCGGATAGATGATACGCTGCACTTCATAAGGCTGAAGTCCGCTAATGTGATCGAGCAGCAATCTTGCATTGGCTTCCTCTTCCATCGCCGGCTTGATCTTCAGCTTGATCGAGTCGGTGCTGTGCAGCAAGCACGTCACTAGCGTGGAGATGGTCTCCGCATTCACGCCATACTCTTCGACAAAGGCGGCCGTGAAGTGATTTTGCACGGATTGGTGCTCGTCATCCACCAGCTTCATATAATCCTCGACCAGCGCAAAATAGCTCCGGTCCGCCAATCCGAGGCCGAAGACGGCATAGCTGCCCGGCATGCAGTTCTTCTCGCCTTCCGTATCCGCATACCATTCGAACTCTTCCATCGCTTCGCGGGCATATTCCTTCAACAGCGGGTGCAGCTTCGGGTATGCCATGGCGTTGGCGAAGAAACGATGCGTGCCCGACTTCGCTAAGCCTTTGATGGGCAAAAACTGCTTAACGCTGGATTTCAGCTTAATTTGATAGCTTTTGGGGAACCCTCGCTGCAGCAAGCGGCAAATAAACCGGAGCGCACGCGCGTAGCTCTCCTCGGCTTCCTGCTTCATTGTAATCGTTACGGTAGCGAATACGTCATTGGCCGTGCATTCCACAAACTCGTCGCGGAAGTATACATCTTCCTTGGCAAACGTTCCGCTGCCTTCCTTCATGTAGCGGGATGCCCTTGCGCTTCCCAGCTCGACAGCCCGTTCCAGGAAGGCAAGCCCCGTGCTTTTGCTGTAAGAAGGCTCATATTTAATGATAGACACCGCCGTATATAAAAGCAGCTCAATCGGCCCTTGCTCGGTATCCTCAAGCTGAATATCGCTTTTTCTCGTATACTCTGCTTCATTCCATTGCTCTTTCCGAATCTCGAAATAACGAGGAAGAAATGTTTCCTCCACCCATTTCCGCAGAGCATTCACGATATTCGAACGATGCGCGGCAAGCCGCTCTTTCTTCCCTTTATTCAGCTCCAAAATGTTCTCGAACACGGAAATGATCCGCCCTGCATCCGGATCGGGAAACAATTTCTCGTCGAGCAGGTGTCTGGAGAGAAAGAACGTCTCCAACTCCTTGGTAGGGTACTTCCCGTCATCGAGCTTCGTCTGGATATAAGACGCAATGGAATTCAGCAGCCGCTCCTTCTTCGCCTCATCAATATGCTGAAGGATAGGGAGCGTCATTTCGCCTTCCCGCACGCGAAACTTTCCCCAAAACGTAAATTTATAATCGATTAACGCCGGGGACGGAAGGCTGTCCAATTTGTGCTGCATGAATACAGCCAAGGACGGGATGATCTTCTCCCGGACTTGTTCCTTCGACAATAGCTCGGCAGGCTCGCCCAGCCGGGTCTTGACTTTCGGCGACAAGAAATCGAGCTCCGAGTCCGTCACGCTGACTCTGCCCTTGGCGTACTCCAGCAGGCCGTAGTCATGAATCCCGACCTGCAGCGGGGTGCGCTTCACAATTTGTTCCGCATCCTTGTCGCCAATGAATTCGAACCATCGCTCAATTTCTTGCTTCATTTCATTGATGAGTTCTTCCAGCATGCTATCCATACGATAGCCCCGCCTCCTGCATTATTGGTTTTCGTCGTGATGCTGTCTTCCGGCATAGTAAGGCTCGCCCGGGTCCAAATCCAGCACGAATCTACGCGGCTGTGCCAATGCATATTGATGTTCGCAGCGCCAGCGCTGCTGCTCCGTTACGCCGACCGTCTCGCCATCCTGAATGATATCCCCCCGGTTATATACGTAATAACCGAGATCGCCCAGAACGGATGCGACTTCCCCCGGCTCCATATCGTAAAAATGACACTGCATGTCCGGCAGTCCCAGTGCGGCAAGACCGGTCGTGTCCATCAAAAACTCCTGGCGCTCCGCTTCCTTGCCCTGGACGTTATAAAATCTGACGTTCATCGCCCCGTACAGCGTCTGCCCTTCTGCCAGAGCACCCAAATACTGTTCCGGATCTACGATATTGTCGCTTGCTCTCCAATAGAGGGCGTCGCACGGGGCAACCTCCAGCAGAGCCCGTAGCGCATTTTGGAACAGCTCCAGCCGTTCTTTATAAGGGAGGCCTGCGGCGCAGAAATCGGTAAGCAGCAAGGAATGCCGGCTTGCTTCCACCGTCGCGCGGGCTTCGGGCCAATGCCATGCTTGCTGTAAGGCCGTTTCATACTTTTCCGGCTTCGTCTCCTCGTTGGTCGGGAACACGCACGTTGCCGCCGGCAATTCGCCTTCCTCATGTGCGACTTTATAATTAAGATGGAAAAACATCAACGTATCGTCGCTTTGTTCCTGATCTTCCGCTTCCCAGACGGCAAGAGCAGGAACATCCGCCTTTTCGTCCGCGGCGGCCTTGTCCTCTTCGTCCTCGACATCCTCCTCACCCGGAACGGCAACCTGCCCCGTGTAAGCTTCCATCTTCGCGTACAGCGCCTCGCGGGACAGCTCCGGCTTCGTCTTGTACAGCAGCTCCACCATATAAACCGGGGCAAAACCGGAATCGTCCTGCTCCTCTTGCTCGTATTCGTCCTCTTCGAATCGGTCATCTCGCTCTGTCATCTCATTCGCTCCTCTTGTTCGTTATCCATACCAACTAATCATACATGCAAAACCGTTCCGTCCTCCACCAGAAGAAGGTAATCACCGATGACGCCTTGGCGGAATGCCGCTTTCCTCCGGTTCCCGTTGCCCATAGGCGGCAGCCTGCCGTCTTTCTTCATATATTCCAGCGTACGCGGCTGATTCCGGGACCGGATGCGGATGGACAGCGTATCCTCCGCAACGACGGCCGACTCGATCTTGGCGCCGATCAGCTCTCCGGTGAGCTCGTCCCAATTCGGGATGTCCCCGTTGGCATAGTCCGACAGCCACGGATGAAAGCGGCCGTAATGACTGGGATGGCAGGAGAGAACCCGATCGTCCAATAGAATATATTCCGCCGATTCCCAAACCGCATACACCAGCGTCCGTTCTTCCCCCTCAGGCGTTACTAAGGTCAGTCCGAAAAATCCGGGGCCGCCCATCCCGTACGTTCCGTAATTCGCGCCGAAATCGACGATCTCCGCGCCAATCAGCAGCTCTGGACCGTCGTCCGTCAATCGCCGGGGAATGCCCAGCAGCATCGCCTCATGTTCTTCGGCTTCGTACAGAAAACCGGCATCCCCCGGCGCTTCGAGCCATCCCTTATCCAGCCATTGCTGCAGCTCTGAACGGGGAACGATTTTGGAATATTGCTCCACGATGCCGATGTTCAACTTTTCATAAGGATGTTTGTTTCGCTTCGCCACGATTCCCCTCCACGCATAAACCTTCCATATTGTCGTACGTTCAGACGCTTATGCCTTAAGTCACGCCTTCCCCCTGAGACGAAGCCTCCGCGCCCGATACGGCCCTTTCATTATTCCATTCAAACGATTCTGATGGCAAGTTGTGCCATCTTTTTTGAACCGATAGACTTATAAGTCGATTAACTTTCTGCCTATTGCCCTATTTTTACCATAGAGAAAACGAAACTAAAGAATCATATTTGAACGTCCAACCATGCGATCTTTGTCTAAAAAAGTTCTGGTGCTTTCCAGCTTCTCCACCTGTACCCGTCCCGAGAAAAAGACAGCCCCGCCGCCCATATCCGCCAGCCGGTCCGGAGTCAGAGCATTCACCAAGCGGCTGCTTCCTTCCGCGTCCGCCCATAAGCCCTGACTGACGACGGTACCGGGAACGACGTCATTACCTACCGATGCGGTCAGCTCGCACGAGCCGCGCGAGTTCCAGACCCGGACACGTTCGCCGTTCCGGATTCCCAAGCTCTCGGCGTCTTCCGTATGCATATAGAGCTTCGGCTCGTCGCCTTCCAGCCGGACATGCTTTGCATTGTGCGAGAACGTCGAGTTCAAGAAATTGTGATTGGGCGCCGGAATAAATTGAAACCGCAAATCCTCATCCTCGTCTGTCTGCAACGGCGTATACGTAGGCAGCGGCGGAAGGCCCTTTAGCTCCATCGCTCTGGAGTAGAGCTCGATCTTTCCGCTCGGCGTTGGCAGCTTGCCCGGAAACAACGGCCGGACGTTTGCTCTGACGTACTGCTCCTCCTGAAGCCGCTCATACGTAATGCCTTCCAGATTTGGATTAGCCGGATTGTTCAGCGCCTGCCGGATCATGTCCTCGTCCGAATCGCGCAAAGCTTCTTCCTCGAAGCCCATGCCTTGGGCCAGCAGCCGAAAGACGTCCGGATTGGACTTGCTTTCGCCGTAAGGCGCAATGGCCGGCTGTTGAATCTGGACGTAATGATGCCAGTAGGAACGGTAAATATCATGGTTTTCGAAGGAAGACGTCGCCGGAAGCACCAGATCGGCGTACCGCGCGGTCTCCGTAAGAAACAAGTCATGTACCACCGTGAACAAATCTTCGCGCATCAGCCCTTGCCGTACTTTGCCGGCATGCGGGGCGACGACCGCCGGATTCGAATTGTACACGTACAGCGAACGGATCGGCGGATCAAGCTCCAGCAGCGCATTCCCCAGCAGATTCATATTGATGGAGCGGGCCGGCTGCTTGCGTAATTGCGGACGCTGCAGGGCCGCTTTATTGAATTCCAAATAGCTGCCGTTGCCTTTGATCGCCCCGCCGCCGCGATGCATCCACTGACCTGTCAGCGCCGGAAGACAGGCGATCGTGCGAACGCACATCCCTCCGTTGTCATGGTGCTGAATCCCGTTCCCGATCCGAATGAAGGATGGAGTCGTACGGCCGTACAGCCGGGCAAGCTCGTAAATGTCTTCCACGGGCACGCCCGTAACAGAGGACACGAATTCCGGGTCATAGGATTTCACATGCTGACGGAGCTTTTCGTGTCCGACCGTATACGTTTGTAAGAACGCTTCGTCCGTCATGCCCTCTTCGAACAAAATATGCATCAGGCCAAGCGCAAGAGCGGCATCCGTTCCCGGGCGAATCGGAATGAACCAGTCCGCCCATTTGGCCGTCCGGTTGCGATGAACGTCGATCGCCACGATACGGGCGCCGTTCTTGCGCGCCTTCTCCGCAAGCACGATCTGATGCAGGTTGGTGCTTACCGCATTAATGCCCCACATCACAATTAGCTTGGCATGGACCGTATCCTCCGGAGACGTTCCGTAGCTGCCGCCCATCGTATAGCGGTACCCTTCCGTCCCGGCGGATTCGCATATCGTATGCTCTAGCCGGCTGGCGCCCAAGCGGTGGAAGAAACGCCGATCCATGGCTTCCGTTCCGATTCTCCCCATATTCCCGTAAAAGCTGTACGGCAGGATGCTTTCCGCCCCTTCCGTCGCTAGAAGCGTTTTCCACTTGGACACGATCGTCTCGATCGCTTCCTCCCACGAGATACGCTCGAACGCGCCGTCTCCCTTCTTTCCCGTTCGTTTCAGCGGATAGCGAAGACGGGCCGGGTCATACAGGCGCTCGGCCATATGACGCACTTTGTTGCAGATGGCGCCCTGCGTCATCGGATGCTCGGGATCTCCCTCCACCTTCACGATTCGTCCCGCTTCTTTGTGCAGCAGCAAGCCGCACTGATCGGGACAGTCCAATGAGCAGACGCCCCGCACGATTTCTCTCGATTTATCCTCATTCAAGTTCATTGCCTTGCTTTCCTCCTTGACAATCAGCTTCTTCCTTACTTTTTCTCCATTCCGTGTTCATCTCCTGCCGCATCCGTCCCGACCGCTTTATTAGCTCAACAATAACACTTTCCCATGGATGCCCGACTCCGTGGTATGGATCGCGCTTATGGCGTCCGTCAATTCAAATTTGGCCCCGATCTGCATCATAGTCAGCTTTTTCTCCTGTACGAGACGCAGCACGTGCTCAAAAGCCGCCTCCCATTCCTCCTGCGACGATTTCCGCACCCATTGCCGGAGATAAAACGGCAGGACGCGGACCTGCGTTCCCCGAACCGCTTCATGCCATACGGCCGGAATACCTGAAAGCAGCCCGATGCTTATTACCGTCCCGTCCGTCTTTACGCAGCTTACCAGCTTTTCGCCCTCGGGTCCTCCGATACTGTCGATGGCCGCCGTGGCGCCTTGGCCTGCCGTGGCTTCTAAAATTCGATCCCGGACGGAGTCGTCCGCCGCGTTAAACACATAGGCCGCCCCAAGACGCTGCAGCTCGGAGGTATGACGGTCGCTGCGCGTTAAAGCAATCATCCGGTATCCGAAAATAGGCGACAACTGGGCAAACATTCTCCCAATGGCGGAACCTGCCGCATTGACAACCAATGCATCCCCGTGCGTTAAACGGAGCGCCGTGTGGCAGATCAGCCAGGCGGTAACCGGGTTAATGTAGAGCTGGCAAGCCGTATCGTCGTCGATGTGTTCCGGTACGGGAACGGCAAATTTGGCGGGGGATGTCACATAATCCTGCCACGTGCCGTCGCCTTGCAAAGGCAGTACGCGCATCCCCAACATTTGCTTCGGGACCCCTGGCCCTACAGCTTCCACAACCCCTACCCCCTCGTAACCCGGGACCGCGGGCAACGTAATCCGATGAGGATACGCCCCCCGAATCGGGATCACATCCGACGGATTAATGGGCCGTGCCCGCATTTTGACAGAGATTTCACCCGGTCCCGGCAAAAGCTGCGGCTTCTTTTCGATTCGCAGCACCTCGTCAGGTTCACCAAAACGATAATAGCGAACAACATTGGCTTCCATGAAAGCTACTACCCCTGTTCTTATAAATTCATCCTGAAAAATTTTGATTGTTCTATTATAATTTCTGAAAAGCATAGTTCACAAGGAAAATCCATACTCGCAAATTCGGATGGCGTTGTTTAAAATGGCTCCGATTCGAGGTATACTGGTAGAGGCAAGGCTAAACGACGAAAGCGAAAATAGCCCGTGCTTGCAGACCATCCTATTCGAACGAAGGAGCGAAATTAATGGCTATCAATGTGTATCTGAACTTCAATGGAAATTGTCGTGAAGCGGTCGAATTTTACGCGGAGGCTTTCGGAGCGGAAAAACCGCAAATCATGACTTTCGGCGATGCGCCGCCTAACCCGGAGTACACGCTGCCGGAGGAAGCCAAGCATTTGGTCATGCATGCCCGCATTACGGTTAACGGGAGCGACGTAATGTTTTCCGACATTTTCCCAGGTATGCCATTTACCGCCGGAAACAACATCAGCCTTTCCGTCATGAGCAAAAACATCGATGAAATGAAAACGTATTTCAATAAGCTCAAAGAAGGCGGCAAGGTAGGCATGGAGCTGCAAGAGACGTTCTGGAGCAAATGCTACGGCCAATTAACCGATAAATTCGGTATCCAGTGGCAGTTCAACCACGAAGAATAGAAGCGGTTCTCCCGCTTGGCCGCACGACGGCCTACAAAAAAAAGACTCATATCCGGCATTCGCCGGTATGAGTCTTTGACCTTTTCCGCTAATGAAGCCCCAGCTGCCGCGCTTTCTCCACCGCCTCGATCCGTCCGGATACGCCCAGCTTCGAGTAAATGTTGATGATGTGCGTTTTGACGGTGGCGACCGAAATATACAATCGTTCTCCAACTTCTTTGTTCGACGCTCCCGTTGCCAGCACTTCTAGCACTTCCCGTTCCCTGTCGGTTAAGCCTTGACCGCCGGAGGCCTCGGGTCCCCATAGCGCAAACAATTCCTGTAAGAAGCGCTTCTCGGTAAGAGACAGCTCGGACGCCCGATCTTGACGCAACAGCTCGGCATATGGCCGCATGGCAGACGCCTCCAGCACAAAAAGCGACTTAATCCCGTACGACGAGGCGTAGTGAATCGCATCCCGGGCCAGCTGGAGCTGCTCCCGCCGATTGGCACGTCCTGCCGCGCCCTTGACTTCAAGCTTCAGCAGCGCAGCTTCGACAATCGTCCAGTAATCTGCCTGTTTTCTTGCTTCGGCCAAAACGGCGTCGAGCTGCGCCAGCGCCTTCTCCCGTAAGCCGCGATGAGCTAAAACTTTCGCATAGACAAGCCGCTCCTCCGTACGCAGCGTCCCGACCTGACCCCCGCGTTCCGCTTCCTTCTCGAACGCTTCCAGCGCATGCGTCCGAACCTTGTCGAGCTTGATCGTGTATTTCAGGATAGCCGGCACATAGTGGGAGCTTTCGTAAATGCCCATCGCTTCCAGTTTGAACAGAAACTGTTGTGCCGCCTCCCGATTGCCGCGCAGCAATTCGAGCTCCAACCGGTTATCGACGATGGCCATTTCCAATGACAAATAGTCGATTTTCAACTCAGCTTCTGCCAGTCTCAGCGATTGCTCCGCTTCGTCCAGCCGCATCGTTTTCAAGTAAATCCCAGCGATGCCGATGAGCGCATTCACTTTCAGCGGCGCTACGATCGTATGTTTTTCCAGCAGTTGGAACACTTCGCGGTAAAGCTGCTCTGCAATGCTCAGCTCTCCACATTTTTCCAATAGTTGGCATTTGAGCGTAACCGTAAAAAAGTGAATGTACGGATTGTGCGCCTTCCGTTCGAGCCGAGACGCCTGATCGAGACAGGTTAACGCTTCCTTATGTCTGTCGCGGAAGGAGCACATCATGCTGGCCGTCATGTACGCAATCGCCTTGGTGATGTCGCTGACCTGCATCCCTTCAATGTCCGCGATCCAATTCAGCGTGTCCGATCTCGACATCGTGCTGTTATCCTCTATGAACAATCGGGCCATCGATAAGATCGACCAGAGGTGATCCTCCCGGGAAATGCGCCTGATGTGATTCATCATGTCGCGGCAGCGGTCCATCTCCAGATTGCACAAATGGTAAAGAGCTTCTGGAACAGCAAGTCCGATGCTCCAACAGCGCATCGATCGGAAGCTCGCGCAAATGGCTCCATACCTGCACGGACGTTTCCAGTATACCGATCATTCGAAGCGCTTCGTCCGTTTGGCCGGCAAGCAAAGCGTGACGAATCCCCTCTTCGACATCGCCGATGTCTTCATAGACAGCCGATGCCCGGGCATGCCAAGCTGCGCTGTTCGACCCCTCCTCCTCCAGCCAAAGCCGCTGCAGAAACTCACCGAACATATGATGGTACCGGTAAATTCCCTCCTCCTCGTCAATGGGGATGAGAAACAAGTGCCGGTCGGCAAGCTGCCGCAGCATAGCCTTGGAGCCCCCTGTTTGCAGCAGCCGGTCGCAGATGTCGGCTTTGAAATAGCGGAGGTTCGAGGTCTGAAGAAGGAACCGCTTTTCCTGTTCCTTCAGGCCGCGGACGATTTCGTTGGACAAGTAATCGACGACATACTTATTCACCGCGTGCACTTGACCGACGGCCGCCTGCCGATTCGCGTCCAACGCCAGCGCCGTCAGCTGCAGTCCGCCGATCCAGCCTTCCGTTAGGCGATGCAGACGCTCCGCATCCCCCTCGGCTACGGACATTTGCAGGGTCATCTGCAAAAATATCTTCGTTTCCTCCAGTGAGAACCGCAGCTCCTCTTCCCCGATATCGAGGCATTCTCCCGCCATCCGCAGATCGCCCAAGTACATCCAAGGCGTGCTCCGGCTCAGGAGAACAAGGTGAAAGCTCTGCGGTGCGTAACGGAGAAAAAATTGTACCGAAGCAAGAACCCCGGTGCTATCGATCACTTCAAAATCGTCCAGAACAAGCACCAGCGTTCCTTCGCGGCTCTCCAACTGATTCACAAGCAGCACGAGGAAGCTTTCGATGTCCTGAACGTAAGGCTTCGAGACGAACAGCGTTAACAGCGATTCGCCGGCCTCTCCCAGATCTGGCTTGAGCGCCTCCAGAACGTAATACCAGAACTGTTCTACTTCATTATTATCAAAGCTCCGTCAGCTATGATACCCCGGTATCGCGAATCCGCCCTCGATACTTCCGATGAACTTGGCATCGACTTTACACTTCTTGCCTATTATGGAATTAACCATCCTACCAATGGCGATACTATGGGGCAGTTGAGGATCATTAACTTGAGGATAAGGAGATACGGCATGGCACATATTGTCGATACGTTAATCAGGTCCGCCGCGGCTTTCATCGTCATGATGATCATTACTCGCATTCTTGGAAAATCGACGATTTCCCGGATGACGTATCATGATTTTGTCGCAACGATTACCTTGGGCGCGATGACCGCGAATTTATCTCTTAATACATCCATGAACGGATGGCAGGTGCTGATCGGCATCGTCACGTTCAGCGGCATTGCCTATTTGGTGATGGTTCTGGCGCTTAAGAGCCGGGCGATTCGCAAATGGGTCTCCGGTCGGCCGACCCTCCTGATGGAAGACGGCAAAATTCTGGAAAGCAATATGCGCAAGCTGAAAATGACGATGGACACCTTAAATCAGGAGCTCAGGGAAAAAAATATTTTTAATATCGAAGAGGTCCAGTATGCCGTGCTAGAACTGAACGGGAAGATCACCGTGCTGCGCAAGCCGGAATACCTGCCCGTGACACGCAAAGATATGAATCTGCTGACAAACAAGCAGTTGTTTCCGGTCGAGCTGATTATGGACGGGCAAATCATGTCCGACAATCTGCATCAAAACCATATCAGTGAAGAATGGCTTATTTCGCAAGCGAAATCGAGAGGCTTCGCCATCGGAGACATCTGTTACGCCGTAAAAAGCACGAACGGGCAGTTGTATTTCGACCGGTACGATGACCGGATACACCAGCCCATCGACAAAGAATAAGCGTCTGCGGACAGGGCGCTTATCCCGTGCGGTACCGCTTCTTTCGGTGCATGACGAATGGGATTTCGGAGCAATATAGGAAAAGACTGTTACCACAATCCGAGGAGGATGTCCTGCCATGGTCTTTTCCAGCTTCGTCTTTCTTTTTGCCTTTCTTCCCCTGGTGCTTCTGCTCTATTTCTGTTCCCCGGACAAGGCCAAAAATGCCGTGCTGCTCGCATTTTCTTTGCTGTTTTACGCTTGGGGAGAGCCGCTCTGGATTGGGGTTCTGCTTCTGAATGTGGCTGTCGGTTGGGCGGGAGGACTTCTCATCGAACGGGGCCGCGGCCACCGTATGGCGAAGATTGCATTGATCGCATCGCTTGTTTTTCAAGTCGGTGTGCTCGTTTATTTCAAATATACCGGCTTTCTTGTGCAGACGCTTCAGCCAGTCATTCCTTTTCCCGTATCGTTCCGCGATCCCGGTCTTCCCATCGGCATCTCCTTCTTCACCTTTCACCTCATCTCCTACCTGGTCGATGTGTACCGGGGAGATGCCCCTGCGCTGCGCTCCTATACGAAGCTGCTGCTGTATATTTCACTGTTTCCCCAGTTGGTCGCCGGTCCGATTATTCGCTATGCAGACGTTCAAGAGCAGCTAAGCCGCCGCCGGATAACGCTTGAGGGATTCAGCTCCGGGATCGCGCGCTTCGTCGTCGGCTTGGGCAAAAAAGTCGTGCTGGCCAATACGCTTGCCGACATTTCCACCGTTTTCCTCGACGGGGATCTCAGTAAGCTTTCATTGCTGGGCGCATGGCTTGGCATCGTCCTGTTCGCGCTGCAAATTTATTTCGATTTCTCCGGGTATTCGGACATGGCGATCGGCCTTGGCCGGATGTTCGGGTTCCATTTCAAGGAAAACTTCAATTACCCCTACGTCTCCCGCAGCGCGAGCGAGTTCTGGAGGCGCTGGAACATCTCCGTTGGCCGCTTTTTCCGGGATTACGTCTACATCCCGCTCGGGGGCAACCGCCGCAATCCGGCGTTCAACCTGTTTGCCGTATGGTTTCTGACCGGGCTCTGGCACGGCGCCAGCTGGAACTATGTGCTGTGGGGAGTCTATTTTGGCGTTCTCATCGCGATTGAGCGAAGCTTCCTATTCCGCATCCTGTCTCTGATTCCCGCCTTTGCGTCCCATATTTATTTTCTGGTGATCGTCCTGATCGGGTGGGTGTTTTTTTACTTTGAATCCATCGGGCGCGGGTTGATGTACTTGCGGGTCATGCTCGGATTCACATCCGCTCCGTTGGCGAGTGCAGAGCTGGCGATCCATCTGCAAAACCATTTGTTCCTGCTGCCGGTCGCCGTCATCGCCGCTACGCCGCTTCCGGCCGTCCTTCACCTGCGGCTTGCGGCACTCATACGCCCCGGCTTTGCACGCAGTCTGTATGCGAACACCTTGGTCCCTTTCGCCTGCTTGGCGATCTTAACGGTGTCCGCTTTGCTGTTGGTGGGGAAAACGTACTCCCCCTTCTTCTACTTTCGGTTCTGATCGGAGGCTTGCCATGCGTTTCGGACATTGGCTGCAAATCGGATTATTTCTCTCGTTCTTATGCGCAGGAACGGTTTCCTCGCTCTATGCCTTCGGCTTGAACCATGCCGTCTCGGAGACGGAAAACCGGGCCTTGGCTTCACTCCCCCGCTGGTCAATTGGCGAAGTGAAGTCCGGCACGTATTTCCGCCAGTTGGAAAACTATTGGGCAGACCACGTCGCTTATCGCGACTCCTTGATCAGCGCCGGTCAAAAGCTTGCCTCTTGGCGCGGCTTGTCAGGCGGGGAGCATGCCGTCCTGATCGCGTCCCAAGCGAACAATACGGGCGGGGCGAACGCTGTCCCTGCTCAGGAGCCGCCCGCCTCCGCTTCTTCGATTGAAGCCGCCCCCCGGACGACGGCTCCCGAGGCCCCGCGTGCCGTCGAAGGCGCGTCTCCAGAGGCCTCCGCCTCCAAGGAGAAGGGGCGCGTCATCGGAAAAGTGCTGGTCGCGGGCAACAAAGCGGTGAATCTGTTTACCTACGATGCTGCCGCCGGACAAGCCTATGCCGATGCCGTAAACCGGTTCCGCGACGAATTCTCGCATGCGTTGGGCGGCGAAGCGACCACTTTCGTACTTCTTGCGCCAACGGCAGCGGAATGGGTATCCGGGGCTTCGCTGCAATCGTTGTCGGACTCCCAGCGCCAAACGATCGAGGATGTCTACAAGCGGCTTCATCCGCAAGTGAAGACGATTGACGCATGGTCCTCCCTGAATGCTCACAAGCAGGAGCCTCTGTACTTCCGTACGGATCATCACTGGACCGCAACCGGCGCTTACTACGCTTACGAGGCTTTCATGAATGCGCAAGGCGTCCCGCCCGTCCCGCTAGCCCGCTATGAAACGGAGAATGTAACGGGCTTTCTCGGCTCTTTATATTCCGCGACCTTGAGCTCCCAGCTTCAGAAGGTTCCAGATACCCTTGTGCTGTACAAGCCGTTCGTCAAGCACGAATATGCGGTGCATTACGCCGCTCCGCTGCGGATGGAGCTGTTGGACAAGAGCCATGCGGCCAAAAAGAACAAATACCGGATCTTTCTGAGCGGCGACCGGCCTTGGGGCCTCGTTAAAACCGAAGCCGGGAGCGACCGCCGGGTCGCCGTCGTCAAAGATTCGTACGGCAATGCGCTGATTCCTTTTTTGCTGCCGCACTATAAAGAAATTTATGTCATCGATCCGCGCCAGTTCGACCAGCCGCTCGTTCCTTTTTTGAAAAAGCGCCAAATTCGCGAGCTGCTGTTCCTCAACAATACGGAAGTCGCGATGTACGACGGCTTTTCGCAGCAAATCGGTAAGCTGCTGACGCCTCCTCGGGCGGCGGCAAAATAAAGCCCCGGAGCATGCCTTTGAGTCCCCCGGTAGCCGCTCAGCGAGTTGATGCCCGGTTTCGTTGTACTATATAATAAGCTGACATCAAAGCGTACGATTGGGGGAAATCGGCAATGTGGAGCAACTTATTTGAGGAGCAATATCGTAAGCTGGAAGGAGCGACCCAAGACGAGCTTGACCGCTTGGTAAAGATGTGGAACGAGAAGCTTTCGCCGCAAGAAATCGCCGAGATTGAGGAGCTGCATAAATATCTTTTTTCCGCGAATAATCCGTTTCATGCGTTATACAAGCCCTTCGATCCGTCGTTGTGGGACCTCCCGCAGAAGAAGCTGCCTGACAGCTATCTGGACTTTTTACGCTATTCGAACGGCGGGGAGTTTATGACCGGCGACCGCTATTTTCAATTTTTCGGCACGAAGGAATTGAGAGAATACAACTTGGCGCACGCATTCCCCGAATTCATGGCCGGCTCCGTCTCTATCGGGATGGACGGCTGCGGGAATCATTATATTTTGGATATGAGAGATGACATGATCGAAGGCGAGTATCCGATCTTGGCGGCGCATTCCGGCACTCTGGGCTATGAGGATGAGGAAGGTTTTACCACATGCAAGCAAGTAGCCCGTTCGTTCCCGGAGCTGTGCAAGGGAACCTCGTCGATAGATGAGGAACTGCATGAAGACTAGGCGACTCTCCGATTTCTATTGACGATTGAGAATCATTTTTGATATCATCTTTATTGATAATGATTCTCATTTTCATTTTTTTTGAATTGACGGAGGGAACCCATGTTTAAGAACAAACCGCTTTGGGCCGCAGGCCTCATTTATTTGCTTCTCGTTACGCTGCTCTCCGCTTGCGGCAGTAAGGCAACGACCGCCGGCGATCCCGCTCCGGCCAAGCAGACTGCCAAGGAGCCGTCCACGGAAGCATCGTCGGCCGCAACCCGCAGCTTCTCCACAACCAAGGGCAATATCACCATCCCGGTAAAACCTAAACGGATTGTCACGGATTATTACGGCGGCGAACTGCTGTCCGTAGGCGCGAATGTCGTCGGCGTCGAACCCACCACCTTCGATAATCCGTTTCTGAAGAAGCGGCTCACAGGAGCCGTCGACGTAGGCACGCCGGTGAATGCGGAGAAAACGCTGGAGCTTGCTCCCGACCTCATCGTCGTGATGTACGACAAAAATTACGAGGAGCTGTCCAAAATCGCTCCAACCCTACATATCCCTTACGGCACGACTTCCAACATTTACGAAACGGTGAAGCTGTTCGGTGATATTGTCGGCGAACCGCAAAAAGCGGAGCAATTTATCGCGGCATTCGATCAAAAGGCGGCGCAAGGCCGCGAAAAGTTGAAAGGAATCATCGATCCGAACGCCACCGTCGGGCTCTATGAGTTGACCGATAAAGGCACCCTGTGGGTATTCGGGGACAATGCCGGACGCGGCGGCCAAACGGTATATAACGCGCTGGGGCTGAAGATGCCGGACTTGGTCCGTTCCGGGGTGAAAGGCAATACCGGCTCCGTGCAGCTGTCGATGGAGACGCTGCCGAAATATGCGGCCGACTACATGTTTCTCACGACCTACGACCCCGAGAAAAAAGGCGAAGCTTCGAAGCAGCTGCAGGCTTCGTCAGTGTGGCAAGGTCTGAATGCGGTTAAGAACAATACGTTGTTCATGAATGACTTTGATACGTTCTATCGGTACGATCCGATTGCCATTACGGAACAGATCGACCTCTTCGTGAACATGCTGCTTACAAGAACCGCAGAGAACAAGGCGAAAAAGAACTGAGACAGCTTGTTCGTCACAAAAATCGACCGTTTCCTTTGCCGGAACGGTCGATTTGCTTATTTTTTGAGCCTCAACTAATAAGGCAATGACCGTCATTGTCTCCCCGAGCGCTTGCCGCTGATCCGGCATCTGCGCAATCCACAGCGCCGATTCGTTCAATGCGCCAGACAACGTCTGCCCACTAACAACTTGACAAACGACATTCATGTCGTTTATTATAGCCTTGCAGACAAAAACGACACTCATGTCTTTTTTATTATCAGGAGGAGCTGATCCCCTTGTCTCCCAAAGTGAGCGAACAGTACAAAAAGGATAAAAAGCATGAGCTGCTGCAAGCGGCAAGACGTGTGTTTATCCGGGAGGGCTACACGCAGGCGACGATGCAATCGATTATGAACGAAGCCGGAGTATCCAGAGGCGCGCTGTATTCCTACTTCGACAATATCGAGCACACGTTTATCGAAGTGCTGCAATTTGACGATCGGCAGGACATCCTCTTCTTCGAGTTAGCCGATTCCTCGCCGCTCTGGCCCCAGTTAACCGACTGGGTTAACCGTCAGCGGCACAGCCTGAAGACAGTCGGGCAAACGCTGCTGCTGGCCAAGGCGGAGTTTTTTCTGTCCCCCGGATACAGGCGGAATAAAGAAAGCTTCCCGTACATCACGCAGCGTTACTTGCGAATTAAGGAGGCTATCGAGTCGGTCGTCGTCAAAGGGACGGAGCAGGGAGAATTCCTGCCCCGACTTTCTCCGGAAGCGGTCGCCTTATATTTTGTCTCGTTTATGGACGGCTTGATGCTGAATACGTTCCAACTCGGAGCGGAAACAACCCTTGTCGAGGATCAGTTAACCGTCTTCCTCTTCTCGCTGAAAGAAATGCTTTGCCCGATTGACCGGATTTAGATTTCACTATCCATCCTACCTTAAAGGAGTGCTTGCCATGTTGTTCGAATCCGAAAGAATCGTCTTTAGAAAAGCTACGGCGGACGATGCGGAGCTGTATCATGCGTGGAGAAACGATCTGGAGGTTATACGTTCGACCAGTCCTTTGCTCGATATTTACGATCTCGAAGAGACGCGGCAATTCGTGCATCAAGTCATTCTGGGCTCCACCTCCTCCAAAAGCTACATTCTGGTCGACAAAACCTCGGCAACGCCGTTCGGGATTACATCATTAATCCAACTCGATCCCAAAAACCGGAATGCCGAATGCATCATCGATATCGGCAACAAAGCTTATTGGGGGAAAGGCTACGGAACCGAGGCCCTAAAGCTGCTGCTTGACTATGCATTCCTGGAGCTGAACCTGCACCGGGTCTCGTTAAGAGTATTTTCCTTCAACGAGAGGGCGATCAAGCTTTATGAAAAATTAGGCTTCCGGCGGGAGGGAATCTCCCGGCAAGGCTTGTTCAGGGAAGGCGCTTGGCACGACATTATTCATATGGGGCTGCTTCAGCATGAGTATGGCAACGACTGCCCCGATGATTTCGGAGCAGCCGTAAGGAATGCTTGACCGGACCGGTCATTTTTCGCGCTGAATTTAAGCTTTCGGTTCGCTATGTAGTTGAATAAAAAAAAGACCGATCCTCTCGAATCGGTCGTGCATGGGCAATGAGCCTATTCCTGCTGTTCCAGATCGTTCTTCCATTGCTCCAGCTGCTCCCTAAGCTTAACGTCAATGGACGTAAGCCGCAGCCAACTGCAGACCAACGCATAAGTAAAGAAGCAGTATCCTTCTTTTGGAATCCGCTCCGACAGCTGGAAAAACAGTTCCGATACCTCTTTTTCCAGCTGGGGATCGCCCTGCGCTTCATAAGCCAATACGTTCACCGCCGCATTGACCGGCCAATCCGATTGACCGTAGCATAGAGACAGCAAGGCTTCGGAAGGCTTGGACGGGCTAAGCCGCGCCATAAGGAATACCGCCGCATATTGAATGTGCTGGAGCCAGCGCCAGCTCGATACCGATTCGGGCGGCTCCGGCGGATGAGTCAGCACGGCGAATAAGTCCGGCAGGTGCGCAGGGGTGAGTCTTCCGGCCAGTTCGCCGGCTGTGCGGTACCAATCCTCGATTTGGTACGGAGTCATCGCCAATCGGCGTACGGCATTGGCTGCTTGACCCGACGGTTTGGGCATGGCCGGCTGTGCGATGGCCCCCTCGTAACTCCATAATATGGCAACATTCTCGGCGATCGGCTGCCTTGGGTCCGGCTCCTGGACGTTGTCGATGGTCAAATCCAGCTTGGGCGGATGAGTGCTTCTGCCGAAGTTGTTCAAGTGCAGCTCCAACGCACGGATCGCGCTCGGCGCCTCCAGATAATTAATGGTCAGGCTGATCGTCCCGCCGCTTTCCAGGTCCAGGTTTTCTTCCGCGACTTGGCGCAGCACGTTGATGGAGGCTTCCTGAGGCCCCGGGATATAGTCGACAAAAGGAAGTTCGGAGCCCGGCAATAACGGTTTCAGCAGTTCTCTCGCTCTGCCGTTCGAAGCGTTCGATTTATAATAAGCTTCGATTTTCCCCAAGCGCTCGGCGTCTTGTTTGATCATATACTCGCAATAAAGGATAGACGGGATTGCCCATTCGTGATCGGGCTGGATATCCTCGGCCTGGGTGTAAGCTTTCAGCGCTTTTTTGTATAATCCGTTGTCCAGATACAGATCGCCCAGATCCAGATAGCCCGCTTCATTGTCGGGGTCGAGCCTGCCTGCTTTCTTGTAAAAGTCAGCCGCCTTGCGAATGTTGCCCTGAAGTTTGAAGCAAAGTGCCATCCCAATAGCCGTATCCCAGCATTTATTCAGCTTGTAGGCCGTTTTGGCTGCCGCAAAAGCGGCCAGAACATCCTCCTGTCTCCGGTACATCGAGGAAAGCAGCCAGAACATCATATAAACTTTAGGATACGCCTGGCACATCTTTCGGAGCACGGACACTAAAGCGGCAAGCACCTTGTGCCGTTCGTTTCCCTGCATCAGATCGAGGGATCGCATCACTCCACGGATGAATCCAATGATCGTATCTGCTTCGATATGATCTGCGCCCGCGATTCGCGGCTCCCATTCGCATACCCACACCAGATAAGGAACCTCGGGCTTTACTCTGATCACCTGCCCCAAGATTCCGAACGCTTCGTTAAAGCTGTTCACCCGGGCGTAAATGTAAGCCCGTACCGCCATAACGGCGAAATAATTGTTTTCCTCGACCGGCACAAAAGGCAGCAGGTCCTCACCCGAATCAATCCAATCGTTCAAGGATCGAAGCCATTCGGCGTTATCCGGTTCGATCGACAAGGCGCAAGCCAGATGGTATAAAGCGTGCTGGAAATCCCCGTCGCTTCGGGCCGCCTTATAAATGTCGAAATCCTGCTCAGGCGAAGGAAATCGCTGTTCTCCTTCGGTATGCGCGTGTTCCAATGCTTTCACTCCTATGTAAAATAATGTTTCGGCAGTAGCGCTTCCAATTCCTTCAGTAGCCGTTTGCTTTCCTCCGTACGGAATTGCTTCAGTGCGAAGATCGCCGCCATCCTTCCGTTATGCATCCCGTTTTGGGCAACCTCGAACAAAGCACGGGCCGCCGCCGTGTAGTTTCTTTTTCTTAGGAGGATAACAGCTTTTTCCTGAATAAACATATCATCCGAAGTCACATAGCTGCAAATCTGTTCCGATTCCGCATAAGGCATGATCGTCAGTTTGGAAAAAATAAGCTGCTGCATGTAATCCTCGTCAAGATCTTCTTGCAAGAGGAGTCGATCAATCTCTCGAACGACTTGTTTCCAATGGTTATTGCAGCCGTACCCGGTTCCCCGCCTGCAAAGGCTCGCCGCTTTCGACGATGACTTGATCGAACGGAAAAATGCCTTCCCGGACGGCGGTCTGGCTCGCGTTCGCATCAGCGGCCCGAATATAGCTCTTGCGCACATAAAAGCCATTGCCGAGCGGGCCTTTCCGCGCTTCGATCACATAAACGTAATTCCCCTCACGATCCTTGTGAATAGCCTCATTCGAAATCAAGAGCTGCTCGTCCGCCGACACCGATTTTTGCAGCCGGACGGCCGCCCGCTCCCCTCCTTTCAAGCCTTCGCCCGGAACGGTAATGCGTACCGTATTCGATGCCGGAGGGGCATCCTGCTTCTCCCCTGCGCCGCCTGCCAGCTCCATTTGCGCATCGGCGATTTCGTCAATCTGGCCTTCTATCACTTGGACCGTCTGGTCTTTCACCTCCACCTCGATCTTTTCCCCAACGGACAGAAGCGATGTGAGGTCGGCCGCCACCGGAATGGACATTCCATAGCCCCGGCTCGCATTGGACACGCGGACCACCGGCTGTCCCGGCAAGGAAGCAAGCCCTTCGGTCGCGCGGACGCTCGTGACGATTCCGTCAAACGGAGCCACAATCTGACGCTGGCCTGCCAAGTCTTCTTGCAGTGCTTGAATCTTGCGTTCGCGGACGTCGATGTCGAGCTGCCGCGATTCGATGTCCCGCTTGGCCTTATTGATCGCCGTAGAGTCTCCGTTCCGGTTCGCTTCGACGAAGCTTTCGAACAGCCCTTCCAGCTGCAGCTTTTGCTGCTTCAAAGCGGTTTGCTCATCCGCAATTTGCCGATCCGCCGGTTTGCTAACATACGTAATCAGCGGCTGGTCCTTGACGACGGCATCCCCCGCTTTTACGTGAACGGCCTTCACCTTCCAGCCGGTCTCATTCTTTAATTCGGCTTCCTCCACCGGCTTAAGCGTACCGTTCGCTTCGATATTGTGAACCAGCTTTCCCCGGACCGGCGTTTCCGTCCGTACCTTGGGCAGCGTGATCGCCTGCAGTGTATTGCTGAATAGTGTGAGCACGAGCAGCAGACCGAAGAATGCCCCCGACACCACCACCATTTTTCGTTTTTTTCGAGCCTCCGCCAGTTCCATCCCTTGCGGCTCCACCGTATGCATCTCTCCTATCCTTTAATGCCGGATGACTGGATTCCTCTGATAAAATAAGACTCCGCATACAAAAACAGCAGAACAACCGGGCTCATGTAGAGCAAAGAAGCGGCAAAGCCTACGCCCCGCGCTCCCTCCTGAATGCTCGCCAAATAGACGGATAGCGGATGCCGGAGCGGGTCCTCCAAAAAAATAAGCGGCTGCTCGACCATGTTCCAGTAATCCACAAACAGCAAGACCGTCAGCGCCGCAAGTCCCGGCTTCACCAGTGGCAGAACGATCGTAAGAAAAATCGTTCCGACCCCCGCCCCATCCAGCCGGGCGGCTTCGAGCAGCGGAGCGGGAATGTGCAGCATGAACTGCCGCAGCAGGAATACCCCGTATGTCGCGAACACGCCCGGCAAAATAATGGCGGCGACGTTGTTCAAGATGCCGAGCTTATCGGCCATAATATAGTTAGGTACCAGCGTCACCTGAAACGGCATCAGCATCGCCATAATATAAATAAGAAACAATGAGTCCCTGCCGGGAAACCGGAGCATGGCGAAAGCATAGGCCGCCAAGGCGGCAACGGCCGTTTGTCCGAATACGATCGGCACGACCATGAGCACGGAGTTCCAGAACAGGAACAAAAACTTCGGAGACTGGATCAGCACTTTGTCAAATTGCTCAAGCGATACCCAGTCGGGTATAAGCTTTAAATTAACAAATTCGTGTTGTCTCCCAGAATCCGCGCTCAGCATCTTTCCGACCAAGTTGTAGTTTATGCCGATCTCGCGCTCTGTCATGAGCGAATTCGTGAAGGTAATCACGATAGGGAACAGCATAACCATAGCAAGGACAAGCAGCACGAAGGTCATCAGCCATTTCTGCAGCAACGCCGCTTTCTTCTCCCCCAGTTTCATTCCATAAACCTCCGGAAACCACGTTCCATCCTGAATAACCCAAGCGCGATGATCATAATGCAGCCGACCATGAGGCTTGCGGCGGCCGTCAGCTTCTGAATATCGAGCGAAAGAAACATATTGTTCATGTAATGCTGGAGCATATAGATGCTGTCGTACGGGTAGCCGCCGGCCAGCAAATACGCTTCCCTGAACACTTTGAACGAGTTCATAATCGACATCAGGATGACGAAAAACATCGTCGGGATTAAATAGACAAGGGTAATCCGCAGCTTCGTGAACGGCCCTGCCCCTTCGAGACGGGCGATTTCGTAATAGCTCTCGGGAATCGCTTGAACCCCCGCCAAAAACAAAATCATGTTGTACCCGATGTTCTTCCATATATAAATCGCCGTGATGACGACAATAGCCCATTCCGATTTCATCCAGTCGATCCGCGCCATCCCTAAACGATGAAGCCACTCGTTGACCGTCCCGTTCCAGTCGAAGCCGATTTGCCAGATCAGCACGATCGAGGCGACCGGCACGACAAGCGGTAAAATATAGGTGGTTCGCAGCCATTGGCGAAAAAACACATTTCCGTTCAAAAGCAGCGCCAGCCCTAAAGATATAGTGACCATCAGCGGCACGCTAACGAAGGTAAAGAGAGCGGTGTTCCACGCGGCCTTCCGAAACGAGCCGCTGGCCAGCAGCTCCTGATAATTGGCGAGGCCTACGAAATTTCCGTCCATCGTGCCGTCCATAAAGGAATAAACGAGCCCCATCGCGAACGGGATTGCATAAAAAAGCGCAAACCCGCCCACGCTCGGTGCAAGGAACAACAGAGCCAGTATCGTGTCTTTCTTGAGGAATGCGGGTGATTTCATGCCGGCCTCCATGCAAACCGCGGGAAAGCCAACGCCCCCCCCGCGTCCATGCCTTTTATTCGTTCAAGTTTCCCCTATTTACGACGACGTCGCAGGCTGTGAAGAAGAGTTAGCTTCTCTCGAAGGCGCGGGGCCTGCCGGCACTTTGTCCTTTCCGGATGGCGTCGCTTCCGCCGGAGCTTTGCTCCCCCTTGCCGGCCCGGATTCGGAAGATGGCTTGCGTTCCGACGCCGCGTTTCTGCCTGACGAAGGCGCCGCTCCCGGAGAAGCCGCAGTACCTTGTGACACCGCTGCTCTCGGAGAAGACTTGCTGTCTGCGGAAGCCCTGCTCTCCGCCGTTCCTTTGTTTTCCGTCGGCGCTTTCGCATCCGAAGACGCTCTGCCCCCGGACGACGCTCCAATTCCGGACGATGTGCCATCCGCACCTGTCATGCCTCCCGCCGACGATTTCTCATCGTTCGTCCCTTTATCTCCGTCCGCCGTTTTATCGGCGGTGGAGGTTTTATCCTCCGACAGCGTCTTGCTCTCGGTCGATGTCTTGCTCTCGGTCGATGTCTTGCCCTCCGTCGATGAACCGTCCTGCTGCCCGGTCTTCGTCTGATTTGCAGAGCTGCCTCCCTTATTATCTTGCTTGACGGCACCGCTGCTGCAAGCGGCCAACATCGTGATTAATGCGAAGCTAAGCAGTAGAACACCTGTTTTTTTCATTTTATCCTCTCACTCCTTTGTTGTTGTCCGTGCCTATACTCAGTTATAATTGGAGGATGTAACGAAAACTTCTCTGGGATGTAAACAAAATGTTTCCGATCATCTTCATTCGTTCAAGAACGTCGTCGCCCGATTTTGAATCAGCTTCGCCACGTCCTCCGCGGACTTTTGGCCCTTGAAGAAAGCATCCGATTCTTTGACTATAATGTCTTCCAGCTTGGAAGGCTTGAACGCCACCTGATAGACGGCCCCCGACAGATGCTGCTCCAATCCCTGAAGATCCGCTTCGGTGACTTGGAACGTCTTGCCCTTCTGCGGTCCGAGTTCGTGCGCCTTGGCGGTCCCGGTTTGGAGCAATTGCTTCACCTGCTTGTGAAATACGGCTTTATTCAGAGGAAAGCCAGCCCGTTCCGGTAAGGGCTGCATCTCCTCGGACATCAGAAATTTGATAAAATCCCAGGCTTCCTTCTTCACAGCGGATTTCTCGTTTATGCCCATCGTCCGGTAAGTCCGGAAAAAATCTCCGGCTTTTTGGCCTTCTCCCTTCGGCTTGGAATACAGCTTGGGTTGAGCGAAATTTTCCTTCGGCGTCAAAATATAATCCGCGGGCGAGACGATATGCGTCATCCTGAAATACGCTTGGCGCGACTCTTCCGTCGCGACCTTCTCGTCAAACATCGACTTCACTTGCTTCATTAAGTTGATAAAGGACTCGGATTGAAAGTTGGCTTTCCGGTTGACCTGATCGACATACAAGGAAAAATTATTTTTCACCATTTCATTTAACAGTCCGGAGGGATAGGTCATAAAGGCATAACGCTGATCCCCTTTTTTCGCCAGCACTTTGGCGGTCTCGCTGAACTCACTCCAGGTCCAACGGGCGTCGTCGAAGGTCACCCCTGTTTTCCGGATCGCCTCTTCGTCCCCGACAAGACCGTACAAGAAGAAGTTGATCGGCATCCCGTAGACGCTGCCGTTCAGCTTGATCCCATTCAAGATGTTTTGAAAATATTGATCCTTCTTAAACTCGGGGTCCTTCTCCATCATGTCGCTCAAATTGGCAAGTACTTTCTTATTTACATAGTTATCCATAGGCAGCAGGTCCATCTCCACCAGATCCGGCCCTTTCCCGGATAACATTTGCGTATTCGTTTTTTTGATAAAGTTTTCCACATTCTCCTCGCCGTGACTATCGTCCGTCGGGACATAGTGAAGCTGGATCTCGATATTCGGGTGCTTTTCCTCATATTTGCGCTTCGCGTCTTTGAAAAAATCGTCCTCAAAAAACGTCGAGAGCACAACCGTCTTCTTGTCGCCCTGCGTCTGGGTGGATTCGGTGGGCTTGTTTGCGGTTTCCGCTTGGGCCTCGTTCTTGTTCGGCCCGCCTTCCGGCTGCGCCGCTCCTCCATGGCCTCCACCGGCGCTGCAAGCCGTTGCCGCGATCATCAATAGGCAGCCGCTTAGGCCTAGCCATGCTTTTCTCATTTCTCCATGCCTCCTGTTAAGAGCTATTTTATTTCAATTCATCTACTGTCACAAACGAATAGCCTTCTTCCTGCAATTCCTCGATCATCTTAGGCAGGCATTCGATCGTGTTGCTCAGATCGCCTTTTTTGCCGCCGAAGCTGTGCATCAGAATGATGCCTCCGGGTTTTAGATTCGCTTTGACGTTCTTCAGCATGTCCTCCGGCGTCGTTCCCGCCCAATCGCGCGTATCGACATTCCATAGCACATTGTGCTGACCGTTTTGTTCAATGGCTTTGGTCACTTTATTGGAAACCGCCCCGTAAGGCGTCCGGACATACTTAGGGGCCTCGCCCGTTGCGTTCTGGATCACCTTGTTCAGCTTGACGATTTCATTGTTGATCTGCTGTCCGCTCAGCTTGGTCAGATCCTTGTGGCTCCACGTATGATTCCCCAGCATATGCCCTTCCTTTACGATGCGGGATAGAACGTTCGGGTACTTCTCCGCCTGATAGCCGACGACAAAAAAAGTCGCTTTCGCGTTATACTTCTTCAAAATGTCCAAAATTTTGACGGTATATTTCGCATCCGGGCCATCGTCAAAGGTCAATGCGACCTGCTTATCCTTCTTCGGCGGCTTCGGGTTCGCCTGACTCTGGACTTGCTCTCCCTTCACCTCTCTTACTTTTGCCTCCGTCTGGGGGAGCATCGCATAGGCGATGAAATAGCCGGACAGTATCGCGAGCACAACGACACCAATCCGCAAACGCAGCAGTTGTTTTGTCCTCTTCATCTCGTTCTACCTTTCTATGAAATTTGTTTCCCTAAACCTAGTTATAAGTCAACATTGTTACCAAAACTTCTCCAACTTGTAAACAAAATGTAACCGCGCAGCCAAAAAGGACAATTTTTCAACAAAAAATCCCCGCATCTTGCGCAGCAAGACACAGGGACGCTTCATTTAAATTCGATAATAAATAGGGAGTTGTTCTGGGAAAAAGGGGCGGCACTCGGAGCGCTGACGGAAGGACGGGATTCATACAATTTCCTTCCGTTCAGCAACATCCTCCGGTTGTCTGGACTCCACTCGATTTGCTCGGGAACGATTCCCTTGTAGATTTCTTTTTCGTTCATGATATTGTTTCCTTGCAGCTTAGCCACGTACAGATTTTCGCGGCCTTTGGAGTAGGCGATATATTTGCGGTCGCGCGAGAGCTGAAACACGCCGCTCCGTTCAAGCAAAATGGCTGTCTTCGCGTTCCGGCGGTCGAATAACGTTAACGAGCCTTCCTCCCCGACAAAGACGATTTGGTCGTCATTCACAAAATCGCTGTTTCCCTCGCTGCTTACGGGATGCTCATATTGGCTTATGAAGGCATCGCCTTGAAATGAACCGAAAACGATGTATGCCTGACGAACCGCTATTTTGAAAATTAACGCACTCGCCCCGTCATCCGAAACCTGCACGGAGTAAAAGTGATGGTTACCCGTTTTCCCGGGGAACTTGAATTCCTTCACCTCCTGACGCGTCATGTCATAAACGACAATGACAGCTTCCTGGTTCCCGTTCTCTTGCACAAAGGAGACGTATCGCCCGTTATTCGACCACGACATCTGCCACGTCACGACAACACCCTCTTTGCTGGCCCATTCCCGCAGTACGGTTTGCTTTTGATCCGCCAAATGAAGCAGCATTAGTTTCTCTTTGCCGCCGGTCTGAACGGAAAACGAAGCATATGCGCCGTCGGCAGATACTTTAACGCCGTGCACAAATCCATTGATGTCCGGCCATGACTGCCGGGTCTTGAGTTCGTAGTCCAACTGCTCGAAGCTTCGCCCCCGGCCTCTTTTACCAAAATATCCAAGCACGTGTTCCTTGTCGGTCCAACCGAACAGTTCGCCATCCTCGTTCTCCGGCAGCTTATAGATTTTGTTCACTTCGAATGTCTCGCCAAAGCTCTGCAGCTCGCAGCCTTCTTCTGCGTTGGGAATAATAACGGTCTTCGATTTCAGCGCCCCCGTACAGCCGGTGAAGATAACGGCCAGCAGAACATACGCCACCGCCCACAGGAATATCCGTTTCATTCTGTAGTTCCTCTCTTCGGCTTCGTATAAGGAAGTTCAATCGCTACGCTCGTTTCAAGATCGGCGCTACGGATCTCGATGCTTCCCTGATGGTCGTCGACAATCGCTTTGCAGATGCTGAGTCCTAAGCCGCAGCTGCCCAATTCTTTGGACTTCCGCATATTGGCCCGGTAGAACGGCTCGAAAATTTTCGCCAAATCCTCCGGACGGATGTCTTCCCCTTGATTCGCAACCGTTATGTGCACGCAGCCGGAGACAAGCGTTGCCTTCACCGAAATAGCCGTATGCGCGAAGCCGTACTTAATCGCATTATCGATAATATTGATGAACAATTGCCTTAGTTTGGGTTCGCTTCCATCAACCCACAGCCCATCCTCCACCTCGCAGCGAATTGTTTTCCAGTATCGCTCGGCTTTAAACTTCATGCCCTCGCCGACGTCTTGAAGCAGCCGCCCGGCCAACACAGGCTCGAACGCTTCCCGGTCTGACGTTTCCTTGGAAAGCTCCAATAATTTAACCACCATATCGTGGAGCCTCTTGCTTTCGTCGACGATATGATTCATGCCTTTGTCGAAGAAGGCTTCGTCGGTTTGCCCGTTTTCCTTGATCATTTGGGCGTAGCCCAGGATAGACGTGAGCGGCGTTTTCAATTCGTGCGTCACATTGTCGAAAAACTGCTTGCGATGGCGGTTCAATTCCTCCAAGCGGTCCCGGTCCTTTTGGATGCGTCCGATCTGGGCCTTGATCTTTTCGATCATCGTACCGAAGTTATCCGCCAGCTGGCCGATCTCGTCTTTCCTTCGGAACGAGAGGCGGATATCCAGATTGCCATTCGTCACTTCCGTCGAAGCCTTGGTCAGCTTGACGATCGGGATCGTGATGTTTCGCGATAAAATATACGAAAAGATAAACGCAGCAGCGAAGATGGCGATCGTAACGTACGAAATAAAATCCAAAATATGCCTGCTTTGCTCATACAGCAAGGAAAAGTCTTTGGCAAAGCGCAAAATCCCTACTTTTTGCCCGTCGATGACGACCGGATACGAGTAGTAAGCTTCCGCCGTGCTATCCGTGTAGTTGATCGTGTAAGAAGTTTTGCCGTTCAAGGCATGGTCCAGATCGTCGCCTGCCGTATTCGAGCTTTTCCACCCGGCCGAAGCATAGACCAGCTCTCCATTTATGCCGTAAGCGCTAACCTCGCCGGAAGAGACCTGCCGAAGCTCTTCCACCACGTCTTTCGCCATTTGGCGGAAATAGATCTCGTCGTTGCCAAAATGGTTAATCATAAAAGCCTGCCTGACATAGACGCTGCTGTTCTTCTTGAGGCCGATCAAGTCTTGGGTAATGATCTTCTCGTTGCTTGTCTCGATAATCTGAACGATAAAGTGGTTGAGTAACAAAAACGAGGCGGCAAAAATAACAAAGAGACCCAATAAAAATTTTACCTTGATGGTTGGAGTCGGGATCATGCCATCAATCCACCTGTTTGTCAAATTTATACCCAACGCCGAACACGGTCACGATCACGTCACCCGCCTCCAGCTTTTTGCGCAGCCGTTGGATATGAATATCGACCGTTCGCGTATCGCCGACATATTCGTAGCCCCATATGAAGTCCAGCAGCTCCGTCCGGGTGAATATTTTGCCCCGGTGCCGGTACAGCGTCATCAGAAGATCGAATTCCTTGGGCGTCAGTTCGACGATCTCGCTATTTTTCCGGACCAGCCGCTCGCTTTCGGTGATTTCAATATTTTTGAACCGAATCGGCTCGTCGGCCGGCTCTTCAGCAGGCTTATGGGGATGAGTCATTCTCCGGAGTATCGTTCGGATGCGCGCGATCACTTCCCGGAGATCGAACGGCTTGGTAATATAGTCGTCAGCGCCAAACTCCAGTCCGACAATTTTGTCCGTAATGTCCGATTTGGCCGTCAGCATGATGATCGGAATGTTCCGGGTCTCCGTTACCTTTTTGCATATATCGAGCCCGCTGACGTCCGGAAGCATCCAGTCAAGCAGCAGCAGGTCCGGCTGGAATTGTTCAATGGCCTTGAGCCCGTCCGCTCCGGTATGGGCGATCGTCGTAAGAAAGCCTTCTTTATTCAAGCCGTAGGCCAGCAAATCCGCGATAGCTTCTTCGTCTTCGATAATTAAAACTTTCACTTTGTCCATCTTGTCCACTCCGTTCCTACCGAACATGGTAGCATACCTCATGGCTTTCGATCTACTTCAGTGTTGAAAGTACCAGCACTTGAGCCAGACAAGAAGCGGCAGATCGAGGAGCTGATAGCTCAGCTCGGCAAATATCAGCGCAGGATCAAGCTGGTTAGCGTACTGGTGGCGATGCTGACGACCTGCATTATCAGCGGTGCGGAGGTTCATTTTTCTATTGACGATTCCCTTTCTGATCCTCACTCCGTTCGTGAGCCGCTTATACTACATCCTGTTACTCCGCCGGCCCCCGCCCTATCTTGTAAAAATGCACACCTTGGCATCGACGTTCAAGACTTGCGTTCCGCCGGGCAGGCAAGCCAGCGGGTCGTCCCAATGGGAATGGCCGCAGAATACGAGCGCTTCCGGCCCGCTCTCCAGTACAGCGCGAATTTCGGGACTGCCTGCGCATCCCCGCTCCGGCACATCCGGGCTTTGGTGAAGCAGCAGCGCATGAGGCTGCTTATTAAGCAGCTTGCGCAACGCTTGCAGGTAGTCCGCTTCCGCCATCCGGTTCGGCTTGTCCGGTCTGCCGATCACGCCTCCAAGACCGCCCCAGGCCGCGCCGCCGAATTCGACAACTCCCGGCCGGTCGATTAGACAAATGTTGCTTCTGCCGGAAAGCTGCCGCTTCTTGGCATCGTCCATCAGATCGTGATTGCCGGCCACTCCGACGACCCAGCGAAACGATTCGCCGAATTTAAACCATACGCCGGACGGGTCGCCGCTGCCCCCTCGCTGGAGGTCGCCATACAGATCGCCGCATAGCAGGACGCCGACCTGATCGGGAGTAATATCGGGCCGCTCGATGCCGATCAGCAGCGACAAATAATCGGGAAGTCCTTCGCCGAGCATAACGTCCTTCCCGTCCGTGGTCCGCATCATCCCCTGCAAATCGGAGGTCACGATCAGCGCGTCGACCGATGACGGCAAAGCGCTCATCCGCCCCACGTACACAGGCAGCTGCGCTTCCTCGATACCGCCCGAGCCGGTTGCGTTCCGGTAGGCGAAGTATTCTACAGGCTCCGCGCCAAGCGATTCGATCCTCATGATCATGATAACCTGCTCCGGTCCGTCACCGTAATTCCTAAAGCTTCAAGCTCCGGAACAACTTCCTCTACGTTTCGTTCCGGATTCAGGGAACGGATCGCCTCGACGCTGATCGCTGGGGCCACATACAAGACTTTGATGGGCTCGATCGGTATCGGCATGTCGAAGTAGCCTTCCGCCCAGTCCGCATAGTTCTCCGGCGTTTCGCAGATCGTTCCGAGCAAAAAATCCGAGCCGTCGTCTGCGCCTTTCGGTATCCGCACTTTCCCCGTTCTCCACTGCGTGTCGCCGGTTTCACGCCATATGCAGAAGGTTACGTCTTCTTTCTCCAGCGCTTCATCCTCAAGCAAAGCCAGCAAAGCTTCCGGCGTCCCGTCGTAAATTCCCGGCCATACCGCATACTCGTCCCGGGCGTGCGGGCTTAGCTCGGATTCGTGGTCGAACCCTTTCAAAATGACGCCCTCCGGCGCAAACAAAACGTACAAGCAGTCTCCGGCGCCGTTGTCGATTTTTGCAAGCGAGACGTTTGGCGTCCAATTCGGAACAAACGTATGATACCGGAGCCATTCTTCCGGGCATAAGATCATGTCCAAGGCCGCAAGAGTCAACAAGCGCCGCTTCAAATCGTCCGGTTCCGGCAAAACAGTCCGTGATGTCATCCTCGATCCCCTTTCTTTGTACAGAAGTTCGGAACGTGCGGAACATGTATCATTTTAACAAAAATGTTGCCGCAAACCTACACGCCGAATAATTTGGTTTATCCCGCTTTAACAATTCTTCAGAATTCCTTTGGAAATTTCCGTGCTCGTTCTGAAGATTTGTTGGATAGGATGAAGAAAACAGATGGAGAAGGGAGAGTATTGGTATGAGCACGCTTCAGGAAAAGCTGCTGTTCTTGTATAAGTTCTCGCGCGCGCCTCAACAAATCGGCAGCGTGACGCCAAGCTCCGCGTTTTTGGCAAAAAAGATGGTCGAATCGGTAGCCTGGGAGAACGTGAACGCTGCCGCGGAGCTTGGCGCTGGTACAGGCGCAATTACGGAATATATTCAGAAGGCCAAAAAAGACAATACCCGCGTTCTTTTGTTCGAACGAGATGCGGAGCTTCGCGGTCGGCTGCAAGAGAGATTTGCCGACTGCGCCTGTTACGACGATGCCCGATGTTTGCAATCCGTTGTACGGGCAGAAGGAATCGATTCGCTCGACTGCGTAATCAGCGGACTTCCGTATTTCAATTTCCCGCAAAGCCTGCGCGATCGGCTTCTTAGCGAAATTACTGCCTCCCTCAGACCGGGCGGACAGTTTGTCGCTTTTCAATATTCGAAGCAAATGCGCAGGCAGTTCAGCAGACAATTCGCCATAGAAGGGATTCATCTCGTTCCGTTCAATGTTCCTCCGGCATTCGTGTATGTATGCCGTAAGCAGGAGGGCTGACGATGGATATCGTGTCGCTGCTCTCCTGGCTCTCACGGATTTGCTCTGCCAGACAGGTCTGGCCGACGGCGAGATCAATACAAACGAGCTTGCGGATATCGCCGTATCGCACGGTATCGTTCGGGAAAATCTAGAGCGATACGAGCTTCTCGAAGGGTGGAGCATTTATTTCTATGACGCAAAACCGCCTGCGCACGGGACGTCCGCGATCGACGACTGCGCCGAGATGACCAACATGCGCTTGGCCCTGCTGGCTTTGTCGCTCCAATACATGAACGAGCATTACGACAGGCTAGGCAATGAGGTGATGAAGGCGCCATACGCGCTAGACGAGGAAACCGCCGTCTTAAAGCTTCAATTGCTCGGAGCGAAAATCGACGAGGCTGCGGACTAGTAGTTTGGCTACGACTTTTTCAACAGATCGAGCAATTCGAGACCGATCCGGTCGACGGAATCGTCCAAAAGACCGGACCGGTAATTCGAGAGCACAACGATGCCGGACGACCGGTCTTGATGAAACCCCATAAAACTGGAAAATCCATGCGTCGATCCGTTATGCCAAACGAACTTACCTCGCTCGTCGATAATCCATCCCAGTCCGACGCCAGTCATCTTGCTGTGACGCGCATGGGTTTGTTGGCTGATCAACAGGTCCTTACATACCTCTTCATTGGGATGGTCACCCAAATGGGCGGACAGGAACGTCAGCTGATCGTTGAGCGTGGAGCGAAGCGCTCCCGCTCCGGGGTAATTGCCCAGCAGCGTCTCGGGCCGCTGCACGTCTTTCCCCGCATAGCCCGGAACCATTCTCGCCTGCTGCTCCAAAGTGAGCGTGATGCCGGTGTCCGGTAAATGCAGCGGCACACATAGACGTTCGGTAATGGCCGTCTCGTAATCCGTTCCAAGCCAGGTCGCCAGAAGCCGGCCGAGTATCCCCGTTCCCTCGTTCGAATAGCGAAATTTGCGTCCTACTTTGCCCGGAGAAACGTTTCGCAGATAGGAAATGGCTTCTTCCGGCGTAAAATGGCAGTATGGATCGCGATGCTGCGTTTTGTCGAAACGGTTGCGCCATGCTTTAAAGATTGGAAAGCCCGGCAGCCCCGACGTATGCGTAGCCAGAAGGGCAAGCGTCACCGGATGACGGCTGGGAAGCGTCGACTCGAACTTCCCGAGCGAATCATCCAGGCGGAGCGCGCCTTCGGCGATCAGCAGCGCGAGCAGCGAGGTTGTGAACACTTTCGTAATTGAGCCGATTTCGTATATAAGATTGTCAAAGGACACCGCCCCGAACGGCCGCGAATCCCCGAAGCCGTACACAAGCCGCTCCCCTCCGCGCAAGATGCCGACCGACAGCACCGCATGCTTCCTTTTGCTGACATAAGGCTGAACGATACGCTCGACAGCTTGTTCAAAATTCACCGTTTGATTAACGCGCAATTGAGTTGATCTCCTCTCTTGGAGCAAATTTCGTTATCCAATAATTAATTTATATTAATATTTTAGCAAACTTAACAATTCGTCAAAAAAATTACTTTCCTTTCGCCTGCTCCTCTTCAACAATCGCTTTCAGCTTCAAGACAATGTTTCTCAAAGTCAAAATATCGTCCATCCCCAGCTTCGAATAGTAACGTTCAATAATGGAATGCTCGATCTTCTCGTTTCTGGCCATATACTCGGCGCCCCGCCGATCCAGTTCGACAATGATCTCCCTGCGGTTGCTTGGATTAATCGATCGCTTGATGTACCCCGCTTTCTCCAGCTTGCCGAGAAACTGGCTGACGGCGCTCGGCGTAATCCCCATTTTATCGGCGATCTCGCCCGTATTGAGCCGGCTGTGCTCATGGACCATACGGAGCACAATAAGCTGCTTATCTGTAACTGTCTCCTCGACCAACGCGGCATATTCAAGCGTTAGCATCACATTGGTGTCATACTCGGCTTTGTTGATCTCTTTTACGTGCCGGATCAGCTCTTCATTCATCTTAATCACCTTAACTATTAAGTTAACTTCACTATTAGTTTACCCGTTTTCCCGTCCGCATGTCAAATTTACCGGAGCCAGCCGGTCCGTCCCACATTAAATCCGGATCGAATGCCAAATTTCCAAGAAGGTACCGCTTCCGAAACTTTGAGCGGGTGGCCTACGTGGTCAAGCTGCTCACCCGCAACCGGATTATCGTGCTGGCCTCTTTTATATCCCCTTACCGGTCCATGAGAGATTATGTACGGCGGGAAATCGATCCTTTTATCAAAGTATATGTAAAACACTCGTTGGAGGAATGCATCCGCAGGGACGTCAAAGGACTTTACCGGAAGGCGATAAACGGGGAAGTTGCTCATTTCGCGGGGAGTTCCGATCCGTATGAAGTGCCCGGGCTGCCCGAGCTTGTCGTCGATACGGAACAGGAAACCGAAGAAGCAAGCGCAGCCAAAATCGTGGACTACTTAATCGCAAGGGGTTATATCGACGCGCGTTTATAAGTAAACCGCTCCTTCGCTTCGATCCCATAAACAGAGGACGGGTCAATCCCGCTTCTTGCCGTGCAGGACCGGCAACCATCATCCGCGGAACTCCCTATCCCCTCTTGATACTCATTTCATGACAAGGCAAGCAGCGATGCAAGATAACGGAACAGCATCGTCGCCGCAATGCCCGTCACAACCGTGCCCAACAAGCTACGCGTGAAATAAGCTACGGCAAAGGCAGGAACGGCGGACAGCAGAGCGACGGGCTGCGGCGAGAAAGCCCCTTTCGAAACGAGCAGCTCTTGCGCCAGCAAAGCGGACATTACGGCAATCGGGATATGACCGAGCCAGCGAAGCCCCCAATCCGGCAATCGGATGCGGCTCAGCAAGATAAGCGGCAAAATTCTCGGGAGCAGCGTCACAAGCGAAGCACCCAGAAGCATCCATAGAAAGCTCGGCCTTATTTCCATTTTTCAATCCACACTCCTATACTTGCGGCGAACAAGATCGCGATCAGCACGCCTGCGCTTTCGGATATAAAGACACTTCCGGCAATGGCCGCCACGACGGCGCTACATGCAACGAGGAGGTCTACGCCGGCCTTGGACCGCTCCATCAGTTGAAGCATGAACAGCCCGATGAACATGGCGGGCAACGCATAGTCCAGCCCGAATTTTTCCGGGTCGGGGATCCATTGACCGAAAATGCCCCCGGCCATATTGGCGACGAGCCAGTTGAGATAGGCGGTTACGTTGAGTCCGAACATCCACTTCTCGCTGCCCCTGGACTTGCCCGTTAATCGGGAAGCGGCTACGCCGAACGTCTCGTCGGTTAACAAGGAGCCGATTCCTGCGTTCCTCCATACCGGCAGATGCCGGAAATAAGGCGCCAGCGCTGCGCTCATGAGAAGATGGCGCAGGTTGACGAAAAATACGGTAAAAATAATAGCTGTGGCAGGGCTGCCCGCCGCCAACATTCCGGCAGCGATGAACTGCGCCGAGCCGGCATACAGCAGCAAGGACATCAGCGCAATTTCGGCAAGGGACATCCCTGCCGTTTTCTCGACGACGCCGGCCGCGAAGCCGATGCTCAAGTAGCCAAGCACCGTGGGTAAGCAGTCCTTCACGCCTTGAAGAAAGCTTTCTTCGTTTCCGGTTCTCCCTGGGGAAACCGCATGAGTGGGTTTCTCGCTCATGGTTCCTCCCGTCCGTCGATCCATTTTCCGGTCACGACATAAGTCAGGGCCGGGTTATTCCGCCATAGCGCATCCAGCTTTTCCGTGCCGAATTGGGCCATGATTTCCTCCATCAAGATGTCGTGCCGGACATATTCTGTCGCAACCAGCACGAGAGCCGGGTCGTGCGTCTTGACCGCCCAAGTCGTCGATTCGCCCGAAAAGTTGGCGATCAGCACCTCTTCACCGTCCCGGGCGGCAATCGTCAAGCAGCCGCCGGTCCGCTCTTTCACCACCTCGGGCGTCATGTAATCATGGTGAAACGTCGTCCCGATCCGCGTCCCCGGCGCTCCGAACAGAACGGAAAAAACAGGAACGCCTTCCCGGAGATGACGCTCTACCGACGCCTTAACCTCGGGAACCTGAGGCTCCCACACGGAAAGCCACAGCTCCTTCTCCGCTCTGCCGATCAGATCCGCGATTTCGTTCATAACCGATTGGTCGCTGCGGATGTGCCAGATGACATCCATTTCCCGCTCCTGCTGAAGCATCGTCAACGATTTCTCCAAATACGCAAAGGACTGATCGAATTGCTTCCTCAACCGGCCAATCCATTCGTCTGCCGGTACTGGGGAATATTTTACCGGCTCGGATGGGACAAGATGAACCGCGCCTTTGTCCATCAGCTTCCCGAGCACCTCGTAAATCATCGACCGTGGCACCCCTGAGCGCTTGCTTATTTCATAGCCGGTGACAGGGTGCGACTTCAGCAGGCCGACGTAAGCCTTGCATTCGTAGGGCGAAAATCCGAGCTTTTGCAGCTCCTTAAATACGTCTTCCATAGATTCCCCTCATAGTAGTTAGTATACTACCTACTTTAAATGAAAGGGTTACCGATTGTCAAAGCAGTACGGAAGAAAAACATCTCTCCATTGACAAATTCATGCAGCCGAATTTACAATAAGCTTGTAACCGAACAACATAAGGGCCATGCATTTTTCAGACCGTTATCGGTTTGAAAAACAACCCCGGTATCTCTTAGGAGACGCCGGGGTTGTTCGCTTTTAAAGGGGGGATTCATCGGACCCGGGTCAAACGATCAAAATGTAAGCGTTTCACTTTCGCACACCATTAATTAGGAAGCAGGAGGACTTGATATTGAAAACATTACCGAAATTTCTTGCAGCCGTTCTTGCAATATCGCTGACCGCGGCCCTGCCCCCGCTTTCGCCGGCGGCGTCGGCCTCTCCGGATTCGTCCGTGTCCAACAAACAAAACTTTTCGACGGACGTCATTTACCAGATCGTAACCGACCGGTTTTCCGACGGTAATCCGGGCAACAATCCGACGGGGAATGCGTTCGACAGCACCTGCAAACGCAATCTGAAGCTGTATTGCGGCGGCGACTGGCAAGGCATCGTCAATAAAATCAATGACGGCTACTTGACCGGTATGGGCATTACCGCGATCTGGATTTCCCAGCCCGTCGAAAATATTTATTCCGTCATCCGTTATCCCGACGCGGACACTACCGCCTACCACGGCTACTGGGCGCGCGATTTCAAAAAGACCAATCCCGCCTTCGGCAGCATGACCGACTTTCAAAACCTGATCAACGCCGCTCACGCTAAAAACATCAAGGTCATTATCGATTTTGCGCCAAACCATACGTCCCCATCCATGGAGACGGACCCCTCCTTCGCGGAAAACGGAAAGCTATACAATAACGGCGCTTTGGTCGGAGGCTATACGGGAGATACGAACCTGTATTTCCACCATAACGGCGGAACGGATTTTTCGACACTGGAAAATGGGATCTACAAAAACCTGTACGATCTTGCGGATCTGGAGCACAATAACAGCTTCATCGATACGTATTTTAAAGAAGCGATCCGAGCCTGGCTGGATCTCGGTATTGACGGCATCCGCGTGGATGCTGTTAAGCATATGCCATTCGGCTGGCAAAAAAATTGGATGGCTTCCATCTACAATACGAAGCCCGTCTTCACATTCGGCGAATGGTTTCTGGGCACGAACGAGATCGATCCGGTCAATCATCATTTCGCCAACGAGAGCGGCATGAGCCTGCTCGACTTCCGGTTCGGGCAAAAAGTGCGGCAAGTGTTCCGCGACAATACGGATTCCATGCATGGCCTGGACAGCATGATTTCCGGAACGGCTGCAGACTATGCCCAAGTGAACGATCAGGTGACCTTCATCGATAACCATGACATGGACCGTTTTCAGGTATCGGGCGCAAGCAACCGGAGGCTGGAGCAGGCGCTTGCCTTTACGCTGACTTCCCGTGGCGTGCCGGCCATTTATTACGGAACCGAGCAGTATATGACCGGGAACGGCGATCCGAACAACCGGGCAAAGATGACCTCGTTCTCGACGGCGACCACCGCCTATAACATCGTCAAGAAGCTGGCCCCGCTCCGCAAGTCGAACCCGGCGATCGCTTACGGAACAACACAGCAGCGGTGGATCAACAACGACGTATACATCTACGAGCGCAAATTCGGCGACAGCACAGCGGTCGTCGCCATCAACCGCAGTCAGACCTCCCCCGCCTCGATCAGCGGGCTCGTTACTTCGCTGCCGGCGGGCAATTACACCGATGCGCTGGAAGGACTGCTTAACGGTGGCGGACTGACGGTAGGCAGCGGCGGCGCCGCATCCTCGTTCACGCTGGCCGCCGGCGGCGTATCGGTCTGGCAGTACACGACTGCGCAAACGTCTCCGGCGATCGGACATGTCGGCCCGATGATGGGGAAAGCCGGCAATACCGTCACCATTGACGGCAGAGGCTTCGGCTCGACGAAAGGCACGGTCTATTTCGGCTCGACGGCCGTAACCGGCGCCAATATCGTCTCTTGGGAGGATACCGAGATCAAAGTGATCGTACCGGCGGCAGCAGCGGGCAAATACGGCATCAAAGTCAGAACGGCCGGCGGAGCTGACAGCAGCGTGTACGGCAACTTCAACCTCCTGACCAATGAGCAGGTCAACGTTCGCTTCGTGGTGAACAATGCCTCGACGACGCTGGGGGAAAACGTTTATCTGACAGGCAGCGTGAGCGAGCTCGGCCAGTGGGAACCGGCCAAAGCGATCGGTCCGCTGTTTAATAAAGTGATGTATGCTTATCCGACTTGGTATTACGATGTCAGCGTTCCTGCGGGGACGGCTATCGAATTCAAATTTCTTAGGAAAAACGGCAGCTCCGTCACTTGGGAAGGCGGCTCCAACCATACGTTCACTACACCTTCCAGCGGTACGGCAACCATAACGGTGAACTGGCAGCCGTAATGCGCCACATTGCACCAGTAAAAAAACTAGTCCGAAAGGGTCAAAGACGTCTTGAGTTTTTGCCGAAGTGGTGCTATAGTATAGCTAAATTCAAAGGCAATGCTACCAACCAAAGGTACAACCTCGTATTTGCATCGGGGCTGTACCTTTTTTTATTGCCAAGGAGGATGACATCATGTTACTGGAAGCCATTTACCATCGTCCGAAATCCAACTGGGCCTATGCCTACGACGAGCGCACGATCCATCTGCGCCTGCGCACCAAGCGGGATGACGTGGAGCGGGTCACCTTGATCGTCGGCGACAAATACGCGTGGGACCGGACCGTCGAAGAGCTCCCCATGACCAAGTGGGTTAGCGACACGCTGTTCGATTATTGGCATGTAGCGGTCCAGCCGCTCATGCGCCGTATGAGGTACGCCTTCCGGCTGGAATCGGACGAAGACACCGTCTGGTTAGACGAGACCGGCATTGCGAACGAGGCGCCCAAGGACAGCATCAAAATGTTCGATTTCCCTTTCCTGAATCCGGTGGACGTGTTTGCACCCCCGGCTTGGGTCAAAGATGCCATTTTTTATCAAATCTTCCCGGAACGCTTCGCCAACGGGGACCCGGATAACGATCCGGAAGGCGTGGAACCGTGGGGCGGCGAGCCGACGCCCAAAAACTTTTTCGGGGGCGATCTGCAAGGCGTCATCGACCATTTGGATCACCTGAGCGCGCTTGGCGTCAACGCCATTTATTTCAATCCGCTCTTCAAAGCGACAACCAATCATAAATACGATACCGCCGATTATATGACGGTAGACCCTCACTTCGGCACGAACGAGACGCTGAAGAAGCTGGTTAAGGCTTGTCACGAGCGCGGCATCCGCGTGCTGCTGGACGCCGTCTTCAACCATTGCGGGCACACGTTCCCTCCCTTCCTCGACGTCAAGGAAAAGGGAGCGGATTCCCGGTATGCCGGCTGGTTCCACGTGCGGGAATGGCCTCTCGACGTCAAGGACGGCATGCCGACCTTCGACACGTTCGCCTACGAGCCGATCATGCCGAAGCTGAATACCGAGCATCCCGAAGTCAAGGAATACCTGCTGAATGTAGCCAAGTACTGGATCGAAGAAGTGGACATCGACGGCTGGCGTCTCGACGTAGCCAATGAGGTCGATCACCGCTTCTGGCGCGAATTCCGCGACGTCGTGAAAAAGGCTAAGCCCGATGCCTACATCCTCGGCGAAATATTTCACGACTCCATGCCCTGGCTCATGGGCGACCAGTTCGATGCGGTGATGAATTATCCGCTGACGAATATCATTATCGAATTCGCCGCCAAGAAGGAACGGGACGGCGCAAGCTTTGCCAACGCCTTAGGCGCCCTTCTGGCAAGCTATCCGCAGCAAGCGAACGAAGTCGCCTTCAACCTGCTCGGAAGCCACGATACGGTGCGTCTGCTGACCCTTTGCGATGAAGACAAGCAGCGGATGAAGCTGGCCACGCTGCTTCAATTCACGCTAACCGGTACGCCTTGTGTCTATTACGGCGACGAAATCGGCCTGACCGGAGACCACGATCCCGGCTGCCGCAAATGCATGGAATGGGACGAGGCGAAGCAGGACCGCGAGCTGTTCGCGTTCTTCCGGCAAGTCATCGCGCTGCGCAAACAATACGAAGCGCTGCGCACGGGCGAATTGACCTTCCGGTTTGCGCAGGAAAACGATATGCGCCTTGCCTACGAACGCTCGCTGGGCAGTGACTGTTTGATCATCGCCGTGAATGCGGGTTCCGAGGCCGATACGCTGGTTTTGGAGGTCGATCGCAATCGTTGGAAGGATCTCTTGACCGAAGAAGAGCTGATCGCGGACAGCGGAGAATTGCATCTGCACTTGCCCGCGAACGGCTTCCGTCTTCTGCTCGCACAATAAAGGTCGGCCGCCCAAAGCCAATGTCCGCACGAAGAAAGGGACAAGCTCCGCATCACCTGCGGGACTTGTCCCTTTTCCCTTTTGTTATATCCATTTGTCTTCAAACGTGCGACTCAACCTTTGCTTGCTCCTGCCGTCAGCCCCTCCACCAGGAAACGCTGCAAATAAACAAACAGGATCGAAATCGGAACCGCAATCAGCACGGCGGCGGCTGCAAACAGCGTAAAATTGCTGTTCTGGTTGCTGCTGATCTGGTCGTACAGACCGACGGCAAGCGTCCAATTGTCTCTTGACCGCAGCACCATCCGCGCGAAAATAAAATCGACCCAAGGGCCGACGAACTGCGTCAGCGCGGTGTATGCGAGCATCGGCTTGGACAGCGGAAGCATGATTTTGACGAAGATCGTAATGTTGTTCGCGCCATCGATTCTTGCCGCCTCATCCAGACTGCGCGGGACCGTATCGAAAAAGCCTTTGGCAATAAAACTTCCGAGCAGCGGAGCGCCGAAGGAGTAGACGATAATCAACGCCAGATGCGTATCCAGCAGGTTCAATTCCTTCAGCAAAATATAAATGGCGATCAAGCTCATGAAGCCGGGGAACATCCCGAGAATCAACACGGTGGACAACGCGGTTTGGCGCCCTTTGAACCGGAACCGGGACAGCGCGTAGCCGCACAGCAGCACCATCAAGGTGCCGAAAATCATCGATAAGGTGGCGATTTTGAGCGTATTCCAGTACCAAGTGCCGAACAGGAAGCTTTTGGACGTGAACAGCTCCGTATAATGCTCGAAAACGAATTTCTCCGGAAACAAGGTTTTGCTGTACAAGGAACGACCCGGTCTGAAGGAAGCCAGAATGACCCACAGCGCCGGATATAAGCAGCATATAACTGCCACGATCAGAAACAGATAGCTGAACGTCAGCCGAATCGCATTGCCTAATTTTCTCCCTATCATTGGATCATATCCTCCTCCCGGAACGAACGGGTCCTGCGGTAATTATAGATCGAGAACGAAGCGATGATCAGGAAAATGATAATGCCAATAGCCGAGGCCATGTTGAACTGGCTTTGATTCAGCGTCAGCTTATACAACCAGGTGACAAGAAGGTCCGTTGCGCCCGCAAACTGATACTCCCCTTCGACCGGATTTCCGTCCGTCATCAGGAAAATCGCATTGAAGTTGTTGATATTCCCCGCAAATTGCGTAATGAGAATCGGGGCCGTCGTGAACATAACCATCGGCAGCGTAATGATTCTGAACTTTTGAAACGCAGTCGCTCCATCCACTTCCGCAGCCTCGTACATATCGCGCGGAATCGTCGTCAGCACGCCCATAATCAGCAGCATGGAAACGGGAATACCGACCCACATGTTCACAATGATTACCGTCGCTTTGGCCCACATCGGGTCTGTCAGCCACGGCAATTTCTCCATCCCGAAATACGATAAATATTGGTTGATCGGTCCGAACTGTCCGTTGAACAGATTTCGCATCACCAGCAGAGAGATCAGCGCCGGAATGGCGTAAGGGATAATCATGATCGTCCGCCAAAGCGGTTTGAACCGGATATCCTTTTGCTGAATGATCAGGGCCACCAGAAACCCTCCGAAATAGGTCGTTACGGTCGACAATACCGCCCAAATGATCGTCCAGCGCAACACGCTGAAAAACGTATGGCTCCATGTCTTCAGCCCGATAAGGTCCTTAAACGTCTGAAACCCTACCCAGTCGACCAGTTTAGCCGGAGGCATATGGTTTGGGGAAGAATAGTTCGTGAAGGACAGCAAAATCATAAAGATAATCGGCATGACCGTAAAAAACAAAATGCCCGCCGCCGGCAGCATCAGAAAAGCTTCCGCAAATTTTCTGTCCCGGATATAGGCAAGCGACTGAATGAAATTATTCGGTCTTCCCCCCGCCTCCCGCAGCTTTCCGACGAGATACGCATCCTTGACGACAAGCACGTACATCAAGATGAATAAGGCAAAAACCAGCAGGGTAATGACGCCCTTAATCAACAAAAAGATGGAATGGTCGCCGGGGACCATTCTGGCGATGCCATTCACTTTCTCCAAATGCATCGCCTGTTCGCCAAGCGTTACAATGCCCCACAGCGCCTGGCCTAAATTTTCGACGAAATACTTCACCGCCGCCACCTCGATGAGCAGCAGCAGCAGCCCTTTGAGCCATTGCCGGTTATACCATTGTCCTAATCCTAATCCGATGAATGACAGCACCGCTGCAGTGATCCGATGTTGAGACATGTATGACGATGCTCCTCTCCCGTAAAAATGTGGAATCACCCGCCGTATTCCGCGACGGGTGAACCATGACCCAGCCTCCCGGTCCGTTATTACTTCTTACCGCTGTTGATGAGCTCTTTCAGACGGGTAACCGCCGTATTGAGCGCCTCTTTCGGATCTTTGCCGTTGTTCCATATTTCCGTCAGCGCAGAGTCAAGCGGATTCCAGACGCTGTCCATTTCCGGGATCGATGGCATCGGCTGCGAGTTTTTGAACTGCGTGACAAAGCCGGAGATAATCAGATCGTTCTTGATTTGCGGGTCCTCCTGCGCCTCTTTGTTCGTCGGGATGGCTCCGACCTTCTTATGCAGCAGAAGCTGAGCTTCTTTGCTGGAAGCGAATTTGGCGAACAACTTGGCCGCGTTCGGATATTTCGAGAAGGAGTTGACATACCATGCTTTTACCCCGGAGAACGATACCGCCGGCTTGCCTGCGATCGTCGGGATCGGAGCGAGGGCGAGCTTGTCGCCCAGCGCCTTCTTGTAGCCGGCCAGCTCCCACGGACCGGTAATGTCCATCGCCACATCACCCGACGCGAACAGTCCCCTCTTGATGTCCGGGTTAATATCGCCGGATTTCACGGGCAAAATTTCTCTTAAGCTTGTATACACCTTCATTCCTGCTAATGCACCTTCGTTGTTCAAGCCGATATCGGTTTTGTCCGTACCGTTTTTGCCGAACAGGTACCCGCCCCCCGAAGCGATGAACGGATAGTTGATGTAGGTATTGGCGGGTTCCCACATGATGCCGTATTTATTTTTCTCTTTGTTCGTGAACGTTTTGCTGAACGCAATGACGTCCTCGAACGATTTCGGAGCTTCCTTTACCAGCTCTTTATTGTAATACAGCGCGTAGGTTTCGGCAGCCCGCGGAAAACCGTACAGCGTATTGCTGAAGGTAACGGCTTGAATCGCGTTGTCCGTATTGTTCTTCTTCGTTTCCTCGGCATACGAGTCGTTCGGCAAAATCAATTGCGCCGTTGCGGCCCGGCCCAAGTGGTCATGCGGAAACACCACCACGTCGGCGCCTACGCCGGCCGGGCCGTCGTTGGCCAGTCGGGTGACCTGGTCCGTCGTAGCGATTTCGTCAACCTGAACCGGAATATTGTATTTTTCCGTAAACAGCTTCGCAATTTCATCTGTGAACACGCGTTCTTCTTTGCTATCCCAAATCACCAGCTTTGCGCCCGCCTCCGGTGCCAAAGCGCCCGCTTCTCCTGCTGCCGCTGACGACTGCGCATTGTTGTTCGCGGCCGGAGTCTCTGCTTCCGGTTTGTTCGTGGCGGAGCAAGCTGCCATCGAAACGGATAAGGAGGATACGGCAACCAGCGCCAAGAGCTTCTTCTTGAATTCCATGTTAGTAAGTACCCCTTTCAGTTTCTAAAATATAGTTGTCCTGCCTTCGCGTTTGCGAACATAAATTTGCGCAAACCTTTGCATAAAAGCCGCAATACTTGTCATAAACAACCTAAATCCAGTAAATTCCCCGCTTGGAAACGCTTCATGCACGACATATCATACCCCATTTATGGAAAATTGTAAAAACGTTTGCACACGCCATTTGAGCCGATTTTAGCGCAAAATTACAATTTAATCCCCATTGTTCTTCCATTTTCTCAATTTACCTCATTCCCAAGCTACAATTCAGGAAAAATTAGCCGCTTTGTGATCATTTTGAAAACACATATTTACATTATCCCGGTTTTTGCGCTAACATTAAAGCAAAGTGGCATGCATTTGTGCGCGATTCCTTGTCCAAACGTTTGCACATATCGTGTTTTACATTTGTCGCCTCTGATATGTTACCATGGGAGAATCGATCATCTTCATTCTTACAAGACAGCTTATTGTAAAACGTCCCGCAAGAAAGCGGCTCTCATATCAACAGAACATCCGGAGGTTATGCATCCATGGCAGTCACAATCGTCGATGTCGCCAAAAAAGCCGGCGTCTCCCCTTCCACCGTATCGCGCGTTCTTTCCAATCATCCCCGGATCAGTCCGGCGACCGCAGCCAAGGTGAGGAAAGTGTTGAAGGAACTCGGCTATCACCCCAATATCATGGCGAAAAGCCTCGTCTCCAAAACGACGAACACCATCGGTTTAATCTTGCCCAGACCGGCCGAGGAGCTGTTCCAAAACCTGTTCTTCTCCGAGGTGATCCGCGGCATCGTAACCCAAGCGGCACGTACGGGGTATGATCTCATGATGACGACGGGGACAACGGAGCGCGAAGAGCTTGAAGCCGTTACCCGGCTTGTCAGAGGCCGGCGGGTCGACGGCGTGATTTTGCTGTATTCGCGTCAAAGCGACCCGCTCATTTCGTTCATGCTTGAGCACGGCTTTCCTTTTGTCCTGATCGGGCGAAGCGACGAATTTCCCGATATTTTGTCGGTGGACAACGACAACGTGCAGGCGGCTTACGACGCCACCCGTCATTTGATTGCCCAAGGGCATAAGCGCATCGGTTTAGTGAGCGGCCCGCCGAATCTGATCGTTTCGGGCGACCGGATGAAGGGATATTTGCAAGCGCTTAAGGACGCCGGGATCGAAGCTCGCCCCGAATGGATCGTCGAAGGAGATTTTTTGCAGGAAAGCGGCTACCGGGCGATGTCGTTTTTCATGTGTCTCCCCGAACGGCCGACGGCGCTTGTGACAATTGACGACGTCATCGCTTTCGGCGTGCTGCGCGGTCTGACGGAGCTCGGCTACAAGGTTCCGGACGATCTCAGTCTGGTCGGCTTCAACAACATCTCGTTGTCCGAGCTGTCGACGCCGCCGATCAGCTCTATGGATATCGGGATTTACCAGATCGGCTACACCGCTTCGCAAACGCTCATCCGGGCCGTCAAGGGTGAAGCCATGCCCCAAAAGCGCGTGATCATTCCCCACCGCTTGATCGTGCGGGAATCGTCGCTCATTCAAGTTAAAAACTAGGAGAGTGCAGCACATGTACACAACGAAAAAGCCTTACTTGATCGACGCGATCGTCGGAAATTCCCGTTTTCTCGCCTCTCTGGGCCGCACCGGCCGGATGTACCGCCTATGGTGGCCGCATATCGACTACCCGCAGCATGTGGACGAAATCCGCAGCGGCCTGTACATCGAAGGGAGCTCACCGGGGACGACCTGGTTTGACGGAGAGGAAGACGGCTGGCAGCACGAAGCCTCCTACGTGCCTCGGACGAATATGTTTAAAACGACGGCCGTTTCCGAGCGCTGCCCGCTGTCCGCAGAGACGGTCGATTACGCCGTACCGGGCGAAGATTTCCTCGTCCGCCAATATAAGTTCACGAATCGCGGCGAAGCGCCGGTATCGTTCCGCTTTATGTATTATTCGTCGTTCCGCTCGATGGAAACGCCTTTTTACCACACGACCCAATTCGACGAAACCCACGATTCACTCATGCACCTGCGGCACGAGTATATTTTTTCCGTCTCCAGTTCAAACGTTTGCACAGGATACCAATCCGGAGCCGCCGTATGGGAAAATGTGCAGACCGGCCATTTAAACGGGAACGGAATCGACATGAAGCCGGACGGCGCACTGTGCTGGTATATTGAAAAGCTGGCGCCGGGCGCGGCTGTCGAAGTGCCCGTATACATTGCCGCGGGCCAGACGCGCGAGGCCTCCCAACAATCGCTGGCAAAAGCCAAAAGCCGTCCGCATACCTACTGGTACGACTTCACGGAGAGCTACTGGCACCGATTCCTGAACGATGCCGCACCTGCCCCCGGATCGCGAAGCGAAATCCGCGAGCTGTACGAGCGTTCGCTGCTGGCGATGAAGCTGATGAGCGACGAGAAGTCCGGCTGTGTCGTGGCCGCTCCCGAATTCGACGAGCAATTTTCCCGCTGCGGGGGCTATTCTTATTGCTGGGGCCGCGACGCCGCATTTATTACGACGGCGCTGGACCGCGTCGGCTTGATGGAGTTGTCCGCGAAGTTTTACGAATGGACCCTTACGGCTCAGGACCCGGACGGCTCCTGGCAGCAGCGGCATTACCACGACGGCCGGCTGGCACCGTCCTGGGGCTTGCAGATCGACGAGGGCGCCTCGATTATTTGGGGCATGTGGCAGCATTATCTGCAAGTTCAAGATGAAGCTTTCCTGCATAACGTATGGCCGGCCGTCGAACGGGGCGCCCGCTTCCTTACCGGCTATATCGATGCGGAAACCGGATTGCCCGCTTGCAGCATGGATCTATGGGAAGAGCGATTCGCCGAGCACACGTATTCGGCGGGTGCCGTTTTTGGCGGCTTGACGGCGGCAGCCTCTTTTGCCGAACGGCTCGGCAAGCCGGAGCTGGCAAGCGTTTGGAGCCTTGCGGCGGAGCGCATCCGCCAGTCGATCGGCGAGCTGTGCTGGAACGAGGAAAAAGGCGCCTTCTACCGCGCTTTAAAGCTGGCGGTGCCGGAGGCGGTATATCACGAGGCCCGGCAGCAAGGACTCGGCACCTCCGTAAGCGTCAATGCGAAAGGATATACGACCTACTTCCTGGAGCACGACCCGATCGTCGACATCAGCCTGATCGGCATTTCCGTTCCGTTTGGCGTCTTCCCTGCTGATGATCCGCGCGTCGTCCGCACGGCCGATACGATCGAGCAGTACTTGACGTCTCCCGTCGTCGGCGGCATCAGGCGGTACGAGAACGACCATTACATTGGCGGCAATCCGTGGATTTTAACAACGCTGTGGCTGTGCCATTACCGCATTCATCGCGGACAATACACAGAAGCAAAGTCGCTCCTCCAGTGGGTGATAGATCACCGGACGGCGGCGGGGCTGCTGCCCGAACAGGTGGACAAGCAAACGGGAGAAACCGCTTGGGTCGTTCCGTTGACTTGGTCGCACGCGATGTTTATTTTAGCCGTTACCCTGCTTGAGGAGCATGGTCAGTTGGATTAAAACATTCAAGCCCTTGGTTCTCCCGACGGGAGCAGCCAAGGGCTTGATTTGTGTTTAGGCATAACCGATGTTTTTTCCACCATGACTTGCTTTCCAGCTTACAACATAAAATAAAAACTGACGCCCTTTTCGGTATTCGTTACCCCGTAACGGCTTTCGTGCAGCTCCAAAATATGCTTGACGATCGCCAGTCCCAGCCCCGTCCCTCCGGTTTTCCGGTTGCGGGAACGTTCCGCACGGTAAAATCTTTCCCAAATGTCATCCAATTGATCCTTGGGAATGTTCTCCCCCTCGTTATCGATGGCGACTCGGAGCCGTTCCCCATCACTTTCGATGCGTATGGTAATTTCGCTGCCGGGCACGGCATGACGGATCGCATTGACCAAGATGTTGAACAATACTTGCTCGATCTTGGATTGATCGGCATAGACGGGATGCTCGCCCGCAGCCATATGAACGACCTTCAATCCTTTTTCGTTCAAATGATGCGACAGCTTGTCAACGATATCCTCGATCAGCTCGCTCACCATAAACCGGCTCTTCTTCAGCTTGATGGTCTTCGATTCCAGCTTCGTCAGCTCCAACATATCTTTTACGAGGTCTTCCATTTTTTCCGTTTCGTCCAGTATCACTTCCAGATATCTCTCGCGCTTGCTTTCGCTGATGCCGTCCCGCAGTCCTTCGGCGAAGCCCTTGACAATGCTGAGCGGCGTTTTCAATTCATGGGAGGCGTTGGAGACGAACTCCTTCTGTCGTTGCTCCATCCGCTGTTTCTCCTCCATATCCGCCCGAAGCTGCTCGTTGGCCTGATGCAGCTCCTTGAGTGTATGATCCAGCGATTCGGACAAGCTGTTCAAGCTGTGGGACAAGCTGCCGAACTCGTCATTGCTCCGGATGGGCGATTTGGCGGAAAAGTCCAATTTGGCCATGCGCAGCGCGAATTTGTTAAGTGTAAGGAGCGGTTTGGTAACGAATTTGGAAAAAATCAGCGAGAGCAGCAAGATCAGCGCAATGCCTCCGACCCCGATATACAGGTAGAACAGCCGCAGCGCGTCGTAAGCCTCGCTAATCTGCTGCAGCGACGTGATCGCGAAGAGCAGCTCGCTCACTTTGCCCTCCCGCATCACGGGCTGAACCGCGATAAAGTTGCGCACGCCGGTAATCGACTCCATCCATTCCCGTTCAATCATCTTGCCGCTCTGCAAATCGGCTTTCTGCTCGTTGGTAAGCGGGAACGATTCGCGGATGGCAAAGTACAATAAGCCCTGGCGCAAGTTCCATAGATTCGGGCTGGGCAGCAGCGCGTCGGTGATGACGCCGGAAACCTGCTCCAACGGACCTTCAACGTCGCTCGTTGCCGCGCTGTCGATGTCCTTCATTCCGGCTTTTTTTATGACGAGCGCGTAGATCAATTCTTTAGCCGGATCATCCTCGTCGTATGCGCCCTCCACCTGAATCCGGTCGCCGCGCTGCAAATGGGCCGCCAGCAACTCCTTCTGATCGGAATCGGACAACAAAATCAAGGAAACCTTGACCGAAACGCCTTTGTCGTCACGGATGACGATGCGAAAAAAATTGTCGTATTTCAGTTTTCCTTCTGGATTCAGGATCGCGAGTTGGGCTTTATTTTGGCTGATAAACAGCCCCATCTCGCGGGTGATGCGCGGCTCGTCCCAACGGTTCGACGCATACTGCTCACTGAAGGCCCGCAGCTTTTTTTCCAATCCGGCCAATCGCTGATTCTGGTAAAACCTCTCAAAAAACAGCAGCTGCCCGAGCAGAACGATCGCGTAGAACAACATGAAAAAAGACGCTGTGATCGCGAATAGCTTGAAGGTAACGCCGCCTCTTTTCATCGGTCCTCCTCGAATTTATAGCCGGCGCGGATGACGGTGCGGATATGCCGCGCCTCGTCACCCAGCTTCCCGCGCAATTTTTTAATATGGGTGTCGACGACCCTCGGATCGCCGAAATAATCGAACCCCCATACCTGATTCAGGATCGCTTCGCGGGACAGCACGATCCCTTCGTTTTTGACCAAATAAAGCAGCAGTTCATATTCTTTGGGCGTCAGCTCGACTTCCAGCCCTTCGATTTCGACGCGGTGCGATCGTTTGTTGACGGTGACCCGGCCAAAGCTGAGCATATGATCTTCTTTTCCGACTGTCCCCTCGACGCGTTTCATCAGCGTTTTGGCGCGGGCAACGAGTACCTTCGGGCTAAACGGCTTGGTGACGTAATCGTCGGCGCCCAGCTCGAAGCCGAGCATTTTGTCGTCGTCCTCCGACTTCGCGGTGAGGAAGATGATCGGAATCGCCGATTTGGCTCGGATTCGCTTGCATACGGCCCATCCGTCCAGCTCCGGCATCAAAATATCCAGAATGACGAGGTCCGCATTCAAACTATCCAGCATGTCCAGCGCTTGTCTGCCGTTCTCCGCCTCGTAGACGGTCCACTGCTCCCTTTCGAAATAATCCGCCACAATCTCGCGAATGAGGCTCTCATCTTCGATGAGAAGAACTTTTCGTTCCATAAGCAATGACAACTCCTGTTTATCCGGTAACGTGCCTACCTGTTCTATTATACATGAGTCTTGTGTTTTTCGTGTGTCCCGTGGAGCAATTAAAACAAGAGCCTTTTTCGAAGATAGGACACATGAAGTACACAACGGCGCGTTATAATGTTGGCAGACAAACTTGTCTCGTTCCCATCGAAAGGATGTTCGTATGAATATGATGGCCTTTCTTCAAAGAAAAGATGTGCAGCGCTTCGGCATTCTGGCGCTCTTCTCCCTGCTGTTGTTCTGGCTGAGAGGCATGCTGAACCTCATCTTATTGACATTCTTGATGACGTTCCTCATGGATCGTCTTCATCACTTGGTCCATCGCTGGATTAAACCGATCATTCCTATCGATTCCAAGCTGCTGCTCTCCATTCTGTACGCTTTGCTTGTCGCTCTGCTGACGGCCTGGGGCTTCAAAGTTTTTCCAACGATAGCTCACGAGGTAGGCCAGTTGGCTACGATGGTAAAGGAGGTTTACGCGCATCCGCAGAACGAAATCGTGAGCTATCTCGTATCCGTCGTTCATCAGCTCGACCTTCGCAGCATCATCAAGCCGGGTTTGGATATGATCACGAAAGTCGGCCACTGGGGCTTCGAAGGTTTTTTGTCCGTCATCATGAGCTTGATTTTACTGCTCAGCAAGTCGAGCGTTGCACAGTTTACGCACAAGCTTCAGTCAAGCAAAATCGGATGGCTGGTGCAAGAAATCGAATACTTCGGCCAAAAATTCGTCCTCACCTTCGGCAAAGTGATCGAAACCCAGCTGATAATTGCGCTGATCAACTGTGTGCTCACAACGATCGCCTTATGGGTGATGGGCTTTCCCAACCTGTTCGGCCTGACGCTCTTGGTCTTCGTTCTTGGCTTGATTCCGGTCGCCGGCGTATTCATCTCGCTGATTCCGTTGTGCGCTATTGCGTTCAGCCTTGGCGGCTTCATCTATGTCATCTATTTGCTCGTGACAATTACCTTGATTCACGCATTGGAAGCCTATGTGCTCAACCCGCGGCTGATGGCTTCCAAGACGCACCTGCCGATCTTTTACACCTTTATCGTGCTCCTGTTCTCCGAGCATTTCTTCGGCATCTGGGGCCTGATCGTCGGAATTCCGACATTTGTATTTTTACTTGATTTGTTAGAGGTTCAAACGGCGGGGCAGCCGATTCGCCTTGCGCTTCCCCTATCTCCTAAGGAGGAATAATCACAATGTTGAAAAAATCGATCCCGTTTGTGTTCGTAGCAGCGGGGCTGGGTATTGGCATGATTTCGCTTCTGCTGGCGTTTCACCGGGAGGTGGCCTCAGCGGTGCTGTTTGTCGCGATTGCGGCCTTGCTGGACTTGTTCGGCGGCTATTTTGCGGAGAAGCTGAAGCTGTCGGGCGGATTCGACAAGGAGCTTCGTTCCTTATCGGAGCTGATTTCCTTCGGCGCCGCGCCGGCCATCATTATTTATGTCGTCGCTCTGCGCGAGCTGCCGGTATACGGTACGCTGCTGACCGCGTTGTTCATGGTATGCGGCGCGCTGCGGCTGGCCCGTTTCAACGTATTAACCTGTCACAATAGCTGTCATATCGGACTGCCCATTACCGGAGCAGGCTGTCTGTTATCCGCATTTGCCTTGTGGAACCCGCCCGCACATCTTATAGCAGTGACGGTGCTGGTCATTGTCGGGCTATCTTTCCTGATGATCAGCAAGATCAAGATTCCGGCATTTCGTCCAAGCAAAGCCGTGTACGATACCAAGAACGTCTAGCACCTACGGCTGGAGAGGAGCTCTGTGTCCGCATGCAATTTATACAGGAGATGATCTTACAGTACGGATATATCGCTTTATTCTTCAGCTTGGCGCTTGGCATTGTGGGCTTGCCTATCCCCGACGAGCTGCTTATGACCTTTATCGGCTATCTGGCGTCGGTCGGTATGCTGAACTATTCGCTCTCGGTCGCCGTCAGTCTGGCGGGAGCGATGACCGGCATGCTCTGCAGCTACGCGCTTGGCCGCAAGTTCGGCAAGCCGCTGCTGTGGAAGCACGGCAAATGGATTAAGCTGACCCCGGAACGGCTGGAAAAAGTGGAAGCTTGGTTCCAACGTTACGGGCCTTGGACGATCAGCTTCGGCTATTTCATTCCCGGTATCCGTCACTTAACCTGTTACTTATCCGGCGTCATCGGAATGGGCAAGCGCAAATATTTGATGTTCTCGGCTATCGGGGCGTTCAGTTGGTGCGTTTTTTTTATTTCCATTGGCTATTTTATCGGGGCGCAGATCGACTTCTCGCATTTTCATGCGTCGCTGATGGATCGCTTTTTCTCGAAATAACAGCTCTCGGACAAACTATAGCGGAAACAAAAAGGCACGCTTTTGAAGACGTGCCTTTTTGCCGTTCTTTATCGTTTGCGCAGCGTCCGGCCGAACACGGCCAAAATCGGCAGCAGAAGCACCGCGGCTGTCACAAGGGACGCCCGAAGCGATAGACGGCTGCCGATCCATCCAACGAACGGACCGCCCCCCGTCTGGCCGAGCGCATCCAACTGATTGATCATCGAGAGCACGGTCGCCCGGACTTTGCCTTCGATGTTCAGATTAAGCCACGTATCGTAGATCGGCCCGCTGAGTGCTCCAATGATGCCAAGCGCAAGTACGGAGCCTAGCGCCCAGGTAAAGCCGGGAGCGAAGGCAAATGACAAGATGGCGGCAACCCGCAAGCCGGTCAAAACAAACATCGCCACGACGACCACCCGTTCGCTGCCCATATCCAGCCGCTTCTCGGCCAGCCGTACGGCGATCAGACTGAGGAACGTCGCAAGGACAGAGATCAGCCCGAACCACACCGCCATCGAGAACGGCAGTCCCGCCGGAAAGCCGATCTCCTTGATCAGATGCGCTTCCCAAAGCCGGTCGTAGCCTTCCGACGCCGCGCCGCTGAACAGCGTGACGACGAGAATCATTAGCAGCACCGGCTGGCGGCGTATTACCAGTGCTCCGGACAGCCACGTCGCCTTCATCTCCTGCCAATAGGAGAACTTGTCCACCCGCTCCGGACGGACGAATCGGGTTTCCTTCATGAAAAGAAGCAAAAACGCCCCGAGGCTGAGAAACATCAGACCGCTTATGATAAACGGCAGATTGGGTGCAAGCGTGGACAATCCAACGCTGAGTGCAATACCGAGCAGTGTAGCGACCAGCGACAAGCGCTTGCCTTCCAGGAAGAGGCGCCCCACCTGCTGCTCGCCAACTTCGTCAACGATCCAGGCCGTATCGGCTCCGCTGATCAGCGTCTCGCCGACGCCGCGGATACATTCCGCAATCAGAATCCATGCGAACAGCGAAAGTAAAGGACTAACGCCCCCAAGCCACGGCGCGCTGCCTTCCAGCACACATGCGCCCCCTATCACCAGCATCCCGGCAATAACCGACAGCCGCCGGCCATACGTATCGGCAACCACCCCCGTAATTCCTTCGAAAATCAATACCGTTGCTTCCAAAACTGTACCAACGAGCAGCAGCTCGAACGGGTTGAACCCGAGTTGGCTTATGTAATATACCGCATAGGTCGTAAAGGCCGTCGCATTGGCGAGCGACGTCATAAAAACTTTAATCTTATATACTTGTGACGCGTGAAATTTCATGCAGACAGATCCGCCTTTCCGGCAGACTGCACGTCACACAGGGCAGTACGGTTTCTTGCGCTTCCGCCTCTTGTACACCTATGGACGGGTCATGCCGTTCGTTGTTTTAACGTTCCTGTAATCCTTAGGTTGAGTGAATAGGCCAAGCTTTTTTGCATGGTGAAGCACCTCCGTTGGGAATTAGCGCCTCTCGGGACGAATCATTCGGGAAAGGTCGCTTTAAAATCGTATTATACATCAAAATCGAGCCGGCTGCCGCCTATTCATTATGCAAGTCTGCTTCCAGCAGCTTGACATGAAGAAGCTATTCATTTATATTATATGAATAAGTGATCATATATTATGAGTATATATGAAGGTTTTAAGCGAAGGAGTTTGATGGAGATGAAACAAGTTGACGTACTAGTGATCGGAGCCGGCCAAGCCGGTCTCGCGATGGGATATTATTTGAAACAACAAGGGGTGTCGTTTACCTTGCTGGAAGCAAACGACCGTATCGGGGACAGCTGGAGGAACCGGTATGACTCCTTGGTGCTGTTCACGCCTCGAAGATTTTCGCTGCCGGGCATGCCCATGTCTGGTGATCCAAATGGTATGCCGAACAAGGACGAAGTTGCCGACTACCTGGAAGCTTACGCGAAGCATTTTTCCCTGCCAGTAAAATTGAAGACTCAGGTCGTGTCGATGACCAAGACGAGCCAGGGCTTCCTCCTCGAAACGAATCGGGGAAGCTATCGAGCGGGCAAAGTCATCGTGTCAACCGGTCCGTTCCACACGCCTTTCATTCCCGGCTTTGCCTCTGGGCTTCCGGACGAAATCTATCAAACGCACAGCAGCGAATACCGGAATCCCGGCGAGCTGCGGGACGGACCTGTGCTTGTCGTCGGCGCCGGCAATTCGGGCGCGCAGATCGCCGTAGAGTTATCCCGGGAGCGGCTAGTCTATTTGTCCGCAGGAAGCGAGTTGCACTTTAATCCGCTATATGCGCTGGGCAAAAGCATTTTTTGGTATTTGGACCTGTTCGGGATTATCTATGCAGGTGCTGATTCCCTAGCTGGCTCGTGGCTGAAGAAGCAGCCCGAGAAAATTTACGGACTCGAACTGAAATCGCTTCTAGCGGATCAAAAAGTGCTGCTCAAGCCAAGAGCCGTCGAAGCCCGCAGAAACCGCATTGTATTCGAAAACGGAAGTGAAGCGGAAGTCAGCAATATCGTGTGGTCAACCGGCTACCGCAGCGACTACCGGTGGATACAGATCGACGGCGCTACCGATTCACAGGGGAGGCCTATTCACCACGGCGGCGTCAGCCCGGTGTCCGGGCTTTATTATCTCGGCCTGCCGTGGCAGTCGTCCCGAGGATCAGCGCTGCTCGGCTGGGTAGGCCGCGATGCGTCCAAGCTAGCAGAAAAAATTCGGTTTTCATAGATTTGCAGCCCGGTTTTGGTATACAATAAATGTGGCGGAGGTGTGTTTATGAGCGATGGGTCATTCGCCTTGAAATCGGTTACCCCGATTCTTCGGATATTCGACGAAACCAAAGCGAGAGCGTTTTATTTGGACTATCTCGGCTTTCAGGTCGATTGGGAGCACCGGTTTGAGGAAAACTTCCCCTTATACATGCAAATCTCGCTTGGAGCGTGTACGCTCCATTTAAGCGAGCATCATGGGGATTGTTGCCCAGGAGCCGCGGTCCGCATTGAAGTCGAGAACCTCGAAGCGTTCCATGCGAAGCTTGAAGCTAAAGACTATAAGTACGCCAAGCCCGGTCTGGAAATTACCCCTTGGGACACACGGGAACTTACCGTGAATGACCCGTTCGGGAACCGCCTCATTTTTTTCGAAGCTGCATAACGAACCTCAAAAGCACATCAGGAGGGAACACAGAACGATGCCGGATATGTTAGTGAAGCTGTACGAGCTTCCGGATGACGCCCCGCTCCGAGCCAAACTGGAGAACGCGGGCTTTACGATCCGCAGGGCGCTCGTGCCGGAGAAGCATGTAATTCTAAGCTGGGTTAAGGAAAAATTCAATCCCCATTGGGAGAGCGAATGCGACGTCGCGATTAGCGGACATCCGACCTCGTGCTTTATCGCTACCTTGGAGGACAAAGTGGTCGGCTTCGCATGTTACGACGCGACCAGCAAAGGCTTTTTCGGCCCGACCGGCGTAGACGAAGTGTGCCGCGGCAAAGGCGTCGGCGCCGCTCTGCTGCTGGCCTGCTTGCACGACATGCGAGCCCAGGGATACGGCTATGCCGTGATCGGCGGCGCGGGGCCGGTCGCTTTTTACGAAAAGACGGTCGGCGCGATAGAAATTCCGGATTCCGTGCCGGGGATCTACAAAGGAATGCTCCGGTAACGGGCCTCGTATATTGACCTGAGACCGAATACAAGCTACACTAGAAAGTACAAGCAGGGGAATTTCCAGCGGCAGCTCCGCATGGAAAGGCTTCTGCTTTTCTATTTTCCCATCCACTCTAACACACCGGGAGGAACCCGTGAATCATCATTCGTTACGCACTCATCTGACGATCGCCTTTGCGGTTATGGCGATCGTGCCGGTGCTGATCCTGGGCACCATTCAGGTCCAGCAAATCAATAAGCTGACGCAGGAGTACAACAAGACGCAGGATCATGCGACGAAGCGGCTTGCCGACGCCGTCGAGACGTACGTTTATTATTACCGTAACGCCGTGGATACGCTCGCTACAACGATCAGCGCATCCGGTCCCGGGTTTCGCGACCGGGCCGGCTTGACGCGTAAAATCCAGTCGGTGAAAAATAACCTCCCCGGCTTCTCCCGGCTTTATGTGACGGATGAGAACGGCGCGATAAAAGCTCTCTCGCCGGATGCAGAAAGCGGCAATGCGCTGCATGCACTGCCGATCGGCACCGATCTAAGCTCGCGGGAATATTGGAAAAAAGTGAAGCTGACGCTGCAGCCCGCGATTTCCCTACCGATGCATGGCGCCGAGGGCGGATCTGCACCGTTTGTCGCAATCGCCGCCCCGTTTTACAGCGAAAGCCGGGCTTTTGAAGGCGTTGTGATCGGAACACTCGACATGGGCCAAATCGCAAGGCTCGTCACCCAATACGATTATGGACCGGGCGCTTATCCCGCCGTGCTCGGCCCGGCAGGCAGGGTCATCTATCATCCTCGGAGCGAACTGGTCCAGTCCATCGCGGATTTGTCCGGGGAACCGGCATTCCAAGCGGCGGCCTCCCTCAAGGAAGGGATGGACAAGTTCGTCTCCGGCGCCAACGGACAGAAAGAGCTTGTTTCCTTCAAAACGATCGACAGTCTGGGCTGGACGGTGTGGGTCGGCCGCTCTTACGCTGCCGTACAGGAAGCTTTCTTCGCCTCGCTCAAATCGACGTTTCTGCTGCTCTTGCTTACGCTTGGCTTGACCGTACTTCTGGGCTCCTATTTGGCCAAACGGCTGAACCGGACGATCCATGCGCTGGTACGCTACACGCAGTCGCTCGCGGCCGACCGCTATACCGTGCCGAGCGAGCCCCTGTCTTCAACGGGCGCGCCGTACGAGATGCATTATTTGGCAAGCCAATTTGCGCAGATGGCCGAACAGATTCATGACAACCGGCAGGCCTTGCTTGAGCTCAACAGCGAACTGGAGCAGCGGGTCGAGGAACGGACGCTCAGCCTGCAGCAGCAGCATGCGACGCTCGCCGCCGTCCTCGAGAGCTACTCCGACGGCATCGTCCTTATCGACGTGAACCAGCAGGTCGTGCTTGCCAATCGCCGGATGGCCGAACTGTTCAGATTTGACGGCAAAGAACTTCTAAACTTGACGGAAGAGGAACTGCTGAGCCGAATCGCCCGCAAAATGCCGCAGCCGGACGAGCACTTCGCCCGAACAGGCCGCAAGCCGAATCTGACCGGTAAATTTACGCTGGTCCGCTCCCCCGGCGACGAACGGGTCGTCCAGTTGGCCTCGTTCCAAGTGACGGACGGCGGCAAGGAATTTGGGCGCGGCTACGTCTTCCGGGACATGACGAAGGAGCATGAGATCGATTCGCTGAAGAACGACCTGATCTCACTCGCCTCGCATGAGTTCAAGACTCCGATTACGAGCATCAAAGGAAGCGTCGAGACGCTGCTGCGCAAGCATGCCGGATGGGATGAGGAGTTCAAGCAGGAGCTGCTGGAAGGCATTCACGAGGATATCGGCCGAATTCAGGAGCTGATCGACGAATGGCTCGACATTTCCAAGATCGAAGCCGGGGCGCTGAGCATTCATCCCGCTCCTGTCCGGGTCCGCTCCGTCGTCGAAGGAGCTTGGCAGAGACTTCCCCACACCCTCTCGGCCGATGCGCAGCTTCATATCGACTTGGACGAGGAACTGCCGTTCCTCTATGCGGACAAACGGAGGATGGAGCAAATTTTTATTAATCTGTTCACCAACTCCATCCGCTACAACGAATCGAAGCCTCATATCCGGGTCACGGCGGAGCCGGACGGGCTGAACGTACGAATTTTCGTCAAGGACAACGGCATCGGCATTCCCGAAGCGCATCTGCCCCACATTTTCGACCGGTTCTACCGGGTCGACGTTTCGTCCAGCCGCCGTACCGGAGGAACGGGACTGGGGCTTGCGATCTGCCAAGGCATCATCGACGCGCACGGCGGCTCGATCGAAGTACACAGCGCGGAAGGCGCAGGTACGACGATGATCGTCTCGGTGCCTATCTATTATGGCCAAACGGAGGACGACAATGAAGAAGCATAAAATTATGATCGTAGACGACGAACCGAAAATTTTACGGTTTATCGCCGCTAATTTGAAATCGGCCGGTTATGAAACCGCTACGTGCGCAAGCGGCGCGGAAGCGCTGGAGGCACTTGACCTGTTCGATCCCGATCTGATTCTGCTCGACGTCATGATGCCGGGGATGGACGGCTTCGAGGTACTGACCCGGCTCCGGACCTATACGGACGTAGCGGTCATCATCCTGACGGCGCGAAGCAACTCCAGCGACAAGGTGCAGGGACTGAATCTGGGGGCCGACGATTATTTGACCAAGCCGTTCTCGCTGGATGAGCTGTTCGCCCGCGTCAGCGCCGTGCTGCGGCGCTTTGACCGCGGCAGCGGACAAATGCCCGCCGCCAAGGAGCTGCGCCTCGGCCCCGTCGTCGTCAATCTGGCCCAGCGCCGGGCGTGGCACGGCGACAGCGAAATCAAATTTACGGACACGGAATACAAGCTGCTTGTCCAATTGCTTCTGCACGAAGACAAGGTGCTGACTCACGAACAACTGCTGACCGAAATCTGGGGCAGCGAATACCGCGACGATGTCGAATATTTGCGCGTCACCATCGCGCGCATCCGGCAGAAGCTGAAAGCCGTCCTCCCGGAAGGTCAATGGATCGTAACCTATCCCGGCGTAGGCTATATGATCCAAAACGGCGGTTAAACGTCAAAAAACCATCGGCCTTTATCAAGGACCGATGGTTTTTTAGTTTGTGTTATTGCGTGCCCTCTGCCGCTCTTATTTCGCGGTGAGCGTCACGTTCGCAGCCATAGCCCAGTTTCCTACCGGCGCAACCGTATACGTCGTCCCCGGCGTCAGCTTGCCGCCGTTCTGCAGATCGAACGTCCCGACGGCGCCTTTGCGTGAGGTCAGTTTGTAAGTCGCGTTCAGCTTAGTGCCGTCGGCGGCTGTCAGCACGATGCTGCGGAGAGCGAACAGCTCGTCTTTCGGGTCCGCCGACAAGGTCACGTTCAGCGAAGCGGCATCGGCTTGTTCTGCGGATTGAATTTGAAGCGGCGCGATTTCTTTCGCCGTAAACGTCGGATTGGCAATGGTCGACCAATCGGAGGTAACTGTATACTTAACACCCGGCTTCAGCGTCTGACCTTCCGGCAAGCGGAATTTCGGAGCTTGACGCCCGTCCGTCGCTTGCGTGAATGGTACGTACGAAGCAATAATCGGCTCTCCGTTTTCCGGCGTAATCGTGACTTGCTTGCCTCTCATGGACGAAATCAGCTGATACGTGTTACCGTTGTGCATGTTGTTGGCATCCAGACTAAACTCAAGGCCGCCGCGCTTCCCTTGGTAAGCCACGACCACGTTACCGTAGTCAGTAACGCCGTCTTCCAGCTTCGATTCGATTTCGAACGTGTCGGAAGCCACTTGCTGCACGGAGCTCATCGAAATTTTGTTCGTCATCGCTTCGAAGGTGCCTATTTTTTTTCCTTTGTAGGAGAACGTATAGGTCGTGCCCGCTTTTTGCGGGGAAACCGGCAAAATATAGGTCGATTTCGAGCCCGATTTCAGCTGCGGAATGTTAAGCGGCGTCAAGCCGTTGTCGAACGTAAAGTTCGCTTTGGCTTTCTCCACGTCGATCTCTTCCTTCGGCAGCGGCGCGGAGAACGTAATTTGAAGCGTGATCGGGTTCACGGCTTTCCACTCCGTCACTTGAATGGAAGCGACCTGCAGCGCGGCATGGACTACGATAGCGGCTTCACCGCGGGTCATGGCGCTGCTTCCCGAATAAGCTGTACCCAGGGCATTTTTCAGCATGGCCGCATCAGCTTTGGATGCCTTGGCAACAATCGCGATCAATTGATCTTGCGATAACGAATCGTTCGGTTTGAAGCTGCCGTTCTCCCCATTCATGGCGCCTTGGCCAGCAACCGCGTTCACGTATTCGTAGAACCAGTCGGACGCCTTCACATCGCTCCATACGGCTGCCTGTCCTGTAGCTTGAAGCTGGAACGCTTTGGTCGCCATCGTCGCAAGCTCGGCTCTGGTGATCGCTTGATTCGGACGGAAGTCGTGCTGGCCGTAGCCTTGAACGACCTGGCTTTTTTCGAGCGCTTCAAGCGCCGTCTGGTAAGGCGCCGATGCGCTGACATCGGTGAACGAGGCCGCTGCCTGTACATTCAATACATGGATCGGAGCAAGCGAACCGAGCGTGACGGCAGTCGTCAGCGCGACGGTCGTGATCATCTTTTTCGTTTTCATCAAAGTCATCTCGCTTTCAGAGAACGTATTTTCAAGCAGGGGTTTATGAAGTTGTTTTGTACATGACCCTATCTTACCTCCCGAACCGTTACAATCGAATAAAAATAACGGCGGCCGCATTACAAAAACGTAAAAAACCTGGGCTTTCTATCTCGCCCAGGTCCCCTGTTCTTAAAGTTTATCGTTACTTGCCTGTTCCCCTCTTATTGTGTAAGAACGACGTGCCTTCACAAATACCCCATGGTTTACCGCGGGATTACGGCAGTCCGAGCGCTTTCCGCTCCTCGTCGGTAAACACGCGCGACCGAGTCAAAAATCGCTTCCCCTCAGGCCCTTCAAGCGAAAACATGCCGCCTCTCCCGGGCACTACGTCGATGATCAGCTGCGTATATTTCCAATAGTCATACTGCGCTTGACTCATATAGAATGGAGCGCTGCCGATCTCACCGAGCCTAACGTCCTGTTCCCCGAGCAGGAATTCCCCCTCCGGATAGCACATGGGAGAGCTGCCGTCGCAGCAGCCTCCCGATTGATGGAACATGACAGGGCCGTATTTGTCCCGGAGCAGGCGGATCAAGGCCAGCGCTTCGTCCGTTGCGAGCACCTTCGGGACCATATCCATCGCGCCCCCGGATCAGAAAAAGCCCATGGCGTCCGTGCTGTAGCTGACCAGCAGGTTTTTCGTTTGCTGGTAATGCGACAGCATCATCTTGTGCGTCTCACGGCCGATTCCGGACCCCTTGTACCCGCCGAACGCCGCATGCGCCGGGTAAGCATGATAGCAGTTTGTCCAGACGCGGCCCGCCTGAATGTTTCTTCCGAACCGGTATGCCGTATTAATATCCCGCGTCCATAGTCCGGCGCCTAATCCGTATAGCGTATCGTTGGCGATAGCCAGCGCTTCCTCCTGATCTTTAAAAGTCGTCACAGAAACAACCGGACCGAAAATTTCCTCTTGGAAAATACGCATCTTGTTATGTCCTTTAAAAACCGTCGGCTGAACGTAATAACCGCCGCTCAGGTCTCCTTCGAGCGCCGCCCGATCTCCACCGATCAGACATTCGGCGCCTTCCTGCTTCCCGATGCTCAGGTAAGACATAATCTTCTCAATCTGCTCGGAGGACGCCTGCGCGCCCATCATCGTTTCCGTATCGAGCGGGTTGCCCTGCTTGATCGCCGCTACCCGCTGCAAGGCCCGCTCCATGAACTGGTCGTAGATCGACTCCTGAATGAGTGCGCGGGACGGGCAGGTGCACACTTCACCTTGGTTTAGCGCGAACAGTACGAAGCCTTCGATCGCCTTGTTCAGGAAGGCGTCATCCTTGGCGTACACATCCTCAAAGAACAGATTGGGCGACTTTCCGCCGAGCTCCAGCGTGACCGGGATAATGTTCTGCGAAGCGTACTGCATGATCAGACGTCCCGTCGTCGTTTCGCCGGTGAATGCGATCTTGGCAATGCGGCTGCTCGAAGCGAGCGGCTTGCCCGCTTCCAGCCCGAAGCCATTCACGATGTTCAGCACGCCGGCCGGCAGCAGGTCGGCAATCAGCTCCGCGAGCACGAGGATCGACGCCGGCGTCTGCTCCGCGGGCTTGAGTACAACGCAATTGCCGGCCGCCAGCGCGGGCGCGATTTTCCACGTTGCCATCAGCAGCGGGAAGTTCCACGGAATGATCTGCCCGACGACGCCAAGCGGCTCGTGGAAATGATAGGCGACCGTATCGTTGTCCACTTCCCCAAGTGTGCCCTCCTGCGTACGGATGCACCCGGCGAAATAACGGAAATGGTCGATGGCCAGCGGCAGGTCGGCCGCGAGCGTTTCCCGGATCGGCTTGCCGTTATCCCACGTCTCCGCTACGGCAAGCAGCTCCAAATTGGCTTCCATGCGGTCCGCGATTTTGTTCAAGATTTGCGCCCGGGCGGCTGCCGACGTACGGCCCCAAGCGTCTTTAGCGGCATGGGCCGCATCCAGGGCCAGCTCAATGTCTTCCGCCGTAGAGCGGGGAATCTCGCAGAAGACTTGACCCGTTACAGGCGTAACGTTGTCAAAATACTGCCCTTTCACCGGCGCGATCCATTGACCGCCGATAAAATTTTCGTAGCGCTTCTTGAATGTCACCTTGGCTCCGGTTTGTCCTGGTTGTGCATAGATCATCGTTTCGTCCTCCCACGTTTGGATTGGATAGATTATGATATGAGTTGTGATGATACAGATGTATGCGACGGATTCGAATGTATGCCTTGTACCGTTAATCGAGCGTCAGGACGACACGTCCGTTGACCTGACCTTTTTGCAGCCGGTCGAACACTTCATTGATCCGGTCCAGCGGCTGCGTCTCGATGTTCGTCTTCACCTTGCCCCGGGCCGCAAAATCCAGCGCTTCCTGCAAATCTTTTCGCGAGCCGACAATCGAGCCCTTGACCGTTACGCCGTTCAACACAGTGTCGAAAATCGGGATCGGCAAATCCGCATTCGGCAGTCCGACGACGACCAGCGTGCCGCCACGCCGAACCGAACGGTAAGCCTGCTCGAACGCTTTCGGCGTCACGGCGACGCTGATCGCGGCATGCGCTCCTCCAATTTCCCGCTCAATCGCCTCCGCTGGGTTTTCCTTCTGCCCGTTGACGGTCAAGTCGGCTCCCAAAGCTATGGCAAGGTCCAGCTTATCGTCATGAATGTCGACGGCGACCACATGGTAGCCCATCGCCTTGGCGTACTGGAGCGCAACATGGCCGAGCCCGCCGATGCCGTAAATGGCAACCCACTCGCCGGGCTTCGCCCCCGTCACCTTGAGCGCCTTATACGTCGTCACGCCTGCGCAGAAGATCGGAGCCGCGTCAACATAGCTTAAGCTATCCGGAATTTTCGCCACATAAGCGGCCGGCGCTTTGCAGTACTCGGCATACCCGCCGTCGACCGAATAGCCAGCGTTGAGCTGGTTTTTGCAGAGCGTCTCCCACCCCGTCAAGCAATAATCACATTCGCCGCACGCGGAATAGAGCCAAGGAATCCCGACGCGATCCCCAACCTTAAGCGAGGTCACGCCTTCGCCCAGCGCCACGATTTCGCCGACGCCTTCATGTCCGGGAATAAGCGGCAGCTTCGGCTTGACCGGCCAATCTCCGTGAGCGGCATGCAGATCGGTATGGCAAACCCCGCACGCTTTCATCTTGACGAGCACTTCGCCGTGGCCAATCTCCGGCACGGGTACGTCTTTAATCTCCAATTGCTGGTGAAACTCATTCACAACGGCCGCTTTCATCCGATGAATTCCTCCCCTTGAGAGATATTTTTGACTTCGTAATAAATAAAGCAAAAAGCGTGCCAATACGTGTGATCTGCGTCACACAAGAAATGCTTGAAAGCGTTTTATTAAAAGTTGTTTCATTCCGGAACACTCCCTCCGTTCTTTCTGGTTCAAAATAGAACAATTGCCGTGAACAAATGGTGAACCTTCGCGGGTTGTGATATTCTATACCTATATTGATGTTTCCGGAGGTGTCTTTCTTGTCATCCTTGGACATTCAGACTTATTCGGAGATTGTAGCCAGCTCATGGAAGCGCTGCCAGCGGTACGGACTGAAGCCGACCGACCCGTTTGATGACCGTCTGCTGACCGGAAAGCTCTTTCAGGAGCGATTAAAAGAAAACACAACACTTGTTCGTCATGCCTCGCAAATTTTCGACACCATCGAACCTTTTATTCAGCAGTCCGGCCAAACGGCCTTGCTTATCGATGCCCAAGGCTGCATTCTGCATGCTGCCGGGGACCCCGGCTTTTCGAAACGGGCGGAAACCGTTCAGCTTCAGGTCGGGGCCGTATGGGACGAGCAGTGCAAAGGCACCAATGCGATCGGCATCGCCATCACCGACAAAATTCCCGTCCGCGTCCATGCGGCGGAGCATTTTTACCGGGCCAACGCTTTTCTCACCTGCGCTTCTTCCCCGATCTTCAGTCCGACAGGCGAATTGATCGGCGTGATCAATTTCAGCGGCAAGCGGGAGAGCTACCACCACTACAGTCTCACCCTTGCCGTCATGGTCGCGGAATTGCTGCAAAACCGGCTGCTGCTGGAGGAAGTGAAGCAGGATCATCTCGTTACGCTTCAAGAGCTTGAATTTACCGCCAGCCATAACCCCCTTCCCCTGCTGTCGCTCGACAGGGATAATCGGATCATTCGGGCGAACCAGGCGGCGCTGCGGGTCGTAGGCAAAGATGCGCTCGGCAAGTCGTTCACCGGCATCGAGGGCTTTTCTGTCCAAACCATTCAGGACAGCAGCCGTACCGTCTGGCGCTCCGTAGCCGTCCGCAAACCGCAAGGAAGCCGGCACGGCCTCTACAGCTTCTCCGACATCGCCGGGACATGCCTTAATTTCGTGGAAAAGAAAAAACTGGCCTCCAAAGCGGCACTCACCGATATTCCCGTCCTTCTGCTCGGTGAAAGCGGTACGGGCAAAGAGCTGTTCGCCCAATCGATCCACTCGGCAAGTCTGCGGGCGGACCGCCCTTTCATTGCCGTCAACTGCGGCGCGATTCCGGATAGTCTGGTGGAAAGCGAATGGTTCGGCTACGAGCGGGGAGCGTTCACGGGAGCAAATCGGGAGGGCAACACGGGGAAATTCGAGGCGGCGCATACAGGGACGATTTTTTTGGACGAGATCGGGGATATGTCGCTGCGCGCACAGGCGGCGCTGCTGCGCGTGCTGCAGGAGCATACCGTCACGCCTGTGGGCAGCACCAAATCGAGACGCATCGATGTGCGGATCGTCGCGGCCACGCACAAGCATTTACCGCTTGAAATTAAGGAAGGGCGCTTCCGCGCGGACTTGTATTACCGGCTGAAGGGCATCCAGATTACGCTGCCTTCCTTGCGGGAACGATCCGATCTGCTGACGCTCGTCGAGCATTGGCTGCATAAGAACGGCTGCCCCCACCGCCAGCTGCCGGAAGAAACGAAGCGCAAGCTGCTGCGCTATGGCTGGCCCGGCAATATCCGCGAGCTCCATGGTGTTTTGACACAGGCTTCGTTTCTCGCAGGAGAAGGGCCGATCCGCCCTGAGCATCTGCATTTTGACGAGTTGGAGCAAACGGACACCGTCGAGTGCCGGCATGACGGCCCGACCGTGCCGACATTAAAAGATGCGGAAATCGGAGCGATCCAACAGGCGTTGAAGTCGACCGGCTGGAACCTAAGCAAATCCGCCGCCCTCCTTGACATCGGCCGGACGACTCTTTACCGGAAGATCGAGCAGTACGGCATCGAGCCGTGACCGTCCTCATAGATCGTCATCATTGCGCAAAGTCAACCATTATTTTCAGTTATTTGCGGCAAGTATTGCAAAAATATATTTCGTTTTGCTGTGATCAAATCGTTTGACCTGACGTGTCGTTTTGCGTAACATGAACCGTATAATTTGCGGCAAAATTTCCTCAGATCCGATAAGAAGCGGGGTTATGTTATGTCAACACTGAAAGATATCGCAGACCGCGTCGGCGTATCCGTCTCCACGGTGTCCCGGGTCTTGGCCAAAGACGCCAACCGGACCGTGAATACCGCAACCAAGCAAAAAATATGGGACGCTGCCCAAGAGCTCGGCTATCAGATCAAATCGTCCGGCAACGGCGGCAGAGCCACGCGAGGCATTGGCTGTGTCGTTTCGACACTTCAGAACCGCCACTATCACCCTTACTTCTCGGTCATTTGCGACGGCATTGACAAAGCGCTGGCCAAGCACGGTTATAAAATCGCCTTTACCTGCACGCAGGAAGAGCTGAAAAACCCGGAAATGTTGAAGCATGCCGTTCAGGACAGCCAGGTCGAGGGCTTGATCGTCATCGAGGGCATCGAGGCCAAATTGTACAACCATCTGAAAAAACATGTGCGAAATATCGTCGGCATCGACGTTTCGGACCCCGACATTCCAACGATATCGTACGACCGGGTGGAAGCGGCGCGGCAGGCCGTCCATCATCTGATCGAACAAGGCCACCGCGACATTTTGTTTATCGGAGGCACCGGACGCTCCGGGAAATTCGAGAGGGAGAAGCGCTACCGGGGGTACCGGACGGCTTTGCAGCAGGCAGGGCTGCCGCTTCGGGCGCAGCGGGCCATCGACGCCGGATGGGAGCCGAACAACGCGTATCAGCTCATGCTGCGGTATTTGGACGAGCACGTCAAAGATTTGCCGACGGCGGTTTTTGCCGCAAGCGACATGATGGCGATGGCGGCGATGAGGGCAATTGCCGAGAAAGGCTACCGCATGCCGAGCGCGCTACATGAATCCGCCGCTGTCCACGATCCATATTCCGACGTACGAGATCGGCGTCGTTGCCGCCAAAACGATGCTGCAATGCATCCGCGATCCGTACCCGCTGCCGATCAAAATTTTAGTGCCGTTCGAGCCGATGTTCCGTCAATCGAGCGAATGGATACTGCCGGGAGAAGCCGCCCACAACAATAAAAGGACAGCCGAGTGAACTTCCGCCCGGTCTGTCCTTTATCGTTTATTTTGATAAAAAAATCTCCCATTCTCAATCCGGAATAAGCCGCCTTGCGAACAAGAAATGCCGGTACCAGTACTCTCCTTCTTTCTCGTCCTTATGAATATTGCTGATCACCACGCCGATCCCGGGCTGGTACGTATGAAGAATTTTTCCTTCCCCCATATAAATACCCACATGCCGGACTTTATTGAGACCCGTTTCATTCGGAAAATCTTCGTCCGAGAAAAACATCAAGTCGCCCCGCCGCATGTTCATGAATGCAATTTCTGTTCCTTGTACCGCTTGCTCTCTGGCGTTGTAGCCTAACGAGATCCCATGGTGACCGTACAAATATTGAACATAGGACGAGCAATCGAACGCCTTGTCCTCAAACCGTTCTGTCCCATAGACGTAAGGAGTTCCCATATACTTGACGCCTTCCGCGATAATGGCATTGGCCGTTGTGCGCCATGACTTGGCGCCGCCGGCTTCCTTCATGCGTACGCGGCTGTCGGGCGTGGGCGGCAAGGCCGCTTGTTCCCCAGGCGCATTCGAGTTGATCCGGCTTTTCGGCTGCGGTTGACTGCAGGAAGCTGCCGCTCCTGCAACGAACAGCAAGACGGATAACGTCCATACGATGCCTTTCCATGATTTGCCCATGCAATCCCTCCTCCCTCCTATTTTGAAAATGGGGAGGCGAGTCTATGCGAGGGAATTGATGGCGTCTCAGGAACACGGACGGCAGGATTGTGATCTACAGGATCGGCGACAGCAGCCGGGTGACCGATTCGCGCGCGCGGTGAAAGCGGGGACGGCTGTAATACCGCTCCAGCGTCAATTCCGTGCAGTGCTTCAAATCGTGCTCAAATATTTTTTTCAGCTTGGATGCGGTCTTTCCTCCGTATATTAAGGCATTGACTTCAAAATTAAGCTTGAAGCTGCGGATATCGATATTGGCCGTTCCGACGGAACCAACCTTGCCGTCGGCCACGATCGTCTTGGCATGAATGAAGCCCCGGTGATACAAGTAGCACTTGACGCCGACATCGAGCAAATCGCCCAAATACGAGAACGACGCCCAGTAGACGATTTTATGGTCGGGTACGGCAGGAAGCATAATTTTGATGTCGACCCCGGATAACGCGGCCATCTTCAACGCATTCAGCAGACTTTCGTCGGGAATAAAATACGGCGTCTGCAAATAAACGGACTCCTTGGCGGAGTTGATCACTTTAATATAGGCGTTTTTGATCTGCTCCCGGTCGTTGTTGGGCCCGCTCGACAAAATTTGCACCCCTGCTTCCCCCTCATGAGGCGGTAAGGGGAAATACTCTTCGATTCGGTTCAGCTTGATTCGCGAAGCCAGATTCCAATCCATAATGAACTGCGCCTGCATCTGCAGGACTGAGCTGCCTTCGATTCGCAGATGCGTATCCCGCCACGGGCCGAATCTTGAATCCAACCCCAGATATTCGTCTCCAACATTAAAGCCGCCGATGTATCCGCACGTTCCGTCGATAATCGCCAGCTTCCGGTGATTCCGGAAGTTCAAACGCATGTTCACATACGGAATGCGCGACGGGAAAAAGGCGCATGCCTGTCCGCCGGCCGCCAGAAGCGGTTTGAAGAAATGCTTGGATAATCCTGCGCACCCGATATCGTCGTATAAAAAACGGACCTGCACTCCTTCCTTCGCCTTTTCGCTGAGCGCGGCGATCAGCCTCCGGCCCAATCCGTCATCTCGAACGATGAAGTACATCAGATGAATGTGATGCTTCGCCCCGGCGATCGTCTCGAAGAGCGAGTCGAATTTGCGGTTGCCTTCCGTAAAAATATTAATCCGGTTATCCTGTGTAAAAAAGGCGTAGCCGTTCTGCAAATTCATATAAATCATATCATGGTAATCGGCCATGAGCGGATCGTGGAATTCGATCCGGCGTGTGGCGACCGTTTCAGTTTGCTTCTCTACCAATCGCGCCATGGTATGCAGCTGCGCTTCCTGCGCTTTATAAATTTTGCGCTTGCTGAGATTTTGCCCGAATAGCAAATAGGCGACGAATCCGATCCCCGGTAAAAACAGCAGGACCATCAGCCACGCCCACGTAACTCCGATATTTCGTCGCTCCAAGAAGATGACGGCAAACGCAAACATGATGTTGATAAACGAAAGCATGAAGTATAATTTTCCGAGGATGCTCAAGCTGCCAGCCACCTTTTTCCCTGCCCAGCGGACCTTATGGTTCTCTCATTGTAGCATTGGGTCTTGTCCGAGGCAACCGGGTAGGAGCTGAAGCTGCGGATTGAAAACATGCCGGAAAAAGCATACAATAATCGTTGACCATCATTCATTAAAGATCATCATTTTTATCGGACCGGTTTGGAGGAGTGGAACTCATGAATCATACAATTGTGGAAGCGCTGCGCCGACGTAGAGCCGTGCGCAATTTTCAAGCCCGTGAAGTTGAAACGGAAAAGATCGAACAGCTGCTGGAGGCCGCGACTTCAGCGCCGAACGACCGGCTTAGGGAGCCTTGGCACTTCTATGTGGTGCGGAGCGAGGCCAAAGAGCGCTACACCGAGCTGGCGCTTGCCTTCCTGCAGGAGCGGTTTCCTACGAAGCCGGAGCTGGTCGAAGCTTCCATGACGGCGGTCCGGAATACGCCGCTTCTTATTATTGTTGCGTCGGATGTCGTGCCGGGCGATGCGGAAGCGTCCGAGGACAACGAATACGCCGTCGCCTGCGCCATCCATTCCATGTGGCTCGCGGCCGGCGAGCTTGGCCTTGGGATGGTTTGGAGAACCCGGGGCGTCGGCTTGGTCCGGGACGAACGGCTTCGCCGTTTTACAGGCGCGACGGAAGGGCAAAAAATTATAGCCACGCTTTGCGTAGGCTATCCCGAAGGCGAAGCTGCTCCAACGAAGCGAACGCCGTTCGCCGATAAAACCACATGGCTTTAATCTGAATTGCAAAAAGGACGCGCCCCATGCTTTTATAGCAAGTGGACACGTCCTTTTTCATTGAAGCCGAAGCTGCCAGATCCGGCTCCTTAGGCTTGACCGGTCAACCGTTCCTTCGTGTCGGTTTCGATACCGCCCAGCCGTTTCCCGAACGTTTTACGCCAGCTGTCGGACAACTGATCAACGGCCAGCATAGCGCGCATTCCTTCTGCGTTTTGCTTCTCATGATGCATAATCCGGTTGGCGAACGCGACCGTTCTGCCGTGCGGATGACGTTCCAGCAAGATGAGCTCGTCTCCTGCGGCGATGTTCCCTTCTTGCAGCACCCGGAAGTAATAGCCGGTATAGCCGGTATTCTGCACCCAGAGCGGCAGCTCGGGCACGCCGTATTTAACCGACAGCTTGAAGCAAGGCTGCCGCGGCTGGCTGACCTGCAGAACGGCCCCGCCCACCTGGAACGTATCCCCGATACAGACGTCGTCTTCCAGCAAGCCCTGCGTCGTCAGATTTTCTCCGAATGCGCCGTATTCCAGCTCCCTTCCGAGTCGCTCGGACCAATAAGCATAATGCTCGTAAGGATAAACGCACACCGCTTTATCTTTGCCGCCATGATGCACAAGATCCGCCTGTCCGTCTCCGTCGAAATTCAGAGCAGAGAGGAACACCTCGCCCGCGACCGGATGCTTGAAAATGCCCGTGGATACTTCCTTTTTCTCAAATGGAATGGGTTGCGGTCTGCCTACATTGAGAGAAACAATCTTGATCATCCTCTGTTCCAGCTCCTGCCATCGGAAATTGCATTGTTCATTTCACTATACAGGAAATTACGCCGGTATAAAAGAACCAATCATAGCGTAATTTAGAGCATTCCTATTCCCAAACGGTCAGCCCGCGAACGTTTTGTAAAGCAGGTAAATGTTCACGGCAGCGATAAAGATCGCGACAATCCACGATAAGACCGTAAGCCACGGAGCGTTGACGAACTCGCCCATTTTTTTCTTGTCGCTCGTAAACTTAACGAGAGGTATGACGGCGAACGCCAGTTGGAACGATAAAATAACTTGGCTGAGAATGAGCAGCTTCGCCGTCCCGCTCTCTCCCGCAATTGCCGTGACGATGACAGCAGGGATGACCGCGATGAGCCGCGTGATCAAGCGGCGCAGCCAGGAAGGCATCCGGAAGTTGAGAAAGCCTTCCATGACGATCTGCCCGGCCAGCGTCCCGGTTAACGTCGAGTTTTGTCCGGATGCCAGAAGCGCTACGCCGAATAAAATACTTCCAAGGGCGGTTCCCAGCAGCGGTGTCAATAGTTGATAAGCGTCGTTGATTTCCGCCACTTCCGTTAAGCCCGCCCGGTGAAATGTCGCAGCCGACAAGATCAGAATCGCCGCATTAATGAATAGCGCGAAAAACAAAGCGATGGTCGAGTCCCAAGTGGCGTATTTGATCGCCTGCCGCTTCCCGGCCGTCGACTGCTCGAATTGCCGCGTTTGAACGATCGACGAATGAAGGTACAGGTTATGCGGCATAACGGTCGCGCCCAGTATTCCGATGGCAATGTAGAGCATCGCCGGATTGGTCACAATCTCCGTCGTCGGAACGAACCCGCGGGCGATGCCGCCGATGTCCGGCTTGGACAAAAAGATTTCGACCGCGAAGCAGGCGCCGATCGTCACGATCAGCACGATCACCAACGTTTCGATGTATCGGAAGCCTTTGTTTTGCAGCAGCAGCACAAGCAGCACGTCCAACACGGTGATCATGACCCCATACAGCAGCGGGATGCCGAACAGAAGCTGCAGCGCAATGGCGGAGCCGATCACCTCGGCCAGATCGCATGCCGCAATAGCCAACTCGCACAGCACCCACAACATCATTGAGACCGGCTTACTGTAATGGTCGCGGCATGCTTGGGCAAGATCCCGCCCGGTGACGATTCCGAGCTTTCCGGCCAGCGCCTGCAGCAGGATCGCCATCAGATTCGAGATCAAAATGACCGATAGCAGCGAATAACCGAACAAGGAGCCTCCGGCAATATCCGTAGCCCAGTTCCCCGGGTCCATATACCCTACGGCAACCAAGTAACCAGGTCCGGCAAAAGCCAGAAATTTTTTGATCCAGCTTCCGCTCTTCGGGATTTTCAAGGAACGATATACTTCAGGGAGCGAATGCTGCGTTCTTTCCAATCTCCAGCCGCTGCTGTTCTCTGAACGCTCTTTTCTTTCTGCTCTCGGGCTTTGTTCGACTCTCGTTTGTACTCCCAGTTCCTCGTTCATGGTTCACACCTCAATCTGTATATATTCCAGCAACAAGATGCCCCAGTCTAAAAATGATGTCACCATCTAACATTCATGTTCCGGGCTAAATTTGTTGTCCCAGTGCAACTTTTAGAGTAAAAAAATAGTCTTAGAAAATACTATTCAGATTAAAATAATTGTATACTAAAAATTTTACTCGTCTATTCGTTTTCGTCAAGAATTATTTTTTAGGAGGCGCGGATGGACCTGAACGGAGAATCTAGCGGGAATACATTCGGAGGACGGCGCATATCGTAGGAAACAGCGTTCCATTGGCGGGGCGACCATTGAAAGCGAAAGGGTTGGATGAGACGATGTGGGAAAGCGTGCTAAAAAAAGACCAGTTCGAGATTCGGATGAATCCGACGTACAAGTCGATTCTGTTTCAGGTTTCGGATACTGCAGAGTCGGAAGGCAAGCCGGCGTTGATGCTGAACCAAGCCGAGCTATTCGAACTGCTGCACGCCTTTCTGGCGATTAACCGCTCCTTTAACAAGGAAACCATGTACTATGAAGAGGAGCCCGATGGCGCCTAATCAAAAAAAGAAGGCCGGGTACGCGCACATGCAAGGCGCTGCCCGGCCTTCGCTCCATTTTGGACACAAAGATGCTGGTTCGCTCATTACTCGATTTCGGATGCCACCGCCAGTTGACGATACAAGTCGGCATATTGCTGAGCCGATTTGTGCCAGCTGAAATCTTGTTTCTTGATGTTGTTCATCAGGTTCGTCCATACGTCCGGCTCCCGATATAACCGGACGGCGCGTTCGATCGTGAATAGCATGTCATGGGCGTTATAATTCGTAAAGCTGAAGCCGGTCCCTTCCCCGGTTATTTCGTTATAAGGCTCCACGGTATCCCGCAGCCCACCGGTCTCGCGGACGATCGGGACGGCACGGTATCGCATCGCGATCAACTGGCCGATTCCGCACGGCTCGAACAGCGAAGGCATCAAGAACAGGTCCGACCCGGCATAAATTTGGCGGGCCAGCGCTTCGTCGAACAAAATTTGCGCCGACAGCTTGTCCGGAAACGCCCCTGCGGCCCAGCGGAACAGCTCCTCGAACCGCTCCTCTCCGGTACCCAGCACGACCCACTGCGCGTCAAGCGCCATCAGTTCGGCGATCACCCGGTCGATCAGCGCTAGCCCCTTTTGATCGACCAGGCGCGTCACCAGTGCGATCAACGGCACATCCTTGTCAGCCTGCAGGCCCAGCCGCTCCTGCAGCTTCAGCTTGTTCTCCTGTTTTTTCGCATAAGAATCCCGATAGTTGACCTCCAGATGCGGGTCCGTCAGCGGATCGAGCTCCTCGTAGTCGATCCCGTTCAGTATGCCTTGCAGCCGGCCGCTTTGGCTGCGCAGCAGCCCGTCAAGATGCTCCCCGTAATAGGGCGTCTGGATTTCTTCGGCATACGTCGGGCTGACGGTCGTAATATAATCCGAGTACAGCAGACCGCCCTTCAGAAAGCTCGCCCCACCGTGCATCTCCAGCGCATACCCGTGCAGATGCTCCTCGCCCAAAGCAAAAAAGTCCTGGAACTGTTCCTTGCCGAAGACGCCCTGATATTTCAAATTGTGAATCGTAACGATCGTTTTGAGATGGGAGAACAGCGGCTGATGGCTGAAATGCGCCCTGTACAGCACCGGAATCATGCCGGCCTGCCAGTCGTGGCAATGAAGCAGGTCCGGCATATAATCGATATGCGGCAGAGCGTCAAGCACGGCGCGGCAGTAGAAGGCGAACCGTTCCGAATCGTCACCGTAGCCGTAGCAGCCCTTGCGCCGGAAATAATATTCGTTGTCGACAAAATAGAACGTGATCCCGTCATGCTCCAGCTTCTGGATGCCGCAGTATAAGTTTCTCCAGCCCATCTGGAGAGTAAAGGAAGCGACGGTTTCCATCTGCTCCGTGAAACGTGCCGGAATGTCCTCGTACTTGGGCAGGACGACCCGGACGTCGATCCCCTGCTTCGCCAGCTCCTTGGGCAGCGAGCCGATGACATCGGCAAGTCCTCCCGTCTTGACAAAAGGCACGGCTTCTGACGCGGCAAATAACACTTTCATGGCTTCCTCTCCCTCCTTATACAATCCTGGCGAATCAACAAACCGCTTCGCGAGCGGATCGGTCTTCCGTTCGCTGTTCCACCCCGCCTGACGTTTCTCCGGAACAACTCCGCCCGCGCCGCTTGTTTTTCACCGATATCTATTAAATTACCTTCGTCTTCGACGCGATAAACGGCGCTTGCTTATCGCCGGTCAGCACGCGGCCGCGGCTGATAAACACGTCTTTATCTAAGATCGCATTCTCGATAATGACATTTTCTTCGATCTCGCAGTTTTGCAGAATGATGCTGTTTTTGACGTACGCGCCTTTGCGGATTTTGACGCCGCGGAACAAGATGCTGTTCTCCACCTTGCCTTCGATGATGCAGCCGTTGGCGATCAACGCGTTGCGGGCATGCGCGTTCTCGGCGTAACGGGCCGGCGGCTCGTCTTTGACCTTGGTGTAGATCAGGTTCTTCTGGAAGAACAGCTCGCGCCATATTTTCGGATTGAGCAATTGCATGCTGTGCTTGTAGTAGCTTTGGATCGTATTCACTATACCAGTATGGCCTTCGTGCAGGTAGCCGTAAACGCCCAGCTTGTCGACGTTCTTCATAATCCCGTCGCGGACGAGATGGTCGTAGCCTTGGGCGAGGCACGATTCGACCATATCGAGCAGCAGCTCCTTGCTCATGACGTACATTTCCATCGATATGTTGTCGGTGCGCAGCCGTCCTGAATGGTCTTCGATCAGCGTGACTCGGCCGTCTTCCTTGATGGCCATCCGGCGGAAGGAGGCGCATTCGTCGTTGTCTGATTTTTTGTACACGACCGTGATGTCGGCGCCCTTCTCCAGATGGTAATCCAGCACGGCATTGTAGTCGATATTGCAAACGATATGGCTGCGGGAGATGATCACATAATCCTGCCGCCCGCGGTAAAAGTAATCGCGGTGGCTGTAGAACTGGAACAGGTCGCCCCGCGCCAGTCCGGTGTCCCCGTGAAGGACGGCGGGCAGGATGAATAATCCGCCGCGCTTGCGGTCCAGGTCCCATTCTTTTCCAGACCCGAGATGGTCCATCAGGGACCGGTATTTATGCTGTGTGAATACGGCGACATTCTCAATGCCCGAGTTCACCATGTTGGACAATGCAAAATCGATCAGCCGGTACCTGGCGCCGAACGGCACCGACGCGACGCACCGGGAATAGGTCAGCTCCTCCAAATCGTCCCGCTCGTTGACAAGATTGATTACGCCCATCATTCGCTTCACGCGGCTTCACCCTTTCCCAGAGGCACTTGTGATCCTGCCGATACGCTCGTTGCTGCCGATCAACACAATATCCCCGCCGCCGTCCCCGTCCGGTTGTCCGATGACGCACCCGTCTTCCACGACCGTTCCTTCGCCGATAATCGCCTTATGGATGCTCACGTTGCTGCCGATCGTCACGTTCGGCATAATGACGGAGTCCCGGATGACGCTGCCCTCGCCGACCTCCACGCCGTAGAACAGCACGGAATGATCGACCTCGCCGAACACGCAGCAGCCTTCGTTGATCAGCGACCGCCGCACCTGCGCCGTCGGAGCCACGTACTGCCCGGGTTGGCACGGATTAACCGAATAAATGCGCCATTCCCTATCGTTCAGGTTGAATTCGGGCTCATCCTCCAGCAGGTCCATATTGGCTTCCCACAAGCTCTGAATCGTCCCGACATCCTTCCAGTAGCCTTCAAACGGATACGCAAAGAGCGGCCGGTCGTCGCTCAGCATCAGCGGAATGACGTCTTTGCCGAAGTCCTTGCTCGATTCGGGATTGGCCTCATCCTTGATCAAGTATTCCTTGAGCGCCTGCCAATTGAAAATATAAATGCCCATCGAAGCCAGGTTGCTCTTCGGCTCCTTCGGCTTCTCAGCGAACTCGGTAATCCGGTCTTCGTCATCCGTACTCATCAGGCCGAAGCGGCTCGCTTCCTCCCACTTCACTTCGATGACGGCGATCGTGCAGTCGGCCGCTTTGCTTTTATGGAAATCGAGCATCCGGTCGTAATCCATCTTGTAAATATGATCGCCGGAGATGACCAGCACGTACTCCGGGTCGTACTGCTCGATGAACGAAATGTTGCGGTAGATCGCGTTCGCCGTTCCCTTGTACCAATCACCGCCGCTTTGCTCCATATAAGGGGGCAGCACCGTCACGCCGCCGCTCTTGCGGTCCAAATCCCACGGCGATCCGATTCCGATATACGTATTCAGCACCAGCGGCTGATACTGCGTCAAGACACCGACCGTGTCGATGCCCGAGTTCGTGCAGTTGCTGAGGGTAAAATCGATGATCCGGTATTTGCCGCCAAAATGAACCGCAGGCTTCGCCAGCTTGCTCGTCAGGACGCCCAGACGCCTTCCTTCCCCGCCGGCCAGCAGCATCGCCACACATTCTTTTTTACGCATCGGCTTTCCCCCTCCTCATTGTCGCATTGGTACGCTTGCGTTTAATTTTGACGGGCTTGAAAATGACAGCCGCCAGCGGAGGCAGTGAAATATGCAGGCTGTCCTGCCGGTCGTGCCACGGAATGGTATCCGTCCGCAGCATGCCCTCGTTCAGCTTGCCGGAGCCGCCGTATTCGCCTGCGTCGCTGTTGAACAGCTCCACGTACTCTCCGGCGAACGGAACGCCGATCCGGTACTTCGCATGATACACGGGCGTAAAGTTGCAAACGATCACAAGCACGTCCTCCGGATTGCCGGAGCTGCGCATAAACGTCGTCACGCTCTGGCGCTGGTCGTGGGGGTCGATCCAGGCGAACCCTTCCGGTTGATGGTCCAGCTCCCACAGCGCCGGCTCGCGCAGATACAATTGGTTCAGGTCCCGGACGTACCGGTGCATGCTGCGGTGGCTGTCATAGCCGAGCATCTCCCAATCCAGATCCTCCAGATCCTTCCACTCGTCGAACTGCCCGAATTCGCCGCCCATGAACAGCAGCTTTTTGCCCGGATGGCCCATCATATAGCCGAAAAGCACCCGCAAATTCGCAAACTTGCGCCAATAATCCCCGGGCATTTTGTTGAGCAGCGATTTTTTGCCGTGCACCACTTCGTCGTGCGACAGCGGCAGCACATAATTTTCGGAGAAGGCATACATGAAGCTGAACGTCAGCAGCCCGTGGCTTCCGGAGCGGAAATACGGGTCCGTCTCCATATACTTCAGCATGTCGTTCATCCAGCCCATGTTCCATTTGTAGTTGAAGCCCAGGCCTCCGGCGTCAATCGGAGATGTCACAAGCGGCCAGGCGGTCGAATCTTCGGCCATCATCAGCGCATCGGGATAACAAGCGAACACCGTGCGGTTCAATTTTTTCAGAAAAGCGATCGCGTCGAGATTCTCGTCTCCCCCGTCGACGTTCTTGACCCACTGCTCGCGCGGCTTGCCGAAATTGAGATAAAGGAGGCTCGCGACCGCATCGACGCGCAGTCCGTCAATATGGTACATATCCATCCAAAACAGCGCGTTCGAGATCAGGAAGCTGACGACTTCCGGCTTGGAAAAATCGAAGGCGAGTGTGCCCCATTCGGGCTTCTCGGCTAAGGCCGGATCGCTGTGCTCATAAAGCGGCTGGCCGTCGAACTGCCGCAGACCGTGCTCGTCTTTGACGAAATGGCCCGGCACCCAGTCCATAATGACGCCGATCCCCGCCCGGTGGCAGCAGTCGACGAAATACATGAAATCTTTCGGCGAGCCGAAGCGGCTGGTGACCGAATAGTAGCCGGTTGCCTGATAGCCCCAGGACCGGTCGTAAGGATGTTCGGCAAGCGGGAGCAGTTCGATATGGGTATACCCCATCTCTTTCACGTAATCGACCAGTTCGCTTGCGAGTTCGCGGTAGGAATAGTAGGCACCGTCGGGCTTTTTTTTCCAGGTGCCAAGATGCACTTCATAGATGTTTAACGGGGAGCGGTAGACGGACTGGGACGCTTTGCGCGATTGCCATTCCTGGTCGGTCCATTCGTAGCCGTCCAGGGAGCAGATGCGCGAAGCCGTTCCCGGCTTGAGCTCGGACCAGAACGCATACGGATCGGCTTTATACAGCAGCGTTCCGGCAGAGGTGACGATTTCGTATTTGTAGTACTCTCCTTCCCGGACGTCCGGGACGAACAACGACCAGACGCCCCAGGTGCTGACTTTGTGCATCACATGACCCGAGCCGTCCCAGCAATTGAAGTCGCCGACTACCCGGACCTCGCGGGCGTGAGGGGCCCAGACGGCGAAGCGGACGCCGCGTTCCCCCTCCGACTCGGCCAGATGGGCGCCAAGCATCCGGTAGCTTCGGAATAAATTGCCTTCGTGGAACAGATACAAGTCCTCCGGACCGGGGATCAAGCTCATCACGTTCCGTTCATCCCCCTTTTCGATGATTGTTTCCGTCTCTACTTACACAAATACTACGCGCTTGAATAAATTCCTGTCTGAAAAGTGCAAATTCTTCGTGAATTCAGAATTTGGCAAAATCAATGGTCATTCGAGAAGATGAAAAAAAGGATTTTGCTTCCCTTTGTGGAAGTAGTAAGTCACACTCAAAGGGAGAGGATGGATTAACGTATGAATGACAAGCTGAAGGGTTTGGCGCTGGGCCTATCGCTGGGCGTCATGCTGACGGGGTCGGTCGCCTATGCGAGCGGCACTCAAATTGAGGTATATTTTAAGCAGCTCAAATATATGTTCGACGGTGTAGAGAAAAAAACGACCGCCGAGCAGGGGCAAGGCTTCATTTATAACGGCACCACCTACGTGCCGCTCAGATTCATCAACGAAACGCTTGGCAAGGAAGTAAGCTGGGATGAAAGCACTGGGACGATCTGGGTTGGCAAGAAAGGCGATCCGAACGACGTCGTCGCGACTTACAAGGGCGGGCAAATTACATGGGGCGAGGCTAACAAATTCGCTTCGGCCTCGCGCTTACTGAACAGGACCGGAGAGGTCGACGAACAGTTCCTGAAGCATATAATCGGCTACAAAGTATTAGCCGGGCGGATCACAGCGGAGCAGAAGGCTTCCATCCCCGCCGAAATCGACAAGCACTACGCGGAGTTGAAAAAATTAATAGCCAAATGGAACCAAACCGAGGATTTTGCCGCCTTGCTAGCCAAAGAAGGATTAAGTGAGCAGGATTTCCGCGACTATCTCGGCCTCGACATCGCCGCCGGCCAGGCGATTTCCGCCCTAGCAACCGATGCGAAGCTGAAAGAAATGTATGATGCGGGCATTGCTGCAAAAAACGGCGAGTTCGTGAAAGCGTCCGTACGGCATATTTTGATCGGCTTCGAGGACTCCGACGGCAAAGAGCGCTCGAAGGATGACGCCAAGAAGCTGGCGCTCGACATCGCCGCGAAGCTGAAAAACGGCGAGGATTTCGCCGCGCTAGCCAAGCAATATACCGACGACCCGGGCTCCAAAGATTCGGGCGGTCTGTACGAGAACCAGCCCATAGCGCTTTGGGTCGACGCGTTTAAGAAAGCGGCCGCCGAGCTGGAGCTGAACAAAATCAGCGAACCGGTTGAAACGGAGTTCGGCTACCATATCATGCGCGTCGAAGCCCGTTCCACGCAAACGTTCGACGAAGTGAAGGACGAGCTGAAGCAGGACGTGATGACCGAAGCCTACGAGACGTTTACGAAGCAGGAGCTGCCGGGATTGATCGAGAAGCTGGACCTGCCTAAAGCAAAGTAATACATGCCGGAGCGCTCTTTCGGAGCGTCTCCGGTTTTTTGCGTCCGGCCGATGGATTCGTCTGCCGGAATCGTGTAAAATGTTGAAGATGCCGAATGGGCAATACTGAGACTGGAAATCAAATTAAAGGATGGTCGCTACTTATGTTTGCAGCGCAAGATTGGAAAGATTACGAATTGATCGACACCGGAGGCGGCGAGAAGCTGGAACGCTGGGGCAGTATCATCCTGCGGCGTCCCGATCCGCAGATTATTTGGCCGCTGCCTCAGGAGACAGGCGTATGGCGCGGAGCCGACGCCCATTACCACCGCAGCTCCAGCGGCGGCGGCAGCTGGGAATACCGCAAGGACATTCCCGAGCGCTGGACAATCTCGTACCGCGGGCTGTCGTTTCATATTAAACCGACTGGCTTCAAGCACACCGGCCTGTTCCCGGAGCAAGCCGTCAACTGGAGCTGGATGATGGATAAAATCCGCAGCGCCGGCCGGCCGATCCGCGTGCTGAATCTGTTCGCTTATACCGGCGGCGCTTCCGTCGCGTGCGCTTCGGCGGGCGCCGAGGTATGCCATGTCGACGCGTCCAAGGGCGTCGTGCAGTGGGCGAAAGAAAACCTGCAGCTGTCCGGTCTCGGGGACCGCCCGGTGCGCTTCATTACGGACGACGTGTTCAAATTCGTCCAGCGCGAGCAGCGCCGCGGCAGCAAATACGACGCCATTATTATGGACCCGCCATCATACGGACGCGGACCGAGCGGCGAAACGTGGAAGCTGGAGACGAACTTGTATCCGTTTGTGGAAACGTGCATGAGCATTTTGACGGACAAGCCTTTGTTTTTCCTTATCAATTCCTATACAACGGGCATTTCCGCTACGGTGCTTCACAACACGCTTGCCTTGTCTCTCGGCCGGAGCCATGGCGGAACGATCACTTGCGGCGAGATCGGCCTGCCGATTACAGCCTCGAAGCTGATGCTGCCGTGCGGTATCCTCGGCCGCTGGGAGGCTTAGCGTATGGGCGGCTCTCACCCGCGCGTTCCGGTGCTGTACGAGGACAATCACGTCATCGTCGTCGTTAAGCCGCCGAACGTTCCGACACAGGAGGACGCCTCCCGGGACCCCGACCTGCTGACGCTGATCAAAGCCGATCTCAAGGAGCGGCACCGGAAGCCGGGCAACGTGTACCTCGGGTTGGTCCACCGGCTTGACCGGCCGGTAGGGGGTGTCATGGTTTTCGCCAAAACCTCCAAGGCAGCCTCCCGGCTCTCCGATGCGGTCCGTACGCGCACGATCCGCAAGGTGTATACAGCGGTCGTTAACGGCCGGCCCAAAGAGCCTCAAGGAACGCTGCGGCATCACTTGCTGAAAGATACCAAAACGAATACGGTATCCGTCGTTCCCGCTTCGAAGACCGGCGCCAAGGAGGCGGTGCTTGATTACCGCATCCTGTCCAGCCAGGACGGCTTATCGCTCGTGCAGGTCGAGCTGCACACCGGACGGCCGCACCAAATCCGCGTCCAGTTCGCGGCTATCGGCTGCCCGCTCGTAGGCGATCAGCGATACAGCGGCGCTCTGGCGAAGCCCGGTCAGCAGATCGCGCTGTGGTCTACCCTGCTCGAATTCACGCACCCGGTCACGCAGGAAGCGCTTCGCTTCACGTCGGAGCCGCCGGGAGCCTTTCCCTGGCTGCTCTGGGACCTGAAGGCCGCAGGGGCTGTATAACCCCCATGAACGCGATAAAACCTCCGAAACCAGGATTCGCGTGGTGACGGAGGTTATTGCTTTGTCCCAGTATATAAGTCTATGAGCGGCGTTCGGCGCATATGCGACGAAGTTGGAAAAAGACGGACTTCGTCATCCGACAAGGTTGTACAAAATCGCCGAACGTCTTTTCAAAGCAAACGGGAATATGGTATGATGGATTTACAAAAAAAGTTATTGCCTGCAGACCAGAAAGGCCGCGAATGTTCCAGCATCCGCGACCTCGCTACAATAGATTGCCCTCAAGGCGATCGGCGCAAGGAATAACCAAGCGGTAGACCTCTCGGGTTCCAAGGCTCAAGGGAGGTCTACTTCTTTTTTAAGTAGGAAAGTAAAGCGAGAATAAACATGCCGAACATGAACATCAACGTTACGGCATCCTTTACTTCCATGGCATCACCTCCTTCCGGATTCGCTTATGCGAACCCATACATGGCAGGGGTGTGCCAACCGTCCTTGAGTGCCTTCCCTATTGCATCCACATTATACCATACGCCACGATAAATGAGAACATATTTTCGTATGTATTTTTAGTTCACCAAAATGCTAAGCATTGGCAACCTTACCCAGCAAGTATACAAGCAATTGCTGATTGTGCGAGGAAATTCGGCTCAAATATTGCTGCAAAAATCGTTCGCGGATTTGCACGCCGCGTTCGCATTCGAAGCGCCCCTTCTCCGTTACCAATACCCACACGATACGGCGGTCCTTCTCGTCCCGCTCTCTTGCGATTAACCCGCTCTTTTCCATCCGGTCAAGCAGCGTCGTAATCGCCGCAGGCGTCGTCGCCAAATACTCGATGAAATCCGAAGGCTTCATTCGGTCCCGCTCGGAATGCAGCAGCCTTTCGAGCACCGTAAGCTGCCCTTCCGTCAGCGCCGGAGCAAGCTCCGCTTCCATATGCGTGCGCAAATCTTTGGACAATTTCCACCAGAGCTTGGCAAATTCCTGAGTTATCACGATCATCACTCCCGAAAAACCAATTTTTTTCCTAATTATAGCATTGACCTCCGTCTTTTTAAAGGTTAACTCCATAAATATTTTAGGACATAAAACGATAAAATCGGGTACCTTTTGACGGAGTTCAACATATACTGCACATGGGACGTTCGCCTATACGCGGAGCTTGTCAATCCATGGAAGACAAGGAGTGGAGGGAATGGAAGAAATGGAAGACTGGAAGCGCAAAATCGGGGAAAGTGCATTGACCAAAGGAATTATAAACGACCCAAACTGGCTCGAAAAGCTGGACGATTCGATGCCGGTATGGGCCGTTCTGCAATTGATGCTGGAGCTGCTCGAAAAGCTCGAGCCTCAGTACACCAGCTATGACTAAGTAATCTTCAAAATATTCGTTAACGTTTCATTTTTATTGACCGGAACAACGCATTTCCCAGTGGATTTGCGGTCATCAATCGGCGTCCGCTCGGTTGAGAAAGTTACTCTTCCGCCCGTACTCAGGATGGCGGTCAGGTCGAACGGCTCTTTAACCACAAAAGCGCCTTTCAGCTCCGATCCGTTCGGCTTTACCCGCTTGCCTTCCTTGAATTCGAACGTAATAATCCCCTTGCCTCCGCGTCCTTGAACAGGATAATCCGCTACGAGCGAACGCTTCGCATACCCAAGCTCCGTCATGACGATGACTTCTCCTTCGTCCCCGTCGATCCAATCGGCGGCAACGACCTCATCGTCATCCTTAAGCTGAATGCCGCGAACCCCGGCAGCGGCGCGTCCCATCGGATTCACTTCGTCCTCCTTGAAGCGGATGGCCATCCCCTGCTTCGTCGCCAGCAGCAGCTCTTTTGAGCCTGTGCTGAGCAATACGTCGAGCACCGCGTCCTGATCGCCCACTTTGCAAGCGACGATCCCCGTCGAACGATTCGTAAAATAATCCTTCAGCTCGGTCCGTTTGACCTGCCCTTTGCGCGTAACAAATACGAGTGACTTGCCCGGCTCTTCGAAATCCTTGACCGGCAGCACGTGAATAATGCGGTCGTCCTTGGAAATCGGAATGACGTTGACGATGGCGGTGCCGTTCTCCTTCCATTTATACTCCGGAATTTGATGCACCGGCAGCAGGAAGTATTGCCCTTTCTGCGTGAAAATAAGCAGGCTCTCCAGTGTATTGACATCGAGCAGATAGCGAAGATAGTCGCCTTCCTTCAGTCCCGTCTTGTCAATCTCGCCGCCGGAGCGGATAAACGACAGCTTGCCTGTACGCTTGATATAGCCTTCGCTGGAAAGCGTAACGAAGACGTCTTCGGCCGTCACCATGACCTCCAGATTAACTTTAAGCTCTTCCACTTCGTCCTGGATTTCCGATCGGCGGTCGATACCGTACTTATCGCGGATTTGCGACATTTCATTCTTAATGACAGCCAAAAGCTTCTTCTCGCTGCCAAGAATTCCTTTCAGATACGCGATGGTTTTCTGAACGTCCTTCCATTCCTTTTCCAAAGAATGAATCTCCAGATTCGTCAAACGATACAGCTGCAAGGTCAAAATCGCATCGGCTTGCCGTTCGGTAAAGCCGAATTTGGCTACGAGGTTGTTTTGGGCGTCCTGACGGTTTTTCGACGCTTTGATCGCGGCGATGACCTCGTCCAGAATGTTAAGCGCCTTGACCAGTCCTTCGAGCACGTGGGCGCGGTCTTCCGCCTTCTCCAGCTCGTATCGCGAGCGGTGGGTGACCACTTCTTTCTGATGGTCGATGTAGGCTTCCAGCATATCGCGCAGCCCAAGCTGCTTTGGCGTCTTGTTGACGATGGCGACCATGTTGAAATTATAGGCCACCTGCAGGTCGGTTTTCTTGAACAAATACGCCAAAATTCCCTGCGCATCCGCTTCCTTTTTCAGTTCGACGACAATACGAAGACCCTCGCGGCCGCTCTCGTCGCGAACCTCCGCAATGCCTTCGAGTTTTTTCTCCAGACGAATATTTTCCATCGCCGTTACCAGGCGTGATTTCACAACTTGATAAGGAATTTCGGTAATGACGATCTGCTGGCGTCCGCCGCGCAAGTCCTCGATCGCCGTGCGCGCCCGCACATAGATGCGGCCCCGGCCGGTCCGGTACGCGTCACGTATCCCTTCCGAGCCCATGATAATGCCGCCGGTCGGAAAGTCCGGGCCTTTGATGGCGCCCATCAATTCCTCCAGCGTGCTGTCCGGCTTATCGATCAACGCTATGCAGGCATTAACCACCTCGCGCAGGCTGTGCGGCGGAATTTCCGTCGCAAATCCGGACGAGATGCCGCTAACGCCGTTAACCAGCAAATTCGGAAAGCGCGAAGGCAGCACGACCGGCTCCTTCGTCGTGTTGTCAAAGTTATCCTTGAACTGGACCGTCCGCTTCTCGATGTCCCGCAGCAGCTCCATCGCGATTTCTGATAACCGCGCTTCGGTATACCGCATCGCAGCAGGCGGGTCGTCGTCCATCGAGCCCCAGTTACCGTGTCCGTCTACCAAGACGTGGCTCATTTTCCAAGGCTGCGCCATCCGCACCATGCCTTCGTAAATCGAGGCGTCGCCGTGAGGATGGTAATTGCCCATCACATCCCCGACCGTCTTCGCCGATTTGCGATATGGCTTATCCGGCGTGTTCCCGGAATCGTACATGGCGTACAGAATACGCCGCTGCACCGGCTTCAGCCCGTCGCGCACGTCCGGAATCGCGCGGTCTTGAATGATATATTTGGAATACCGGCCGAACCGGTCGCCTACAACCTCTTCCAGAAAGGCCGGCAAAAAATTTTCCTGGATACTCACAAAAGGCCCCCCGTTTATTCTTCAAATTCCGTGAAGTCCACGTTCTCGATGATCCATCGCTTCCGCGGATCGACTTTATCCCCCATCAGCGTAGATACGCGCCGCTCGGCTTTGGCCGCATCCTCAATCCGCACCTGCAGCAGCGTGCGCGTTGCCGGGTCCATCGTCGTTTCCCAGAGCTGGTCGGGGTTCATCTCACCGAGTCCTTTGTAACGCTGCAGCTCGATGTTCTTGCCGAGCTCCTTGGCCAGCGCATGCAGCTGCTCGTCGGTCCAAGCATAACGGACCGTACTGTTCTTACCGGCTTTTTTCGTCACCTTGAACAGCGGCGGCTGGGCGATATACACCTTGCCTGCGTCGATGAGCGGCTTCATGTAGCGATAGAAGAACGTCAGAAGCAGCACCTGAATATGCGCGCCGTCGGTGTCGGCGTCGGTCATAATGATAATTTTCGCGTAATTGCTTTCCGACTCGTCGAATTCCGGGCCGACTCCCGCGCCGATGGCGGCGATGATCGCCTTGTATTCGTCGTTTTTCATAATATCGAGCAGCTTGGCCTTTTCCGGGTTCATCGGCTTGCCCTTGAGCGGCAAAATCGCCTGATGCTTCGAATCGCGCCCCTGCTTCGCCGACCCGCCGGCGGAATCGCCTTCGACGATGAACAGCTCGTTGCGGGTGTAGTCCTTCGATTGGGCCGGGGTCAGCTTACCGCCGAGGTTCGAGCTTTCGCTCTTGCCCTTCTTGCCGCTGCGCACCTCTTCCCGCGCCTTTCTCGCTGCCTCGCGCGCTTTGGCCGACTGGATCGCCTTTTTCATGATCAGCTGCGCGACCTGCGGATTTTCTTCGAGGAATACCGCCATTTTATCGGAAACGACCGAATCGACCGCGCTTCGCGCCGAAGCGCTTCCGAGCTGGTCCTTCGTCTGGCCGACGAATTCGACCTCGCCCATCTTGATGTTGATGACCGCCATCATGCCTTCGCGCAGGTCCTGCCCGTCCAGGTTTTTTTCCTTTTCCTTAAGCATCCCGTTCTTGCGCGCATAGTCGTTCATGACGCGGGTATAGGCGGTTTTGAAGCCCGTTTCGTGCGTTCCCCCGCCGCGTGTCGGAATCGAGTTGACGAAGGACACGAGCGTCTCCGTGTAGCCGTCATTATACTGCATCGCCACTTCGACTTCGATTTCGTCTTTCTCCGCCACAAAATGAATGACGTCATGCAGCACCGCTTTTTCCTCGTTCAAAAACTGCACGAACTGGCTGGCGCCGCCTTCGTATTGGAACTCCTCCTGCTTATCCGCGCGCTGGTCGGTCAGCGTGACCTTCAGACCCGAGTTCAAAAAGGCGATTTCCTGTAATCGCTCGCTGAGCGTATCGAAATTGATCGTCGTCCCGCCCTGAAATACGCGCTTGTCGGGCTTGAACGTCACCTTCGTTCCGGTTTTGCGCGTCGCGCCGATCACTTCCAGGCCGGTGACCGGCTCTCCGACGTGCTCCTTGCCTTGTTTGTCCACCCAATATTCAAACCGCTGGCGGTGTGTTTTGCCTTCGCGGTAAATTTCCACTTCAAGCCATTCGGACAGCGCATTCGTTACGGAAGCGCCTACGCCGTGCAAGCCGCCGGACTTTTTATATCCCCCGCCGCCGAACTTGCCGCCGGCATGAAGCATCGTAAACACCACCTGCGGTGTGGGAATCCCCGTTTTGTGCATGCCGGTCGGAATGCCGCGGCCGTTGTCGCACACCGTCACGGACTGATCCTTATGGATCGTCACGTCGATTTGCGTACAATGCTTGGCCAGATGCTCATCCACGGCATTATCGACGATTTCCCAGATAAGATGATGAAGCCCGGACGTGCTGGTACTGCCGATATACATCCCCGGCCGTTTGCGTACCGCTACCAGTCCTTCGAGCACCTGGATATCGTCTGCACCGTAGTCCGCCGGCGCTGCTGTCGTTTTTCCAATCAAATCGAGTTGATCCGCCATCGCAGCCTCCCTAAAACACCTATGTCTCCGCAACATTATAACATTTGAACGGATTAGTTCAATACATCTTTTTTCGTGAATACCGCAAACGAGACGATGACCGAAGCGATGCCCCATACGGTCAACACCGCCAAGGAGAACGGCAAATCCATGCCTTTGATAGGCGGAAGCGTCCCGCTGAGATACGTTGTCAAATTCAAGTTGACCATGAACAAATATTTGGCCGCCTCCCAGGAAGAGACCATATTCGTCAAGATCGTGCCCGAGATGAGCAGTGCCAGCATGATGCCCATTCCCGCCGCCGTGCTGCGCACAAGCACCGAGATCATCAGCGTCATCACCGCGACGACGAGCGCCGCGTACCAGACCAGCCCGAACTCCATGATCAGGTACAGCCATTGGCCGATCGGGCGGACGAACGAGAAGTCAACCTCCGTTCCCTTCACCTGAAACCCGAAGAAAACCGGCATGTCCCAGCCTCCGTAGCCGAACACGACGCCGGAAATAAGATAGCATAACATAGCTGTCGCAATGACGATAAACGAGGTGAATAAAATCAGACTTAACAGCTTGCTCAGGAGGATTTTCCAGCGCTGGACCGGACGCGTCAGCAGCAGCTTGATCGTCCCCGTCGTATGCTCCCCGGATACCATATCGGCAGCAACGACCATAACCATGAGAGGAATGAACAGATTAACGGCATTCTTCACAAACTCTCTAGTAAAGGTTACCCCGTTCGGCTCGGCCGGATTCACATCTTTATCCAGATAGTACTGAGCCAGCTTCACTTCGACGCGGCGCCACTGCTTCCATTCCTCGGGCACGCGTCCGCTGCTGAGACTTCGGGTGTAGTCCACAATCTTCTGCCGCTGCTCGACCCGCCAGTCGGTCGTTCCGAACTGCTTCCGGTTGCTTTCCGCCACCTTCATTTGCGCATAAGTGAACATCGGGATGATTGCGGCCAAAATAAGCAGCACGACGAGCAGCCGCTTTTTTTTGATCATTTTGATGCATTCGTTCTTGACCAGCGGATATAAACTAACCAATGCGCTCACCCTCCGTCAGCTTCAGGAATAAATCTTCCAGCGTCGGAAGCTTGATTTCGATGCCGTGGAGCGCAGCGCCCGCTTCCATAAGCTGCCTCGACAGCTCTGGAATCGCCCCCGGATTTTGCAGGGCAATCAGCCGCGGCGCCCCTGTCTCCGTCCCGGCCTCATCCGCGAACGAAACCGACTGCACCTCGGGATGCGATTGCAGAATCTTTAGCGCAATCTCGGCCGGAAGTACGCTCCAAACGACCGTGCTGACGGATTCGTCCACAAGCGACGATACCTCGCCGACCGTAATGACCTCGCCGTGGCTTATGATCGCGACACGGTCGCACATTTGCTGAATTTCGCTGAGCAAATGGCTGGAAATGAACAAGCTCAGCCCGGTCTCGGCCAACTGGCGGATAAATTCCCGAAGCTCCTTGATTCCCTGCGGATCGAGGCCGTTGGTCGGCTCGTCCAAAATAAGCAGCTTCGGATCGTTCAACAGTGCCTGTGCAATACCAAGACGCTGCCGCATGCCCAGCGAGTACGTTTTGACTTTATCGTGAATGCGCGCATCCATGCCGACGATGTCCACCACTTCGCGGATGCGCTTCTCCCCAACGCCCGGCAGCATGCGGGCAAAATGCTCCAGATTTTCCCAGCCGCTGAGGTACGAATACAGCTCCGGATTTTCCACAATACAGCCGACATACTGCAGCGCTTCGTTATGTTCCCTTTGCACGTCGTAGCCGCAGATGCGGATCGAGCCTTCCGTCGGCTTGATCAAGTCCACCAGCATGCGGATCGTCGTCGTTTTTCCCGAGCCGTTCGGCCCGAGAAAGCCGAAAATTTCCCCGGCGCGCACGTCGAACGAAATGCCTTTGATGATGAGCCGTTTGCCGATCCTCTTTTTTACGTTATCGACCGCCAGAACAATGTCCGCGTCTCTTCCTTTCCGATGCTGCTCTCCGGTCTGAGCCATACGATTCCGTCCTCCCCGCTATTTCAAAATATCGACGATCCGATCCGCGATCCGGTCGTAGCCGTCCTGGTTCGGATGAAAGTGGTCCGTATATAAATACTTGCTCAAATTCAGCTCGAACAAATCGTACGTCGGCACCAGCGTGATGTTCGGGTACCGGTTCGCCAAATCGAACGCCGCCGCGTTCCATTGCCGGATAACCGGGGCTCCTTCGCGCTGAGGGTCCAGATCGAGGAACGGATGGTACAAGCCGACGTAAAAAATCCGCGCCTGCGGACTCGCCTTGCTGACCCGATCAAAAATTTGCTCAAGGCGCTTCAATGCGTCCGGAATACGATCGGCCGCCGCTTTCGGGCTAAAGCCCACTCCGTCCTCCTGATCCGGCGAGCCCGGGGTGCTTTTCGGCGTCTCAGCGGCTTGGCCGCTTGGAGACGTCTGTTCCTTCGCAGAGTCCGCGCCTGACGTGCCGCTTGTACCATCGGAACCGGACGCGCCGTTCGTACTGTCGCCCGAACTAAAAATGCCCGCGCCGCTCTGGAACAAATCGTTGCCCCCGATCGTCAGCAGCACCAGATCCGCCTCGGCGAGCGACTTGGTGATGTCGGCTTTCTTGTCCCAATCCTTGAGCACATCCGCCGTCCGATAGCCCGGAATCGCAAAATTGTTGTAGACAAACACCGGCTTGCCCAGCTGCTTCTCCAGCTTGTCCCTTACGCCGCCGACATATCCTTTGCCCGACAGATCGCCGGTGCCTGCGCTTAGCGAATCTCCCAGCGCCACGATGCGGATCTGGTCCTTCGCTTCCCAGTTGTCCGTCTTCGGTTTTGCAGCGGGCTGCTGCGGAGCCTCTGTTGCGTCGCGCGCAACGGGCTTCGGAAAAATAATCTGATTGATGCCGTAGGCGAATCCGACAGCGCACAGCACCGTCGATAACAGCGCGGCAAAGCCGACAGTCCGCCACAACCATCGCGTGGATTTCATGCGTTCTCCCCCAGTTTCGGCAGCTTTACTACAAGACTGATCACTTCAGTAACTATACATTTTAGAGTAGCGGTTTGCCGCGAGATTTGCAAACTTTGGGGAGGAGAGAGGATGAAAAGAGGGTTAACCAGAGGTAAGCGACATGCGAAGAAAAGCGTCAAACTGCGAGTTCAGACGCTCAAATATTGAAGCGGATTTTGCTGTTGGCCGTTCTTGTTGATCTCGAAATGCAGATGGACGCCGGTCGAATTTCCCGTGCTGCCCATCACGCCGATTTTGTCGCCTTTCTTAACGCCGTCCCCTTCTCGAACACCGACTTTGCTAAGATGCCCGTACAACGTCTCGTACCCGTTCTGATGATCGATGACGATGCAGTTGCCGTAGCCCGATTTCCAGCCGGCAAATGTTACTTTGCCGTGATCGGCGGCCATAATCGCTTTTTGCTCCGAAACGAAATCGGTACCGTTATGATTTTTCCCCCAGCGCCGTCCGAATTCGCTCGTTACTTTGGGCTGCAGCACCGGCAGGGCGAACTTGCCCGTACCTGCGCCGGGAATCACCTTCGTCCCTTGCTTCACAACCGTCCGTACCGGCAATTCGAGTATCGTTTCGTCGACCACCGACTCGCTTGCGGGCTCGCCATTCACGCGGACGAACTCGTAGGTCACCTGCTTCCAGCCGGGCTTGCCGTTAGCCACGATCTGAATGACGCCCGCCTGCAGCTCGCTGTCTTTTTCGTAGACGATGCCGCTGGCTATCCGAATCTCCTCGGTATGCGTCTCGATCGTTTTGACCGACAAGAGCGGCTGATTGACCGAAAGCTTAAGCGTTTGTCCGACCCGGATCAAATCCTTCTTAATCTCCGGATTGTTTGCCCGGATCGCATCGGCAGCGACTTGAAACCGCTGCGCGATCAACGAGATGCAGTCCCCTTTCTGCACCGTATACGTGAGAGGCTGGGCGGCGCCGCTTAAAATCCGGTACAATACCGCTTCGGCCGGCTCGACCTTCCCCGGGGCGACAGCCGTTTCGAGCAGCTGCACGTCCTGGGTAAATTCGGCGGTCGTTTTCACCTTCGACCGGTTTCCGTCGCCTGATTCAGACAAGATTGCAACCTCCTTCTCCTTGGACGCGTTCAAAAAAGGCGCCTTTACCTGATCCAGAAGGGCTGCGGCAGTAAATACGTCCTTCACAATGCCGACCGGCGTGCCGTCGATCCGAATCTCTGTGGCAAAAAAAGCAAAAACAAGCTTATCGTTCAGCGCGGCAATCACCGCATCATTGTCGTATGCGCCTTGGAACGTTTGGTTTCCATCGAATCGAACGAACTGAAGCCGCTCCAGATTGGACGTAACGCGCGCATGGTCGTATTGTCGCCCTGCTTCTTCGTATCGGGCCGCCTTCCATTGCTTTACAATTTCCGGATCGCTGACTGTCCCTACATGCTGTTCGTCCAGAAACACGTCAAACCGATACACCGGCTGCGACTTTGCGAACCAGCGGCCCGAGATCAAGACGGCGACGATGACCGCAAAGGCCGTTCCCCATTGCAGAAGCTCCAACAGCAAGCCAGGTGTGACGATGCGCTTTTTCAACGTCCTTTCCTCCCTTAACGGATCGATTCGGTGTTCGTACCGGCGAACAAGTTCACTTCCCCATGTATATGTCGGAGGTGTAGCGAGTAGACAAAAAAACAAAAAACCCCCGACGTTTCTGCTTGCGCAAAAACGACGAGGGTAGGCATAACATGAACGATCCACTTACTTGGACGCCAGTTGATCGGCCATGCGATGAAGGTTGGTTAAGCTGATCTGCAGACTATCCAGAGGATTGCCCGGACAAACGTCCTGCTCCACCGCGTACCATTCGACGCCGCTCACTTCGCCCCACTGCAGAATCGGGATGAAGTCGATAACGCCCGTACCCACTTCGGCAAACGTCTGATGCTCGTCATTCGACATGTCCTTCAGGTGAATAATCGGCATGCGGCCGGCATATGGGCGGATAAAAGGTACTGGATCGAGGCCGCCCTTTTTCACCCAGTACACGTCGATTTCGGCCAGCACGGCGTTGTCCTTGGACGGCTCCAGCAAATATTCGAGCGCGGATACCCCGTTCACGGTCGTCTCGAACTCGAACGCATGGTTATGGTAGCTGAGCCGGAAGCCGAGCGGAGCGAGCTTCGCCGCCACTTCGTTCAGCTTGGCGCGTACCGCCCGGTACCCTTCTTCGCCGCGCAGATCGGCAGCGATGAACGGGCAGATCAGGTCGCGCGTTCCGAACAGCTTGGCCTGCTCGACAATCGTTTCAAGTTCGTTTTGCAGCGCTTCGTAGCTAACGTGCATCCCTGCGGCGCCAAGCCTTGTCTCCTTGAGGACGGCTGCGATTTCTTCGGCGGTATAGCCCCGCAAACCGGAAATTTGCACGCCTCCCCAGCCCATACGCTTCAGTTCCCGCAGCACGCCCGGAAAATCTTTCTCCAGCTCGTCACGCAGAGTATACAATTGTGCCGCAAACTTGTTCTTCACAACGATGTCAGCTCCTTTGATTTAAGGAGAGCGCATAAAGCAGATGATGCCTGACAAAATGCGCTTCCGGTGGGTATTGTTCACGTTAACAATCATACCACACCGGCCAATATCTGTTAACCCGTTTCTTTCAAAAAGCGGTACTGCGCTTGAATCAGTCCGTGATAAATACCTTGGTGGCGCATCAGTTCCTCGTGATTGCCCTGCTCCATAATTCGTCCGTGATCCAATACGAGAATATGATCGGCATGGCGAATCGTCGACAGCCGGTGAGCGATGATGAAGGACGTGCGCCCAGCCATCAGCGTTTTGAGCGCTTCTTGAATTTTCAGCTCCGTCTCCGTATCGATGCTGGCCGTCGCCTCATCCAGAATGAGGATGCGCGGGTCCGCCAGAAGCGCACGGGCAAACGAAAGCAGCTGCCGCTGTCCCATCGACAGTACGTTCCCTCTCTCCTGCACCTCGGTATCGTAGCCGTTCGGCAAATTCACGATAAACTCGTGAGCGCGGACAGCCTTGGCCGCCGCCTTCACTTCCTCGTCGGTCGCATCGAGCCGCCCGAACCGGATATTGTCGCGAATCGTCCCGGAGAAAATGAACGTATCCTGAAGCACGATCCCAATCTGCGAACGCAAGCTTTGAATCGTTACATCCCGGATATCGTGGCCATCGATGACAATGCTGCCGCCCGTTACATCATAAAAGCGGCATAGCAGGTTGATGATCGTGCTTTTGCCCGAACCGGTATGACCGACAAGCGCGATTGATTGGCCCGCCTTCACATTCAGATCGATCCGCTGCAGCGCATGCCTTCCAGGCTCGTATTCGAATTCCACTTGCTTGAAGTCGATATCTCCGCGAATCGTCGGCAGCGGCCGGGCCGACGGCTTCTCCGCCACGTTGGGCTGCTCGTCGATAAATTCGAAGATCCGCTCCGACGAAGCCATCGCAATGAGCATCTGCGAATACATTTGGCCGAGCCGGTTGATCGGCTCCCAGAAGCTGCCGATGTAAGAAGCGAAAGCTACGAACAAGCCGACGGTCATTTCCCCGCTTTGAATCAAATAAGCGCCAAGCAGGAATAAAATAAAGTAGCCGACCGCCCCGGTAACCTCAATGATCGGGTTAAACGACTGGTTCAAGGTCGATGCGCGGTTCCATGATTTATGATTATCCTGGTTCATTTGCTCGAAATAAGCGATATTCTGCTTCTCCTGCGTGAACGCCTGCGTCACCTTGATGCCTTGGATGCATTCGTTCAGATGCGCGTTAATGCGCGACGTCTTCGTCTGGACGACCTGCCAGGCGCGGCGAATTTTTACGCGCAGCCGTGTCGAAATCAGGAACATGATCGGAACCGTGACAATAATCGCTGCGCCCAGCTTGACATTGTAAAATAATAGGATGAAGATGATGCCGATCAGCTGCACACAGTCGATCATCAGATTGACAGCGCCGTTCGTCAGCAAGTCTTGAAGCGAGTTTACATAGTTCGTCACGCGTACGAGAATCGAGCCAGCCGGACGTTTGTCGAAAAATTGGAACGACAGCCGCTGAATATGGCTGAACAAATCGTGGCGCAAATCGTAGATGATCCGCTGGCCGATCTCGTTCATATACCGAATCCGGTAGTTGTTCGCGAGCCATTGAATGATATACAGCACGAACATGGCGCCTACGCAGAGTGCGAGCAGCTTGCCGTCCTTCTGCTTCAACGCGTTGTCGATCGCAAAGGCGATGAGAAGCGGATTCAGCAGCTTCGTCAGTGCGCCGACGGCCATCATAATCAGGATGACGGGCGCCATCTGCTTCGCATACGGCTTCATATATTTGCCGACGCGCTTGACCTGAACCCAGTCGAACCCTTTGTCAAGCTCCTCATCGTCTTGATAGACGAACCGGGACTTCAGCAGTTCCTCGCCTTCGGGCTTCGAACCGCCGGATGAGTTGTTCCGTTGCCCGCTCAATGTATATACCTCCTTACGTCAGCTTGAGAAGCAGCAGCCACTTCCGCCGTCGATTCCGGTTCTTCGGTACCGGCAAAACCTGCCCTTTCATGAACCGGCCCCGCATCGGCATCGATCTCCTCCGGCTGATCGGCAAATTGAATTTTGTACGTTTCGAGGTACGGCCCCTCCTGCTTCATGAGCTCGGCGTGGGTTCCTTTTTGCACGATGCGGCCTTGATCCAGCACTAAAATCTCATCCGCATGCTTCAGCGAAGAAATCCGGTGCGCGATAATAAACGTCGTGCGGCCTTTCATCACCTCTTCGAACCCTCGTTGAATTTCGTGCTCGGTTTCCATATCTACGGCGCTTGTGGCATCGTCGAGAATTAAAATTTTCGGATTTTTCAACAGCGCCCGCGCAATCGCAATCCGCTGCTTTTGCCCGCCGGACAGACCTAGGCCGCGTTCGCCGACGATCGTATCGTAGCCCATCGGCAGCTCCATGATGAAATCATGTGCTTTAGCCAGCTTCGCCGCCTGAATGACCTCTTCCATGGACACGTCGTTGACGCCGTAAGCAATATTGCCTTTGATGCTGGAAGAAAACAGAAACGTCTCCTGAAATACGATCGCCATCTGACTGCGCAAGCTTTCCAGCGTGATGTCGCGAATATCCGTTCCGTCAAGCGTAATCCGGCCTTCCTTCACATTGTAAGCCCGCAGCAGGAGCTGAATGACCGTCGATTTCCCGGAGCCTGTACCGCCTAGCAGGCCGATGACTGAGCCCGCTGGCGCATCGAGATTGAATTCAGAGAGCGCCGGATGCTTATCCGTATACGCGAAGGTCACGTTGTCGAAACGGACGTGGCCCTGCATCCGGTCAGGCTGCAAAACGAGCGCATGTTCTTTATTTTTCACGTGTTCGTATTGATGCAGCACTTCGAGCAGCCGCTCACCGGCCGCTTTCGATTGCGTAAAGTTGTTGATATGAAAGCCGATGCCCCACATCGGGCCGATAATATACCAGATCAAGCTGAAAAAAGCGACAAGCTCCCCGAGGGAAATGCTTTCGTTCATCACCATCCAGCCGCCGACTCCGAGCAAAATGACCACGCTCAAGTTGGCGAACAGCTCCATCAGAGGAAAATATTTGGCCCAAATACCTGCGGTCAACACGTTGTTTTCCTTGTAGTTTTCGTTGCGCTCAGCAAACTTGTCGATCTCGTGGGGTTCTCTCGCGAACGATTTGACCGTCCGTACCCCGGTGATGTTTTCCTGCACGGAAGTCGTCATGTTGCTCATCGATTGACGGATCAACCGGAACGCCGGATGAATTTTCCCCTCGAACCGGATCGCCGTAAAGACGAGGAAGGGCATGCAAATCATGGTGAGGAGCGTAAGCTGCCAATTGATCGACACCATCATGATCACGCCGAAAGCAAACATCATAATCACGTTCAAAATTTGAACGAAGCCGAAGCCGATAAAATCCCGTACAGCCTGCAGATCGGCCGTGAGGCGCGACATCAAATCTCCCGTGCGCGCTTTGTCGTAATACTGAAACGACAAGTACTGCAGCTTCCGGTAAAGGGCGGCCCGCAGGTTGAATGCAGTTTGGTTGCCGAGCCGCGCACTGGTCACGCCGTGCAGAAACTGAAAGGTTGCCTTGACGATCATCACGCCGGCTACGAGAAGCGCCAAATACGGGACGGACGAGAACTGTCCTTTCGAAATCACTTCGTCGATCAAGTACCGAAGCAGATTCGGGTACACGAGTCCCAGCGCCGTTACCGTCATCAAGCAAACGATCGAGGCATACAGAAACCTTCGTTCTGACCAATAAAACTCCTTCAGCTGCTTAAATACTTCCATGGAGATCCTCCTTCTCCGGGCTTTGCTGCGAGAGCGCTTCCTTTCTGCGCAAAGCCTCAGCCGACACATTTTTTTCTCATGGAATACGGTGGTAGGGCCGCAAAAGCAAAAATGGCTTTCGAAGCGGAATGATGGCTCCGAAAGCGTTTCAGCTATGAGAAGAAGTGTAGCATTATCCCCAAGGGGCGGCAAATACGGGTTGCCCCATAATCTTGATTTTCCCAGAGTATTCCTCCAAATCGTCACAATATGGAAGCGCAGCGCCACTATTTCTCCCGAATAATACGAAATCGTTGAAATGAAAGCCTTTTCACGAAAACAAAAATCCGAGGTCGCCCGCCATCGGACAACCTCGGATGTAACCATTCGGAACTCAATAAAAATGAGGCCGATTCATCTAAATTTATCGTCATTTCATCCAATAAAATCCAACAATTTGCTGTGCTTCGCCTGAAGCTCGTTCAAGTCGATCTTCATCTCGAGCGCCTCCAGCAGTCCTTCGCCGTGCTCCTCCAGCGCCTGCCGGAGTCTTGCCGCCAGCTCCTGCATCACGCTTCGCAGCTGCTCCGCGTAGGCATCCTCCAAGAAGGCCGCTTGTGTATCGGCAAAGCGCGTCATCGGCGCGTTCAAGCGGGCTTCCAGCTCCCGGCGCAGCTCCGCTTTCCCGTCGCCTTCGAAGAAGTGCTTCGCATTTTTAAAGAAGCCTGCCAGCCACTTCGGCTGTACGTCTGCGGCCTCCAGCATCGCGCTTAGCTCAGGCGTTTTTAGCTTAAACGACTCGAAGCCCGGGGCTTCGAAGGACGGAATTCCCGCGCTCCGGACCGCTTCCGACCAGTTTTTCGAGGCGTCGCCCGCCATACGGTTGATTTTGTTCTCGATCCGCAGCGTGGTCGCCAGCACCTCCTGGTTCAAGTCGAAGGACAGCATCCGTCGCAGATCCTCCCATGCGGACTGCATGATCGTTTTCGCATCGCGTCGGTCGTCGCGGAATACGGCCGGGTTGAAGGCTGTATTGAACAGCTCGCCGAAGCGGTAGGACGTGCGCTGCTTGACATAGTACAGCAGCTCTTGAATTTCCTTGGACAGCTCGCGGGCTTCCGCATCCATGTCGGGAGCGGCAAGCCGCTTCTGGGCTTCCGCAAGCGCAGTACGCAGCGCTTCAGCCTGGCTGCGGCGCTCCGAAGCGTCCGCCCGGGCGCTGTCCATCCAGCGCTGGAGCACATCAGCCGCACGGCGGATATCCGCATCGCCCGCCCGGACAGCCATCTCGGTCAACTCCGCGAACGTAAAGCGGACGAACTCCCGCTCGAAGCGCAAAATGCCCGATTGCTCGACCGTTTCCCGGTCCTCCTGGATTTTTCCTTCGAGGGCGTAGTAGCTCGACAGCGGATAAATCCGCGGGTGCCGGATGCCATGCTGGAGCAGGTTCGTTTCGACGTGCTTGACGACCCCGTCCAGCTCTTCGGCGGAGGAAGCCAAGTCTGCCGCATTGACGATGAAAAACATTTTATCCAGCTCGAAGCTGTCTTTCACGCGTCCGAGCTGCAGCAAAAATTCTTTATCCGCATGGGAAAAAGCATGGTTATAGTACGTGACGAACAAAATCGCGTCGGCGTTCTTGATGTAATCGAACGCGACGCCGGTATGACGCGCGTTAATGGAATCCGCTCCCGGCGTATCGACCAGAACGACGCCCTGCTCGGTGAGCGGGTTCGCATAGTACAGCTCGATCAGCTCGACGAAGCACGACTTGGCCTCGTCGGCGGCATAAAGGCCGAACTCATCGGCTGTGACGCGCAGCTCTTGGCCGAGATTCGGGCTCATCTCCGCCCAGCCTTTCTCGACGGCTTTCAGAAACGCGTAATGCGGTTTGCCCTTGCCCGGAACTTGATCAGCCGCCAGCTTATGAATTGCGGCCAGCGCCTTTTCCATCGAATTTACAGCTACACCCAATACTTCCAACGAATAAAAAACATCGGAGGCTAACCGTTCCGGCGATTTCATTCGTACTTTGGCCGTGCCGTGCGGCCAGCCCTCTTCCGGGGCCGGCGGCATGATTTTGTTGATCGCCGCGGTCGTCGGATTCGGCGATACCGGCAGCACCCGTTCGCCGATCAGCGCGTTGGCGAACGACGATTTGCCCGCGCTGAACGCGCCGAAGAGCGCAATCGTGAAGCGGTTGTTCGCCAGCCGCTCCGCCTTCTCTTCGAGTGAGCGGCGGATGCTTTGCAGCGCCGCGGCGCCGGCCAGCTCCTGCGCGGCAGCGCTCAGGCGCGCGGCGGCTTCGCGCAGCCGCCGCCGGTGTCCGCCTGCGGCGAGCGCGTCCGCGCCGCCATCGGCGTCGCCGCGGCTCGCCCGCTGCGCGAGCCACGCGAGGGACTC
>JBHJMN010000040.1:0-51290 GCA_042219835.1 Paenibacillus elgii
TTATGATGCTTTTACTCGTAAGTCTTCCTTCATCAAGTCTGTATATAGCGCCTCTGCTCTATGAACCGCCGGTCATGGGATACGGCGATCACCGGTCCGGGAAATTGCCGAAGCGCTTGTTCAAACTGTTCGATTAACTCGGGACTCAAATGATTTGTCGGCTCGTCGATGATAAGCAAATTTGTCTTAGACGACGAAAAAAGGCTGCGAATGCAGACGCACTCGCAGCCGGATAAACTATAAAAGCCACAGCATAGTACAAATATGCCTAAGTAAACTTGGACTTTACAATCAAAGTAAAGTTTACGCTCGTCGTGGTTTTCCAGTCTTCGTCTCCAACATGAGTTATCTGAGCAATTAGGATGGGCACACCATACCTAATGCGGCTACCGTATTCGTAGCGTCTGCATTCCGTATCCTTTTGTTAGGGATTAGGAAGCGATCAGATAGTACATGTTAGAACTGGATACCACCTTTCGTTGAGATAGTAATTAATATACTCAATTTATCCACGTTTGGCAACTACCCGCCGCGTACGAAATTATTTAACTTCAAGTAGCAGTTTATTTGAAGTTTTAACTAGATGGTCTCCCGGGTTATTATTGTTATATTGATTTAGTGGTTCAAGAGCAAAATATCCATAAATACTATACATTCCTTGTTTCTCTGGTGCATTAAATGCTATTTCTTTATATATTACTGAGTTTTTGACATTATAAAAATATATATAATTTTTCGAATCCAAAAATTGTACTCTCATGTTATCTATTTGTAACCAAAAAAGAGAGTCATCTGTATCCGAATATGCCCTTATGGCGATCTTCACCAATTCTCCTTTTTGAGCAGTTATTTTAGAATTTGGAAATAAATATTCATCAACTTTTTCAAACTCCTGATTTATTAGAACCCCGCCAAATGTATTCTTATTTTCTATATATTTAAAATCACTATCTGCAGATAAGTTTGCTATTTCATTTTTCTCTGTTATGACATCATATCTTACAGAATAACTTTTATTATTCAAGGCACTCTCTTTATCTGATACTTCGCTCATAGTAAATATGATAGGATTCAAACTAAATTGAAAGGTTTTATTGTCTATAGAGATTGGTATTTCAACATAACTTTTTTTATCTACTTTAAATTTATGTTTTAATACTTTTTCTCCGGAATCGGGATTTAAAAATGGAATACGATCATAATTGCAATCTATAACTAGTTCAAACATTGAATCCTCATCTGAATCATTGGAAAATTCAAATATATAATTATAATCCTCTCCTTTTTTTAAATAGATATTTACATCTCTGACCACTTCGTTGTTTTTTGTTTTTAACAACATTGAATAACCCTTATCATGGGTACTTTTACTTTGAAACTTGGCATTAAAAAAAATTTGAGATTTTAATATTATGTATTTAAGGGAATACCCAACAGAAAAAACTACAGCGAAAATTAATATAGTATTAATTATTTTTAATCCTATTTTTTTTACCATTTAACGACTCCTTAAATCAAATATCTTATTGTATTACAAAACCACTTCAAATAATTATTTGAAGTGGTTTGTTGTTTTTCTATAAGTTTTTATTACCACCTATGGTTAGTGTTTACCCATCCATAAGTGCCGCCATATTCCCTATTGTCAAAATATGATTCTCCCTCTGCTTTTACTCCATTCCCCCTTTTTACTTCTCCTGTAGCAACATTAGAAGCATCGTTACGAGCATTCGTATCAAATCCAACTTGTTTGCCAAATTCATCGTAAATTGCTATGGTAGCCTTTATATATCCGACTTTTGTACTAGTATAAGTTCTTGTTGCTGCGTCTTTAGAAGAATAGGTCAATTTCCCCGTAAGAGTCGTGTTCCCAAACTTCTTTGAATCTTCAGATGCCGCAAAAGAAGTCATGCCTGAAAACAACGTCACACAACACAATGTTGTTGCAATAATAGTAGTAACCTTATTAAAGGTCATTTCAATAAAACCTCCTATCAAAGTAATTTTTCACCTCTTTTAGTAGATTAACTCAATTATGAACAATAGTCAATATTTAACTTTTAAGTATAACTGACCCTTCTCTAAATGTAGAGAAAAGCAATTTCACGATCTAAGGAATAAAGACAGTAGGCTTGTTCGGCTCTACCAAAAAATCTGGAACCGCCGGACCTCTATTGTTTCCAAGAAACCCTTTGGCAGCATGCTATAGATATGAACCACGTGCTTCTTGAGCTTTCGAGGCGTAACCCTCACAGATCCGTACGTGACAATTAAAGCATACGGCCCCTCCTATCTTCTTACAGGTGGCATAAGTTCTTTAACCATAGATAGCATACTTTCTTATTGGGAATAACCCCCAAGTTGTTATGAAACCGTTGTATAACATGCTGGTTCTTCGACCCCGGGAAAGTCCTCTCTCTTGCCTTTATCGATGAGATCGGGTGTAGCTTTCTCGATTTAAGTCGTATCCTTTGCGCGTTTTATGAAGGAAACGACTATTCAACCAGCTTCATAAACCTGCTTGCAGCAGTAGAAAGCGGCATGTTCCGCATAATCATGATACCCACGTGAGTTGGCGGCAGCTCCACGTCTAATTGAACCTCGAAGAGGGAGCCCTCTTCCAGCTCCTTCGCAACAAATTCTCTGGTCACGTAGGAGATCCCGAGACCTTTCCGCGCAAACTCGATGAGAAGATCCACGCTTCCGACCTCGATTTCAGGTTTGAGTGGATAGCCGTAGCTTTGAAATAACTCCGTAATGGCCATTCGCGCCCGGCTGTTACGCGAGAATAGGATAACGGGGTACTGAAGCAGCATATCGAGCGATAGTACCGCGTCCTTAAGCTCGGCATAACGTCCCCCCGCCACAAAGCAATCCTGCAGCTGGATACTCTCCCTCACCTCAAGCAAAGGATCGGCGATAGGCATACGAACGACGCCCAAATCAATTCTACCTTCTTTTAAATACGCAATAATTTCCGGGGTCGTTCCATGATTCAAGTGAAGCTTGATGCCGGGATACTGCTGATGAAAGCCCTCCAAGTATGGAAGCAAATAATGCTTGAACAGCGAATCGCTTCCGCCGATCCGCAGCTCGCCGCTGTCCAAATTTTTAAGCGCCGCCATTTTTTCTTCAGCCAGAGATATTAAAATCTGAGATTGTTCGATATAGGAATACAGGATGGCGCCCTCCTGCGTCAGCGACACTCCTTTGGAGTTCCGGTAAAACAAAGTGATGCCAAAGCTGTCTTCCAGTTGTTTGATAGCGTAGCTGACGCTCGGCTGGGTGAGGTATAGGACCTTCGCAGCCTGAGTCAAGCTGCCTGTCTTCGCAGCCCAATAAAACACCTTATATAATTCGTAATTATTGTTCATAGATATGGTCTATAGCTCCTGTGAAATATATTTATTACTTGTATAGGTCATAATCGTATTATAGTAGAACTACGAAAGAGAAACCATACCCTCTCTTCCAGATTGGAAAATTCATATTTCGGCAATTGCCAATACGGATGATTAAGAGACCGCTATAAGGAAGGAGTAAGGAAAATGGAACCAACCACTTTTGTCTTGTTTGGAGCGACTGGGGATTTAGCCAAAAGAAAAATATACCCTGCCTTGTATAATTTATTTATCGATCAGAAACTGCCCCCAACGTTTGCTTTGATCGGTCTTGGTCGAAGAGAACTGACGGATGAATCCTTTCAGGCAAATGTGGAGCAATCTCTCCGCAATTTTTCCAGACGTGAAGCAAGCAATTCTGCATTAATCAAAAATTTCTTACGTTCTTTCCGCTACAGTGTTTTGGATATAGGCCGTAAAGAAGATTATGTGAAACTGCTGCGGCTGGTTGAACAGCGGGAAAACGAGCTTCGCATTTCACCGAATCGCCTATTTTATTTATCTGTCGGGCCTGAATTTTTCGAAACGATCGCAGCGGGCATTGAGGAAAGTGGGCTCGGTTCCACGAGTGGCTGGAAGCGACTGGTGATCGAGAAGCCATTCGGTCATGATTTGCAATCTGCAAGGAGTTTGAACCAGAAGCTCAGTAAAGCTTTTGCGGAACATGAAATTTTCCGAATCGATCATTATCTCGGCAAGCCGATGGTGCAGAAGCTTGAGATTTTGCAGCAAAACCCGGCGCTTCATGCGTTGTGGACCAATCATTACATCGCTAACGTGCAGATTACGGCCAACGAAACCGTCGGCGTAGAAGAAAGAGCAGGTTATTATGATCATGTAGGCGCGATAAGAGATATGTTCCAAAACCATATGCTGCAATTGCTTATGATGCTGACGAGTCACCTTCCGAACAACAGCAACTCTGAAATGGTACGCTTCAAGAAGAAAATAGTAATGGAATCTCTGGAGCCGCTGCAAAAAAAGGAGGTGAGCGCAAGCGTAATCCGCGGGCAGTACACAGCAGGAACCATTCAAGGAAAGCCTGTAATCGGCTATAGGTCTGAATCAGGGGTCTCTTCTACCTCCATGAATGATACCTTTATCGCCGCAAGATTGAAGATTGATAATTTCTTTTGGAGAGGCGTTCCTTTTTATATCCGAACGGGCAAACGTATGAAGGAGAAATCAACCCGGATCGTGATTGAGTTCAAGGAACCGTTAAAGATGTCCTCCCAGGCAAATGACGATAAGAAAGCACCCAATCTTCTGGTATTTGAAATCAGTCCTAACGAAGGCATTACGCTGCAATTAAATACGAGGGATACCCAGCATAAAGGGGAATTCAAGCCCCTTCAAATCGACTTCCATGAGAGCCGGGACGACGTTCCCGAGGCTTACGAAAACTTGATTTACGACGCATGGCATGGAGATCCCACGTTCTTTGCACATTGGGACGAGGTCGAATTGTCGTGGCAATGGGTCGAGCCCATCTTGGAAGCATTCGAAGAGAATCTTGTTCCTCTTCATCTGTATGAAGCGGGCACCTACGGACCTGCCGAGTCCGATGCATTATTGGCAGAGGACGGCTATCATTGGTGGTTCGACGCCAAGCCTGAACAAAAAAACGAAAGCAAAGAAGGAGAAGAACAATATGTCTGCAACTCAAGCTATTGATCAATTAGCTGTCGATACGATCCGAACACTGTCGATCGACGCCATCAACTCCGCGAATTCCGGTCATCCTGGGCTGCCGATGGGTGCTGCGCCGATGGCGTACACCCTTTGGTCCAAACTGTTAAATCATAATCCCGGTAATGCAAAATGGTTTAACCGCGACCGCTTCGTTCTGTCCGCAGGTCACGGTTCGGCTCTGCTGTATAGCCTCCTGCATTTGTCCGGATATCAGGTTTCGCTTGAGGATTTAAAACAGTTTCGCAAGCTGAACAGCAAAACGCCGGGACATCCTGAATTTGGACATACAGATGGCGTAGACGCGACAACAGGACCTCTGGGACAAGGAATTGCGATGGCCGTCGGGATGGCGATGGCCGAAGCTCATCTGGCCGCGAAATTCAATCAAGACAATTTTCCGGTTGTCGACCATTACACATATGCGCTTGTCGGAGACGGCTGCTTGATGGAGGGCATCTCTTACGAGGCGATGTCCATGGCAGGTCATATGAAGCTTGGCAAATTAATCGTATTGTATGATTCCAACGATATCTCGTTGGACGGAGAGCTTAGGCTTTCTTTCAGTGAAAATATACAGAAAAGAGCGGAATCAGCCGACTGGCACTATATACGGGTTGAGGACGGCAACGATATTTCGCGAATTGCCGAAGCGATCGCAGCAGCCAAGTCCAACGATTCGCAGCCGACTCTTATTGAAATTCGGACGGTTATCGGATACGGCAGCAAGTTAGCGGGAACGAACAAAGTACACGGCAATCCGCTCGGTAAAGAAGAGGCAAAGGCCACCAAGGAAGCTTATGGTTGGAAGTATGAGGAAGAGTTTACCGTTCCGGAAGAAGTGAGAGCTCATTTCGAGCAGCTTAAACATAAAGGCGGGGCCAAAGAAGAAGAATGGAACCAATTAGTCGCTTCCTATCAAGCACAGTATCCTTTGCAAGGCAAGGAGCTTGAGCAAGTCATCAATGGTTCCGTCTCGATAGATGCCGCAGATATCCTTACGTTTGATGCTTCCAAAACGATTTCTACGCGCGTAGCAAGTGGCGAAGCCATTAATCATTACGTAAAAACCGTTTCTTCGATTTTTGGAGGAAGCGCGGATTTATCGCATTCTACGATGACGGATATCAAAGGGGAGCAAAAATTCACTTTCGAATCTTACGCGGGACGGAATATTTACTTCGGTGTCCGCGAGCATGCCATGGGCGCAGCTGGCAATGGAATGGCCCTGCATGGAGGCGTAAAACCATTCGTAAGCACCTTCTTCGTATTCAGCGATTATTTGCGCCCGGCCATTCGTTTAGCCGCTCTGCAAAAGCTGCCCGTGATCTATGTATTTACCCATGATTCTATTGCCGTCGGAGAAGATGGACCTACGCATGAGCCTGTTGAGCACCTGGCCGCGCTGCGCACCATCCCGGGACTTACCGTCATTCGTCCAACCGACGCCAATGAAACAGCAAGCGCATGGGCATACGCCTTGCAGCAAAATGAAGGGCCTGTAGCGCTGATACTCAGCAGACAGAACCTGCCTGTATATGAAGCGACCAAAGCCAATGTTCAAGGGGTGGCTAAAGGAGCCTATGTTCTGGCGGAAACAAACAATCAGCCCGATGTCATTCTGATCGGAACCGGCTCCGAGGTTGCTCTGGCCATGAGTGCCAAAGCAGAGCTGGAGCAGGAAAACATTTCTGTACGTGTGGTCGCCATGCCGAGCAGAGAACTGTTTGATCGTCAGCCCGAAAGCTACAAGCAGAGTGTTCTTCCAGAATCCGTTTCGAAGCGGGTGGCCATTGAAGCCGGCATTTCGTTAGGCTGGGAGCGTTACACGGGACAAGGCGGAAAAGTGTTGTCGATCGATACGTTCGGCGCTTCAGGTCCCGGTACGGAGGTCCTGGAATACTTTGGTTTCTCCACGAATCATGTGGTTCGTCTGACGAAAGAATTACTGAAGTAAAATGAACATACGGAGGTAGTTATCCATGAAATTTTTTATTGACACCGCAAATCTGGAAGACATCAAAAAAGCGTATAAAATCGGCGTCTTATCCGGCGTTACGACAAATCCTTCCTTGGTCGCCAAGGAAGGAGTTAAATTCGAAGATCGAATTGCTGAGATTTTGCGGGAAGTGCCTGAGGTTGAATCCGTTTCTGCCGAAGTAACGCCAGATGCGGTTACAGCCGAAGACATGATCGCGCAAGCGAACGAACTGATCAAAATCAATAATAATGATAAAAACATCACCATCAAACTCCCGATGACGCTGGCAGGTTTGGAAGCTTGCCGTTACCTGAGTAAAAAAGGCGTGAAAACAAATGTAACACTGATCTTCACGGTTAACCAAGCACTGTTGGCCGCTCGCGCGGGCGCTACCTATGTCTCCCCGTTCCTCGGCCGATTGGATGACATTTCGGAAGATGGCGTGCAGCTCGTTTCGAAAGTCGCTGAATTGTTCCGTATTCATAGCCTGGATGCCCAAATCATCGCTGCATCCGTCCGCCACCCGGATCACGTGACTCGCGTAGCGATGGCCGGCGCACATATTGCAACGATTCCTTTTGCCGTCATCGAACAAATTTCAAAACATCCTTTAACAGATCAAGGCATGGACAAATTCGCGGCCGATTGGGCAAAAACAGCTCAGCTTTAAGTTATTGGCAAAAGGACGGCAGTGAAAAAAGGAGGTTTGTTGCAATGAAAAAACAGCAAATTGGCGTGGTCGGTTTGGCTGTCATGGGTAAAAACCTGGCCTTAAATATCGAAAGCAAAGGGTTCTCGGTTGCGATATACAATCGATCGCCCGAGAAAACAAATGAGCTTCTGGCGGAAGCGCAAGGAAAAAATTTCGTTGGCACGTACAGCGTCGAAGAATTCGTCCAATCGCTCGAGACGCCGCGAAAAATATTAATCATGGTTAAAGCGGGACAACCGACAGACGATACCATTCATCAGCTTGTGCCTTACCTCAGTCAAGGGGATATTCTCATTGATGGCGGAAATGCTTATTTCCCCGATACTCAAAGAAGAAATAAAGAATTGCAAGCCAAAGGATTCCGCTTTATCGGAGCCGGGGTTTCTGGCGGAGAAGAAGGGGCGCTGAAGGGTCCTGCGATTATGCCGGGCGGGCAAAAGGACGCGTATGAACAGGTAGCGCCCATCTTGACAGCCATTTCGGCCAAAGTGAACGGTGATCCTTGCTCGACTTATATCGGAGAAGGCGGCGCCGGCCACTATGTCAAAATGGTCCACAACGGCATCGAATACGGCGATATGCAGCTCATCGGCGAATCGTATCATCTGCTCAAGGATATTTTGAACTTAAATACGAGCCAGTTGCATGACATCTTTTCCGAATGGAACAATGGAGAGCTCGATAGTTACTTGATCGAAATCACGGCCGATATTTTTTCGAAGACGGACCCGGATACAGGTAAACCGATGGTGGACGTCATCCTGGATTCGGCAGGCCAGAAAGGAACCGGTAAATGGACAAGCCAAAGCTCGTTGGACTTGGGCGTTCCATTGTCCATCATTACCGAATCCGTATTCGCGCGGTATATCTCGGCCATGAAGGAAGAACGCATAGCCGCAAGCAAGCGGCTGAGCGGTCCTGCGGCATCGGCCTATGACGGCGATCCTCAGGAATTCATCGAAGACGTTCGCAGAGCTTTGTATGCGAGCAAGATCGCATCGTATGCGCAAGGCTTTGCGCAAATGAAAGCTGCTTCCGACGCGTACAATTGGAAGTTGAACTATGGCGACATCGCGATGATATTCCGCGGAGGTTGTATTATCCGCGCAAGGTTTTTACAAAATATTAAGGATGCCTACGACCGGAATCCAGAGCTAAAAAACCTGTTATTGGACGAATACTTCGGCGGGGTTATTGCAAACTACCAGGAAGCTTGGAGAAAGGTCGTCTCGGTTGCCGTCACCAGAGGGATTCCAGTTCCTGCTTTTGCTTCTGCGTTGGCTTATTATGACAGCTATCGAACAGAGAGGCTGCCGGCTAATTTGCTGCAAGCGCAGAGGGATTATTTTGGGGCGCATACGTTCGAACGAATCGATCAAAAGGGAAGCTTTCACTTTCAATGGATGGAGCATACCGAATAACATTATAATTCAATCCCGCAACGAAATTTTTCAGCAAAATGGGCACTCTTTCGGATAAAAGAGTGCTTTTTTCTTTTTCTATCAGACAACCATAATCTCTTTTAGTTTACTACTATCCGTTATATCCTCATTGCATTGTTGACTATCGAGACACATATAGTTTCCGGTTACCAAATCATTTCTTCGCTTGGTGGTAACCAGCCCTATTTGGCCGCCTGTACGGCTTTGATTGCACAAGTGGCAAAAGCACGTTTTCCTTCCGGAGAGCGGCGTATATCGGCATTCAAGAGTGTATAGCTTGCCAGCCTCATTGTAAATGAGGTAAAGCGAATTCGTTGAAATATCCTTCCAGCCTACATATTCCAAAGTTAATTCTCCAAGCTTTTCAAAGTCAGGAATCCAAAATGATTTGGCCTTAGGAAAAAGTCCCTTCACCTGTTTGGTTGTCAATTTCGGAAATTTCTCGACATATGGCGATAATGATCCAATAAGGTTAATGACTTCATCCTGCCCGCGAAATCGCTTTATGTTCTTAAACAGATCTCTGATCTCCGGGTCCAGATGACGAATGACCTCTCCGATCTTGTATTCGACTTCTTCTTCTGTTGCCCGTAACGTTCTATAATCTCCAACGAAATAAACCGTTTGAATTAAATAATTTAGCTGCTTACGGATAAAATTCAGTTCATGTGGTCTTATTAACGACACCAAAGTATCCCCCTGTACTATAGCATTTCTAATCCTCCCACCATAATATTATCTTTCTTCCCTCCATTTTACAATACTTCTTATTAAACCAATTTATTTCCACAACATGCAAACCAATTCCGCGCTGCCGACAGAAGACAGACCGCTCAATTCCCTCACGGGTATTGAGCGGCTTGACGCGCTTGCTTACACTTCTGAATTGACTACTTCCTGAGGCCGGAGATAGGGAATGAAGGTTTCCTTGCCTTCATAGCTCTGGAGAGTTAACCCTTTCTCCGAATAATCCATAATCGTATCTATAGAGATCGGGATTTTGCCATTGATTGTTGTAAGCACATACGTAGGTATGGCAAATCCGGTTGTATGACCAACAAGGCCGCGCATAATTTCAAGTCCTTTTTCCAACGAAGTCATAAAATGAGAAACACCCGTCACGTTATCGCAGTGATAGAGATAGTACGGCCTGACACGGATCTTCAACAGCCCATGAAGCAGCTTTTTCATGGTCTCCAAATCATCATTAATGCCTTTCAGCAGAACCGATTGATTCTGCACCGGAACGCCATGCCTTAAAAGCAGGTTACATGCTCTTGCCGATTCCTCCGTGATTTCTTTGGGATGGTTAAAATGCGTATTCAACCAGATCGGATGATACTTCTCCAGCATCTCGCAAAATTGTTTGGTAATGCGCTGAGGCAGAAGCACCGGATACCTGGACCCGATTCTTATAATCTGGATGTGAGGAATGCTTCGCAGCCGCGAAATAATATGCTCAAGCCTCTCATCGGAATAAGTTAGCGGATCACCGCCGGTCAACAGCACATCGCGGATTTCAGGATGCTTTTCAATATAACCAAAATCTTCCTCGAAGGATTCGGCTTCTTGCTTCTCAAAATAGGTGCCGTTTACATCCGTCGTGTGATATTTGCGTGTGCAATGCCTGCAATATACAGAGCATTGTTCTGTGACCAGCATGACGATTCGGTCCGGATATTTATGGATGATGCGGTTGGTGACCCGATACTTCATATCTCCCACCGGGTCTACGTCGGAATACATATTGGGCATCAGTTCTTCGGTGGTAGGCAGAGCCTGCAAGCGAATTGGACAATTGGGGTCTGTCGGGTCCATCAACGAAGCGTAATAAGGAGTAACTGCCCAACGATAAAGTCCTTCACTTTTTTTGATCGCCTTTTCTTCCTCAGGACTTACATGGATAAATTCTTTCAAAGCCTCAACCGTCTGAATTCGATTGCGGAATTGTGCTTGCCAGTTGTCCCAGTCCCAATTTGCACGCATACTCATTCCTCCTCTAGAACATTTTTGAGCTCCAAATCTGAACCATCGTATGAAGTCGGAAATCACCCCCCATCCTGTGCAGCTTCTGCCGCTGCGGGCTGAGATATCGTCCGTACGGAAGAGCAGATAATAAATATGGACGAGCACATCAGGCCGATGGCGCCAACAACCAAGGTCGGCGTCGTGCCAATGATGCCTCCCAGCCATCCGCCAAGTAGAGCACCGATCGGGACAACCCCCATCCCAAACATACGCATGCAGGCATTCATTCTTCCCTGCAGACTTTGCGGCGTTATGGCTTGTCTCAAGCTGCGCTGGTTAATGTTATACACAATGACCATCGCCGCATCAATCATGTACATCACCATAACGAGGATTACAGCCGGCAGGGTAGGCAGCAACGTAGCAACAGGGATTATCAAGGATACGAATCCCGCCAAAAGCAAAGAAAACACAAGTGTTCTGCCAATCCCCAGCCTTTTTGCCATCGGCCCTGCGTTAAAGGCTCCCAGCAGCGCCCCTACGCCGGACATAGAAAATATCAAGCCTATATACACGGGGGCCAGGGCCAAGGTTCGGGAAATATACAAAATAAAAATCGGTTCGATCACATAGGTAAACAGGTTAAAAATGACGGTGCCGATCAGAATGGCGCGAAGAACATTATTCTGAAAAACGAATTTGCCTCCTTCGCGAATATCCGCCCACATATTTTGCTCCGTTCCCTCGGGAACCTCGACCGGCTCTTCCCGCTTCTTGATTAAGGCCAGATAAAATGCGGACAATAGATAGGTGCCGACATTAAATAAAATGGATAAGGGAGCTGAAAACACCTGAATCAACGCCCCGCCGATACTCTGTCCCACGACCGTTGCGCTCGAACTGCTGAATTCCAGTTTACTGTTGCCTTCAATCAGCTCATCGTTTTTGACAACCGTAGGCAGATACGAAACATGGGCAATTTCAAAGATGACCGTATTTATGCCTACTAATGCCGCGATGACGTAAAGGATGGGCATCGATAATACGTCCAGAAACAGGCCGATGGGGATTCCGATCAGCACTACTGCGCGCACGATATCGGATATAATCATCATCGGACGCTTCGGCTTGCGGTCTACCCATACACCGACAAACAAGCTGAGGAGCAAAAACGGCAAAAATTCGACCGCGGTCAAAATTCCCATTTCAAGTGAAGAAGCTTTCAACGTCAGTGCTGCAATTAACGGAATAGCTACGGTCGTAATTTGAACGCCAAATGATGAAACCGTGTGACCCAGCCAGAAATTTCTGAAATCGGGTTGTTTAAATAATCCAAGCGAAATTCTACTCATGAGGTCCTCCCGGGCTTTAATTACTTTACGTTAATTTGAATTTGTTGCATGGCATGATCAAGAGATTGCATCGTTTCTTCGGATGTACCTCCATGAGCGATCACATATCCCAAGCGCTGATAAGCGTTTTGCGGAGGAGATACTTGGCTCCCTGGCAGAACGTTCACCTTCACGTCTCTCACATTGCGCATTTGAACGGCCTGATCTATGCCGGTAATTTGAGTAACCTGTCCGGCGGTATCTGACATCAGAAATCGGATTCCCGCTGTACCTTTGTAGGTTACCTGTTGAACAGTTGGCCCGCGAAAAGCGCATAATAGCTGCTGCTCTAGCAGATCCACTCCTGTAGTCAGACGAATCAGCTCGGGAATCATCCCGCCCGCCAGACGACCGTTAATCTCAATGATCGAGCAGCCTTGTTCGGTCCATTTGACCTCGGTATGGGCAGCCCCATTGCGGAAGTCGACGGCCTGGAGCGCATGCAGGACGGCTTGGATGATGGCATGGGATTGCTCCTTGCTCAGCTGCGCCGGAAACAGGTGCCCGGCTTCGACGAAAAAAGGAAGGCCCGTAAGTGATTTTTGGGTAATGCCAATGACCTCTGTCTTGCCTTGCCAGCTTATCGTCTCGACGCTAAATTCCGGCGCCTGAATGTATTCCTCGACAAGAACGGCTCCCGACGTTGCTTGTCCGCGCACATTGACTTTATGCCTAAGGATGTTCGCCAGTTGCTGCGCCGCCATTTCCGGGCTTGAGCAGAGACGGACTTCATTCGAACCACTATCGTCCGTCGGCTTGACGACACAAGGAAGACCAACGCTCCGGATCGCTGCATCCAGCTCCGTTTCATGGCGAACCACCCCAAATTGGGGCTGAAGAATGCCAGCTTGTGCGAGTGCCCGGCGTGTCTCGGCTTTATTTCGCACCCTGCGGACCACCTCAATGGGATTGCCGGGGAGCCGGTACTCTGCTGTCAATTCGGCCACCTGCTCCAAGTAAAATTCGCTTGTTGTCGTAATGCCCCGGATGTCCCGAGCATCTATCGTGTCCCTGATGTGTTGCCGCAGGCTACCCGGATCGTTCGTATCGCAAACGTGAACCTCACACCCCGTTTCCGCCAAGCCGGAATACCTGTCGGGATTATTCGTATAAAATAGCGGGTTGAGTCCCCAAGAAGCGGCGCGGGCCAGTACAATCATGCCCGTACCTGTTGTATTCGCCTCAATAAAAAGCAGCTTAGACACGATGCATCACTCCTGAAAGTCTGGAGTAGGACCACGAAGTTACGACAGTCTCATAGGGGACCCATTGCGGCTCCTCGGGCAAGCGAAGTCCGTCGATTTCCTTTTCCGCTCTATAGCGCTTGTTATAGATCGTATGGACATAGCGGTCCCCCCGATCAGGGAAGATGGCTAAAATAGTTGCGCTCTGAGGAACGCAGGACTTAATCCATTTGGCTACGGCATAGACCGAGCCTGAGGAATTGCCGGCGAAAATCTGCTGCTCTTGTGCCAAAGCAAGCGTTGCCGCAAAGGCTTCCTCATCGTTAAGCCAGTGAACCTCATCAACAAGCGCATGGTCCACATTCGGGGCAATGAGAGAATTTCCGAGTCCTCCTTGCAACCGTTCAGGTCTGTCGGGCTGGCCAAAAATAACGCTTCCTGTGCAATCGACCGCGATCACCTTGAGATTCGGATTATATCGTTTCAGAGCGCGGGCCGTGCCTGTCATGGACCCCCCGCTTCCGACTGACGCGACAAGGACGTCTACACGTCCAAGATCGTTCATGACTTCTTGGGCAAGCGTATGGTAGGCGGCAGGATTATCCGGGTTTTCATATTGTCTGGGCCAATACGCGCCCGGAAGCTCATCCATCAGCTCGTAGAGGCGCTTCAGGCGCGCGCTTTGCCAGCCATGGTCGCCCATTCGATCCACGACATAAATTTTGCAGCCCAACGCGGTCAGCTTTGCCAGTGTGATCTGGTCGATCCGGGGATCGGTAACAATATGAACTTCGTGCCCCAGACACGTTCCAACCATGGCCACGCCGCAAGCCATCGTTCCGGATGAGCTTTCAATAATGGGATCTCCATCCTTCAATTGGCCGGTACGTCTTGCTTCCAAAATAATTTGCTTGGCCACGCGGTCCTTCATGCCAAATGGATTTTGCATTTCCAGCTTGGCATATACATTTCCGCCTCCACCACGATTCAGGTTCAATTGCACTAATGGTGTATTCCCTATGGCCTCCATCATATTTTTGCAAATCAAGGGGCTGCCTCCTTCAAGCATCCGTATTCTGGTCATGCCATGGAAGATTGGCTAAGATTTCAGCAAAGCATCGACTTCCTCGTCGCTCATCCGCTCAATTTTTTCGTACAAAAGCTCCTCCACCTTGGAAGCCAACTGCTGAATGGTCGGATGAAGCAGCACTTCACGCAGAGGAACCTCAAGCTCCAATTGGCGACGAATCCGGGATACGATTTGCGTAGCAAGCAAGGAATGTCCTCCAAGATCAAAGAAATGATCCTGTATACCGATTTGCTCCATGTTCAGCAGCTCCCGCCAGATCCCGGCGAGGTACTCCTCCATCTGCGTTTGAGGCGGGACGAAGCTGGCAGCCGTATAATGCTGGATTCGCTCCGGCTTGACAAGCTGGCTCCGGTCCACCTTTCCGTTCGCATTCAAAGGCATCCGGTCAAGCAGCATAATAAACGAAGGCACCATATAATCCGGCAGCATGTCCTTCGCCAGTTGGCGAATCTCCTCGCTCATATTGGCGCCGGTTTCCAGAGGTACAACATAAGCCACAAGCCGTTTGATGCCCGGCGTATCCTCATCCACGATAACGACCGCTTCTTTGACATTTCCATGCTGTAATAGAATGGCTTCAATCTCTCCCAATTCCACCCGCATTCCCCGGATTTTCACCTGATTATCGGCGCGGCCGATAAATTGCAGCGACCCATCGGGACGATAGAAACCAAGGTCGCCGGTGTGGTACATCCGCTCCCTCGGAACGAATGGGTCAGGAATAAACGCCCGGGCCGTCCTGTCCGGCAGATTCAGATAGCCTTGGGCAAGCCCTACGCCGGCAAGGTACAGGTTGCCCGTCACTCCGGGCGGAACCGGCTGGAGATATTCGTCCAGCACGTAGCATCTGTTATTGTCCATAGGCTTCCCAATACATACCGCTCCTTCGGCCTCCATGTCTTCCACGGCAGCTACATGGAACGTCGAATCAATGGAAACCTCCGTGGCTCCCCAAGTATTATTCAGCTTCCCGGGCAGCTTGGCGAAAAACCGTTTCACGGTGGTGGCCGTCAGCGCTTCACCGGATGAGATCGTGCTGCGAAGCTTGTGAAGCTGCCGGCGATCTTCCGGCGTGACCTCATCCAGCACCAGATTCAGCATGCTTGGCACAAACTGGACATGAACGGCTTCGTACCGAATGCATGCCTGAATCATCGAGCGGGGATCGCGGTGCAAGCCCGGCTCCAGCAGCGCCACGCGGCCACCGCACATCAACGGCCAGAAAAACTCCACGGCCGCATCGTCGAAGGATAACGTTGTTTTTTGCAGAACGGTCTCCCCCGGTTTCAATTGGAAATGCTTCTGCATCCAGCACATCCGGTTTACCCAGCCGCGGTGTAAATTGACGACTCCCTTAGGCTTGCCGGTCGACCCCGAGGTGTAATAAATCGAGACAGGCGAATCGGCCGTTGCGCTGCGTTCGGGCCTGCTTGACGGGTGTCGTCCGATGCTGTCCCAATCCGAATCGGGACACACCAGGGATACTCCATCCAATGTCAGCTTCTGTCTTGCGTGCTCCTGAGCAAGACACACCTTCACATCCGCGTCCTTCAATATGTGATGAATTCGGCCAGGCGGCAGCTCGATGTCTATTGGCACGAAGGCAGCCCCTGCTTTCAAAATTCCCATAAGGCTGATCACAAGCTCCAGAGAACGCTCCACACATACACCCACAACGTTCTTTTCGCCCAGATTGTGCAGCAGAAGATGATGAGCCAACTGATTTGAACGCTTCTCCAGCTCTTCGTAAGTCATCTCCTTCCCCTGATAAACCGCCGCAATAAGCTTAGGGGTTTCCCGCACCTGCCGTTCAAAAAGATCATGAAGGCAAAGCTCGGAAGGAAAATCCGCAAAGGTATCATTCCATGCAAACAACATTCGCCGCTGCTCTTCTAACGATAGCAGAGGCAGCTTGGCTACGAGCTGTTCAGGCTGGTTCAAAATAGCGTCTAACAAAGCTGTAAAGCTCCCGAGCATCCGCTCGATCGTTTCCTTCCTGAATAAACGGGTATTAAACTCGAATGTGCCCGACAAATGACCCGCGGCCGTTTCTTTTAAAAATAGCGTAAGGTCGTAGCGCGATGTCTTGCTGTTGACTTCGATCGAATGCACCGCAAGATCGCCCAGCTCTAAAATCTCCTCCAGATTATTTTGGTAGGCAAACATAACTTGGACGATCGGAGAATAGGCGGGATTTCTTTCCGGCTGCAGCTCCCTTACTAGCAATTCGAACGGGAAGTCCTGATGCTCATAGACTTGAAGGCAGCGCTCTTTGACCTGCTGCAGAAAGGCCAGAAAACTGTCGTTTCCCTTAAATTGGCTGCGGATGGCCACCGTGTTGACGAAAAAGCCCATGATCTGCTCCAGTCCGTGCTGGTTCCGGTTCGCGATGGGCGAGCCTACAATGATATCCTGCTGACCGGAATACCGATGGAGCAAAATGCTAAAGGCCGCCTGCAATATCATGTATACAGATGCTTCTGTCTGCCGGCTTAGACCCTGAATGCGCGACATCCGCTCCGCGGACAAACTAAAATGGACTTTATCTCCTTCATAGGTTTGAACAGGCGGTCTTGGACCATCTATGGGCAGCTGCAAAATCGGCAGTTCTCCTGCCAATTCCTTTTTCCAGAAAGCAAGCTGCTCCCGCAGGCCGTCCCTCTGAATCCAGTCCTTATGCCATGAAGCATAGTCGGAGTACGGAAGGGGAAGCTCCAGTAACGGGCTCGCTCTGTTCCCCAGATAGGCCGTATACAGAAGGTTCAGCTCTTCCAGAAAAATCACATTCGACCATGCGTCGGTAATGATATGATGCATATTGATGAAGAGAATCCAGTTTTCCTCGTTTACTCTGAATAACACCGTTCTGATTAATGGCCCCTTCTCCAGATCAAAAGGCTTCTGGGCTTCCTCAGTAAGCCTTTGCTGAATAAGCTCTTTCAGATCATCGCCCATCTCAGTTGCCAGTGGGATGACAGGCAGATGAAGCGCAAGCCGATCGGCGATTCTGGGTACAGGCCGGTCATTCGTAATCGCAAAAGTTGTCCTCAGCGCCTCATGCCGCTGTACGAGCTCGTTTAGAGCGGATCGTAGCGCTTGTGTGTCCAGTCTGCCTTCAATCCGATAGGCCAAAGGCTCGTTATAAACCGGATCAAGCGGGTCGATTTGCTGAACAAACCATAAGCGTTCCTGTGCAAAAGACATCTCCGCCTCTTGGCCGTCCGTTTTTTTCGGCGCAAGCAAAGGCCGTCTGTCCAAGCTCTCGCCCCGGTATCCCAGCGCCTCCAGATGCCGGGCCAAATCCTTCGCATTTCTTTGGTCAAAGATGAGGGTCAAGGGCAGAGCCGCATCCGTACAGGAGCGAAGGACGGAAATCACCCTCGATGCGGAAATGGAATCTCCGCCAATTTCAAAAAAGTCGTCTGTCCTTCCCACCTGCTCTAATCGAAGAACGTCCGCAAACATTTCCGTCAAAAAGAACTCCATCGGCGTCTGCGGGGCCATATCGGCTTGGGAGTCGCTATGAACAGGCGCCGGCATGGGCAAGGCAAGCCGGTCAAGCTTGCTGTTGCTGTTCAAAGGCAGCTCGTCCATCAGCATGATAAAATGCGGAATCATATAAGCAGGCAGCCTTTGCCTCAATTGTTCCTTTATTTGCCCCGGGGTCTTTGACCGCTCGGGGTACAATACGACATAAGCGGTCAGGCGCTGGATGTTCGGGATGTCTTCCCGAAGCAAAACCGCCACTTCTTTAATGTCGCCGGCGGCTGTGAGCGCAGCCTCAATCTCGCCAAGCTCTACACGAATTCCCCGAATTTTGACCTGATGATCCGCCCGTCCCACAAACTGGATGCTTCCATCCTCGTGAAAATAGGCTTGATCTCCTGTTCGATACATGCGCTCGCCCGGCACAAACGGATCTTCGGTGAAAAACGCGCGTGTGCGCTCAGGATCGTTGATATATCCTCTCGATACGCCTTTGCCTGCAACATAAAGGTCGCCTGTAACACCAACCGTTACCTTCTGCAAGCTTTGATCCAGAATATAAACTCGGCTGTTAATCAAAGGCTGACCGATACAGATCTGGCCGTCCGCTGCGAAGTCTTTTTCCGTACAGCGATGCAGCGTGGTGCCAATGGATACCTCTGTAGCACCCCAAAGATTGTATAAGGCTCCCGGCATCTTTTGCTGCCTATACCGGCGTCCCAACTGCGCAGGTAATGCCTCCCCGCCGCCGAAGCAGCCTCTCAAGCGCGTCATCCTCTGTACTTGCTGCGGTGTGACGACATCCAATACTCGGCCAAGCATGCTGGAGACAAGCACCAAAAAAGCAACATCATAGCGAATGACCGCATCAATCATCGCTTCCGGGTCCCGGTGCAGCCCCGGATCAAGCAGGGCAACTCTGCCGCCGGTAAGCAAGGGCCAAAAAATTTCCAGAGCCGCATCGTCAAAGGTTAACGTGGTCTTCTGCAGAACCGTCTCTCCCGGTTGGAGCCGCAGGGCATGCTGCATGGACAGTATGGCATTCGCCCAGCCTTGATGCCTATTCATGACACCCTTGGGTTTGCCGGTAGAGCCTGAAGTGTAATATACGGAGACAAGATGATCAGGCTGAACCCCGGTGTGTGGGGTTCGGTCCGGCAACAGCTTCAGCTCCTCGGACAATGTTGTATAAACAAGCGCCTCGGTAGCCATGAACGGAGCATCCGGAAATACATCCTGATCCGTTACGCAGAGGCTGGCGCCAACGTCCTCAAGAATCTGCCGGTTTCGAGAACATGGGGCTTCCGTATCGAGCGGCACATAAGCGCCGCCTGCCTTTAGTATCCCAAGCAGCACAACAATCAGCTCCAATGAGCGATTCATGCACACGCCTACCGGCGTATCGGGAGTTATCCCTCTTTGGATTAAATAATGTCCAAACCGGTTGGACTGCCTGTTCAATTCCTCATATGTAAGGCATGTATCATTCATGACAACAGCAGTATGCTGCGGAGTCCGCTCCACCTGCTGATCGAAAAGCTCATGAAGACAAGCATCCGGAAAATTCAAGCCATCCCCTCCCTTAAGTGTTCATGCAAGGGTATCTTTGACGATGATTAACGCCTGTTCGATATGCCGGGAGCTGACCCCCGCATGAGTCACTGCGCGTATGCGGCCATGCCCAAGCTCATCGACATACACGCCCTTTTGGTGCAATTTCTTTACAAAGCTCTCCCACGTAAATCGGGAATCCGTCACGCGAAAAAAAACAATATTGGTTTCCACGGCATGGTGATCACAAGCGATTCCGGGGATATTCGATAATCCTAGCGCCAGATGCTTGGCATTTGCATGATCTTCCTCCAGCCGCGCAATCATGTTGTTCAGGGAAACCAAGCCTGCCGCGGCAATCACACCGGCCTGCCTCATCCCGCCGCCAAGCATTTTTCTGATCCGGTATACGTTTTGAATGAAAGCCTCGCTGCCGACAACCATCGAGCCGATCGGTGCGGACAGTCCCTTGGAAAGACAAAACTGCAACGAATCCGCGTATTCGGCAATCGCTGCTGCCGGAACCCCCATAGCAATCGAGGCATTCCAAATGCGAGCGCCATCCATATGCACGGGAATTTGCTGCTCTCTTGCAAAAGCTCGAACTTCCTCCAAATAGGAAAGCGGCAATACCCGGCCTCCCATGCGATTATGGGGATTTTCCAAACAGAGGAGCCCGGGCAATGCAAATTGCGGGTCTGTCGGGTCACGGGGCACGGCTCTTTGCAAATCCGCCGGATCAAGACGGCCATCCGCCTGGGTCCTAATCGGTTCGTACATGATTCCCCCGCATACCGTCGCTCCCGCCGCCTCATAAATGTAAATATCCGACTCATCGCCCACCAGCACCTTCGAGCCGCGGGGACAATGGGCCATGATCGAAGCAAGGTTAGCCATCGTTCCACTGGGCATGAAGATCGCCGCTTCCTTCCCCAGCATCTCGGCTGCCGTGGCTTCCAGCTTCTTTACCGTAACGTCTTCTCCGTAGACGTCATCTCCCAGCTCGGCATGGACCATGGCTTCCAGCATTTCAGGAGTAGGCAGAGTAAAGGTATCGCTGCGCAGTTCAATCTTATGAAGACCATGCATACAATTTCCTCCAAACTAAGAACATGATGATCCAAATGACTGTGATGCTATTAAATATAGCGCCTCATCGCTTCAGCTATGGTGGACAAAAGCTCCATCGGCGCCTGAAGGAAATGATGATGATCTCCATCCAGTACCGTGAAGGAAACCTGCCCGTATTCGCTCCAGCCGCTTAATAATGACGGGTCCACCTCTTTGTCCCCGTTCCATCCGATGACTGTAATCGGGAAAGGAAGGCATGCCGGGCTGCCCTGCTTGTAGCTCCGGTTCGCTTCCAAATCCGAGCGCATGATCCCGGTATTCAGCTCAATGATGTCGGGCAGGGGCCTCCCCCCCATTTTCGTTATTAACAATTCAATTTCAGCCGCCAGCTCCCGGTCGTCCAATTCCAGAAACCTGCCATAAGGTCCCTCATGCGGAGCCACCTGCGAAGATATAAACAAGTGTGATGGCAACGGCCCTCCTTTCTGTATCAGCTGGAAGGAGGCCTCATAGCTTGGCAGAGCAGACCCGCAGTGGCCAAAAAAGGCAAAGGGACGATCCATATAGGGCAGCAGCGCTTCGTTCAGGTTTTCCGCCAATTGCTCGTACGAGGAATAGGTCGGTTCACGAAACCTGTTCTCGCGACCAGGCAATTGGATCGGGCATATCTCGATCTTGCCTACGAATTCAGGCCAATGGCGGTACATGCTTGCGCCACATCCGGAATAAGGAATGCAGAACAAGCGGGCCTTGGCGAATGGAGAAGGCTCTCTAAGAAGCCAGGGATTGTTCTGAATTTCCGTTTCTTCATAAACGTATTCCAATTCCATTCACTCCTTACGATTTTCGCTTATGCCCGCGAACAGGCAAATGCTTGATGCCGCTAGCCTTTTGCAACCCTTTTGCTGTCCTCAATCATAGCGGCAAGCTCGGCAACCGTTGGCTTCAGGTAAAAGAAGCGGGCGGGTATGGCCGTGTCCAGCATGCTTTCCATATTGACGATCAGTTCGGACAGCTTCAGCGAATCGCCGCCAATCGAGAAAAAATCGTCATGGATGCCGACAGGCTCCACCGACAAAGTCTCCCCCCACAGTCTGGCAAGAACTGATTCCATGGCGTTTCGCGGTGCAGCATAAGGGGTACTCAATCTGCGGGGCGACCGCACCGCTGCAGGCAACTGGTTGCGGTCTACCTTTCCGTTGGATGTCAGCGGCATTTCCGCAATAGGCATCATGGCCCAAGGGATCATATAAGGAGGCAGGTGACGGCACAGGTAAGCGTGCAAAGCCGTTACGATTTCGGATTCGTCAGCCTTGGAACCTTTGGTTACAACGTACGCAAGCAGGCGCTTGTTCCCAAAGCCGTCCTCTTGTGTCGTCACCACTGCAGCCTGTATATCCGTATATTTGGTTATCACCGTCTCGATTTCATCCGGCTCCACGCGGTATCCTTGAATCTTGACCTGCCTGTCCGCACGGCCGATAAACTCCACGCTGCCGTCTTCAAGCCAGCGGGCAAGGTCTCCGGTTCTCAGCATTCGAGCTCCCGGCGCCTCGCTCCACGGATTAGGAATGAACCTTTTCGCCGTCTCTGCCGGATTATTGAGGTACCCTCGGGCTAATCCCGCTCCAGCAACAACCAATTCCCCTTCCTGCCCTGCGGGCACCGGATTCAGATTCGAATCGCAGATCATAGCCCAAGTTCCATTAATGGGCGAGCCGATCGGGACGGTAGGGTGAGATGTCATGGCGCTGGTTGTCCAGCAGGTTGAGAAGGTCGTGTTTTCGGTTGGACCATAGCCATTCGTAAACATCAGATGCGGATGAGCGGCCAGAAGCCTCTCAAGGTGTGCAGGAGAAATCACATCCCCGCCTGCCAAGACATGCTTCAGCCCCTTAAAAGCATCAAGATAGGAGTTAACCATCACTTGAAAAAGTCCGGCCGTCAGCCACAAGGTCGTTACCCCTTCGGATTGGATGGTCGCAGACAGCAAATCCAAACGAATCATCCCGCAGTCGTAAATGACCAGCCTCCCGCCATTGGTGAGCGGGGCCCAAATCTCGAACGTCGAAGCGTCAAAGGCCACAGGAGAAATGAGCAAAAATACATCTTCCGGTGTAAAAGAGAAGTCCTTAGGATTATCCACCAGACGGGCAACTGCCCGATGCGGTACACACACGCCTTTCGGTGTGCCCGTCGAACCCGATGTGTAGCTGATATAAGCCAAATGCTCCGGAGTCACTTCCACTTTGCCTCTTTGGGGGGCCAAGGCTAAAGCTTCCTTTTCGCGATCCAGCAGAAGCACAGGAACAGATTGATCTGCAAAACGCTCCCTGTAGCTGTGCTGGGTAATAACGAGACAAGGCGCAGCATCCTCAAGGATAAAATCCAGCCTGGCCTGCGGGGTAGTCGTCTCCAACGACAGGTAGCAGCCTCCTGCCTTCAAGATGCCTAATAGCGAAATTACCAGTTCAAAGGAACGCTCTGCCAGCACCATAACGATACGGTCAGGACCAACCTTGAATTGCGCCAGCCTGTTCGCCAGAGCCTCCGCCGCTTCGTCCACTTCGCGGTACGTCATGTGCTTGGAATCATAGGTCAACGCAACGGCATCGGGAGTTGCCTGAGCATGACGTTCGAACAGGTGATGAATGCAGGAGGGGGGCGTCAATGGCTTGACGCTTCCGCTCCAGGATTGCTCTGGAATCCAATGCCCCGAGTCAGCGTGGAGCGCTGCTGCAATCATCGGCTCACTGGGTTCTGAAAGGTGTTGTTGCAAGCTTAACGGTCGCATATCCTTCCAGACGTGTCCGATCTCTTCCAGACATTCTTCGATCGTCCCCTCAAAGCCCGCATTTTGCCAGCCGAAAGCGTTGTCTTCTCCTGCAGGCCAGATGGAATATTGCCCCTCACTATTTTTAAGTGTTTTATAGCGCAATTGGACTGCCATCAGACCGACTCCTTCGCTTCATGGTTATAGGATTTCAAATAAGCTGCGATCCTTCCGACGTTCGGGGAACTCATCATGGAATAGTGGTCTCCGTCAAGCACGATGCTATCGACTTGGTTGGCATAGCTGCTCCAGCCACGATCCATGGTCAACGCTTCTTCCTCCTCCTTTGCCCTGAACCAGACTATCGTTCCGTCAAACCATTGGGGAACATGCTCGTACATCGCCCTAAAATTGGCTTTAAACAGGTTATAGAAGCGATTAAGATCATCTTCTCCAGGACTCCAGGCCTCTTCTCGCTCGTCGGACACCTGCCCCATCATCTGCACGCCTGCAAAATCTTGCAGGAAATGCTCCTTCCATTCGTCCTCCGAAAACTCAGGTTCGTCTTCGCCCTGGGGCTTTAGTCTTGCATCCAGCAGCGCCAGCATGCCAACGGCTTCTCCTGCTTTCCGAAGCTCGCAAGCCATTTCGTGCGCAACAATGCCGCCAAACGACCAGCCTAACAAGGAATAAGGCCCTGCCGGCTGTACCGTCTTTATCAGTCGGATATATTGCTGCGCCATCTCCTTGATCGAGGAAGGCGGACTGTCGCTCATCCCGCTCATAGGTTCAGACTGAATGGCATAAACAGGCCGATCTGCCCCTAATACCTGCGGAAAAGCGTTGTAGCATACGACGCTCCCGCCTACAGGGTGAATGCAGAACAGAGGCGGATGTGAGCCTGAGGTGCTCAGAGCGACAAGGGCCGACGGCTTCTGCTCCTCTGCCTGGTCATTACTCAGCAGCCCTGCCAGCCGTTCGATCGTATCGTACTCCAATATGGAGGATAAAGGTAATTTGCGGGCAAATTCCTGCTCCACCCTTGCCATGAGCTGAATGGCAAGCAGCGAATTCCCCCCCAAATGAAAGAATGAGTCCCTGATGCTGGGGGCAGATACGCGAAGCACCTGTTCCCAAATGTCCGACAAGGTTTGCTGCCACTGATCCCTTGGCGGCTCGAATATGGCATGATGCTCCGCACTATAGCTCAGATCAGGCTGCGGAAGGGCCTTCCGGTCTATTTTCCCGCTCGTGGTTAGCGGCATCTCATGGATAAACATCCAGCGGGCAGGGATCATGTATTCAGGCAGGCGGTCTTTCAGAAAGTCGTACAACTCCCTCACGTCCATTTGACTGTCCGGCTTTCTTTTGACGATGCAGGCAACGAGTTGAAGATGCAGATTAGTGTCCGCTGTTGTATATACCGCGCATTCTGCGATATCGGGATGCTCTGCCAGCCTCGCCTCGATTTCTCCCAACTCGACGCGATGACCGCGTATCTTCACCTGATGATCCAACCGGCCAATGTATTCGATAGCGCCGCCCGGAAGATATCTGACTTCGTCCCCTGTTTTATACAGGCGGGCGTCCGGGTCGGCAGAGAACGGGTCCGCGACGAACCTTTCGGCGTTCAAGTCCGGACGGTTATGATAGCCGCGGGCAAGGCAAACACCGCCAATATACAGCTCGCCAGGCACGCCGACAGGCACCGGCTGCATCTGTTCATTCAGCAGCCGCATATAGGTGTTGGCGATCGGGTAACCTATCGGCACATTGGCATCTTCCCGCCCGCATTCCCAACTGGTCACATCGACAGCAGCCTCTGTAGGTCCGTACAGATTATGCAATTCGCAAGACAGTCTTTCGAAAAACAGCTGCTTTAACGCCGGAAGCAGCGCTTCTCCGCTGCAGATGACCCTCTTCAGGGTTGTGCATTGCCCGACTTCGGTTTGCGCCAGAAAAGCATGGAGCATCGAAGGCACAAAATGAATCGTTGTAATGCCTTCTTCCCGAATGACCTTGATCAAATATTCCGGGTCCTTATGCCCCTCAGGTTCTGCGATGACTAATCCGGCACCAGCTATCAAAGGCCAGAAAAATTCCCATACCGAGACGTCGAATGTAAATGGCGTTTTTTGCAGAACACGATCCATCCCGTTCAACTGATACTTGCTCTGCATCCAGAGCAGGCGGTTGGCAATGGCCTTATGCTCGATTAAAACGCCCTTGGGCTTTCCGGTAGAGCCAGAGGTATAAATCATATAAGCAAGCTGTTCCGGACGGCACTGGCTGTTCATATTCGTGACAGGCTCAGCGGTCAAATCCGCGCTTATCCGTTCCATATACAGGACGACGCCCTCGTATCCTTCAAATAACGAAGCCCACTTTTCGCTCGTTACGATAAGGCCCAGCTCTGCATCGTGAATCAATTCATGAACGAAGGCTGCCGGATGATGCGGATCAATCGGAACGTAGGCGCCACCCGCCTTTAAGATGCCGATCAAGCCCGTGACCAGCTCGATGGACCTCTCCAGACATATTCCTGCTTTTACGTCCGGCCCAAGCCCCTGCCTGCGCAAATAATGAGCCAGTTGGTTCGCTTTTTCATTGCAATCGCGGTAAGTTAACCGCTGCTCCTGATAGACCAGAGCCAAGCGGTCAGGCGTTCTCTCCACTTGCTGCTCGAATAACTTGTGCAGCAGATGGACTTCAGGAAAAGGATATGACGTTTGATTCCACTGCGTCATTTCGTGCAGCTCTTGCTCCGAGAGCAAGAACGTATGGTCCGCGATTTCATGGGGTTGGTAAGCGATAGCTTCCAGCGCCTTCTTATAATATCCGGCAGTCCGTTTCATCTGCTCTCCGCTGAACAGGGCTTTATCCCAGCGGATCGCCAATCTTAACTCTCTGCTTTCTCCATCCAGCGAAAATTCGGCTCCGAACGGGAAGCTGTTGTCTGCATGCCCCGGTTCCTCATGAATGCGCAAGTTCGCATAAGAATTCAATTTCTGTTCCGACACATAGAAATGGGTGAAGTTAAAGAAAGTCTCAAACAGCCTGCCGCTTCCGGTATCCTGTTGAATTTGCGCCATAGGATATCGGCGATAGGGCAGCATCTCCTTTTCTGTATCCCACGCCTTTTCCGCGATTTGCGCCCAGCTTCCTCCATTCAGCTGCATGCGGAAGGGCAATGTATTCAGAAATAAGCCGAGGGCACGGTCCCCATCCTTTTGTTCAAGGCGGCCATGGAACAAAACCCCTGTCGTCATGTCCCGCTGATTGGTTAACGTTTTTAATATTTGCATGTGGACAGCCAGCAGCCAGCTTTTGACCGGAATTAGCGTCCTCTGCGCCAAATCCTGCACGGCTCGCGAAAGCGACGGGGAAATCTCGACTTCCTTGATTTGCATTTCCGGCGGCATGGAAGCGCTCTGCTCCCATTGGGGCAGCCTGATCCGGGAAAATCCCCGTAGCTTCCTCTCCCAGTATTGCTTGTGTTCCAGAGATTGCAGCGCATTCCATTCTTCTCTGACATATTGTTTAAATGTAGACTGCAATGGCGAAGTATTCTCCAATGGCTCGTCTTGAAGTATGCGATCAACCGTTTCAAATAACTCTGCCGTAAAATGAGCTACACTCCAGCCATCCAGAAGGGCATGATGCATCGACACAACCAATTGAATCCAATCATCCGCGCGCTGATGAATATGGATGCGGAACAGCGACTGACTCCAATCGAAAGGGGTGTCCATTTCCTGCTCCACCCATTCCCGAAGCCATTCTTGCTGCTTCTCAGGGTCCATATCGCTTAAGTTGGCATACTTGACGGGCGGCTTCCCTGTGGCATGCACCAATTGCAGAGGGATACTGTAATTCGACAGGTCAAATGTGGTGCGCAATATCGGGTGACGGTCCATCAACAGCTGAAAGGCTTTCTCCCACACCTCTTTATGGAAAGGGCCTCGGATGGAAAATTGAATCAAGTCATGGTACAGTCTGGATTCGGGATACAATTCGCTCTGGAACAGCATGCCTCGCTGCAATTGAGTCAGCGGATAAGCGTCTTCTGCATATTCAGGCAGGTTGGCTCTGTCTGTTTCGGGGAGCAGGTCAACCTTTCCGTCAGAAGCCTGCGACATTTCCTGCTTCGTTCGGACATGCGGCGCAAGCTCCCGAATGGTCTGGTAGGACAGCAAATCCCGGATGCCAAAATGAAGATTTGAGTCTTTAGCGAGGGCAATGATCGACAGCATCCGAATGGAGTCTCCCCCGCGTACGAAGTAATTGTCCTCCACGCCGATTTTTTGGACTTCCAGAACGCTCTTCCAAATGTTTACCAAGTTCTCCTCCACTCGGTTGGAAGGAGCCACATAGGATGACTGCTTTGCTTTGTGCTCCGTTTGTCTCTGGAGACGTTCGTAGTCAATCCTCCCATTAGCCTGGCGAGGGAGGCTCTCCACCCAAAGCATCGTTAGCGGAATCATATATTCCGGGAGCTTGTCTCGCAGAAAATGCTGAATCTTTTGGACGGGCGCAGTCTGACCGGCCTCGGCAACAAGATAAGCAATGACATAGTCAACGCCGTGCTCATCCTTTCGCGCCTGCACAGCCGCGTCCCGAATAAGGCGGTGTTCAAGGCAAGCGCTTCGTATTTCTTCGAGTTCGACGCAAAACTCGCCAAGCTCCGCTCGGTTCCCCAAGCTGCGCAAATACTCGATTTCGCCATTTGGCAAATAACGGCCTATATCGTCGGTCCGGTATAACCAGACACCAGCCTCGCCAGGAATAGAATGATAGCTCCATCGCCCGTTACGCGGCTTGGCATGGTGTAATCTTGTACTACCCGTGTCCGGTTCACTCACATGTATCGTTCCTGCTACGCCCATGGGCGCCGCTTCGCCATTGGCATCCAGAATATAGATCATCCGGCCATCCAAGGGAAAACCAATCCGCCGATCAAGTCTTTCGCACTTGCTTCCGCTTGCATGAATGATCCGGAAGCTAACCGCCCCTCCCAGCTCAGGAATGCCGTATATTTGAACAAGCTGTGGGCGTGAGCGGGCATAACGGGCAAACCATTGATCCATAGAGGGCGCGGCTACGGTTTTTCCTTTGATAAAGATGCAGCGAAGCTCAAGCTTATCCTTCATTTCCACTTCATTCATCCCGATCCATGAAAAGAACGAAGCGTTGGTCAGGGTAAACATCGTTGCCTTTTCCTTCACCAGCAGCTCATGCAAATATTTGGGATACTCCGCGATCCAGCTTGGCACGATCACCAATTTTCCCCCGCAAAGAAGAGAGCCCAATATTTCCCATGCAGCTAACTCACTGTCCACAGCATGCGACAAAGTCCATACATCGTTGGTATCGAAACCAAACGTTTCGGCTGCCGATTCGAACAACTGCATGAGCCTATAATGGGGCACGACGACGGCTTCGGATTTACCGGACGCATCGGAAGTAAAAAATAGAAATGCTCCATGATGCGGAGCCGCCTGCAGCCCGGGATCGCCATCTTGCCCTTCCAAAGGCCGGAGCTGTTCCATACAAAGAAACGTATAGCTCCCTTGCGGAATCTTTCGTTGATTGGTCTCGTTGGTAAGAATGCAGGCTACCTTTGCAGTTTGCAGCAGGGAGCTGTTTTTCTCGGCAGGATAATCGGGATTCATGGCAACGCAGCAGCCGCCTGCTTTCCAAATGGCGAACATGCCAACGATCAAATCCAGCGACGGGTCAAGCCATATGCCTACCGGAGTGTCAGGGACAATGCCCTTCTTCCGCAAATGCCGCGCAAGGGTATCCGCTCTTTGGTTGAGTTCAAAATAGGTAAGCGACTCGCCATTATAGCTAACGGCCGTGGCATCCGGAATCGAAGCAGCCAGGCTTTCAAATCGGTGATGACAGCACGTCGAATCCTGATGGTGAAGCGCGTTGCCGGCTTGCTGAAGGAGCGGATGATGCAGGGACTGCCGCTTCCCTTGTTCATGTACAAGAGGAATTTGCCAGATCGGTTGATCCGTATTTTCCAGAATACTTTCCATCAAGCCGATAAAGTGTGCGGATAGCTGCTCAATCAGCTTGCGATCGTACAAATGCTTTTGATATTCGAATATGCCATGCAATCCGTCAGAGGTTGCCGCGATGTCCAGATAAAGCTCAAATTTGGCGGTCCCCAAATCCAATTCCTGCGGTTGAATATCGATATGAGGCAGGTTCAGCTCCAGCTTAGGGTGGTTTTGGAAGGAGAACATCGCCTGAAAGATCGGCGTCTGCCCCAAGCTTCTCTCGGGAGCCAGCCGTTCTACCAGCATGTCAAAAGGAACATCCTGATGCTCATAAGCTTCGAGCGCCGTCATCCTTAGCTCCTGCAGCATCTCCCGAAATGTAGGATTGTGCTGCAAGCGGGTGCGAAGCGTCATCGTATTTACGAACATCCCGATGACGTTCTCCAGCTCGATATGATGACGATTCGCAATCGGTGTCCCGATGATGATATCGTCTTGTCCCGAATAACGGGCCAGCAGCAATTGGTAAACGGCCAATAAACCGATATATAAGGTCGTCCTGCTGCTGCTGCATAGCTGTGCGAAGCGTTCGGAAAGCTCCGTTGGGATGAAAAAATCGAAGGAAGCGCCTGTATTGTCGATCAGAAGCGGCCTCAACGGGTCAACAGGCAAATCCAGAACCGGCAGTTCTCCCTCCAGATGCTTCTCCCAGAACAATAACTGCTTTTCCAATGCTTCACCCTGCATGCTCTCTCTTTGCCACTGGGAAAAGTCAGCCACCTGGATAGGCAGCTCCGGCAGCTCCGCCTCTCTTCCCTCCAGCGCAGCGGAGTATAGTATGCTCAGTTCCCGCATGAAGACGGAACTTGACCAGCCGTCCGTAATAATATGGTGCATGTTGATCAACAGGTAGTGTTCATGCTCATGGATGGAGTAAAGCACCATTCGGAAAAGCGGGGCCTGCTCAAATGAAAAAGGTCTGCGGATATCGTCCATGATCCGGCCATGAAGCTGCGCGGCAGCTTCGACGGATGGCTGAATATGGCTAATGGTAAAGTCCAGCTCCGGAACGATGACTTGTACAATGTCGTTGTCTTCCACCGAAAAATACGTTCGCAACGATTCATGCCGCTCCACCAGCTTATGAACAGATTGCTGCAGCATTTTGATATCGACAGGCCCATGGAGTTTATAAAGCAGCGGCACATGATAGACGGAAGGATCGGATATCGTCTCCTGTACAAACCATATTCTTCTCTGGGCAAAAGACGCTGGAAACAAATAATGGTTAATCGGTGTACTCAATGGATCTGTCCCCTTTTTCCTGAAATGATCGCTTCAAGATTTCATCCCTCTGGGGTGTCTGGAGACTCTTGGAATAGCCGTCTTGCTCTCCGGTTCCATTCCGTTGACGAGCTGAGCCAGCTCGACAATCGTCGGCGACTCGAATATCGCTTTGATCGGCACATCTTTGGAGAATTCCTTCCGGATCAAGGAGATGACTTGGGTAGCAAGCAGGGAATGGCCACCAATGTCAAAGAAGTTCTCCGTCGTACCGACGGCTTCACGATGAAGGATTTGACACCAAATACGGGACAATTGGGCCTCCGTTTCATTCGCAGGCGTCCCTTGAGCGACTCCTGCCGCCGGGCGAGCATCCGGTTTGGGAAGCAGCTCCCGGTTTACCTTTCCTCCCGCTGTAACCGGAAAAGACTCCAACGCGACAAAGAAGGATGGGTGCATATATGCCGGCAGATACTGCTTGACTTCACGGCGGATCACATCCAGGGAGTTCTCTCCATTTTTGCACTTTACATAGGCGACGAGCTGTTTTTCATGAACAAGCAGGTCATCCCTGACGGTCACCAAAACTTGCTCAACCTCGGAAAGCTGCTCCAAACACGCTTCAATTTCCCCAAGCTCCACACGATAACCCCTAATTTTGACTTGAGAATCCTTTCTCCCGATATATTCGACCTGACCGTCGGTGCGATAACGCACATAGTCTCCTGTCTGATATAAACGTTCGCCTGGACGGAACGGATGAGGAACGAACGCCTTGGCCGTTAACTCCGGTTGATGTAGATAGCCTTGGGCCAGTCTTGTTCCGCCTATAAACAACTCTCCTATAACCCCCACCGGAACAGGCTGCAGCAAGTGATCCAAAATATACAGCTGCGTATTCGGCAAAGGCCTTCCGATCGGGATATCCATGTGCTCCTCCTGGAGCGGATCAAGATCATCATAAAAAGTAGTTGCGGCTACCGTCGCTTCTGTCGGTCCATAGGCGTTGCTCCAACGAATGCGCCCCTGCGTGATTTGCCTCCATTTTTTATACATCGCTGTAGAGGCTTTCTCTCCCCCGACAGACAGCAGCTTCAAGGAAGCAGGGAAAGCATCCGTGTCTTCCCACTCACTAACTACAAGGTGCCAGTATGCCGTTGGCAAATAAAGTACGCTGATCTCTTTAGCGTTTAACCATCGCAGAAACTCATGCGTATCCAGCACCGATTTTGGACGCAGTACGAGTGTTGATCCCGCCAGAAGGGCCGGGAATAGTTCATGAATGGAGAAGTCGAAGCTGATAGCTGAAAATTGCACGACCCGGTCATGTTCAGTCAGCCTGTTGCCCGCCATCACGGACAGGACATGATCCGCCAGAGAACGCTGTGAAATCATGACCCCCTTAGGTTTGCCGGTAGACCCTGAGGTATAGATCACATAAGCGGTTTGATCCAGGGATACGTCAGGCGTATCGATTGCTTTCCCTCGGGCCGTCTCCCCTTGATCGAGCTGATCCACCCGTATGACATGATGATGATTAACCGGCAGCTGGTCTATCAGAAGCGAGTGCGTCAGGACAACCGACATACGGCTGTTCTCCACCATCCACGCGATCCTTTCGGCCGGATACTCAGGATCGAGCGGAACAAAGCACGCCCCTAATTTCAATGTCCCGAGCATGGACGCAACCAGTTCAATCGAGCGCCCCATATAAATGCCAATGACCGCGCCAGCCCCTACTTGTCTGGCCTGCAGCGTAGACGCAATGGCCTCGGCTTGGGCATGAAGCTCTTCATAGGTCATTGCCCGCTCGCCGTCTTCAATAGCCACAGCCTGCGGGCGTCGAAGAACGGTTTGCTCAAATCGCTCATAGATGTCTTGATCCTCTGAATGAGCCGCATCCGTAGCATTCCAATCGACAAGCAGCTGCCTCCGTTCCTCCTCAGTTAACAGAGAAGCACGGGATATCGCTTCATCCGGCTGCTGAAGCATACCCTCCAACAGCTGCAAATAATGCTTGGCAAACCGCTCTATCGTCGTTCGCTCAAACAAATCCGCAGCGTATTCGATCGTCACGTGTATTTCTTCCTCTTCTTCCTCCATAAACATGCTTAGATCAAACAGCGAATTGATGTTTTCCAGCTCATAATGGCTGAATTGTAATGATGGCCCCTGATAGGCATGCTGCGCATGTTGCAGGGAGAACATCACCTGAAATACCGGAGAAAAGCCTTGAGATCTTTCCGGCTGCAGCTCCTGTACCAATTTTTCGAAAGGAATGTCCTGGTGAGAGAATGCCTCCACGGTTCCCTTTTTCACGCTGGACAGCAGCTCTCTCCAAGTCAACTCCGGGGATACGCTTGTCCTGATCACCAGCGTATTCACGAAAAATCCAATCACCCTCTCCCATTCCGTCCGGTTGCGATTGGTCATGGGAGTGCCGACCAGAAGGTCCTGCTCCCCGGTATACCGGTAAAGCAGAGCCTTAAAGGTCGTAAGCAGCGTCATATACAAAGACACGTTTTCCTGCTTGCCGAATTGCCTTGCTTTTCCGGCAAGCCGGCTATCCATCGTAAAGCTGACATGTGAGCCTCTATACGATTGCCGGATCGGACGCGGGCGATCGGTTGGCAATTGCAGGATCGGAAGCTTGCCCTGCAGCCGGTTTTTCCAATAATTCAATTGTTTTTCCCACAGAACGCCTTGAAGAATATTACGCTGCCAAACCGCATAGTCAACGTATTGCAGGGGAAGTGCTTCCCTTTCATAAACAGGATCATGCTTGTAGCGCTCATAATTTTCCCACCATTCCTGTTCAAGCAAAGACATGGACCAGCCATCGAAAATGATATGATGCACCACCAACAGCAGAACCCACTCTTCATTATTTAAACGATATAAGCTGGCCCGAATTAACGGGTCTCGGGCAAGATTAAACGGCTGCCGTTCCTCTTGAGCGATCAGCGCACGGAGTCTGGCTTCTTGATCCTCTCCTCCCATATTCCTCAAGTCGACCTGCTGTAATGGATTTAACCGGGAAGGATGAATGATCTGCAATGGCAATCCGTCCATATCCACAAAATTGGTACGCAGGCTTTCGTGCCGGTCAATCAACTGCCGATAGCTCCGCTCCAAGACAGAGGCATCCAGTTCCCCTTTAACCCTTAAAGCCTTGGAGATGTTATACATGGATGTCCCCTGTTGGAGCTGCTCAAAAAACCAAATTCTCTCTTGAGCAAACGAAAGCGGCATATGGGGCTCTCGATGTCCAGGAACGATGCTTTCTAAGGAAAGGTCTTCGTACTGCCCCAAGTAATGTTCCAAATGTGCGACAAAGTCGCTTAACTGCGGAAACTCAAAAATCGTATACAATGGCAAATCGGTCTGAAAAGCGCTTCTCATCCGCGAAATCACCTTTATTGCCAATAAAGAGTGTCCGCCCAGCTGAAAAAAGTGGTCTTCCAGCCCAACGCTTTCGCATCCCAGAATGTCTGCCCAGATCATGGCGACGCCCTTTTCCCGCTCTGTAACGGGAGCCGTTTTCTTTTGGCCAGCCAGGTTTCGTTTCGGCCGCGGCAGAGCTGAGCGGCTGACCTTTCCGCTCGGTGTTAATGGCATCTCCTCAATCTTCATGAAAATCGCAGGAAGCATGTAGTCCGGCAGCTTCTTTTTCAAATGCTCCCTTAATTCTTGTTCAACGATATCCTGATCAGCAACGATATAAGCTACCAGTTCCAGGGCCGATTGATTTTCCTTCCAACCCACAACCACCGTCTCCCGGATGTCAGGATAGGTGCTGATGACCGCTTCCACCTCGCCCGGTTCCACGCGAAAACCGCGAATTTTGACCTGCTCATCCATTCTGCCTAAATATTCAACATCACCGCTTGGCAGGAAACGGGCCAAATCTCCCGATTTGTACATGCGCCGATCCGGTTCCTTCGCGAACGGATTCGGAACGAATCTGTCCGCCGTAAGCTCCTCCCGGTTCAAATAGCCTCTCGCCAAACAAATACCGCCAATGTACAGCTCCCCGTATACGCCAACGGGCACAGGCTGAAGGTAGCTGTCGAGGATATAGATCTCGCAGTTGTCAATCGGTTTTCCGATGGGCGGAAGCGGCTCGGCATTGTGTATTTCCTCCATCATATAAGCGGTAACGACGTGAGTTTCCGTGGGGCCGTAGTGATTTTGAACCGAGCAATTCCCCAGCTTATTCAACCAGTTTCTAATCTGTGGCGTAATGCGCAGCTGCTCTCCCGAGACGGTAATATCTGTGATCGCATAGTCCATGCCTTCGTGCAGCTCGGCAACCTCGGCCAATTGCTGCAAACTGATGTAGGGCAAATGCAGGCGATTTATCTTTTGGTCAACAATCAGCTCAAGCAGGCGTTCCGGGTTTTTCCGGGTCTTTTCATCAACGACAACGGCCGTTCCCCCGTTACCGAAGGCCGAAAATAGCTCTTGACACGACATATCAAAATTCAGGGTAGAGAACTGAAGCACCGTCGCCTGATCCGGCGACTTCAAATTAACATTCTGCCAGGCGATCAGATTCACGATCGGACGATGGTTCATGACGATGCCTTTCGGCTTGCCCGTTGAACCGGAAGTATACAGAATATACAACATATGATCCGGACGTACGCCGGATACCGGAACCTCGGCAGCCGCCTCAAGCTCTTGGATATGATCCAGAAGGAACAGGTTGGTGTTCACCTTGCCGAGCAATGGTGCAAGCGGGGACTGGGTAATCACAACCAGAACTTGGGTATCCTCCAAAATGTAGTTCAGACGATCCTGAGGATAATGCGGGTCAAGCGGTACATAAGCCCCTCCTGCCTTTAGCACGCCGAGCACCGCAACGATCATTTCCAGCGACCGGTCCATGCAGATTCCAACGCAAACATCCGGGCCAACCCCATAGGTTTGCAGCTTGAAAGCCAGCCCGTTGGACAGGTGATCCAGCTCCCGGTACGTAAGACAGGTATCCTTGAATATGACGGCAGTTTTGTCAGGAGTTCGCTTGGCCTGCCGCACAAAAACATCGTGCAGGCAGCTTTCATCCGGGTAAGGAGCGGCTGTCTGATTCCATTGGTACAGGATTTGCCGGCGTTCCTCACTAGACATGAACTGAAGCTGTGAAATCGGCAGATCCGGATTCTCGACGACTTCCCGCAATAATAGAAGGTAGTGTTCGATCAGGCGAGCAATTGTATTTGCTTCGAACCGGTCCGTACTATACTCGATTCCCCCCGACATGCCTTCATCGCTTTGAATCAAGGTCAGCTCCATATCAAACTTTGACGTTTTGTTGTCCACCTCAAGAGACTGTACCTGAAGCCCGTCCAGATTCAGCCGAACATCGTCGATCAGATTGAACAGCACTTGAAACAATGGAGTTCCACTTAAATTTCTTTCAGGCTGCACCGCCTCGACTATCCTATCGAACGGCACATCCTGATGTGCATAAGCGTCCAGCGTTTCTTGTTTGACCTGATGCAGAAGGTCCAAAAAGGACATTTCACCAGACAAAGATGTACGTATCACCAAGGTGTTTACGAAAAAGCCTATCAGATTCTCCAGTTCCTCCAGCTTTCGGTTGGCAATAGGCGTTCCAACGATCAGATCCGCCTGCCCTGTGTAGCGGAAAAGAAGAATTTTATAGACGGTCAAAAATGCCATAAATGGAGTTGCCCCGTAAATCCGACTAATCTGCTTGAACGAGGCAGTCAAGTCAGGTGAAATCGCAAATGAGGCGAATGCTCCTTTAAACGTTTGTCGAGAAGGATTGGGGAAATCATACGGAAGCTGCAAAACCGGCAAACTTCCGCTCAGCTTTTCCTCCCAATAAGACAACTGCCGCTGAATTTCGCTTCCCTGCAAGTATTCATTTTGCCAGTGTGCATAATCTGCGTATCGGATCGCCAGCGGCGGAAGAGGAGAGGCTTCATCCTTTAAGTTGGCGCGATACAGAACCTCTAGCTCATGGCACAGGACACCCGTTGACCAGCCGTCAAAAACGATGTGATGGATGTTGAGTATGAAAAAATGATCCTCTGGCTGCATGCAGATCAACCCGGAACGAATTAGCGGACCACTCGATAAATCAAACGGCGTCTGCGCTTCCTGCTGGAACCGTTCCATGGCCGCTAGCTCCCTGTCTTCTTCGGGAAGCTTCGTTAAATCGATCACATCCCATTTGTATTCGGGCTGATCGTCAATCCTTTGAACCGGCTCTCCGTTCTGAACGGCAAATGTGGTGCGAAGCGACTCGTGCCTGCTGATGATCTGCCGGTAGCTTTTCTGTAATGCGTCCATGTCCAGCCTTCCTTTGAGGCGGAACAAGAACGGAATATTGTAAAAAGAGTTTTGCGGATATAGCTGATCCAGAAACCAAAGCCTTCTTTGAGCAGAGGACACCGGAGAAGGGCCTGTCCGCAATACAGGTTGAACGGTTGTCTGTACAGCCGTGCTTGCCCCTCTTTGTTGCAGGAGTTTATTGAGTAATTCCTGTTTGGCCGCGGGAAATGCCGGCTTGCGAGTACCCGTCTCCATTGCAAATTCTCCTTCCGTCCGTAGGATCTGATTACATCGCTGTCTATAAGAGCAGCGTTACGTATTGGTGTGAAAGATCGTGACCTCGCCATGCAGCGCGCTCATCAAATGATAAGCCTCATGTAGTTTCCGGCAGTACTCGGTATCGGTTTGGTCCAGCAAAATACCGATACAAGTGCCGCTATGCGTGATCACAATGCCTAGCCCGTTGACTGCATTACAGATGTCGAGCACCTGATCCATTTGCCTTTTTTCCAGCAGCCGCTGATTTAGAATCGCACTTCGTGTGGAAATCCCACCCACAGCTTTCAGATTGTTTCCTTTAAGGGCGGAGGAAATGCTTGCAAGCAGGTAGTCGTATTCGGATTTCTCCGCTGCACCAAAGGGCATAGAGATTTTGTTGAACTCGGCTGTATCGATTTCACCGCCCTCATCAATGCTTACAATGGATAGTTGGGGTACAGGGCCCAGGCATTCACGGAGCCTTACAGCGCGGTGGTAATAAGAAACGATACCGTCATACATCACTCCGTCTGTCGGCTCAATCTCCTGAACTAACAATTCAATTTGCTCTGCCGACAAGTTCAAAGAAAAGCAATGGTCAATGGCACGAGCCGTTGCCACAATATCTGCCGAGGAACTGGCTAAGCCTTTGCCGACCGGAATATTGCTATTGATTTCAATCACGCCGCCGACGGGAAGGTCATAAAGCTGAAGAATCCGAAGCGCGATTTGCCTCGATTTCAATCTATAGCTGGGAGATACGATCAGATCAGGGAAGTCCGGCCGTGACTCAAACGTTACTTGTGAATAACGATTGATCGGCAGCGTGATCAGAAAGTTCTGCCCATCTGTTCCGACACCCTGCAGCAATTCGCCGAACGTCCCAAACGACTTGCCGATTCCAATAGGCTTTGCTACATTTCTCTCTTCCAAATACGAACTCATCTGGCAATCCCCCTAGATCAGTAAACAAAATAAGTTCGGCTTTGCTCCTTCTTCTTGTGTAAATCATTCCATTGTAAGGTTCGCTCCCGTTCTTGGATGGAAAGCAGTGCGGCCATCTGATCCGGATGGGTAGAACCGGCAGATTGCTTCATGGACAAACCGGATTCGGCAGAAAAGCACCGGATCAATACATCCTCTTGAATCTCGGCCGGATAGCCCAGCTCGCTACACAACTCTCGCAGCAAATGCGGGTCAACGTCCGCAGGCAGCCTTCCTTGATCAATCATGGCTGTAATATACTTTCCTGCCACGATCTGCGCTTTTCGGTAAGGTAGATCAAACTGCAAAGTCAATTGATTCGCTAAGGAAAATCCCCCGAAAAATTCCTTGCTGCAGAGTCGTTCCATTTGTTCCCGATCAAACCTCATATGCGAAATTACATGAGTTAACAACTGGATTGCGCTACGCATGGTCGTGAGCATCGTTAAAAAGTTGCTTCCTCCCTCTTTCGCTGTCTCGACCAAATTGGTGTATGGCGTCCTTTGCTGCCCCATGACAAGGTCCATATAATACGCCGGGATATGCGTTAACTTCCCTCTGATTCGCTCCAAAATAGTAAAATTTTTCTTTTGCGGCATCGCTGAAGAAATCCCGCACAAATGGTCGGGCAAATGAAGGAATCGATATTCGCTGCTGCCCCAGTTCATGAAATCCGTCACAAATCGGGTCAGCGTTACGCTGGCCGTAGACAACTCGGCACCGATCAGCAGCATAAATTCCTTGGAGGCCACGCCCATTAAGGCATGCCGACAGTACCTTTCAAAGCCAAGCATCCGTGCCATGCGCGTTCGGTCCCACGGTAATTCCAGGCCCGACATCGCACCCGAGCCTAACGGGCATTCATCCATGCTCCCCCAATGGCTTTGCAAGCGATCGATGGTTTGGCCTACCTGTTCGATCATGGCCGCAAAATAGAAACCCACGCTGATGATCTGGGCAGACTGATAATGCGTATAACCTGGCATTCGCACATCTATATGCTCCTGTGCCAAGGGATGCATTTCTTCGGCAAGCAAAAGAAACGCTTCAATGATCTCAAGCAGCTTGTCCCTTGCCAGCATCACCTGTGCTGTTGCCTGTACATCATTGCGGCTTCTGTCGAGATGCCAAGCTGTAATCGAATGGCTTGTATGCTGCTCTACATAACGCTCAATGGCAAACAATATATCTGTCATATTTTCCTGCGGGTTACCTGCTAATGTCTCGATATCTATCTGATCCAGCTGAAGTAGAATATCTTGCAAAGCTTCAGTATCAAGTAACCCCATGCGCTCATATTCCATCGAAATCACTTTCTCAATTCGTATATAATAGGGCAGCAAATGCTTAACCTCGTACTTGAATTGAGGATTTAAAATCTCGTCATGGATGAAGGTGCTTGGTTGTTCGAGCAGCCGACCCGTTAAAGTACTTTGACCAGGCCAATGGAACAGGTTCATTATTTTCCTCCATTTCAAGTTAATGATATGGGTAAAGAAGAGAAACACGATTGTAGGGAGCATGTTTTAGATGGGAGAAAAAGATGTTAAATTCATCACAGTAGCGAAAATTGGATGTATTGGGGCTGATTTTATATGTTTGAAAAACCGAAATAAACCTAATATTAAAAAATTTACCATATTCCTTATGTCGAAGTAACTAGAATTGTGTTGTCGAAACTTCTTTTTTATGATTCTTACATTACTCCAGGCACGCCCTATATATCTTTGCCTCGTATAGTATATTGGGGGCCATCCTTGTTGCAAGGCGACGAGGGCCCCGGTTTTGGCGCTTGTCTCTGCTTGTCCCGGTCGTGGGGAAGCCCTCCCGTCTGATAGTTGGCCCCGATGTTCAGCTGTCCGGACAAATTCTTGATTCCAAGCGCTCCGAAATTGTTTTCGTGATCGATCTTGTCCACTTTCAAGTTCTCTATATGAATGTTCTCTATAATAATGGGGGCATCTCTTCCTGGGTGCTTGTCCTGTTTTAGCAGCGACAGCTCTATTTCCAATTGGTTGAGCTTGGATAAAATTTCCTCGTAGCGGTTGCTTCGTTCGTTCGAACGGCGGTGTTGTTCCAGAAACTTCCTCCATTGATTAAAGAACATTCGAATTTCCCCTTCATAAAAATGAAGAATCATCCAAGCTACTCGATTATTATTTTTTCTTTGGATCGATGCGATCTTGGAATTCTGATTTCGATGATGCCGTTATCGAATTTGGCCGAAATATTCGTCCCTCCAACCAATTCAGGCAAAGTAATCGTTCGCTCGAATTCTCCGCTGAACCGTTCGGTTTGAACTTTGCTCATTCCGGAATTACGGGGCTTGACGACTCCTCTGACGTTCAAAGAATAATCCGCAATCGAGATTTCGATATCTTCCTTTCGAGTTCCGGGCAGGTCCAGAACGATAATGAATTCGCGATTGTTTTTGAAGATGTCGGCAAGAGGAAAACGGCTATTATTCAAGGGCTTGGGTGGTGCAGACGATTGGGTAAACTGCTCCATAATCTTCTCCGTATAGTCTTTATCGAAGACGCTATCCCAAAACTGCCCGTGCTGAAATTCTTTGGCAAAATCCAGCCATTTTTTCATCCTATCCAAGTCCATGGATCTTCCTCCTGCTCCAGAATCGGAAAGATGGATTGATTGGTAGACATCACCTGCGCGGTGAGGCGTAGAATAAAAAGAGCCGATAGTAATATCATATTAAAAATTCGGTTATAATTCCCGGAACGTAAAAAAAGAGAAAGCATATCAGAAAGGAGGCTTGGTCCTTCCGCGCGGTGCATAAGCCCTTTTCGCAGAGCCGCCGGGCGAGGCGTGCCCTTGTTCATATTTGTTAGCTATCTCGAATATGCATGGAAGGGAAGGCCGCACCGCATTCGTCGGCGAAGGAGGAAAAGAGATGCAACAGCCTGTTCCCCGTATTGTGATCAATATCAACATCATCAAAGTAAATTCCTTTGAAAATGCCTCTGCTATCAATGTGGGACAAAACCTGCTGGCAGAATGGCATAATTCGGATAAAAAAAATATGGGCCTCGGTCAGAATATGGGGGATGGAAGCGAGTTTTGCGGAACACGAAGCTTTGTGGACGATCGGGATCAAGTTGACTCGGCCGCAACGTTCGAGTCGTGCCGGACGCCGCTGCCCTGATCCGGCATCGATAGCTATGTGCGGCCACGTCAAAAAACGGGAAGGAACTGTAGAATGTTCTTCGAATCAACCAGCGTTACGATTGGTGTCATCAAACTTAATAATACGGATCATATGGCTAGTGTGTCTGCCGGTTCGAACTACATGGTGAACCGCAACGTCAAGGCCAAAAAAACACAGGGCTTCGGGCAGCAGCTTGCAGATTCAGTCTTTCGTTTCGATACGATTTCGATGGTGCTGGACGGGGATATCATTGATACGGAGTCCTGCAAAACAGACGGGTATCGAAAATTTCATGCGGAGGGATGATCATGATATTCGCCCCGATGACCGTAAATTTGCTTGAAATTAAAATCAACTCACTCGATCATGCCTCAGTCGTAAATATCGGGCCTAACCAACATGTCGACTTGTATGTGTCCTATAAGCGAAATCAGGGAATCGGGGAACAAAACGGCGATCTGTCGCCCATCACGGCTACCCTTTCCTGGATTATGGACCCGGATCTGATCGATGCCGGAGCCATGAAAAACAGTATCATTTGAAAAAGAAGGAGCGAGGTCCATGTTATTTTTTACTCCGACGATGGTCAATGTGCTTGGATTCAAAATCAATGCGGTTGATAATGCATCCGTAGTCAATGCAGGTCCGGTTCAAAGTATCGACGAATTTCTCTCTTACAAGCGGAACCAGTCCGTAGGTGAGATGAACGGTGATTTATCCCCATTAACATTGCCGATCGGAAACATTGTGGATCCTGATATTGTAGACGGCGCGGCAGCCAAAGGCAGCGCCATTTAGAACATGCGCAAACGCTCTAAGACTACTCTTCTTGGCGCTAATCTGATTTTTTTACCACACCCCGACATGAAACTGTTGGGGTTGTGGTCAATTCACTGTCCAATTCTTTATTTTCTTGTGACAATTGGTGCATCTAAAAAACCATATCTTTTCAAACTCATCATTAGTTCGTAAATAAATAAAATCATAGCCAGAAGAACGAAAAGGACTAAAATAATTTCCACTTGGTAATTAAGTGGAATACCTTTGGTTCTCAAAATGATCTCCCCTATTCTGTTCGTGTCCACACTAACCTAACCTTCTGATTAAATTTTGAATGCACTAAATAATGGCCACATGGTTTGAATTACACTAAAACCAATTTTCATCATGGGCCATGCTTTACCTAACATACCAAAAAGTCCTCCGGAATTGGTGCCCAAATTTTGCGTGCCTGCCCCTGGCGCCCCTCCGTTATTCCCCATACCAAATAGAGAGCCCAAGATCCCGGATATTTGTGGATTATTTTTGTTCTTCCGTTTCATTTTTTTAGCGTTCTTTCTTGCTTTTGAAAGAATGACTTGTTTTTTAGTTACACCTGCGATCGTTCCTATATAAAAATCACCGTTTGATAATTGAATGCAGACAGGATACCCGATCCATTGTCTCGCTATTTTTTCATTCACATTGTAGTCCACCAAAATTTTCCTCCCTTTAGGTAGAGCGAACATTGGGCCCCGAGTCATTTAAAACCCGGTGATATAATAATTTAATGTATGTCTGTTTATAGTTAATCGCTTGTATATATATCTATATATGACAGCCGCCCATGGGACCTGAAATGCAGTGACTCGCGGGCCAAGTGCTTAATCATTGTGCAGCGCAGCCTTCGGACCTTGCCCTTGGAGCGTAACGCAAAAAACAAAGTGCTTCGTGACACATAACCTGCGCATCCAAGCACTTTGTTTTCTAAGTGAACCTAAGTCAATGAATATATCTTGACTAGCCTTTTGTCCACACCTCTGGCGTTTGATTACCATAATATAAAAGCGTGGCCTATAACCACATTGGCCATCATTAACCGGAGTCAGGCAAATATTTTGTGGGAGGGGCATATATTGACACCATTGGGGAATACCCGCTTAGCGAGTCACTTGTAAACCCTTATATCGGCCGTCCGATAGGAGCCATATTACCAGATGGCGAAGTTGTTTGTGGGATTGTAGAATGTATTCATAATGGGAATTTGGTACTTCGCCCGCTTGGAATTCCGATAGGACTTCTCCTTGACCCCTTCGTCATCGGAGTTGCACAAAATCACCGTATACCCGTACATCGAGGCGACATCCTCAACGGCCCGGGCCAGCTCCGGAAAGAACGGGTTGGAAATATCGGGAAGAATTAAGGCGATGGTGTTCGTCTTCTTTCCGGCCAATCCCCGGGCCACCGCATTCGGCTCGTAGTTCAGCGTTTCGATGGCCTTTTTTATTTTCTGCTCCGTTTCCACGTTCACATAGCCGCTTTTGTTTAAGTACCGGGAAATCGTCGCAATGGACACGCCCGCCAGCTTGGCTACATCCCGAATGGTTGCCATACTTCTTCACCTCTATCATGTGGTACCGGGGTTACATATGGATTAAAAAAATTTCTGATGATTCCATAGCTTTTTATAAGTAATAAAATTCTCATATGATGAAAAATGTGGTACCGGGGTTACATATAAAATATAGCACTCCTCGGGAAAGGAATAAATCTCTTTTTGTTATATAATATGGTACTATCTCCAATATGTTCCGAGTGCGTCCATTTAGGTCTTAACGATCAATCAATACAGCGACATGGTTCGCGTACACCTTCCCGAACTGAAGGGCGGACATTTCTATTGGAACCCGAACCGAAAGATACCGATCCTTGTATCGCCTTGTCGGCGTTCATTTTTTTGCAAAAAGGCGAGGAGGCGCGGAGATTTCCAGCGCTTCATAAAGTTCAATCTGGCGCCTGGTGATCTCTCCGAATTTTCAATCCTGCCCGGGCCGTTCGTAGCACTCGATCACATCCAGTTTATCAAGCAGCCCTTGCATTGTAGCGCTGGAAGGAGTGTTATTTTATATAAAAAAAAGAGCCTTTATTGGCTCATTAATAATTGATGAACAACTATAATGTGGAAAAAATATTGAAAGGTGCGGAATGGGAGATTACTGATTGTTTACTGTGTTAATATCAAAGGAGCCTTTTGTGATCCTATATTCCACGTTTTTCTTATAGTCAAGACTTGTAGAAGTTTCATTCACTTTGATCACCCAGTAAGTTTCATTCTCAGTAATACTAATTATAGAAGGATAGTAAGCATTCCCATGTTTCTCATAAAGGTACCTGAATAGCTTTCCTATAATTTCTTTCTCCGTTTTAGGAGTCTTAATCTCCTTAAGTTTTGCTGGTGCGTTCAATGGAAATGTAGAATTCACTCCCTCATGGGTAAAGTACACTTCTACTTTACTACCTATTTCAAGTGTACTAGCTCCGGGTTTTAACAGAACGTTGGTTGCTTGATTGTCTTCTTCTCTAATCCCAACCACCACTGTATTATCATTTTTTTTATCTACATTGAAGATATAGCCAATAAAGTCGGGTTTCTTTTCATTAGAGCACCCATATAATAAAAGATTGCTCGAAATAAGTACTACAAACAGTAAATTTTTCATTTCCCCCTCCTTTAATGAGTGTTTAATAGGAAGAGTCATTTATATAGACGATTATAGACTATTACTAAAAAATTAAGTTGAAAGTTCTACCTGATACTTTACTTAAATCTCTTAAGCCGTATTCTATATGAGAATAGACTCCTTTGGTTCCTAAGTGACCTTTGTTCACACCTTTTAATGTAGTCCCCCCATAAACAGTACCTCCACTGTCTCCTCCAACACTTCTATAAGTTGCTACTCTAAGTTTAGTATACACACTCCCTGAAAAGTCTATCGCTGCATTGTTACTCTCTAAATAACCACACTGTACTGGGTTCGTATCAGTGGAAGCTCCAGACATGCAAACTAACTCACCAACGACATCCTGACTAGCATTTTGAGCACGATCATATTTGTCACTATAATTATCTGAGCTATAAATTTTTCCGCCAGTATAGGTTAAACTACTGCTTTGACTAATTGCACCAATGTCAGAATTGTTACTATTATTTTTATGCTGCATTTTCCCCAGATATGTTGCACCTTGATAATAATCATCATTTATACTACTATTACAATGCCCAGCTGTGACGACATAATTAACTAGTCCATCAGTTGCCATAAATCCCACAGAACATTTATAGTCACCATAACGGATCTTTACTCCACCTTGTATTGGATTCCATGTCCAAGCTCGATTCGTATCATTGGCAATTTCTGCCTCTTGAGATACAACTACTTCGCCAAATTCTTTTTGAATTTCCTGCTGATTTTCTTTTTTATGATTCGACACGCCAACAATTACTTTTTGATTTATAACATCCGTTCTTACATCCTTTATAATTATACCCTTACTTTTTAAGAGGTCTCTTGAATGCAAAACGCTATCATGAATTTTATTAAGATCTTTTTCGCTATACTTAATAGTGTTTATCTTCACCTTATCACTATTTTTGTCAGAAAAAAAACTCTTAACTTCATTCATGTCTAACGAATCAGATTTAACGCCAATATTTATTGTCCCACCATTTTTCTGGTCAATAAAGAGTGTATAGTCCTCATTATATTTTCTACTTAGTACATCCTTAATGTAAGGTATAGATTTTTCTTGAAACGCAAATCGCTCATTTAATTCTCTTTCCTCCTCTAGCGTTAATTGCACTCCATATTTTTCCACAATCTTGTCTAATTGTAATTTATTCAAGTCCTTTTCTAAGCCAAACTCATCTCTGAATTTCAAGTTTTTAGTAACTTGATTTGATTTATCATTGTCAATATCATTCTTTTGAGAGGATTCAGCAAAAGTATTATGATTTCCTACTCCGAGTAAAACTACGAAGGTTAATATTAATGCTCTTGTAAATTTTCTCAAATTAGTCCACTCCCTTTTATTGTAATTCCCATTTCAATATATTACAATCATTATGTGTATTCAAGGGATTTTATGGTTTGTTTTCAATGGAAAACTATTTTTGGGAGGCTCTATAACTAACATTCATTGATATATATGAATCCTCCTTCCAATCTCTCAAAACTCGAGAGGACGAGGGAAAGTTTCCTAGTGTATCAGAGACATATGAGGGATACGCACATTTATGATACGATAAAGAGTTCTACCATTTAGTGGCTATTCAACAGGCCTGAGTTCAATAATATGTTATGCAACCAACTTTGCTTCACAAAAAAATTGAAGCTGAAGTGGTTGCATAACAAAAAAAGCCTTGATTTACAAAGGCATTAAATGCAAACAAATTTAATTCACCGTACAACACAATCATATGTCCGCGATCCGTCGTGGGCAGGAACACTGGCTCGTAAAGCCATTGCAGAGTCTGTCAATAATTTTGTTGTCATCGGACGCTGCGGTGTAATGCTCTTCCTAATGTATAATCATCAGCATGTTCCCACTGCTTGAACCACTCTGGAGCATGAATATTAAATACATCAATGCGATCTTTATCATTATATACAATCCATGTTTTACTTTTAACTTCATAATCACCAAGATCCATTACATTACATGATCCCATACTTACTTTCTTCATTCTGTCTACTTTCCATAAGCTTTTAAAGGGCCAGTAATTATCATCTGCTTTTGTGTCGCCAACTTTCCAATTCTCTATTTTATTATCCAGTAGTAAGACGTTTGCGTGTATCGCATGTGGATAGATATCAGACCAATGCTTTATTTTTATTCACCTCTTTTTTCTTTACAAACTTTATAAAAATTAATCCCGATCCGGCATATCCGAATCGGGTCTTTACATCATCAGGCCCGTGTTCCCTTCGCTCGCGTATGCTGACTTGTACCCTGAAGTGCGTACGTTTGTTTGACCGTCATCAAGCAGCCGGCTGTTTCGTGTACAACCGCCCCCAGTTTTACCCGACTGGTTAATTCCGCCTACATCCAGACGTATGATTTCGTCCCCCATCACACTTCCGGCTGCCGCTCGGGGCTAGCATCGCTTCACCGCGGGATTCCTCAAGCTGCTGTATGTGCGCCTATACCCCGAGCTGGTAAACATTGTAGCACTATATACTCGATAGCTTTTTTAGTGAGGACTGTGTTCTATCCGCAGTCGAGAGATTGGATTGTTCCATTTCCACAGACCTTTAAAGAGGCTGCTGGCCATGCATGCGGATTCGATGAAAAAGAAACAGGCAGCATACTTGTTTGAATCCTCATGGAAGAAAAAGTACATAGATCGAGGTGGCCAAATATTCAGAAGAGACAGGGTTAGCACAAAATCTATCCCCTCACAAACTTCGTCATTTTCTGTTAACATAGTTGAAAAAGCAGGGGATCAATGATGCATTGATTGCCTTATTCCGGTCACGAAAGCCGTAAATCATTAGAAGTACACTCCAAACTCGCAATCACCGATGCACAATTTGAATATAACGAAGTGATCAATAAGTTTCCAGGCGTGTGTTACATCCCGAAGCCTGGAAGTCAAAAGGCGAGGCTATTGGGTAATTCCAGCATACGAAGATAAGATTGTGCAGTTAGCTGTAAGTAAAATCCTGTCCGCCATATAGGAACAGGACTTTTTGGATTCTTCATTCGGATTTCGCCCCGGACTTGGATGCCATGATGCATTGAGAAAGTTAAATGCGACCATCATGACGAAGAAAACGAACTGGATTGTGGACGCAGATATATCGGGGTTCTTCGATCACGTAGACCATAGCTGGATGATAAAATGCCTGGAGGTACGGATCAAGGACCGCAAACTGTGCGACTGATCCAGCGTATGCTTAAGGCGGGCATAATGGAGGAAGGAATCCTGTATTATAGATCCGGAGCAAAAGAACGTCATCTGCGTAACCAAAGGCAAAGATTTCGGCACATGGGACGAGTGTAAAAAGCAACTGGAAACCCATGGTGGCAAAGCAGAAAACATTACGGAGGTCTGCATGGACATGTCACCGGCCTTTATCAAAGGCACGAAGGAAATTTCCCCAAAGCGTCGATCACCTTCGATAAATTCCATGTCATTCAGGCTGCAAACGAAGCCGTCGACGAAGGTGAATAGCTTATTCCAAGCGGCCAAACGTAAAGCGCGTGGTTACCGCTCAGACAAGAACATCATCACCATGGTATATATCCTGGCTCTTCTTTGTCCCCTTGTATCAATTCAGGTACAATAAAAATGTTAACAGTTACTTAAAAGATACTATCAATGCCGCCAAGGACGACAGTTCGAAACCGGTTAGTGCTGGTCAGTTTGCCAAACGATTTCCAAGAATACAAATATACAATATGTTCTACCACTATGAACTGTAATGTTAGATATGTACATACATACGCGGCAGGCATCGGTATGTGTTGATTCGGCTTATTTTAATTTGGAGGCTTGTAAATGACGGATGTGACCTTTTACCGAGACGAGTCGCTGCCTTTTTTGGAAGCGAAGCAATGCCAGAAGAACGACCTGAATTATCAAAAGCATTTTCACGAAGAGTACTCCATCGGTTTAATCGATGAAGGAGAAACGCAGGCATGGTGTGATGGCGTCTTGTGGCGGGTTGAGACGGGGCGAATGATCAGCTTTCCGCCGCTCATTCTGCACGCCTGTCAGCCTGCGGATTCCATAAAATGGAAATACAAAATGTTGTTTATTAAGCCGGAATGGTTCGCTCATCTTGAACTGCCCGATATCGATCGGCTTCAGTTTCCTTTCTTGCTCGAAGATGGGAAGAATGAAGCCTGCAGCAGGATGCTCAATTGTACATTGGATGCGATGAGCCGTAGCGCCTCACCGCTCGAAATCGAAACTGCTTTAATCGAACTGGTGTATACGCTCGTAAACAAGCATGCCTCCGATCTAACGCATGAACCTTATGGCATGTTGGAACAGAAGTACGTCAAGCGGATCAAGGAATATATCCATGCGCATTACACGGATAGGATCACACTCGAAATTCTCGAACACGTAGCCGGGATCAGCCGCTATCATCTCATTCGCTTGTATAAAAAAAGCACGCATCTGCCGCCTCATGCATATCAAAATCTGCTGCGTATCAATCACGCCAAGAAGGAATTGAAAAATGGGCGGCCCATTGCCGAAATTGCCGTGGACACCGGCTTCTATGACCAGAGCCATTTTGCGAAGGCCTTTGCTAGAATCGTCGGTACAACACCTCAAACTTATGCCATGTCTGTATAGATAAGCGCAATTTTTTACAATCCTCTCATCCTGTCTCGAATGTACACTGAATCTATTAGACAAGAGGAGGAACCACTTTATGGTGACAATGAGTAGTCTGGAAAAAAAATTTTCTGTAGCGATGAAATCCATCGCCCGCCGATCCGATTTGAAGGCTTATGTTGAGAAGACGCCGGCCATCTACCAGCTGTTGCAGAGTGCGGCAGCAAAGTATGTGACGGGGGAGAAGCGGCAGGACGGTCTTGAGGCTGGACGACGGCTGGTTGATAAAGGTTACGCCATATCGCTTGAATATATCGGCGAAAATACGACAGATGTCCAAGCATGTGAAGCAGCGGCACTCGAGCTGTCGCTGCTCATTCAAGCTTTGGCAGAGCGTAAAATACCGGCTCGCGTCTCGTTCGATCTTTCTCACATCGGCTTATCGATAGACAGCGAGCTGGCGTATAAGCATCTGACGGCACTTGCCTCACAATCTCAGCAGGTCGATATCGAGCTGTTTGTCAGCATGGAGGAATCAGCCAAGACCGACTCGATCCTTTGGATCTATGAAAGAGCGGCAGCCGCATATGCGAACATCGGCATAACGCTTCAGACACAATTGAACCGGACGGCTCAGGACTTGAACGGCTTGCAGCCCATCCCTGGCCGGATCCGCATCGTGAAAGGGGCGTACCAGGAGCCAGAACAGCAAACGATACCGCGTTCATCAGCTCTAAACGAAAGATATTTACAGCTTGTGGAGCTGGCCATTCGTAAAGGCCATCGTGTGTCTATCGCCACCCATGATGAGTCTATCGCAGATGAAGTCATCAAGCGGGAATGGATCCATGAGCCGGGGGTTGAGTTCGAGATGTTATATGGGATACGGCCGGATTTGAGCAGCCGATTGAAGAACGCTGGTTATCCTGTTCGCATTTATTTAACGTATGGTCATGAGTGGTATTTGTATCTATGCCATCGGATTGCTGAATATCCGCCAAATCTCTTTCAGGCAGTCCTCGACATCACGGATATCGGAATGGTAGATCCCGTGCTGGATTATGAATAACCTGGTACGATAGTAGGCTGCCGAGTAAAAGATCGGCGGTCTGCTAAGCTCCCTCTACCGATTGATCGGAGAATTTTTCTATATGGTTAGTTTGGTAATGTTTTCAATAATCAACATCTCTTTTCAAGTAAAATGGGGTAGGCAATTGTCATCATTGCCTACCCCATCGTATTTTTATTCATCATCATGCCCCGGCTTCGCGGTTAGATGCTTCTCACGCCGCGCCGCGTCACGTCTGGCTTCATCCGGATTTCGGACCAGGACGTATCGCTTTCTCGCTTCACCGTCGCCGATCGTAATGTCCTTAACTTCCAGGTTATCACGTACCGTTTTGAACCGGCCCGGGTGTGCCAGTGCTGCTTCTACGGTCGG